>JAJEDD010000018.1 GCA_022821685.1 Acidimicrobiia bacterium
CAGCGGCGCGCCATCCTCGTCGTCGACGCCGAGCACCTCCACATCTCCCAATCCCACCAACAGCTCACACACGCGCGTAGGGTCGCACTCCACGGGATCCTCCAGGTCTTCGGCTGCCTTGGCGGCGCCGATTCTGGAGGATCCCCCGCGTTCAACCGCGGATGGCTGCTGCCCCTACTCCACCCTCAAACGCGAAGAGCCGGCAATCTTCTGCATCTCGCGCTGCGAGAGGAGCATGATCGGAGGCGGAATCGCGACCGGCTGTCTGATGGGCGAGATATGCCCCCAACACCCGTCGTCGTGCCCGTCGTTCTCGGGGCATGACACGAAGTCCTCTCTGCCGAGGACGTGTGCGGGCGGGCCGTCTGGTCCCCAGAGCGCCATGCAGAACAGGCTTAGCTTCCTGCCAGCTGAACCTTCGGCGCTGCCGGTGGTCTCGCCGGTCTTGTCCGATCGGTCGTCGCTCACGTGCACTCAGTTCTTCGCAGTCCTGATTCCCTGGCGGTCTCGCCACACTCCGACCTCAATACAAGCACGCCTGGGTGACATCAAGGGCCTGACCAGGCGTAATCGGGAACCACCTTGCGACGTGGCGCTCGAACCCCTCGAAGTCCAAGTCCGCCGGCCGTCAGTCCCTGAAGCCGTGCACGGTGATGTTCTCGATCATGGCCTGATCGAACCACACATCGTGATATGCGCACGCCGAGGGAGCGTCGGCCAGAGCGATACGGGCCCACTCGGTGGTCGGGTCCAGCGACGCGGCCAATCCGATGGGGCGACGGCTGCGGTGCTTGTAGACCCAGCCGGGAACCGCGACCCCGTCACGGTCACACAGCGCATGGACCACCGCCGAGATGCGCACGAGATCGTGCCGACGCGACGTGAGCCGGTCATGCCATCGGTGACGGCGAGGGGCTTGGGCGATCATCAACGGCCGCTGCTGCGGGAAGCAGGCCCAACGCTTGACAAACTCGCGCAGGTCCACCAACCCGTTGCGGCCATCACCGACGGCGAGGTACGCCGGCAGATCAGACGCACACAGCGCCGGCCGAGCCGTCGCCGCTGGCGCCTCGCTTTGCTCCCGCTCCTGCCGGCCGCCGACGCTTTCCGAACTCGGCGCTGCATCCCCCACAGCAGCGAGCCTACTGTCGGCTGCCGGAGCGCTCGACGGCACCAGCCCGCCCAGCTACGACGCCCCGAACTCATCGCTGGTCAATTCAGGGACAGTTGGAGGTCGACATTCGTGTAGGGGTTCGGATCGGGGGGACTGGGAAAGGCTTGTCGCATCTCGTGGCGTAGGTGTTTGAGTTGGACGGACGCTTCGTATCTGCGGCCTCTTCCTGCTCCGATGGGCACGAGCAGGTCAGCGCTTACCATCGCTCTTAGATCCCGGGAGGCTGCGATGTCGCTGAGAGAGTCCCCGTGACTTTGATGCACGATGTGGAGGTACGTCGATCGAGCGAAGGTGCGCCCGTAAGCGGCATCCATGAGCGGCCCGACGGTCCGCTCGTTGAGCCCGTGCTTACGAGCGAGGTCCTCACAAGCTGACCAGAGGGCTTCTGTCCAGTCGAGACGCCATCGAGTGCGGTGGGCCTGCCTCAGGTGTGCGGTCAGGCACCACTCAATCCACGGTCGGGTGCTGCGGGTTGGCGACCAAGACCCGGCTGCTGTGTCTTGGAGCGCGCGGTAGTACTGCGAGGTACGCCGGCCCAGGTCTTCTTCGATGCTCATGAAGTGCGGATGTCTGGTGTGCTGGGCCAGCACGAAACTCTGCAGGCAGCGCGCCATGCGGCCGTTGCCGTCCTCGAACGGGTGTATCAGAGTCAGGTTCAAGTGCGCCATGGCTGCCTTGATGAGGGGATCCGGGCCGTCATCGTTGACCTGGTGCACCAGTTCGTCGATCAAGGACTCGAGCTCGTCACGGTCCGGAGGCGTGTAGACGACCGCACCCTCATTGTTGTGCACCCACACCTCACCCTTTCGCCACTTGCCCGGTCGTTTCGCCCAGTCGTAGGCCGTCATCAGGTAATGGAGTGACTTGATCAGGGTTGCGTCCATGGCCGGTGGGGGCTCATCCTCATCGGTGAGCGCGAGGACATAGGTCATCGCATCGCGGTATGCGGCAATGGCCCGGGGCGTGTCCGCGTCCAGGTGAGGAACGTCCTCACCATCGAGAATGGCTGCGGTCTCCGCGACTGTCGAGCGGTAGCCCTCGATGGAAGTAGAGCCGTGCACAGCCCGAGCCATCATGACGCGGCTGAGCGTCCCGTACCACCGTCGCGGCCTGAACAGGTAGGAGTGCAGGCCATCGTGGCATGCTCGGATATCGGCCAGGACTTGCCTGTCCAACGCCGTCAGGGACGGAGGCTGGTAGATCATACGATCATGATACTATAAAGACGGCGTGTGGTGCTACCTTGATAGCATCAACATGGGGCGCGGGCTCGACGATGTCAGTCCCTCTTAGGAGCCATGAGACTCTCGCGCATTCTGCTGTCCGTTACGGTGCCGGTCTCGGTGCCAAATCGTTGGGCGTTCGCTGCAACATGCTGTGCCCAGCGTTCCATGATTGGGCGGCGGGCTTCTAGTAGGTCGTCGCGGCGGTAGGACTTGGCGATGCCTCGGGGCTGGTGGGCCAGCACGGATTCGGCTAGTTCGTAGGGCACGCCTTCGGCTGCTAGCCAATCTCGGAGGCTGGCTCGCATCCCGTGGATGGTTGCGGGGATCTCGGCGGTGCGGAGTGCCTTGCCGAGCGTGTTGTCGCTGAGCGGCTTGCCGGTGCGGGGGGCGGCGAAGATGAGCCCGGTGTCGCCGCCTAGGCGACGCGCCTCATCGAGCACGGCTCGCGCCCGGTCGGAAAGCGGGATGCGGTGGGGCTTGCCGGTCTTGGTTCGCTCACCGGGGATTGTCCACGTGTCGCCGTGGATTTCGTCCCAGGTCGCGTTTCGGGCTTCGCCTGAGCGGCAGCCGGTCAGCACCACGAACTCGACAGCGAGCTTCACCACGGGCGAGGCGGTTCCGGTCCGGATGGCGGCAACCGCGGTGGGCACCTCTTCGGGTGGTAGGGCTCGCTGGTGGCTTCCTGCGGGTTGCTTGGGTAGCGCGGCAGTGAGGGGCCTCACTGCGGGCTGGGTTGTCGTCGCGGTGGCCCTGGGCGAGCGACCAGCCGAGTACGGCGCCTAGGCGCTGCTTGACTCGCCTCATCGTCTCGGCTCGTTCGTGCCAGTGCGGCATCAGCACGGCTAGCACGTCCGCCGTGGTGACCTCTGAGACGAGCTTGGAGCCGAGCTGGGGCTCCACGTAGTCGCGGAATGAGGCCCGCCACTGGTTCTCCGACTTGCCGCCGTCGCGCCATGACGGGCGGCGAAGGCGGATCACCTGCTCCCACGCCTCGGCGACAGTTGGGGCGTCGCCGGTCCGGGGATCCTTGCCGGCGGCGACGGCACGGGCATTCTCCAACGCCCGGGCTCGGGCCTCGGCCAGCGTGATCACCGGATAGCTGCCGAGCCCGACGTTGGTGAGCCTGCCGCCGATCTTGACGCGCTGGCTCCAGGTCTTGGACCATCGCCCGTTGACGGTGGGCTTCACCAATAGGCTCAGCCCGTGGCCGCCCCGGCCGTCGCCGTAGCGACCAGGCCGGTTGATCGTGCGCACAAAGGCCGCTGTAAGTACCGCCGGTCGCCGGTGACTCGAACTCACCTATCATCCCCGTTATCACTATTTGGTGCGGAAACACGCTATCAGATGAGTACGACTGAGCATCACCTTCGCGGCTTGAACTGCCCGGTTTAGTGCCTCTGAACTGGGATTAGGTTGAAAGCTGAGGAACCTTGAGCAGGTTTGAGCAAACTCGCTGGTGGCGGACGTCCACCTCCGCCACAAGCTGTACAATCGAGCGCACGCGTGGAGGCTGTTGTGAGGAAATGGCTCCAGTGTCGTTGTTCCTGAGTTGTTCCAGATGGGTTGGATCGGGCTAGCTAGTTCGCTAGCATGGCCGACTCGGTACAACGTAGGAACAACGAAGACAGGAGTGAATCGTCAGATGTACACCGCAAGTTTGAGCCAGACCCAGGGACGGCTGGGCTACTCGATCATATTCCGGCATCCAGTCAGGCGGTCGGATGCGACCGGCAGGCCAGGCCTTCGAGTGCGTAGCGGCCTTGGCACACGGGACGAGGCAGAGGCGGGACGGCTACGGGACGAGCTCAACGTCTTGTTGGGTGATGCCAAGTACCACGACCCTTCTGCTCGTTCCGAGGCCACGCGCCGATTCGATCCCCGCGTCGTCAACATCTTCTTCGACAAGATGATCCCCGAGAAGACGGATTTCGCGAAGCTGCGCGACGCCGAAATCGCTCTTCCCGAGTCGGACCCGGCCGGATATCGGCGTGTCCTCTTCCTCGGAACGACCGGAGCCGGCAAGACAACGCTAGTTCGCCAGTTGATAGGGACGGATCCAAACAAGGAGCGCTTCCCGTCGACATCCACGGCTAAGACGACCATCCACGACACCGAGATCGTCCTCGCCCAGAGCGACTGGCGTGCTGTGGCGACTTTCGCCTCACGCGGCGAGGTACGCGAATACCTGAACGAGTGCATTTCGAACGCCGTGCTCGCCGCGGCCAGGGGCGCAGACAACGCTGACGTGCTCAGGCGAGTCCTGAACCATGCGAATCAGCGTTTCCGATTCAGCTATGTACTCGGAAACGGCCCGAGAGTCGCCTCCCAAAGCTCAGACTTCGACGATGACGATGTGGATTTGGACGATGACGATGTGGATTTGGAGGACGAGGAGGACCTCCTCTCCGAAGTGGAGCACGGCACGATCGACATGACACGAACTGAGGAACTCCTTGCGGAGACGATAGAAGTGCTCCACAGTCTTGCTTACCGCCACCGCGACGCGCTACACGCCGAACTTGGAGTCGATGGGGACGAAGACAGGCGTGTGGCTGAGGAGCTCTTCGAAGAGGAGCTCGACAACCTGTTGCGCGACGACGAGGACTTCCACCAGACAACCGATGCGCTGATGGAGGAGATCGAGAAGCGCTTCGAACTGCTGCCACCCGGACAGGTCAACAAGACACGCCAGGGCTGGCCACTCACCTGGAGTGGCCGGTGGCCGTCCGACGAACGCGCCGAGTTCCTCTCCGCGATTTCCCGTTTCTCCAGTAACTATGCGCCTCTGTTCGGGCAGCTGCTGACACCACTAGTGAACGGCTTGCGTATCGCCGGTCCCTTCTCTCCGGCTTGGAATGGAAGCGAGGTGCCAAAGCTTGTCCTGATCGATGGCGAAGGGCTCGGCCACACGCCCAAGTCAACTTCGGCGGTGTCGACGGCAGTGAGTCGCCGTATCGAGGCGACGGATGCGGTGCTCCTAGTAGACAACGCCACCCAGCCGATGCAGGCAGCATCCCTCGCCGCCATGCGGGAGGTCGTGGCGACCGGCAACGCCCGCAAACTCATCATCGCCTTTACGCACTTCGACGAGGTCAAAGGCGACAACCTGCCGACCCCATCGGCAAAGGTGCACCACGTCTTGGCCTCTGCCAACAACGTGCTCGCGGCCTTCGGAGAGAAACTGGGTCCTGACGCCGAGCGCACGCTGCGGCAACGCGTCGAGCGTGCTCGCTTCTTCCTGGAGGACATCCACAAGCCACTGAGCGAGACCACCGCGTCGGGAAAGCGCACGATCTCGCAGCTTCGCAAGCTCCTCGATCGCATCGATTCGGTGATCGAGACTCCAGAGCTTGTGGCGGCTCGGCCGGTCTATGACCAGATGAACCTCGTACTCGCAATCCACAGCGCGGCCGACTCCTTCCATGAGGTGTGGCGACCGCTCCTAGGTCTCGAGTCCAAGACCGGCTTCTTGAAGGAGCACTGGACGCGGGTCAAGGCCCTGAGCCGTCGGCTCGGCGAGGGGTGGGACGACGAGTACGACACTCTTCGGCCGGTCGCCGATCTCTTCAATGAACTGAAGGAGCGCATCTACGTGTTCGTTCAGAGCCCTCTGCGCTGGGAGGGGCCCGAACCGACAGACGACCAGAAGCGGGACATCTTCGATGCCTTCGCTGGCAACCTAAGTCCACGGCTGCTCGAACTGTGCACTCGGCGCGTGTGGGACGAACGCGCGGAGCAGTGGGAGAACGCGTACTACGAGCGCGGAACCGGCTCGACTTTCGAACGCGCCCGCATCATCGGCGACGAGATCTACGAGCCCGCCGCGCCTGTTCCCGATGCCAGGCCATCTCCTGATCGCAACCAGTTCCTTCGTGAAATCATCGCAGAGGTGCAACAGGCGGCCGACGCGACCAATGCAGTGCTCAAGTAGGAAGGCGAAGACGACTCTCGACGTTTCCTATCGGGCGTGATGATCTTCCCTGACAGCGCCCCGGGGAGTGGTGAGCTTCGAGGTAGCTCAGAGGCTGCCGAAGCGCTTGACAGAAGCAGCGGGGCCCCGCCATGACATCGACCCACCTGCGATACCGCCCCTTATCGAACGTTGGCGATTGGTGTGAGCGATCACGCGAAGTCGCGTTCTGCGATCACGCGAATTCGCGTTGGGTGATCGGGGTCCTCCTGGCTTGATCACCATCCACCCGTGAGGGTGGCGGCCCCTTCAGCGTGTCGAGCGACCAGGCATCGACGCCGATTTGAAGGGACCGCCGGACTCATGATGAACCAGGAGCAGTACATGGATGTGCATGCGCTCAACAACGAGGGCTGGACGAGTCGGGAGGTCGCCGAGGAGCTGGGCTTTCATCCGGCCACGATCAGCAAGTGGCTCAAGGCCGGCGGGCCTCCTGAGAGGGTCGCAGCAGCCGGTGAGGGGCTGGTGATGACCCGTGTGTGGCGGGACCGGATCGAGGCGCTGTTGGGCAGACATCCTCGGCTGTTGGCGACGTCGGTGCACAACAAGCTGCGCGCCGAGGGGTTCGGGGGTTCGTATCCGACGGTGGTGCGTGCGGTGCGCGAGATCCGCGGGCCCCGGTTCAGGGCGGCCGCGGCGGCGTCGGTGCCGATCAGCACCGGCCCCGGCGAGGAGATGCAGTTCGACTTCTGCAATCTGGACAGCGTCGCGGCGGGGTGGGGGTGGGATCATCCTCTGCGCTGTTTCGGGGCGATCTTGTGCTGGAGCCGCAAGCGGATGTGGTGGTTCACGACCTCTGAGGACCAGAACCACACCTTCGAGGGTCTCGTGGGGGCCTTGGAGTGCTTCGGCGGGGTGCCCGCGGCGGCGCGCACGGACCGGATGGGCGCACTCGGCACCAGCCAGGGACGGCGGTTCAAGCTGCACGGCGCGGCAGTGGCGCTGGCCGCCCGCTACGGCACCAAGATCACCCCGTGCCGGGCTGGCGACGCCAAGCGCAAGGGCAAGATTGAGCGCTGCTTCCGGCAGCTGCGCGAAACCTTCGTGCCTGAGGTTGAGGCCGCCGGGGTCCCCGCAGACGTCGACGAACTGAACCGGCGCGCCCGGGCGTGGCTGGACCAGCGTGTGCATGCTGTCGCTTCTCGAACGACGGGTGTCGCCCCCGCGGAGCGCGCAGCCGTGGAGGTGGGGTTCCTCGCGCCGTTGCCGGCGGTGCGCTTTGACACCGACTGCGTCGCGACCCGCCGGGTCCACAACGTCGTCCCGCTCGTGAGCGTTGACGGGGTGCGCTACTCGGTGCCCCCGAACATGCTGGGCCAGCTCGTGGAGATCCGCCGATGTGTGGACTCTGAGGTCTTCGAGGTTCGCTGGGCCGGCACCGTCGTGGCCCGCCACCGGCTCGCCGGCGGCGAAGTGAGCGAGGTGTGGGCCGCCGATCACCGGCGCGCCGCAGTCGCCGAGGCTCTCAATCGAGATGACCGCCCCAGGCGTCACCTGCGCGCCGTCACCGACACCCAAACCGATGCCGCCGAAGCCGCCCGGCTCGATCTGGGCGCAGGGGACTTCGACGTCGAGGCTCCGGACCTTGCCGGCCGTTACGGCATCGACAACGAGGAGGCCCTGCCGTGAGCGCCGGCACAGGGCTCTATGAGCAGATCAAGACCGACCTCGGCTACCTGCAACTCGACCGCGCCGCCGAGGTCTTCGCCACCCTCGCCAACGACGCCCGAACCCAGCGGTGGACCCACATCGAGTTCTTGGCCCGACTCCTCGACGAACAAGCCGTCCACACCCGCGACCGGCGCCTCGCAGCTCGGCTGCGCTACGCCAGGTTCCCGTTCCACAAGACCATCGCGGACTTCGACTTCGAGTTCCAGCCCAGCATCGACCCCAAACTCGTCGCCGACCTCGCCACCCTGCGCTTCATCGACGAGAACCGCCCCATCTTGTTCCTGGGCCAGCCCGGCTGCGGCAAGACCCACCTCGCGGTCGCTTTGGCCATCAGAGTCGTCGAAGCCGGCTGGCGCGGCTACTTCACCACCGCAGAAGACATGTGCACCAGCCTCGTCGCCGCCAAAGTCGACGGCACCTGGAGCACCAAGCTGCGCACCTACACCGCGCCCACCATCTTGGTCATCGACGACGTCGGCCTGCTGCCCATGCCGGACCGGTCCGCCTCCTCGGTGTTCTTCCAGGTCGTCAACACCCGCTACCAGAAAGGCCATCCCACCATCGTCACCACCAACCGCGGCCTGCCCGACTGGGGCGACATCTTCGGCGACTCCGTCATCGCCGCCGCCATCTTGGACCGCCTCATGCACAACGCCATCGTGTTCAACATCCGCGGCCCATCGTGGAGACTGCGAGAACACCACGGCCTCGAAATCGCCACAACCACCAACCCCCGCCAACCTCCCAACCGCCAGACAGAACCCCATCACGCGACGCGAATTCCCATGATCGCCGATCGCGACTTCCGCTGATCGCCAACAATTTTGGTAGGCCTGGGCACATCGCAAGGACGCATGCCTGTCCGGCAGTACCCGCCGGCGGCCGCTACACGTGGCCCCGAGCACAAGACGGCACCCATCTTTGACACAGTCTCAAAGAATCTGCGGAGCCGCCGACTAGAACCTCACTGAAACCAGATCCGCACAAGGAGACCGCCATGGCCAACCAACAGCCCACCAGATTCCTGTTCCTTGACGACTCCGGCCACCCGGCCCCCAACTACGCCACCCGCGCCGTGGTGATAGGCGGCTTCTCCGTCGCGTCCGGCGATGTCGCCGCGATCAACCGCAGACTCGCCGGCGCGAAGGGTGGGATCTTCTCCGAACGGGGGCGACCATCTCAGTGGGAGGTGAAGGCAGCCCACATGATCCGGCCCCACCTGTGGAAGCGGCCCCGCAACCAGCAACTCGCGGGCGAGATCGTCTCCATCCTGCGGGGCCTGGACTGCACCGTCTACACAGCCAGCATCTCCAAGACTCGCATGCACCACCAGATGACCCAGCGCACCACCATGCCGTTGCAACTCCAGGCGCTGGTCGAGCACTTCGCGGTTGAGTGTGCCCAACACCTCTCGGTCGGGGCCATCGTCATGGACCGCTCCAACCACCCCATCGACGCCCACGCAAGTCATTGCGCCGCCAGCTACGTGGTCTCCCAAGACCTGCCTCTGCACCCCACTGTGTACTACGCCGACTCGGTGACCTCCCAGCCGGTGCAGATCGCCGATCTCATCTCAGGGGTCCGCCGCCGCGTCCTCGAGGGCGACACCTCCCTTCGCTCCATCGACGTCTCCCTGGGCTCTCTGCACCCAGATGCCCAACGCTGGCCGCTCACCCACACCGGGCGGCGCTGGACCAATCGGATCGTCCTGTTCTGATGCTACGGCAAGCTCCTTGCAACACGCCTCTGCAGGCTGTAGCGTCTCAGGTGCCTGAAGGTCACGGTTAGTAGGCCACGGCTGAATTGACCGTATACCCCAGGTGCTGGGACCCCGGAACGCACGGGGTCCCTTTCCTTTGGGGCTTATATCGAATGGTGCCCAAACCGCTGGCCATCTCCTTGATCACCTCCGAAATGAAGTCCGGTGTAATCTGTCCGCATGCGGGTGAACATCTGCGACCGCTGACATACCCACCCGCAGTGTCAAAGGCAAGCCCATGCGGGACCACGGACCCTTGGAACTCAGACTGCCAGAAACGCACAGGAACGCATAGGAAGACAACCCGAAGTCCACCACGCCACGCCCACGAGAGGCCTCCTGACGGTTCGCGGGCCGGGCCTCAACCTGGCGCAGCTAGCCCGGCGTCTGCAATGGTACGAAACGTGATCGAGACGCGTCGTTGGCGCTTGGTCTTCTGGCCGTTCCAAGTGTCGGAGTGCCGTTTCGCAATGCCGTGACGCCACTTGGAGCGGGCATCGCCGTGGAGAAGGACGAGGCTGCCCGGCACCAAGCGCTGCACATGTTCGTCCCCAGTCGAATCGCAACGGAAGTCCATGTGGACCTCCGAGCCCAAGCTCACGGTCGCAACAACGGGCCCGAAGCAGTCCCTGTCGATGTGGGGAGCGATCCCCTGTCCAGGCATGTACTCGTTGATGATCGCCTGTTCGAACGGCCGCTGGAGATCGAGCAGCTGCTTCACTTCGCCAGATGCAGCCTTACGCACCATGTTCGAAAGTTGTGCCAGCCACTCGGGCAATGGCCCGATGCGAGCCGTGTCATCAAGTCTGCGGCTGGTGTAGTCGTACTTGTAGCCGAAGTGTATCACACGCCGGGAGAGATCTGTAAGCCATTCAGAGTCATTAATATACGAGAGCAGCCTGTCCTCCTGGAATGCATCCAAGAAGTCGGGGTGGTAGTCGAGTCCCGTGGGCGCGGTAGCTGTCTCCGCGTCCACCAGCGACAGTTGCAGGCTCATGTGCGCAAGATCCAGCGGGGCTAGACGTTTAGGAGGTCTCTGGCTCCTGTGTCGCTGGAGGGGTGGCGGAGCTTGGACATGGCCCTTGCCTCGATTTGGCGGATGCGCTCCCGGGTCAGGTTGAAGTGCTCGCCGACCTCCTCGAGGGTGCGGGGCTCTCCCCGGTCTAGGCCGAAGCGCAGCTTGAGGATGTCGCGCTCGCGCTCGTCGAGCGGTGACAGCAGGCGCATGATCTCGTTGGGCAGCATGGTGGTGGCCGCGGTGTCGAAGGGCGAATCGATGGACCGGTCCTCCACCACATCGCCCAACTCCGCGTCGCCGTCCTGGCGCAGCGGCTCCGACAGCGACAGCGGCTCGGACTGGAAGCGCAGCGCCTCAGTGACCTTGTCCTCGGGCATCTCCACCTCGGCGGCCAGCTCAACCAGGGTGGGCGGGCGGCCGTACTTCAGCTCCAGGCGGGAGCGGGCCTTCTGGAGGCGGGCCAGCGTGTCGCCGGCGTGTACCGGCAGCCGGATGGTGCGGCCGGTGTTGGCGATACCCCGGGTGATGGCCTGGCGGATCCACCAGGTGGCGTAGGTGGAGAACTTGAAGCCCTTGCGCCAGTCGAACTTCTCGACCGCGTGCATCAGCCCGAGGTTGCCCTCCTGGATCAGGTCGAGCAGCGGCAGGCCCGATGCCTGGTACTTCTTGGCAATGGAGACCACCAGCCGAAGGTTCGACTGCACGAAGGTGCGCTCGGACTCCAGCCCCCGCCGATCCTTGCGGCGCAACTCCCGGCGGCGGTGGTCGGTCAGGCTGCCGGGGGCGGCCTCCTTGAGCTCCTTGCGAGCGGCCATCCCGACTTCGATGTCCTGGGCCAGCCGGACCTCGTCGTCCTTGGTCAGCAGCGGGTACTGGCCGATGTCGGTGAGATAGAGGCGGACCAGGTCCTCCTCATCCCTCTCAACTCGCTCCTTGACCTTTACCACGTACCCCCGCCCCGGGTTCAAAGGAGCCGGTCTTCAAACGACCGCCGCCGCGCCATTGCTGCGCTGAACGATAACGACGAATTCCCCATCGCCAACCACGCCCTTGCGGGACCCTGGGACGCTCGTCTAGCTGAGCTAAGAGGCCGAGCGAATAGGTGAGCGAATCCGGTTCATACGGGCGAGGCCGTGGCCCGAGCGGCCCGTGAGCGCAGCGAACAAGAGCGGGAAAGACACCCTTGCGACGCAACAGACTCTCACCTATTTGCGCTCGCTCTAGGGCCAATCTTCGGGCCGTAGGACCGAGGGTGCGACGATGCCGCCCGCGGCGGCAAGCACACGCTCAGCGTCGTTCACGGCGCCGCCACCGGAGGGCTCGCCGCCCGCGGTGGTGAGAGCGCGCTCGGCTTCGTTCGCAGCGGTGTTGTCGGGGGGCTCGCGGCCGCGCTCGCGGTCCAAGTCGAACCCGAGCGAGCGCGTCGCTGAGATCAGAGCGCCGTCACAGTGGGGCGCAGCACGCTCGCAGATCTCGGCGTAGACACGCAGGAACTCAGGCACCAGCACGTTCCGGGCGATGTCTAGGCGCTCCGCCGGTCCCTCCAACGCCGCGATCTCATCGAGCGCGGCTACCAGCGCCGCGTCGGCGGGGGCGGCCTGTCGCCAAGGGGCCATCAGCTCGGAGTCGGGTTGGAGCCCGTCGAGCATCTCGCGGTGCGCGCCGAGCCGGCGGCTCAGCTCCGACAACTCGACCGCCGCCTCAGCATGCTCGGGCGCAGCCGCGGCCTGCTCGGCCCAGGCCCCGAGCACCTCCGACAGCCGGCCGCAGGTCCAGCGCAGGGTGCATACCAGCTGGGCCGTCTGCGCGACCGAGTAGCCGCGGCTCATCATCGGGGGTCGGTGCTCGTAGAGCGGTAGCGGTTGATTATTGGCATGCGTCGGTCTCGGCCGAAGGCTCGGCCGGTGAGGCGGGGACCGATCGGCGTCTGTCGGCGCTTGTACTCGGCGGTGTCCACCAGGCGGCACACCCGCTCCACAACCTCCGGCGCAGCGATCGTCGCCGCTTGGATCTCGCCTACGTCCTGAAGCTCCTCCACATAGCGGCGCAGTATGGGGTCGAGCACCTCGTAAGGGGGCAGCGACTGGTCGTCGCGCTGGCCGGGGGCCAGCTCCGCTGAGGGCGCCTTGGCAAGCACGGCCGCGGGGATCACCTCACCGCCGGCCCAGCCGCCCAGGTCGTAGTCGTCGAGCAGCCCCGCCGGGATCGACTCGTCGCCGGGCTGCTCGTTGCGCCACCGGCACAGCTCGTACACGTCGAGCTTCCAGAGGTCCGAGATCACCGCGAACGCTCCGGCGGTGTCGCCGTAGAGGGTCGAGTAGCCCACCGCCAGCTCGCTCTTGTTGCCGGTGGTCAGCACCAGCCAGCCATTCTCATTGGCCAGCGCCATCAGGGTCGTGCCCCGAATGCGGGCCTGAAGGTTCTGGTCGGTGAGCCCGCCCGGCTCCAGTCCGCCCCCAATCTCAGCTTCGAGCATGTCGGCCAGTGCGGTGTGGGCCGGCTCGATGCCCACGATGCAGATGTCGATTCCGAGGTTGGCGGCCAGCTTCTCAGCATCGGCCACCGAGTGGTCGCTGGAGTGGCGCGACGGCATCAGCACGCCGTGGACACGGTCTGATCCCACCGCATCCACCGCGACCGCCGCGGTCAGCGAGGAATCCACCCCACCGGAGAGGCCCACGCACACGTCTGTGAACCCGCTCTTGGCCACATAGTCGCGGGTGGCCAGAACCAGCGCGAACCAGCGCTGAGCGGCGCAGCTCATCAGTTGCACCCGGGGAGCGGCCCGACGCCGGCCATCTGCTGCCGGCTCGCTCGCCGGAGTGACCGGGATGACCGAGCACCTCGGCACCTCGACCGTCGAGCACTGAGAAGGCGACAGATCCACATCGAAGATGTCGACAGACTCCGTGAACGACACGCATCGGGCCGCCACCGCCCCGTCGGCGCCGACCACGAAGGAGCCGCCGTCGAACACGAGCTCGTCTTGGCCGCCGACCAGGTTGACGCACACCACCGGGACGCCCGCCTGCGCGGCACGCCGGCCGATCACCTGCTCGCGCACCTGCTGCTTGCCGGTCCGGAACGGCGATCCGTTGAGATTCAGCACCAGCTGGGCGCCGGCCTGGGCCAGGTCGGCTACCGGGCCGTCGGGCACCCAGGCATCCTCGCACACGGTCACCCCCACGACCGCTCCGCCGATCTCGAACAGCGGCGGCGCCTCGACACCGGGCCGGAAGTGGCGCAGTTCGTCGAACACGTCGTAGTTGGGCAGGTGGCGCTTGCGGTAAACGCCGTGCACCCGGCCTCCTGCGCATACCGCCACCGCGTTGTAGGCCTCGCTGAACGTCTCGACGCCGGCCATGTCGGGCACCGGCCGCCGCGATTCACCGACGCCGTCGACGAAGCCGACCACGGCTGCACAGTCGCCCGTCGCCGCAGCGAAGCCCTCGAGGGCGGCCCGGCTGGCAGCCACGAATCCGGGCCGCAGCACTAGGTCTTCGGGCGGATAGCCGGTGATGGCCAACTCGGGCAGCACCGCGACCTGTGCTCCGGCGGCTTCAGCTTGGGCCAGCGCCTCAGCAGCTAGGGACGCGTTGGCTCCCAGCGCACCGACGGTGGGGTTGACCTGGCAGATCGCCACCCGCAAGCGTTCGGGTCCCGTCCCGCCGGAATCTCGCTCAAACGGTGATCCGCGCTGGCGAGCCATCAGAGGCCGAGCGAGCAAGCGCGCAGCCACAGCCCATACGGGCGGAGCCGGGGGCGGTGTTGCCGAAGTCTGGGTGACCGGTGCGCGGCAGGGTTCAGCCGCAGCTGACGAGCGCCGAAAAGATGGTCCTCGTCAGCAGCCATCGCCGACCAGGGCGGCTGGATCAGCCGTAGCCGACGAGCGCCTCGCAGATGGTCCTCGTCAGCAGGGCGGTCACATGGTAGGGATCGGCGTTGGCGTTGGGCCGGCGGTCCTCGATGTAGCCCTTGCCGTCGCGGGCCACCTGCCAGGGGATGCGCACCGACGCGCCCCGGTCCGACACCCCGTAGGAGTACTGGTCGTACCGCTCGGTCTCGTGCTCGCCGGTGAGGCGGAACTCGATGCCCGCGCCGTAGCCGCCCAGATGCTCCTCAGGCTTGCCGGCCTTGCCCAGCGCCTCGCACGCCGCGATGATCGGCTCGTAGCCCTCGCGCATGGACTTGGTCGACACGTTGGTGTGCATGCCCGCACCATTCCAGTCGCCCAGCATCGGCTTGGGCTCGATGGTCACCTCGATGCCGTGCTTCTCAGCGAGACGGAACAGCAGGTAGCGGGCCACCCAGATGTGGTCGGCCACGGTCACGGTGTCGAGCGGCCCAATCTGGAACTCCCACTGGCCCGGCATCACCTCGGCGTTGGTGCCCGCGATGGTCAACCCAGCCTGGATGCACGCGGTGGTGTGCTCCTCGATCAGATCCCGACCCGAGATACGCCCGGCGCCCACGCCGCAGTAGTAGGGGCCCTGCGGCGGCGGGAACCCCGCGGGGGGGAACCCGGCCGGCCACCGGGTGGTGGCGTCGAGCAGCGTGTATTCCTGCTCCATGCCGAACCACGGATCCTGGTCCTTGTACTTCTCGTACACGGCCACGCACTCGGCCCGCCGGTTGGTGGGATGCGGCGAAAGGTCACGGGTGAGCAGCGTCTCGCACAGCACCAGGATGTTGTCGCCGCCGCGGACCGGATCTCCACAGGTGAACACCGGCTTCAGCACCACGTCGGAGTTGTCGCCGGTGGCCTGATTAGTCGACGAACCGTCGAAACCCCAGATCGGGGGGGCCTCGTCGTTCTTCAGGATCTTCGTCTTGGTGCGGATCTCGCCCACCGGCTCCACGCCGTCGATCCACAGGTATTCGGCCCGATAAGTCACGTCAACTCCTCGCTGTGCTTGGTTCCGCTACTCGGTTCGCAACGCTGAATGAGGGTAGCGGTGTCAGCGGCCCGTGAGCACAGCGAACAGGAGCGCGAAACACAGCAACCCGAGAGCGCAGCCAATCAGAGCGGGATCAGCCGCGATGGTCGGCCCACCAGCGGTCCAGCCGGCGCAGCAGCTCCTCGGGGGGGAGCACCCCCTCGGCGCGCTTGAGTTCCAGCAGCCAGGCGAGGGCCCGGCCCACATCGGGGCCGGGGGGCAGGCCGAGATGGGCCATGACCGCGGCGCCGTCGATCTGGGGCCGCTCAGCCGCCTTGCGCTCGGCTTCGGCCAGCTCCGCGATGCGGCGCTCAAGGTCGTCGATCTGGCGGTGTAGGTCGGCCTCCTTCTGGCGGTTGCGGGTGGTGCAGTCCGATCGCACCAGCTGGTTGAGGCGGCCCAGCAGCGGCCCGGCGTCGCGGGCATAGCGGCGCACCGCCGCGTCGCTCCACCCCGACGCGTAGCCCTTGAAGCGGCCCGACAGCCGCACCAACTCACTCACCTCGTCCACCATGGGCTCGTCGAAGCCGAGCGCGGCCAGCCGCTTGCGGGTCATCCGGGCGCCGACCGCCTCGTGGTGGCGGAAGGTCACCTCGCCGTGCTCGTAGCTGCGGGTGCGGGGCTTGCCGATGTCGTGGAACAGCGCGGCCAGCCTGACCACCAGGTCGTCGGGCGTCTTGGCCACCACCGCCACGGTGTGGGCCAGCACGTCCTTGTGCCGGTGGATCGGGTCCTGCTCCATCTGCAGATCGGGAAGCTCTGGAACGATCTCGGCCATCCTGCCCCGGTCGATGGCCGACCACAGCCGGGGCGCGGGATTGTCGCCGCGGAGCAGCTCGCAGAGTTCTGCTCGATTTGCCGTCTGGACATCCACGATGGTCACCGCAATGCAGCCTATGATCCGGCCTCAGTGTTCGGTCCGCGACGACGGGGCCGGATCCGAGGTGTATGGTGGGCACCCGAAAGGAGTTCCTCATGCGATCACTGAGGCTCGGAACCGCAGTCTTCGCGCTGGCGCTGGTGGCGGCGGCGTGCAGCGACGACGAGAACGGCGAGGACGAGCCGGTCGAAGAGGTGACTACCACCACCACCGTGGCCGCTGCTCCCGCTACTACCCAGCCCTTGGTGACCACACCGACCACCGCGCCGGAGGCTCCGCCGCCCACCACCGTCGTCGAGGCGGCACCGACCACGAGCACCACCGCGCCGCCCGAGGTCGGCGGTTTGGGGCCGGCGGTGGCGCCGATCAACGTGCGCTGCCAGGCCGGCAACGCCGCCAACGAGCTGCTGGTCGAGTTCGACGCTCTCCCCGATCCCTCCGATGTCGCCAAGATCCGGGTCTATGTGTCGGTGGACGGCGGGCCGATGATCACCAACGCCGAGTACACCGTCGATCAGGTCGACACCACCCGCTCCGGCGGTACCCGCTGGGCCGCTCGGGCCCGAAGCCTGCCGCCGAACGTGCCCCTGCGGCTCGCGGCAACATCCTTCAACCAGCTGGGCCAGGAATCGGGCTGGTACATCGTGGAGGCCTCCTACACCGGTGCGGGCGAACCCTGCGGCACTCCGCTGCCTCCGCCGGTTTGCACCGCCGGCTGCGAAGAGGCAGGCGAGGGCGAGCCCACGCAGTAACTCCCCGGCCGCTATTCGCGCTGACCGGTGGACCGGACCTTCGAGGCCGAGCGAATAGGCGAGCGAACCCGGCCCATACAGGCGAGGCCGTGGCCCGAGCGGCCCGTGAGCGCAGCGAACAAGAGCGGGAAAGACCCCGCTGCGACGCGACCGGCTCTCACCAATTTGCGCGCACTCTTCGAAGATTGGACCTGAGCCTCGAGGGTTGATACTCGGTTGACCCGTTCTCCGGGGTCAGCCAGAGAGACCTTCGTCGCGATGTCCTCGGCGGCGCTGGCGAAGGGCCACGCTGACCATCAAGGCCACGCCCGCTGCGGCAACGGCGCCCCCGAACAGCAGGGCGGCATCGATGTCGGCCCAATAGCGGTCGGCGAAGGCCACCAGCGCGATCGCGATGAAGACGAGTCCGGCCGCGAGCGCCACCGGATCGACTCGGCGAGATCTCGACTCCTCGCTGGACGCGGTCGGGTCGGGCATCAGCTCGTCACCTCGCGGTTGAAGGGCGCCGGCACGGTGACGACCTCCGCCTTGCCGATGCCGACCTCAATGTCCAAGCGAAGCTCACCCTCGTGTTCGCCCTCCACGGGCACGGTGATCGTGCGGCTGAGGCCCAAGCCGTCGTCGCTGTCCTCCCACGGATAGCCCCAGGTCTCTCTATGGTCTCCGCGATCGGGGGCTGGGCCGCCGTACCACACTCTGATGTTGCCGGCCCCCACGTTGATATCGGCGGTGGTGGAGATGTTGTCGGGCACATACACGAGCATCTCGCCCACACTGAGGCTCAGAGCCACGGACTCGTCGCTGCTGTCGGGGGGGAGGTTGCGCAGGTCCACGATCATCTGGCCGGCGCCGTGGCGGTACTCGTCTCGCAGCTGCCCGGCCTCGGAGACGCCCACCCGGACGTTCCCAACACCCGATCCCCACGGCAATCCGGCGCCGACGAACAGCAGCAGCGGCACTGAGATGGCTGCCCCCAGCCAGATCAGGCCTCTTGCCGAGTCTGAGAAGGCGGACACCACCAATCCGACACCGGTGACGGACAGCAGCGCGGCCAAGAACACGCCGATGTCGGCGTCCAACACGTCGAGACGGTTCAGCATCAGTGCCGCACCGGTGCACACGAACAGAGCCGCGATGGTGAGCACGCCGATCCACGAGCGTCCCCGTCGCCGCCTGGCCGGAGGAGGCGGCGGCGCACCGACAGGGACCGAACCCTCCGGCCCCGCGGCCGTGGAGGCAGCCACTGAGAACGCCGGAGGAGACGCGCCGGCAGGGACCGAACCCTCCGGCCCGGCCGCAGCGGGGGGAGACGCCGAGAACGCCGGAGGAGGCGGCGGCGACTGCGGCCGGGCCGGAATGGACTTGGAACGGCGGGTGGATCCCGGCCACAGGACCAGAACCACACCGGCCGCGATGAGGGTCAGGGGCAGATAAGGGGCCTTCCTCCACAGGTCGATGAACGGCTCCACCAGCTCACGGCCGAGGTTGACGGTAATGAGCAGCCCTGCGCCTATCAGCACCACCGCCATCAGGCTGCGTGAACGGCGGGGCGAGTCGGCCCGGAGAGCCTTGACGATGATGCTGGGCGAGTCCTCCTGGGGCAGGGCCAGCCATCCGATCAGGTACAGGAACGGCCCGGCGCCGCCCAGGAAGGTCAGCAGAATGAAGGCGATCCTCACGATCACCGAGTCGATGCCGAAGTAGGCCCCGATGCCCCCGGCAACTCCGGCGATCACCTTGTCGGAGGAGCTGCGATAGAGGGTGCGGCGCTCTGTGGCACCGCCGTCCGTCGCGGCATCGGCAGCTTCGCCCGAACTCGGATCCTCGGCGTGGGCTGGCTCGGCCGGGGCATCCGCAGCTTGCACCGAACTCTCGTCCGCCGGGCTGGCCGCCTCAGCCGCGGCAGCTTCGCCCGAACTCGGATCCTCGGCGGCAGGCTGCTGCTCTTCGGCCATGGCGTTCAGTGTGGCCCTCGGCTGCGGGGCTCCCAATGGGGAATGTCCCTGAACCTCCCCTACGGCTCGGGCCGAGGTCGGGGATGGCCCCCGGTGTTGTCAGAGAACCCTGCGTGCCATCATCTCTCCATGGCACCGTCCCGGTCTGGCTGGCCGGCGAGGTCCGAGAGCGATCGGGTGATCGCAGGGGTGTGCGGCGGTATCGGGGCGCGTCTCGGTATCGACGCCACCATCGTGAGGATCGCCTTCGTGGCGCTGGCTCTGGCCTGGGTGGGCGTGCCCCTCTACCTGCTGGGATGGATCCTGCTCCCGCCGGGGGCCGAAGCACAGCGCGCCGCCGCGGCGCCATCGGCCCGCACCACCACCAGGCGGGCCGCGGGCATGGCCTTGATCGTGCTCGGAGCGGTGCTGATGGTCCGGCATTCGGGCGTGGCTCTGCCCGACGCGGTGATCTGGCCCGCCCTGTGCGTGGCTCTCGGACTGGGGATCGTCGTCTGGAAGGCACAGCCCGGCACCAGCATCGGGCGAGCGGCCGCGGCGCGGATCGCGGCGGGCACGCTGCTGCTCGCGCTCGGCATCGGGGTCACCGCCGCAGCCAACCTGTCTTTGTCGGCCGTGTTGGACGGGCTGCTGTCGGGCGGACTGGTGGTGGGCGGGCTGGCCCTGATCCTGGGACCGTGGATGGCTGTGCTGCTTCGCGACCGGCGCGAGGAGCGCCTGCAGCGCATCCGGGCCGACGAGCGGGCCGAGATGGCCGCCCACCTGCATGATTCGGTGCTCCAGACCCTGGCTCTGATGCAGCGGGCCGACGATCCGGCCCGGATGGCCGCGCTGGCCCGGCGCCAGGAGCGGGAGCTGCGGGGCTGGCTCTACGGCGGAGGGCCGGAACCCAATCAGGCCACGGTCAGGGCTGCGGTGGAGCATCTTGCCGGGGTGGTGGAGGACCGCCACGGCGTTGTGATCGACGTGGTGGCCGTCGGCGACGCCCCGCTGGGCCCGGACATGGAGTCGCTGGTGGCCGCGGCCGGCGAGGCCATGACCAACGCGGCCCGATGGTCGGGCTGCTCGACCGTGTCGGTGTTCGTGGAATCGGCACCGGAGGGGGTAGAGGTGTTCGTGCGCGACCGGGGAGCCGGCTTCGATCCCGCCGCCGTCGACGGCGACTCCCGCGGGATCCGGGACTCGATCCGGGGACGGCTCGACCGGGTGGGCGGCAGCTGCGACATCAGCAGCTCGAAGGGCCACGGCACCGAGGTGCGCCTGCACCTGGCCCGCAGCTAGATCCAGCGTGGCGGCAATGGGCCTGCGGCGTGACACATGCAACCTGTGACCTGGCACGATGCGCTACAGGGCTTCGCCGCCGTACTCGCGGCGCACTACTAGCGTGGCGATCATGGCGGATGCTCCTGCCCGGGTGGTGATCGTCGACGACCACCGGCTGTTTCGCAGTGGGGTGCGGGCCGAGATCGGCGACCGGGTGGCCGTGGTGGCCGAGGCCGACGACATCGGCGCCGCGGTGGACGCCATCGAGCACTGGAACCCCGACGTGGTGCTGCTCGACGTGCATCTTCCCTCAGGGTCGGGGCGCGAGGTGATCGAGTCGGTGGTGGCGACCGGCTCGAAGGCCCGGTTCCTTGCCCTCTCGGTGTCGGACGCGGCCACCGACGTGATCGAGGTGGTGCGGGCCGGGGCCAGGGGCTACGTCACCAAGTCGATCTCCGGGGACGACCTGGTGGATGCCATCATCCGGGTGCGCGGCGGCGATGCGGTGTTCTCGCCCCGGCTCGCCGGGTTCGTGCTCGACGCCTTCGCCGCCGACTCGGTGGCCGTGGCCGGGGCGGAGCCCGACGAGGACCTCGACCGGCTCACCGCCAGGGAGCGGGAGGTGCTGCGCCATCTGGCCCGCGGCTACACCTACAAAGAGATCGCCCGCCAGCTCTCGATCTCAGTAAAGACGGTGGAGTCCCACGCCTCGGCGGTGCTGCGCAAGCTGCAGTTGTCGAACCGCCACGAGCTGAGCCGCTGGGCCGCGGCCCGGCGCATCTGGTAAGCGGCCGAGAACGTCTTGGGCCACGGACTCCACTAGGTTCTGCGCCGGTGGTCCAGCAGGAGACGGCGGCAGCGCGTTGGGCACGGCAGATGGCCGACTGGGCCATTCCCACCGAGATCCTGGGCTCTGCGCCCCGCCGGCCCTTCGTGTTCACCCCAGAGATCTTCGCCGCGCCCGAGCCGGGCACGTTCGAGCGGTCACTGTCCAACCGGAGGGCCGCCGAGGCTCTAGAGGCCGAGCAAATGAACCGCGGGGGCTCTGTGCTCGACGTGGGCTGCGGGGGCGGAGCGGCGGCCTTCGCGGTGGCGCCGCCCGCCACCGAGGTGATCGGCACCGACCGCCAGCCCGACATGCTGGAGCTGTTCGCGGCCACTGCCGCAGAGCGTGAAATCCCGTGTCGAGTGCATGCCGGGTCGTGGCCGGAGGTGGCCGACGCAGTGCCCGATGCCGATGTGGTGGTGTGTCACAACGTGCTCTACAATGTGACCGACATCGGTGCGTTCGTGACCGCATTAGATGCCCGAGCCCGGCGCCGGGTGGTGATCGAGATCACGCCCAAGCATCCCCAGGACCGCCGTCGCATGCTGTGGCGCCACTTCTGGAACCTGGAGCGACCCCACGAGCCCACCGCGGCCACCGCGGTGGAGGCCATCGCCGAGGCCGGCTTCGACCCGGTCGTCGAGGAGTCGCGGCTGCCCGAGGATCCTCGGGCCGCCCGCCGCCGCGAGTTCGAGGGGGCCCAGTGGTGCCGCAACCTGTGCCTGCCGCCCGAGCGCGAGCCCGAGGTGACCGCGCTGGTAGCCGACGTCCCCTTCCCCCGCGAGCGAGTGACCATCTGGTGGGACACCGACCGCTGAGCGCACGGTCAGGGCTGGGGTGTGTTGCCCTCAGCTGGCCTTTGCTTCTGGGGTGAGGCTGGCCGCCACCGTCTCAAGCGTGTCGGCCACCGCTTCGAGGTCGGTCTTTATCGGGGTCAGCAGCTCGCCCAGCGGTTGGGTGCGGTCGGCGATTGAGCGCACGCCGGAGTTGATCTGGCCCAGCGAGTCGTTCACCGCTCGCAGCACGATCACGACCCGGGTCAGGTAGTAGGCCAGCGCCGCTGCGATCACCAGAGCGATCACGACGGTCACGACGGCTGCGGCGGGCATCAGCGGCTGCCTCCGGTCACAGCAGCGGTCCCGCCGCGCCTACGTAGCGCACGGCCAAGCCCTTGGCCGCGGCGACCAGGTCGCGGGTGTCGGCCACCGCTGGCAGCGGCTCGAGGTTCTTGTCCAGCCCGACGGCGTGCTCGAGGATGTCGGCGCCGTAGCGCTTGATCTCCAATGCGGGTCGTATCACCCGGTTGGCCAGCAGCAGCACGACCGGCACGACGACTGCCAGCAGCACCGCGTTGCCGATCCACCAGAGCCACATGCTCGCCTCCTCTGTGCGCTGTCGGCAGAGCATAGTCGCCGCTAGATGCAGTTCGCATCTAGTCCGGTCACCCAGAACGCCGCTACGCAATCTCTCCGATCACTCGGAGACGAGGCCGAGGGCTTCGGCCAGGCTCTCCAGCGCCTCCACGGCCGGGGCCGACGACGCGTGGTCGATGGGCGACACGCCGAGCCGGTCGGCGGCGTCGACAGCCGGATCCTCGGGCACCACCACCAGCACCCGGTCCCCGAAGGCCTCCTCGATGCGGGCCCGGTCGCCGCCGTCGGCGACCTTGTTGGCCACAACCACCACCCGGCCCTGACGCTGCTCGTCGGCGACGGCCACCGCCCGGCGGGCCACGTCGATGGAGCGCAGCGTGGGCTCCACCACCACCACGGTGGCGTCCACCGAAGCGGCATCGAGGCGGGTCAAGGTGCCGATGCCGGCCTCCAGGTCGGCCACCACGGTGGCGGCCTCATCGTTCACGGTGCCGAGCAACTGCTCGACCGACAGCCCGCATCAAGGTCAACCGGGCTCGGGGTTCTCGATGCGGGTGATGGCGGCCAGGCGCACCCCGTCGGGAGCGTCGGCGCCGTAGCGGTCGAGGATGTCGCCGAAGGTGGGAGCGTGCTCGGCCTCGCCCTCGTCGAGCAGGTCGCGCAGGGTCAGGAGTCGCTCGGTCTCGGAGTCGCCCACTCCCAGCGAGAGGCCGAGATTGGGGTTGGTGTCGCAGTCGAGGGCCACCACCCGGGCGCCGCGGCGGCCCAGCGAGCGGGCCAGCACCGCGCTGGTGGTGGTCTTGCCCGCACCGCCCTTGCCCACCACCACGATCTTCATCGGGCCACCTCCTCGTCGAGAGAGTAGAGCGAGGCAACCTGATCTACCAAGGCATCCACGGCGTGGGCCACCGCGCCGTCGGGGGCGGCGTCCAGCGGCGCGGCGCCGCGGCGGTCGGCCTGCGACGCGTCGGGGTCGTGGGGCACCACCGCGGCGGGCCGAACCCCCAGCCGCTCGCTGATCCGGTCCGCGTCGGCGCGGTCTCGGGCCTTGTTGACCACCAGCACCAGGTTCGACGGACCCCACTTCGCCTGCGACAGCCTCAGCAGCCGGGCCGCGGTGTGCAGAGACTTGACGGTGGGCTCCACCACCACGCACACCGAGTCGGCGTACCTGGCCCAGCCGAACATGGCCTGGCGGGTGCCGCCGGGCAGGTCGCCGACCAGGTGCCAGCGGTCTCGGTCGAGTTCGGCCACCACCTGGCTCCAAGCGTGCTGAGCCTGCTGAAGCTTCACCGCCGAGCCCCAGAGGTTGCCGAACTGCAGGTAGCGGACGCCGTCGGGGCACCGGGCCGCGTAGCGGTCCACGATGGCGACCGCATCGAGGTCGGGGCGCAGCACCCACCGAGGACCGCCCTCGGGGCCGGGAACCACTACATCGTCGGGAATGGGCTGGTCGTCCACCGACACCCCCAGCGCATACGGCAGGCCCGGCATGGGGTCGGAGTCCAGCGCCAGCACCGGCTGGCCCCGGCGGGCCAGCAGCCGGGCGAAGGTGCCCGCGATGGTCGACTTGCCCGCGCCGCCCTTGCCGACGAAGGCCACCCGGATCATCGTCGCCGATTCTGCCATACCCGCTGTCTCGCCCACCGGTCGAACTTCAATCATTGAGGAGGCAGGCGGCCCAGCGGCCGGGCGCTATCTCCTTGAGCTCGGGCGTCTGTTGGCCGCACTCGGCCATCGCCTCGGGGCAGCGGGGGGCGAAGGGACAGCCGCTGGGCGGGGCGGAGGCGCTGGGGATCTCGCCTCGCAGCACAGTGCGGCGCCCGGCCGCCCCCGGCACAGCCGAAAGCAGGGCTCGTGTATAGGGATGGGCCGGGCTGTCGAACAGTTCGCGGACCGATGCCGACTCGACGATGCGGCCCAGGTACATCACTGCGATCCGGTCCGAGATGTGGCGCACCACAGCCAGGTCGTGAGCGATGAACAGGTAGGCGAGGCCCCGCTCGGCTTGCAGGTCGAGCAGCAGGTTGATGATCTGGGCCTGGATCGACACGTCGAGGGCCGACACCGGCTCGTCGCACACCACGAGGCGGGGGGCGACCACCAGCGCCCGGGCGATCCCCACCCGCTGGAGCTGGCCGCCCGACAGCTCGTGGGGGAGGCTGCGGGCCTGGGAGGCACCGATTCCGACCCGTTCCAGAGCTTCGGTGGCCCGCCGGCGCGACTCGGCCCGTGAGGCCAGACCTTGGATCCTCAGTCCCTCGCCCACGCTGTCGCCGACGCTCTTGCGGGGATCCAGCGCACCGATCGGGTCCTGGAACACGATCTGCATCCTCTGCCTGAGGGCTTTCAGCTCGGCTCGGCCCGCGGCGAGCACGTCTCGACCCTCGAAGGCGATCGAGCCGCCGCTGGGCTGGATGAGGCGCAGCACGCTGAGCCCCACCGTCGTCTTTCCGCCACCCGACTCGCCCACCAGCCCCAGCGTCTCGCCCGCGGCGACCCGCAGGCTCACCCCGTCAACCGCTCGCAGGGGCCGCGAAGCGCGGATCCGGTAGTGCTTGACGAGGTCGACCACCTCCAGCAGCGGGTCAACCATGGAGCCAGCACCTGACGCTATGCCCGTCGCGGACCGACACCGGCTCGGGGGGCTGCTCGGTGCACTCGGTCAGACCGCGGGCGGTCCGGGCCTCGCAGCGGGGCGCGAAGCTGCAGCCGGCTGGCAGGTCGAGGGGAACGGGCACACTGCCCGGTATCGCCCGCAGCCAGCTCTTGGGCTGGTCGCCGACGGGCCGCGACTCCACCAAACCCTTGGTGTAGGGATGCAGCGGCGCCTGGTACAGCTCCGCGACGGCGCACTCCTCGACGATGCGGCCCGCGTACATCACCGCAGCCCGGTCGGCGACCTCGGCCACCACTGCGAGGTCGTGGGTGATCAAGATGACGGCCATGCCGTTGGCCGACTGAAGTTCCCGCAGCAACTCGAGGATCTGGGCCTGCACGGTGACGTCGAGCGCGGTGGTGGGCTCGTCGGCGATGAGCAGGTCGGGCTCTCCGGCCAGGGCGATGGCGATCATCACCCGCTGGGCCATCCCGCCCGAGAGTTGGTGCGGATACTCGCGGACCCGCCGGTCGGGGTCGGAGATGCCGACCCGGTCGAGCAGCTCCACCGCCCGGCGGCGGCGAGCGGCCCGGTCCATAGAGGTGTCCGACTTAAGCGCCTGGCCGATCTGGCGCCCCACCGACATAACGGGATCCAGGCAGGCTCGGGGCTGCTGGAAGATCATGGCGATCCTGGGACCCCGCAGCGAGTTGAGCACCCGCTCGGAGGCGCCCACCAGCTCGGTCCCGTCGAAGCGCACCGACCCGCCGACGATGCGTCCCGGCGCTTCGATGAGGCCGGCGACCGACAGCGAGGTCACGGTCTTGCCGCAACCCGACTCACCCACCAGGCCCAACACCTCGCCCCGCCGAACTGCGAAGCTGACCCCGTCGACCGCCTTGACCACCCCGTCGTCGACGAAGAAGTGGGTGCGGAGTCCCTCGACGCTCAACAGTGGCTCGGTCATCCGACGGGCCCCGACGACCGCTGGTTGCCCGACACGGACGCTGACACGCGCGTGCGGATCATCCGACGGCCCTTGACGAGCGCGAGCGCGGGTTCCAGAAGTCGTTGAGGGCGTCGCCGAGCAGGTTGACGCCCAGCACCGCCACCGCGATGGCCAGGCCGGGGAACACCGACATCCACCAGGCCCGCCGGACGAACGACTGGGCGTTGTTGAGCAGGTAGCCCCAGCTGATCACGTTGGGGTCGCCCAGCCCGAGGAAGCTCAAGCTGGCCTCGATCAGGATGGCCCCGCCCACCTGCAGCGAGGCCAGCGCCACCACCGGGGCGATGGTGTTGGGCAACACGTGGGCCCGCAGATTGCGCCACGGCGACGAACCGAGAGCCTCGGCCGCGGTCACATACCCGAGCTCCTTGACGGCCAGCACTCCCGACCTTGCCACCCGGGCGGTCAACTCCCAGGAGGTCAGGGCCAACACCAGCACCATGTTGGTGAGCCCGGGTCCGAACAGGGCCACCACCGTCAGCGCCAGGAAGAACCGGGGCAGGACCTGCGAGAGCTCGGTGAGGCGCATCAGCAGGTCGTCGATCTTGCCGCCCGCGAAGCCGGATACGCCGCCCACCAGAGTGCCTATCACCAGCGACGCTCCGGCCACGGCCACCCCCACGAACAGGCTGGTGCGGGCGCCGTGGACCACGCCCGCGAAGACGTCTCGTCCGAGGTCGTCGGTGCCGAGCCAGTGCCGCCCCGACGGCGGCTCGAACGGCGAGCCCGCGAACGAGAACGGGTCGGTGGGCGCGATCAGGGAGGCGAAGGCGGCCACCAGCACGAACACCGCGGTGAGCACGAGCCCGACCACCGCCACCGGGCTGGAGGCGAACCGCCGCCACGAGTCCCGCAGGTCGGTGGCGCGGTAGCGGCCGGTCGAGCTGCGGACTGCGGCGGCGTCACGATGCTCTGCCACCGGCCGCTCAAGTGCCATGGCGCACCCTCGGGTCGAGCAGCGAGTACAGCAGGTCGGTTACCAGGTTCATCAAGATGATCGTCACCGACAGCATCAGCAGCATGGCGGTGATGATGGCGAAATCACGGGCCAGGATGGCGCTCAGCAGCAGCCGGCCGAGGCCGGGCCAGGCGAACACCGTCTCGACCAATACCGAGCCGGCGAACATATAGCCGATCTGGCTGCCGATCACGGTGACGATGGGCAGCATGGCGTTGGGCAGCGCGTGGCGGACCAGCACCCGGCGCCGCGACTGGCCACGAGCCCGGGCGGCCCGGATATACAGCTCGTCGAGGTTCTCGATGACCGCGGCTCGGGTGACCCGCATGATCGGTGGCACGTACACCGTCACCAGCGCGGCGATGGGCAGCACCATGTGGTGGGCCGTGTCGAGCACGGCCCGGAGGCCCTCGTAGCCGGCCCGAGCGTCGTTGCGGCCCTGGACCGGGAACCAGTCGAAGCGCAGCGCGAACACCAGCAGCAACACCTGCGACAGCCAGAACACCGGCACCGCGTGGCCTAGGAGGGTGGCGGTGCGGGCGGTGTTGTCCAGTGCCGAGTTCCTGCGGGCGGCGGCCACCGTGCCCACGCTGATCCCGACTGCGGTGGCGATGGCCAGCGCCGGGACCATCAACAGCAGCGTGGCCGGGAGCTGGTCGAGGATCACCCCGGCCGCGGAGCGGTTCTGCCGGTAGGAGAACCCCAGGTCGCCCTGGGCGAGGCGGCCCAGATAGACGAAGAGCTGCTCGTGCAGCGGGCGGTCGAGCCCGAAGCGCTCCCGCATCATGGCGTAGTAGCCGGCGTCGCCGTCCTCGCCGGCCAGAGCGACGATCGGGTCGCCGGGCGCGGCGTGGATCAGGATCCACGTCACCACCGACGCGCCCAATACCAGCGGCACGGCCTGAAGGAGGCGCCGCACGGTGTATCGGACCACCAGCGCCTCCTCTCGACGGCCCGCGCCGCTCGCCGCTCTAGCAGATCCCGACCGCCGCCCCGCGACGGCGGCCGGATCTACACGGTTCTAGTCTGCTCCAGGCCTCCGCTACTCGAAGTAAGCGGTCTCGGCTACGTGGCCGGAGTTCGCCTGGAGGCCGCGAACATTGGGAACGGAGCCCGCGGTGAACTGGGTCTCGACCAGCCACAGGTAGGGCAACTCGGCGGTGAGGATCTGCTGGATCTCGCCGTAGAGCTCGCCTCGCCGGGCTACATCGGGTGTGCTGGCCGCCGCGTCGAACAGCTCGTCGATCTGCGAGTTTCTGTAGGCCGCGCCGTTCGAGAACGGGATGTCGCCAATGTTGCTGGAGACGTACATGCGGGCCACGCCGATGGACGGGTCGGTGTTGTTGCAGTAGCTGATGATGTTGGTGTCGAAGTCGCGGTCGGTGAACACCTTCGGGATGAAGGCGCTGCGGTCGAGCGGCATAACCTCCACGTCGATGCCCACTTCAGCGAGGTTCTGGCGGATCACCTCGGCGTACTTGGGGAATACACCGAAGCTGAACACCAGCAGGTCGATGCTGAAGCGGGTTCCGTCGGAGGTGTAGCCCGCCTCGTCGAGCAGCGCGTTGGCCCGGTCGACGTCGTAGGGGTAGCTGGTCACGTCGTCGGTGTAGGCGAAGGCCATCTGGCTGTTGATCGGCCCGGTGGCCACCCGGCCCTGGCCGAAGATGACCTGATCCAGCAACTGCTCACGGTTGACGGCGTGGGCGATGGCCTGGCGCACCCGCAGGTCGTCGAAGATGATGCGCTCGGAGTTGAAGGTGAGCGTCGGGATGCAGAACCCGCCGCCGGGTCCGCTGTTGACGTTGTGCAGAGTCATGGAGCCCTCGCCGCTGAGGCGCTCGATCTCACCGCCGGGGACTCGCCAGATGTAGTCGACCTCGCCCTCCTCGAGGGCCAGCACCTGGGTGTTCTGGTCCGGGATCACTCTGAACACGACCCGGTCGAGGTAGGGCAGGCCTTCCTTGAAGTAGTCGTCGTTGCGGATCAGCGTGATCTCGTTGTCGATGTCGTAGGACTCCAGCATGAACGGTCCGGTGCCCACCGGCGCGAGGTTGGCTTCCGCGGTCTGCACGTCTTCGACTCCCTCGTAGATGTGCTTCGGAAGGATCGGGGCCTCGGTGGAGTTGAGGCGCTGCAGCAAGGCCGCGTAGGGCTGGGTGAAGTTGAACACGACCGTGGTGTCGTCGGGAGTGTCGATCGACTCGAGGATGCCGCTGAGACCGCCCTTCGTGCGCGAGTGGTAATTCAGCAGGATGTTCTCGAAGGTGAACTTCACGTCGGCTGAGGTCATGGGCTCACCGTCGTGCCAGCGCACCCCGTCGGCCAGGTGGAATGTATACTGGGTGCTGTCGTCGCTGACCTCCCATCTCTGAGCCAGGTCGGGGTGGGGGTTGGCGTTGTCGTCGAGCTCGACGAGCCCGTTGAAGATCGAGCCGGTGACGGCGTGCACGTTGAACCCGGTGGTGATTCCGGGGTTGAAGTGGCCGGGATCGTCGGAGAGCGCGATCACCAGGGTGCCGCCGCGGGACGGGTCATCGGCGGCTTCGGACTCGGCGGCTGTCATCGCCGCCTCGGCCGCGGACTCCGCGGCCTCAGCCGCAGCCAGGGCGTCGGCCGCGGCCTGCTCGGCCTGAGCGAGCTGAGCCTCGAGGTCGGCCATGACCGACGGGTCGACTCCACCGGCAGAATCGGCCTCGGCCAGGGCAGCCGCGAGTGCCGCCTCGGCTTCGGCCGCGGCTGCCGCGGCCTCATCTGCTTGCGCCTGGGCAGCAGCCGCGTCGGCCTGAGCTGCAGCCGCCTCGTCGGCAGCCGCGTCGGCGTCAGCCTGGGCCTGGGCCACGGCAGCCGCGTCGGCGGTGGTCGTGCCGGCCGGCTCGTCGTCGCCGCAGCCAGCCGCGATCAGCGTCAGGGCCAGGATCGCGCCCGACAGTCTCAGTCGTCTCATGGGTTCCCTTCTTTCACGCCCGACAGCAGCGTCGGGCTACAAGTCGAGGCAAGCTAGGGGTGACCCACGCGGTGAGTCAATTCCACTATATGTAACTTGCATCTAGTAAAGGCGATAAAGAACAGGCAGTAGGGGGACCGGGCCCGAGCCGCGACGGAGTAGGGCCTACTGCGTCACCGAGACGCCGGATCGGTTCAGAAGGCAGTCGGTCAGGGCCTCGACGGCCGTCCACACGAGGCTGGCTTGGCCGTGCTCGAGGGGGGTTCCCGACCGGTCGGCTTCAATGATGTCGCGGCTGGCGGGAACCACCACGTCGAGGGGCACGTCGTTGTCGGCGCACAGGCCGGACAGCAGGTCTCGCTGATCGTCGGCGACCTTGTTGCCCACGCCACAGAACGCGACGATGCCCAGGTCACGGGCCAAGGCGATGGTTCGCCGAGCGGTGATCACCGCCTTGAGGCTGGGTTCCATGACCAGCACCAGCACGTCGGCGTGGGCCAGCGTTCCGCCGGATCGGCTGAGGTGCTCGATTCCTGCCTCCATGTCGACGATGGTGTCGTCGGTCTCGGCGTCGAGGGCCTCGCCCAGCAGGCTCCTCACCGTGGCGTGGCCGCCGCAGGTGCATCCCGCCGCCGCCTCGGCCACTCGCAGCGCCGACATCACGGCCACGCCCGACGGGGTGTCAGCTGCGTAGTCGGCCATCAGTTCGGCGACGGTGAGGTCGCCCCGCGAGCCGACCACAATCGAGCGCGGCACCGTCGGCAGGCTCTCGGTCTGGACCGGGCTGAGTCCCAGCGACAGCCCCAGGTTGGGGTTGGAGTCGGTGTCCACCGCCAGCACCCGGCGCCCCCGCTCCGCCAGCGACCGGGCCAGCAGCGCGCTCAGCGTGGTCTTGCCCACACCGCCCTTGCCCACAACCCCGATCTTCATGGCATAAGTCTCCTCCGACCAGCTTCCCGACGGATGAACGCTAGCCGCGGCCGGCCATCATGGCCCGGCCGATGGCGGCCTGGCCCAGCGAGATGCCGCCGTCGTTGGGCGGGACCTGGCGGTGGCGAAGGACCTCGAAGCCAGCCTGTTCGAGCTCCGGGGCCAGCAGTTCCATCAGGCGGCGGTTCTGGAAGACGCCGCCCGATAGGGCCACGGTGTTCAGCCCGGTCGCCTGGCGGGCCCGACGGGCTGAGGCGGCGACCACATCGGTCACCCAGCGATGGAAGGCTCCGGCGACAAGCGACGACTCTCGTCCAACTTGCAGGTCGGCCGCCAAGGCTTCGATGAGGGGGACTGAGTCGATCACTGCGGGTACGCCGTCGCCGATCTCAACCGGGTAGCGCCTCACGTCGGGACCCGCAGCCTGCTCAAGTCGCACTGCGGCCTGACCCTCGTAGGTCGCGGTCTCGACAATCCCGCACATCGCCGCCACCGAGTCGAATAGCCGGCCCACCGACGAGGTGAGGATCGACTGGCCTCCACGGCACTGGTCCAGTACCTGCGCCGCGGCCTCGCCCCGGTCGGCGAGCACAGCGACCGGGGGCAGGTCCTCTCCGAATGTCGCAGCAAGATGGGCCAGCGCCATGCGCCAGGGCTGGCGGATGGCGGCGATGCCTCCGGGCATGGGCACGGGCCGCAGATGGGCGAAGCGTTGGTAGCGGGCAGCGTCGCCCGCCAGGATCTCGCCGCCCCACAGGGTGTCGTCGGCGCCCCAGCCCATGCCGTCGAACATCACGCCGATGGCCGGACCACCGAAGCCGTTATCGGCCAGGCAAGACGCCAGGTGGGCGTGGTGGTGCTGCACCCCGAGCCGGGGCCCGAGGTCGGCGCTGGCCGCGAACTTGGCCGACAGGTATTCGGGGTGCAGGTCGTGCACCACCAGCTCGGGCTCGGTCCGGGTCAGCTCCAGCAGATCGGCCACCGCCGCCTCGAAAGCGGCCAGCGCGGCCGGATGTTCCAGGTCGCCGAGATGCACCGACATGTGTGCGTCGGCGCCGAGGGCCAGACAGACCGTGCTCTTGAGCTCTGCGCCCACCGCCAGCACAGGCGGCCCGTCGCGGCCCAAACGCACCCGGCCGGGGGCGTAGCCGCGGGCCCGCCGCAGCACCTGGAAACCGGCCGCTACGACCTGGCCAACCGAGTCGTCGGCCCGGCGTTCGATCATCCGGTCGTGGTCCAGCACCGCGTCGGCGATGTTGCCGAGCTCTGGGCCGACCCTGGCGTCGTCGATGACGATTGGCTCGTCGGAGCGGTTGCCGCTGGTGCACACCAGCGGCAGGCCGGCCGCCTCGACCAGCAGGGCGTGCAGCGGCGAAGCGGGGAGCATCACCCCCAGCAGTCCGGTGTCGGGGGCCACCGCCGCGGCCACCGCCGCCGACTCCCGCCGGGGCGCGAGCACGATCGGCGCTTCCGGCCCGCACAGGGCCCGCGCCGCCAAGTCGTCGAGCTCGACCAGCTCGCGGGCCTCATCGACCGAGGCCACCAGCAGCGCGAACGGCTTCTCCTCGCGGTGCTTGCGCCGCCGCAGCCGGGCCACCGCGTCGCGGTCGTCGGCCCGGCACGCCAGTTGGTAGCCGCCGAGGCCCTTGACCGCGACGATGCGACCCGCCCGCAGCAGCGCGGCGGCCGCGGCTGTCGGATCCCCATCGACAAGGCTCCCCGTCGCAGATGTCAGCCACAGGGCCGGCCCACAGTCTCCGCAGCACAGGGTCTGGGCGTGGTGGCGGCGATCGCCGAGGGTCCGGTACTCGGCCGTGCAGGCCTCGCACAGCTCGAAGGCGGCCATAGAAGTGCGCTCGCGGTCATAGGGCAGGCTCCGCACCACCGTGTAGCGGGGCCCGCAGTCCGTGCAGCAGGTGAACGCGTACCGGTACCGGCGCCGGCCGGGGTCGGCAATCTCGGCCCGGCAGGCCGGGCAGGGTGCAACGTCGGGGGGCACGGCACCGGTGACCGTTCCGGCCCCGACCAGGCTGGCAGCGATCAAGAACTCGCTTTCGCCCTCGACTGGGGGAACGTCAGCGCAGCGCACCGAGTCCACCCGGGCCAGTGGGGGGGCCTCGGCCACCGCCCGCGCCTCGAACTCGTCGAGATCGGCCCGCCGGCCCTGGATCTCGCACCACACGCCCTCGTCGTCGTTGCCGGCGACCCCGGTGAGCGACAATCCTCGGGCCAGCCGATGCAAGTGGGGCCGGAACCCCACGCCCTGCACGGTGCCGGCAATGCGCAAGCGTCGGCGCCCCATCAAGGCGACGCTACCGGTGCTTCGACCACGGCTCTCTTGCATGTGCATGCTCTAGTAAACGCATTCGAATGATAGAGTTAGCGCATGAGAACGACTGTGGAGTTCGACGACGACACCGCCAAGGCTCTCGCCCAGCTGCGCGTCGAGACCGGGATGGGAGTGTCACAGGCAATCAACCACCTAGTCCGCCGCGGTCTGCTATCCCGGCCCGAGAGGCCACCGTTCGTGCAACAGACCCGCCGACTGGGGCTGCGAATCGACGTCTCCAACGTGGCCGACGCCCTCGAGGTGCTCGAGGGCCCGTACGCCCGATAGGCGCCGGTGCTCGTCGACGCCAACATCCTGCTGTACGCAGTCGACGAGGACAGCGCCTACCACACGACCGCGAAGGAATGGCTGGAAGGTGTCTTCAGCGGTCCTCGGCGGGTGGGGCTGCCGTGGCAGTCGCTGAGCGCGTTCATACGGATCGTCACCAATCCCAGGGCCGTGCCCGACCCGATGGACCCAGCCGACGCCTGGGAGATGGTCGAGGCCTGGCTCGACACCCCCAACGCCTGGATCCCCGAGCCCGGACACGGCTACCGGCAGATACTGGGCCAACTGGTCCGCAGTCTGCGCCCCAGCGGCAACCTCATGACCGATGCCGCGCTCGCGGCCCTGGCTATCGAGCACGGCCTCGCGGTCGCTTCTGCGGACTCCGACTTCGCCCGGTTCCCGCAGCTGACATGGATCAACCCCGTGGCCCCGCAAACCCCGCCCATGTAGGCGCCGCTGGGGTGCTCGGGCTCAGTCGTTATGGCGGTGGCGGTGGTGCAGGTCGGGGACGTGGGGGTGGCTGTGCACAGTGGGCCGGTGCTGGTGGACATGGGTGTGGCGCCCCTCGACCGCCTCTTCGTGGGAGTGATCGTGATGGTCGTCGTCGTGGCTGTGCTCGTGCTCGTGCTCCATGTCCTCGTGGGCGTGCTCATGGTCGTGGGCGGACTCCAATGACACGCCCACCCCGGCCGCGGCGATCACGACCGCGATCAGCTGGGCGGCGGTGACCGACTCGCCCAGCACCGACCAGGCGATGACCGCTCCGATGAACGGCGCAGCCGCGAAGATCACCTGCCCCCGGGCCGCCCCCAAGTCGCGGGCGCCCTTGACCCACAGCGTTATCGACGCTCCGTAGCCGGCCGCGCCAATCACCAGGCCGGCACCGACCTCGGCGAGGCCGACGTCGGTAGCGCCCTCGGCCAAGGCGAGCCCCAGTCCGAAATTGGCCAGACCGGCCACAAACCCCTTCAACAGGACCACCTGCTCGGGGCTGAGTTGGTCGATCTTGGCCGTCACGCCGTTGTCGATGCCCCAACAAAAACACGCGGCCGCGATCAACAGGGCGCCCAGGCTCAGCCTGAAGCCGGGCTCCCAGGCCAACACGACGCCGGCCACGGTGACCAGCCCCGCCCCGGCCAGCACCCGGCGACCCAGGTGCTCGCGGAAGATGGTGGCGGCCAGCACCACGGTGGCGGCCAGCTCCAGATTGAGGAGGATCGAGGCCGTGGCCGCGGGTGCCCGGGCCAGGCCGGCCACCAGGAAGGCCGGTCCAACGGCTCCGCCGGCCACGACCGCCACCAGCGCGGGACGCCAGTCGCGTCGCAGCGCCACCGCGGTGGGGGGAGAGCGGACCACCGCAGGCAGCACCGCCAGGCCCGCGCCCAGATACAGCAGACCGGCCAGCATCAGCGAAGGCACTTCGCCGGCCAACTCCGACGCAGCCGGCGCCGACGCCCCGAACAGCACCGCAGCCAGCAGGCAGCGCACAATCCCGGCCCGGCTCATCGGCCACCCCCGAACCGGTGTCTCACCATCAGCCCGGCCTGCACCCGGCGAACGGCGTACGCGTGAACGCATCGACCGCCCCCCAACCGGTGTCTCGCCATCAGCAGATCCGGGGCAGGGGATCGCCTACCAGCATGTCGACGATCCTCGTTCCCCCGAAGCCGGTGCGCACCAGCACCAGGCCCGGGTGCTCGTCGGTGATGGCGCCCACCACGCAGGCATCGGCGCCGGCCTCGCAGCTGCGCATCGCCGCGACGGCGGCTGACGCGTCCTCGGCGGGCACCACCGCCAGCATCTTGCCCTCGTTGGCGATGTAGAGCGGGTCGAGGCCCAGCAGCTCGCAGGCCCCGGCCACCGCGCCCCGCACCGGCAGCGCCGACTCGTCGAGCTCTACCCCCAACCCGGACGCGGCGGCCAGTTCGTTGCAGATCGAGGCCACTCCGCCCCGGGTCGGGTCTCGCAGCCAGCGGGTGTCGGGCACCGCCTCCAGCAGAGCGGCCACCAGTTCATGCAGCGGCGCGGTGTCCGAGGCCACGTCGGCGGCCAGGGCCAGATCGCCTCGGGCCACCATGACCGCCACTCCGTGGTCGCCGATGGTGCCCGAGAGCACCACCGCGTCGGAGGGCCGCACCGCCGCCGCGTCGAGCTGCGCCCCCGGCGCCACCAACCCGAGGCCGGCGGTGGTGATGTAGCAGCCGTCGGCCGCGCCCCGCTCCACCACCTTGGTGTCGCCGGTCACCACCGGCACGCCCGCGGCAGAGGCGGCCCGCGCCAGGTCGCCCACAATGGCCCGCAGCTCGTCGACCGCCAGCCCCTCCTCGAGCACCAGCGAGACGGTGAGCGCGGCGGGCTCGGCCCCCATGGCGGCCAAGTCGTTGATGGTGCCGTTCACGGCCAGATCCCCGATGGAGCCGCCGTTGAAGCGCCGCGGCGTCACCACGAAGGCATCGGTGGTGACCGCCATCGGGCGGCCGTCGCCGATGTCGAGCACCGCGCCGTCGTCGAGCGCGTCGAGCACCGGGTTGGAGAAGGCGGGGCGGATCACGGCCTCGATCAGCGACTGGCCGGCCCGGCCGCCCGCGCCGTGGGCCATGGTGATGGTCTCGTCGGCCAGCTTGGGGGCGCGCCGCCGCCAGGACTCGACCCGGGCCAGCACTGCCGCTCGGGCCTCGAAGTCGTCCTCCGCCGCCATCAGGTGGCGTGGACGGGGATGCGCGACCGGCTCGAGTACCGCCCGTAGTTGTAGTAGGCCGCGCAGGCGCCCTCCGACGACACCATGCAGGTGCCGATCGGGGTCTCGGGGGTGCAGGCCGTTCCGAACACCTTGCACTCCCACGGCCGCAGCGCCCCCTTGAGCACCTCGCCGCACTGGCAGGCTTTCGGGTCGGCCACCCGCACGCCGGGCACCTCGAAGCGCAACTCGGCGTCCCACGCCGCGAACTCCGGCGCCACGGCCAGAGCGCTCTGGGCGATAAACCCGAGCCCCCGCCACTCGAAGTGCGGCCGTACCACGAACGCCTCCCGCAGCAGCGCCAGCGCCCGGTCGTTGCCGCGGCCGGCCACCACCCGCCGGTACTGGTTCTCGACCTCGCAGCGCCCCTCGGCAAGCTGGCGCAGCAGCATCAGCACCGCCTGGAGGATGTCGACCGGCTCGAAACCGGCGGTCACCAGCGGCCGGCGGTACTGCTCGGCCACGAAGCGGTACGGGCGGGTGCCGATCACGGTGGAGACGTGTCCGGGGCCGAGGAAGCCGTCGAGGTCGAGTCCGGGCGAGTCGAGGATGGCTTTGAGCGGCGGGACGATGGTGACGTGGTTGCAGAACACGCTGAAGTTCTCGACGCCGCGCTCGCGGGCCTGCATCAGGGTGACCGCGGTGGACGGCGCGGTGGTCTCGAACCCGACCGCGAGGAACACCACCTGGCGCTCGGGAAGCCGCGCCGCGAGGGCCAGCGCGTCGAGCGGCGAGTAGACGATGCGGACGTCGGCGCCGCGGGCCTTGGCCTCCAGCAGGGTCGACTCCCCGCCCGGCACCCGCAGCATGTCGCCAAAGCAGCACATGGTCACGCCCTCAGTGCGGGCCACCGCGATGGCATCGTCGACCCGGCCCATGGGTATGACGCACACCGGGCATCCCGGCCCGTGGATCAGCTCGATGCCGGCGGGCAGCAGGGCCTCGATGCCGTGGCGGTAGATGGCGTGGGTGTGGCCCCCGCACACCTCCATGAACTTGCGGGGCGGCTGCTCGGCGGCGGCCGCGGCGATGTCGGCCAGCAGGCGGCGGGCGGCCTGCGGGTCCCGGAACTCGTCGACGTATCTCACGGCACCGACACGAGCTCGCACAGCTCGCTCATCAGCGCAGCCTGGGCCTCCTGGATGCGATGCACCGACATCGACTGTACGACGAGGTTGTGGTGCACGCTCTGCTGGCCAGCGAACGACCCGCCCCCGTAGCCGCTGATCCCCACCGTGGCCAGCCCCATGGCGGCGGCCTGGTCGAAGGCGGCCAGCAGGTTGCGGGATGCGCCGCTGGTGCTGCATCCCACCAGCACGTCGCCGGATCGAGCGAAAGCGTCGAGCTGGCGCGAGAAGATCCGCTCGGCGCCGAGATCGTTGGCCAGGGCGGTGGCGACGGCGTAGTCGGCGCAGAGCGACTCGGCCGGAATGTCCTGGGCTCGCAGCAGCCGGGCCAGACGGGCTGCGTCGGTGGCGCTGCCGCCGTTTCCCATGGTCAGCACCCGGCCGCCTTGCGAGACCGCTCGCCTGAGGGCCGTGGCGGCGGCGGCCAGCGCGGCACGGTTGGATTCGAGCGTCTCGCCCGCCAGCCGGTCGGACTCTTGGACCTTGGCGGTGGCCGATGCCCGCAGCGATTCACGCAGCGAATCTTCGTCCGCCTCGGCCGCGTCGAGGAACGGATACAGGAAGCCGGTGGAGTCGCCGCCGGCCGCGGCGACGCCGGCGACCAGGCCGGGATGCTCGAGCGCGACCTGCACCAGCTCCCACAGAACGTGGTAGCTGCGAACGATGGCGGCGTCGGGCTGCTCGGTCGAGATGAACAGGTCGGCCGTCGCTCGGTCGGGGCCGATGACCAGCGCGGCATCGGCCGAGGTTGCGGACTCGGCCACCGCCGCGGCCAGGGGACGGGTGCCGGCCACCACCGGATGCACGAACTCCACGGCCACATGATGAGCATGGTCGGGAGCTGTGGGGGCCCGCACGCACAGCCGCCGCCCGGCGGTGAAGGCCCGGGCCAGCCACATGGCCGCCCCGACCGGATCCCGGCCGCAGTCGATCGCCGGCTCGGCGGTCATGGAATTGATGAGTTATTCGAGCCTGGGACTGCTGCCCGCCGCCGTTCGCTGCGGTCGCGGGTCACCGAAACCGCAACAACACGGCCCACGGCCTCGCAAGCTCGGCCTGCGGCGCTCATGGCAGATCGCGGCTGAAGGCCTCGAACTCCTCGTCGTACACCGATCCCAGCTCCCGCATGAACGCCAGCGTCTCAGCCGCCTCGGCCTCGTCGATCTTCGACATGGCGAACCCGACGTGCAGCAGCACCCACTCGCCGACGGCCAGCCCCTCGTCGTCCACCATGACGGTGTTGACCTCACGCTGAGCGCCGTCAACATCGACAATGGCGCTATGGGAACCCGAGGGACCCAGTTCGACCACCCGGGCGGGGATCCCGACACACATCAGACCCCGGCCTCCACCCGGTCCGGCACGAGCGCGCCGACAAGCTCTCCCACCGCGGCGACCAGAGCGTCGTCGGGGGCGAAATCGAGCAGCGGCCGGGTCTCGGCGTCGGCGTCGAGCACGGCATCTGACCAGGGCAGGATCCCGACCAGTTCCAGCCGGTGGCGCCCGCAGAACTCCTCGATGGCGTCGCGGTCGCTCTGCTGCCGACACTTGTTGGCCACCACCGCCACCCGGTCGATCGATGTCTCGGCAGCCAGCGAGGCTTGCAGCCTCACCGCCTCCAGCGAACGGTAGTAGGGCTCGGCCACCAGCAACAGCACGTCGCAGTGGCGGGCTGTCCCCCGGCTCAAGTGCTCGGGCGACGCCTCCAGGTCCAGCACCGTGACCGTGCCGGCCGCCGCGCCGAGATCGGCCAGGAAGGCGCTCACGGTGGCGTGCGCCGAGCACAGGCAGCCCTCGTCGGCGTGCTGGGGCATTCCCATGCGCACCAGACGCACACCGTCGGGCGCCAGCGTGCTGTGCCGGTCGAGAACCTCGTCCACCGGCGCCGTGAGTCTCGGCCCGTCGAAGCGGCGCGACACCAGCGAGGTGGGCAGGAACGGCGCGGCGTCGGCGGCATCGACTCCGATCGCCGCGTTCAGGTTGGGGTTGGTGTCGCCGTCGATGGCCACCACCCGCAGGCCCGACCGAGCCAACAGGCGGGCCGCAGTGGCGCAGATGGTGGTCTTGCCGGCACCGCCCTTGCCCGCGACCGCGACCCTCACGGGCGGACCGTTCCACGACACACAGTCGCGTGCGGGGAGTCGCCCTTGCCCGCGACCGCGACCCTCATGGATGGGCGCCGCGTTGTGCCTCGAAGTGCTCCAGGGCGGCGATCAGGCCGTCGCGGGCCGCGGCTAACTCTGAAGCCGCGGCACGGGCCGCGTCGTGCCCGGCGGAGGTGAGCGAGTAGAGGCGCCGGTCCGGTCCAGCCAGCGACGAGACCCACTGCGAGGTGACCAGGTCGCGCTGCTGCATGGCCCGCAGGCACCGGTAGACCGCGGCCAGGTCCACCGACAGGCCCAGAGACTTCACCGTCTCGTAGAGCTCGTAGCCGTAGGACGTGCCGTCGCGCTGGAGGCTGAGCAGCAGGAACGGCTGCAGGAACCGCCGCGGCAGCCCGTCTGTAGCTTCAGCAGCCATGCCCGTGGCTGTGGCCCAGGCGCTGCGCGACGCAGGCCTCGGCCTCGTCGACGGAGGCATGGCACCAGCAGTCGTCGCTGCACTCGCCGTGGCTGGGCTTGGTCAGATCGGCGAAGGCCTCGCCGAACTCTCGGGCGCCCCGCTCCAGGCCGAACTCCGACAGCACGAACCAGTCACCGTCTCGCACCAGGTAGCCCTCTTCCACGAGACGGTCGAGGTAGGTCATGCCGATGGCTGCGTCCACCCCGAGGAAGCGCTCGATCAGTCCGGGGTCGACCACATCGCCGAACCCCTCGCCCCGCAGCCAGTACATGACCTGCAGGATCTCGCTGCGCCAGTAGAGGGCGGCCAGCGCGTCGGACTTGGGCGACGCCGCCGAGAGGCTCACGATCCGGTGGCCGCCTCGGGGGCGCTCACGATCCGGCGCCGAGGCGCTCGGCCTTGACCGACACGCCTTCGAGCGCGCCGGCAATGACGGTGAGCTGCTCGTTCACCCGGGTGACCGAAGGACCAACCGACGCGCACTGGGTCTCGATGGCCCGCACCCCGAAGGTGACCTTCCCCAGCGACTGCGAGATTCGCCTCAGCGAGCGGGCGATGGCGATCAGGTACACCGCCAGAGCCCCGACGAAGATCACGATCTCCACCACGGTCAAAACGATCAGCAGCGTCCGCATCAGTCATCACCCCCCGTGGAGGCTTGGGAGAGAGCCTCGTCGAGGAAGGCGTCGTGGCGGAGGGCCTCCTCGGTGAACGCGTCGAGCCGCACCGTGGTCTGGTGCAGCATCCAGGTGGTGGCGGTGTTGCGGGCCACCTGCTTGCCCGTCTCCCAGATGGCGGCCGAGCCGACCTCGATGCGGCGCACCTTGCGATAGAAGATCTGCAACAGCAGCACGGCCACCAGGCAGACCACCAGACCCAGGGCCAGGGTCAGCCACCACAGCGCATTGGTGCTCATGTCAGCCACCGTCCTTCGAGGCGAGATGCTCTCGCACCGCGCCCGCCCCCGCGCCGATCCGCTCGATCGCCGTGTTGACGTCGTTGACCGCCCACAGCGGAGCGGTGTTGTCGCGGGACTCCTCCAGCCCAGCCAGGATCGACTCAGCCGTCACCGCGGCCCGGTGCGCGCCGCGGATCATCAACAGCAGCAGCACCACCACCGCCAGAATCAGAACCCCTCCGATGAGGTAGCCGATGACCCATCCTGTCGACATGAAACCTCCCGCCGCGGCCGGTGGCAGCGATACTACCCCAAGCCCCCCGCTAGATGCGATTCGCACATAGTGTTAGGCTTCGTCTCGGCGGTAGGAACCAAGCTCGGGAGGCTTTGCTCATGGCCCAGTACACCAAGGTCGTGCCCGGCTCCACCCACGGCGAGCTGGAGGCCAAGCCGCTGCTCACCGACCCCGACGACCCGCTGGCGCCGGTGGCTCTGCGCAGCCCCCACCGGCCCAAGCGCTCCGAGCTGGTGTCGCAGGGCCCGCTGGAGAAGGCCTACCTGTTCTGGATCGTGGGCGCCAGCTGCGACGGCTGCACCATCGCCATCTCCGGCGCCACCCACCCCCGGGTGGAGGATTTGCTTACCGGCCGGGTTCCGGGACTGCCTCGCATCGAGCTCGTTCACACCGTGCTGTCGGTGGAGTCGGGGCCGGAGTGGACCGAGAACCTGCGCCTCGCCGCCGAGGGCAAGCTCGACGCCCCCTACCTGATCTTCTGGGAGGGCTCGATCATGGACGAGACCGTCTCGGGCGAGTACGGCTACTGGATGGGGCTCGGCGAGGACCGAGCCGACGGCCGCCAGATAACCAGCCTGGAGTGGCTCGACCGCCTGGCCCCCGGCGCGGCGGCGGTGCTGTCGATCGGCACCTGCGCCTGCTGGGGCGGCATACCGGCCGCCCAGGGCAACCCCACCAACGCCATGGGCGTGATGGACCACCTCGGCAAGGACTACCGGTCCGCGTTGGGGCTGCCGGTCATCAACATTCCGGGCTGCTCGCCGGTGGGCGACAACATCACCGAGACCGCGGCCGCGGCGCTGCTGTTCCTCAACGGCCTCGCTCCGCTGCCCGAGTTCGACGAGCTGGGCCGCCCGGCGTGGCTGTTCACCGAGACCGTCCACCGGCACTGCCCCCGGGCCGGTTACTACGAGGAGGGCGTGTTCGCCCACAGCTATGGCGACAAGGAGTGCCTGGTCGAGCTGGGCTGCTGGGGACCGGTGGTGCAGTGCAACATCGCCGAGCGGGGCATCGTCGACGGCCACGGCGGCTGCATGAACATGGGCGGCATCTGCATCGGCTGCACCATGCCCGGCTTCCCCGACAAGTTCTCGCCCATCTACGAGCGTCCGCCGGGCGCGCTGCTGTCCACCAACACCAACCGGGTGATGGGCGGGTTCATCCGGCGCATGCGCCAGCTCTCCCAGAGCGACAAGATGCGCTCGGCCCGCTGGCACGACAGCCGCGACCTCCCCAGCGGCTGGAGCCGCTACAAGACCCAGCCCGTGGGGACCGAGCGCCTGATCCACCGGCTCTACTCCCGCAAGCAGCACTCTCACGAGGGAGGCCGCTGACCGTGACCAGCCCCATGATCGCCCCGATAACCCCGCCCGCCGCCGCTACCACCCACTCCCCCGCCGCCTCCGGCCGGGCCGACAACGCCAGACCCGCAAACAGAGGCCGCTGATCTGACATGTGCTTCAAGAACCTGCCCATCGCCTTCGACGAGAACGGTAAGGCCCACCTGCGCGACGGCGTCGGCGACCCCTATGCGGTGGCGGTGGCCGAGCCGCGGGACTTCGTGAGGGGCGCACAGGAGCGTCGCAGCGTGGGAGCACTGGCCGCCCCGCCCCGCCTGCGGGAGTGGAGCATCGACCCGGTGACCCGGGTGGCCGGCGCGCTGGCCGTCCACACCGTGCTCGACCTCGAGACCCGCACCGCAGTGGAGGCCCACTCCATGGCCATGCTGTTCCGCGGCTACGAGATCATCCTCAAGGGCCGCGACCCCCGCGACGCCATCGATATATCGTCTAGGGCCTGCGGGGTGTGCGGCGGCGTGCACGCCTCGGTGTCGTCGCTGGCCATCGAGATGGCCTTCGGGATCAAGCCCCCGCCCCTCGGCGTGTGCGTGCGCAACCTGGGCGAGGTGGCCGAGATGTTCTACGACCATCCGCTGCACCTGGGGCTGCTGGCCGGACCCGACTACTCCACCGCCATCGTGTCGGTCACCAACCCCGAACTGGTGGAGTTGGCATCCAAGACGCTGGCGCCGCACGCACACGTCCACGGCTACGTCACCGTCAAGGACATCATGGACGGCTTCAACCCGCTGGAGGGGTCCATCTACCTGGAGTCGCTGGAGTACACCCGCATCGCCCGCAAGATGTGCACGCTGATGTACGGCAAGTACCCCCACCCGTCCACGCTCGTGCCCGGCGGCGTGTCCACCACCGTCAGCACCACCACCTTCAACGAGTATTACGCCAACCTCGGCCTGATATTCGACTACGCCAAGCGTCTGGCCGGCATCTGGGACGACATCTGCGACTTCTTCCTGGAAGCCAACCCGGCCTACTCCGATGTGGGCCTGCGGCCGTCGAACCTGATCCAGACCGGCATCTGGGACGACCTCGAGTCGTACGACGCCACCTACGCCAACATCGACGCCTGGGGCCAGGCCCGCTACTCGGCACCGGGCATCATCAAGGAGGGCGAGCTCCTCACCACCAAGCTCACCGAGATCAACATGGGCATCGAGGAGTTCGTGGAGCATTCCTACTACGAGGACTGGACTGCCAACGGCAACGGCAGCGGCAACGGCCACATGCCGTTCCCGACCGATGCGCTGGGCAACCCGCTGTCGCCCTACCACGCCTGGAACAAGGAGACCATCCCCCGCCCCGAGGGCAAGAACTTCAAGGAGAAGTACTCCTGGTCGACCGCCCCCCGCTGGGACCGCACCTCCATGGAGACCGGCGTCTACGGGCGGATGTGGACCACGGCCATGGCCCAGCAGCTTCCCGACAACCCCTACATCGAGGCCACCGGCGACGGTCTGCGCCTGCTGCTCCCCGCCCACGACCTGCCCGAGACGGAGCTGTTCTGGCGGGTGCCGGCCAAGCTCAACGCCTTCGAGCGGAACCGGGGCCGGGCCTACGGGGTGGCCTTCACCGCAGCCATCGGGATGATCTGTTTGATGCAGGCCTTCGAGTATTGGCGCAAGGGCGAAACCGCGGTGTCGACGCCGTTCAAGGTGCCCCGCGACGAGCGGGTGTCGGCCGGCTTCTGGGAGGCGGGCCGGGGATATCTGACCCACCACATGCACATGGACAAGGGACGGCTGGTCAACTACCAGATCAACACCCCCTCGACGTGGAACGCCTCGCCCCGGGATCCGTTCGGCAATCCCGGCCCGTACGAGGAGGCCATTCTGGGAACACCGATCCTCGAGAGCGTGTCCGACGACGACATCAAGGGCATCGACATCCTGCGATCCATCCGCAGCTTCGATCCCTGCATGCCGTGTACCACCCACATGGACACGGGCCGGGGGGTCATCACCCGCGAGGTCAACTCGTGCGGGTGCACACTGGAGTGATGCGGGCCGCGCCCAACGGCACTTCCCATAAGAGGGCGCGCAACTAGGTGAGAGCCAGTCGCGTCGCAGCGGGGTCATTCCCGCTCTTGTTCGCTGCGCTCACGGGCCGCTCGGGCCACGGCCTCGCCCGTATGGGCCGGAATCGCTCGCCTATTCGCTCGGCCTCTAATCCTCCAAACCCGGCAGCGGCGCCCAGCGGCGCGTTCGCGGGGGCAGACCCGGATCGATCCTTGGCGGGGCGCGACAAGGCCCTCGATACGCTGCTCGGGCCCGGCGCCCGGATCAAGCCGGGCCGGGGCGAGGCCGGGCCGGGATGCACGCTGGTGGGAGGCGTCGGCCTGCCTTGGCTGCGCGACCTGGACTTCGGCACGAACTGGCTGGCCCGGGCCGCCACGCTGGAGTGGCCCGACGGCGTGGTGCTCGAAGACCTGTCGTATGCGGCCCACCGGGTGATGCACCGCCTCCAGGAACTGCAGCCTGCGCGGGCGGTGCTGCTGGGATGCATGCCCCGAGGCTCCGCCCCGCCGGGAACGATCCGCCGCTACACGCTTGCGGAGCTGCCCGAGATCGATCCCGACGAGGTGCACGAGCGCCTGGGCGAGGCGGTGGGCGGCATTGTCGATCTGGACCACACCCTGGCCGTGTGCCGACACTGGGACGCGCTCCCCGACGACACGGTGGTGATCGAGGTGGAGCCGGCCGAGAGCGAGTTCGGCTGGGGCTTCTCGCAGCCGGTCGAGGACGCAGTGGAGAAGGTGCTGCAAATGGTCCGCCGCGAGGTGTCGCGTTGACTAGGGACTGGACCGGGCCCGACGAACTGGCCTACCGCGACATCCTCGAGCGGGCGGCCGAGCTGGCCTCCCGCCTGCTGGAGTGCGGCGACGAGCGGGTGGCCGCCGACGCCGAGGAGCTGTTGGACTGGCTCGATGCCTACCACCGCGAGGGGCTGGGCCGGCTGGTAGAGATGGTGCGCCAATGGCGGGGCGAGCTGTTCTTGGAGCAGGCGGCCCTGGACCCGGTCGTGGGCGAGCTGCTGGCCACCTACGGCCTCGGCACCGACACCGATGCGGCCGCCGCCGACCGGGCCGTCCAGCTGGCCCTCGACGAAGTCCGCCCCTACATCCACTCCCACGGCGGGGAGGTGGAGGTGCTATCCGTGAACGACGGCGTGGTGCAGTTGAAGATGCACGGCTCATGCAACGGCTGCACCGCGGCCGGCGACACGGTCACCCGCCGCATCGAGGTGTCGCTGCGCGAGCACTGGATCGACTTCCGGCGGGTGGATATGGAAGAGCACACCGAGGCGCCCCATCCGCCGCCGAGCCCGGGCGAGGTCTCCACCGGTCTGACCATCGGACCCCGCCGACCATGACCGCCGCCGCTGAGATTGATGTGAGCGATCTCTGTTTCGCGGCCCGGGCCCTGGCCCAGACCCATCCGATGACCGAGGCGTCGCACCGCTACCGCCAGGAGTGCCTGGAACAGGAGCGGCGCCGTCAGCCCGTCACCGAGTTGGCCGATTGGGCCGCCACCGCACTGCTGGTGGGCTACTGCCTGCGCCGCACCGAGGAGCAGAGAGTCCCCGAAGATCAACTCGGCGCCGGCTCGGCTTCGGCCGGCGACGGGATCGACCTCGAGCGGGTGGCTGCGCTCAGCGAGTTGCTGCGGGTTGGAGACCCCGGCCGGGTCACGCTGCTGGCTGGGGAGGCGATCGTCGCCGCGCTCGACCGGATCATCGCCACCGAGCTGGAGAAGCGGCACGAGCACTTGCGCGAGCAACTGGACGACGCGTCGTGGTCCGAGCTGGAGGACTACATCGCCTGGTGGGTGATCCACGGCTACACCCTGAGGGCCAGCGAGCACCCGCGGGTCGAGCCAACAAACCTGGCCGCCTCAAGCCGATGACTCCGATGCGTGAGTTCGGCCCAGGTTGCGGCACCAACAGAGTCCACGTCGACACAGCGTCAAGCCGATGACTCCGATGCGGGTGCTGGTGGTTGGGGTGGGCAACGTCCTGCACGGCGACGACGGATTCGGCGTCGAGGTGGTCAGACGGCTCGGCGAGCGGCCCCTGCCGGCGGGGGTGACGGTGGCCGAGACCGGCATCGGCGGGATCCATCTCGTTCACGAGCTGATGGCGGGGTATGACGCGCTGGTGGTGGTCGACGCGGTGGACCGGCAGCGTGAGCCCGGAACGGTGATGGTGATCGACGCCGAGGTGATCGACACGAGCGAGCTGCCTGTCACCGAGCGCCACGACCTGCTCGCCGACATGCATCTGGCCACCCCCGAGCGAGCCCTCATGGTGGCCAAAGCGGCCGGCGTGCTCCCGCAGCGCACCGTCATCGTCGGCTGCCAGCCCGAGGAGATCGACAAGCTGGGCATAGGGCTCACTGCGACCGTGAGCGGCGCGGTAGCGCAAGCGGTGGCTGAAGTCGAGCGCTGCGTGCAGGATCTCGCCGCCGAGGCCGAGCGGGCAGAACCTCAGCGCGCCGCCACTTCTCTTCAGCGCGTGCAGGATCTCGCCTCTGAGGCCGAGCGAGCAGGAAGCGGCGCATGACCGTTGAAGGCCTTGAGGCTGAACTCGCTGCCGTGAGCCGGGCCGAGGCGCCCGACGACTGGGCGCTGGCCGCCTACCGGCTGGCGGTGGCGAAGTCGGAGGCGGCCGGCCGACCCGAAGATGTCGATCAAGCGCTGGAACTCCTGGACGCGGCCGCTCGCATCCTCACTTCAGATCGGGCACCGGTCGAGCACGGCCGCATCCTCACCGCGGCGGGCAACTGCCACCGCGCCGGCGGCCGTGCAGTCCGAGCGCTTGAGTTGTTCGACCGGGCGGCCGATTTGCTCGCGTCGCGTGCGCCAGCGAACGAACAGGCGAGCGCGTTGATCAACGTGGGTCTGGCCCGCGGCGAGGCCGGTCGGCCCGGGGCCGGGATCGAAGCCCTGAACCGAGCCATCAACCTGCTCTCGGCACCACCGCCGGAACCGGCGATGGCAGGCAAAGACGACGAGGCGAGCCGGCTGCTCGGGGCGGCGCTCATCAACCGGGCTCAGGCTCGGCAGGCGCTCGGTCAGGACGACGACCTCGAATTGGCCGTAGGCGACTACCGGGCCGCGGTGGCGGCTCTCCCGGCCGCGTCGCTGCAATCGGGCATGGCCGCCCACGGACTCGGCGCGGCCATTCTCGAACTCCGTCGGCGGGGTTCGGGCCGCGGGGATCCACAAGACGCCGTCGGCGCCTTCGAGCAGTCTCTGAGCGTGCTCAGCCACTCCAGCTTCCCGTTCCACCACGCGGTGGCGCGTCACAGCCTGGCGTTGGCCTACGAGGCGCGGGGCGAGCCGAACGATCTGGCCCGAGCCCTCAACAGCGCCCACGCCGCGGTGGCAGTCTTCGACCCCCGACTGCACGCAACCCACTGGCGCACCGCCCACGCCACCCTTGCCCGTATCGAGGCTGTGCTCGACGACGGCCACTCAACGACCGGCCGCTCCAGCCACTTCGCCCGGCTGCTGGCCGACACCACCGAGACCGAGCGCGAACTGCTGCTGCGGGACCGGCTCATGCGGGCTGCGTCGCTGCCGCCGACCGGGATGGGCGCCGATCTGGACTCGCTGATCGGCTCGCTGGCGGAGTTGGCGCTCGACGACTACAGCACGGTGCTGCGATCCCTGATCGGAGTGCTGATGGAGCTTCCCGACCCACTGCTGGAGGCGGCCTGCGAGACGATATGCCGGGTCCACGAAGATCACGACTCAACCGAGCGGTTGAACGAGGCGCTGGACGCAGTGATCACCGACCGACTCTTCGGACCGCAGCGGGTGAGAGTGCGAGACCTGCTAGAGGCCAACGGTTGGGTGCGTCCATGAGTCAGGCCGCCGAGAGTGCCGGAGCCTTCATCCACGCCATCGTCTGGGCTGAACACACCACACTCTGGGACCTCTTGAGCGACCGCGGCCGGGCCGCGGCCCTGTCGGTTGCGACGCACAACGGGCTCGACCGGGTCGTGGCGGGCCGCATACGCGACGGCCTCGCCGACCCTCTCGAACGGGAGCGGTTCCTGCAGCAGCTGGTCGGAGGACTGCGCCGCGATCTCCGCAGCGTGGAGCTCACCGAGCTAACCGTCGGCGAGTGCCGTAATGGCGACGACGGCACCGTCATCGTCGAACTCGAGACACCATCTCAGCTCCCCGGCATCGATGCCTGGCCCGCGGGCCATCTCATCCTCAGCCACGACCGGGACCGCGGCTGGCTGGTCGACCGCCTCGATCCCAGGCTGGCCGGGCCATGAACCCGCCGACGAGGAGGGCGGCGGTGGCTCTGTCGGTCGAGGCGCTCCTTCAGCAGTGGGCCCGCCAGTCGGCGGCACCGGCGGGGGCGGCGGTGGTGGCCGACACCGAGATCGCGGCCCGCGGCCGGGGCGGCGTCGAGTGGCGCACATCCAACGCGGTGGCGGTGAGCGTGCTGGCCCGGCCCGGCGATCTCGATCCGGGCGCGGCCGATGTGAGCTGGGCGGCAGCCAGCCTGGCCGCGGCCCAGGCGCTCGAGAATTGCCGCGACGGTCGGCGGTTCTGCCTATGGCCCGACCTGATCGAGGGCGAGCCGAGCGACGATCTCGAAGCAGCAGTCGGCGCGGCCTGCACCCTGGGTCCCGGCACCGTCGAGTTCGCGGTGCTGACCGTTCGAGCGGGCCCCGTGACCGTCCCCGAGGAGCGATCCCGGATGACGGACGCGCTGCTGATGCACCTGCGCAGCCTGGCAGCCGGTATCGACGACCCCGCCAGCATCCTCGACGAGTACCGCCGCCGCTGCGCCACTCTCGGGCAGGCGGTCGAGGTGGCGTTGCTGCCCCACGGCACCATGCGAGGCCTAGCCGAGGACATCGACGACGCCGGCCGGCTCGTGCTCGAATCCCCAACCGGCCTGCGAGAGCAGGTCGCGGTCGGCGCGCTCAACAAGGTGACACTCCTGCAAGAGTAAGAATCCCAGCGAGGCTGCCACAGTCTGGGCCTCGCCCGTGGATCCCGATCGGTCAGGTTGCGGTTGCGAACAGGACGATGGCAATGGCGCCCATCGCCGCGCCCGCCCACTGCCAGCGGCGCACCGCCTCACGGTAGATCCGCCAGGCCAGGAACATGGTCGTGACCGGGGCGAAGCCCAGCATGGCCGCCACCACGGCCACGTTGCCCCGCTGGAAGGCGATGACGCTGGCGATGATGGCTCCGATGTCGATCAGTCCAACCAGCAGGGCGAAGCGGCACACGTCGCGGGTCACCGGGGCCAGGGGCTGCAGCGGTCTGGCAATCAGCGGGATGAGCACAGCCGCGCCGAGCTGGGTCAAGAAGGCGGGCATGGCCCCCGCGTCCGGCGAGATCCGACCCAGTACCAGACTCTGCAACCCCAACAGCACCCCCACCAGGCACCCCATGCTCAGCGCCGACCCCGACCAGAGCGTCTTGTCGGTCGGCAGCCCGCCCTCGCTCACGATCAACAGCACGGCCGGGATGGCCAGCAACACCCCGGCCAGTTCCGCTCCACCCAGAGCGTCGCCGGTCAATGGTCCGACCACCGCGGGGATCACCAGCGACACCAGGCTGAACACGGGAGCGACCACGGCCATCGGGCCCCGCTCCATCGAGAGGTACAGCAGCGGCCGCACGGCCGCCACCAGCACCACCGCCACCAGCGTCCAGTAGAGGTCGGCCCGGTTGAAGTCCGCCGGACGGAACACCAGCACGAAGATCCCCGCCACCGTCGCGCCCACGCACGAGGCCAGCCACGCAATCGACACCACCGCACCCCGATGGTCGATGCGACGGCCGCCGACCCCGCCGAAGAAGTCGCCCATCCCGAGCAGCCCCGCGGCCAGTCCTCCAAGGAACACAGGCAAGCCCCCAGGCTAACCCCGCCCACCACCGCACCATTTGAAGCCACCCCCACTGCCAATTTGGCCTGTGAGGCCAAGCCACTCTGATGATGGGTAGGGTCGCTCTCCAATGGCGGGATCGGTGGGCCGTTGAAGTCGGGTTGCTTTTTTGTCGACTCTGGCCACGAGTGCGGTACTGGTCTTCGCTCCGATCTATGCGACGGCTTCGTGCGAGTCTGTCGCCGGCGATACCGAGAGCTGTCCGACCAGCCGCCAGTCGCTTATCGAGCACGAGGGGCTCGGCGCGGTGGCGGTTGTCTCGGCGCCCGTGCTGGTCACCGCCGCGCCTGTCGTGGTTGCTAGACGAGCGGTGGCGATCTCCGCGGCGGTGGCCCTCTCCGCACTGACGGTGCTGGGTGCGGCATCCGTCGGGCTGTTCTTTGCTCCGGCCGCCGTGCTGTGCTGGCTGGCGGTGCCCCGCACCGAGGCCGATTAGGGCCGCCTAATCGTCGGTGGTTTGTTTGGGGCGGCGGGCTCCGGCCACTGAGCGCATCGGCATGGTGGAGATCTCGAAGACCGCGCCCACGAGCTGGGCCGGGGCGCGGGCGGCTTCGACCAGGCCGCGGCCGAGGATGGCGCCCGCGGTGCGGCCCGACGTGCGGCGCGTCCAGCCCAGCGACACGAACACGCCCAGCGACAGCAGCGCGATGAAGGCCATGAACCCGACGACGATGATCCATCCGGCCGGATTGGCGAGCAGCGGCAGCTCGACGAAGTTCATCCCGAAGAACCCCGCCACCAGCGACAGCGGCAGCATGATGGCCGCGTACACGGTGAGGACTTTGGTTACTTCGGTGGCCATGCGGGCCTCGGCGCCCCGGTAGGCGTCGAGCGACTCGGCCAGCGCCATGCGGGCGCCGTCCACGCCCTGGGCGGCTCGGGAGGCGGTGTCGAACACGTCGGAGAGCCGGCGTCGGCCCCGGTCCGACACCAGCGGCGAGATGGAGTGCCGCAAAATGTCGAGGGCTTCGCGCTGGGGGTGGACCGCCCGGCGCAGCGCGGCCAGATCGGCGCGCACCGCGGTGATCTCGATCAGGAAGTCGGCGTCGGCGTTGAGGGCCCGGTCGATGAGCTCCTCGTTGCGGTCGTCGAACACGTCGAGCACGCCGACGAGCCGGCGGGTGGCCACGTCGGCCAGTCGGGCCAGTGCCTCGTCGGGACCGCCGCTGGCCAGTTCGGGGCGGGCCAGCACACCGTCCCAGAGCGCGTCGACCGACGGCGAGCGCTGCTCGTGGATGGTGACGAGCCGGCGCTCGGACAAGAAGCAGTCGAGCTCGTAGGTCTCGATCCGCTCGTCGCCCAGCGCGTGCAACACCACCAGCATGAACGTCCCGAAGTCGTCGACCTTGGGGAGGTCGATGTCCTCCACCGCGTCGCGCACCGCCAAGGCGTCGAGCCCCATCTGCCCGGCAATCTCAGCCAACTCGTCATGATCATCGCGCCCCGCAGTGATGTCGATCCAAACCCAGCCCGCCTCGGGAAGCGCCCCAAGAGGCTCCACCGCCACCGCGCACCGCCCCGGCTCGAAATGCACCGCCCGCTGCCGCATCAACAAAGATGTTCCCACACCACCCCCACCAACCGCACGACCCACCCGGTCGGCGTGGAGTCCGTTCGAGGAGATCTTGACTTCGTCGGATCACCCGACTGGACACTCGGTCGAACGCGGGCTCACCATTCCAAGCAGCCTCGGCAGTGATCGCTCTCAGTGTTGGGGCTCACGCTCGAGCAAAGTGTCGAGGGATTCGGCCCATGTGTCGTCGATTCGTTGGATGGCACCGATCTTTGTGTTGTCGGTGGCCCATGGTGTGAGATCGCGGGCCCACTTGAACTTGAACGTCCATCGCTTGGTCACCGGGAACATGCACGCTGCGACGATGTCGAAGGCGTCGTAGGCGTACTTCCTTCCTGCACCGGAGTCGCGTGTCTTCTGGGTCTCAACCTTGGCGTCGCCGTCCTTGTAGGTCTCGCTGAGAGCGTTCTTGCACTCGATCGTCAGCTCGCGTCCGTCGCCGAGCCAGGCCCGGAAGTCCGGCATTCCGTCCTCGTCGATCGCCTCGTAGCCGGCGATGCAGGGATCGCCGTCGAGGAGGTTGCCCAAGTGGTGTTCCGCTACGCTCCCCCGCACAGCGACACCGAGGCGGAAGTTCGACTCGATGATGTCGAGGGACTTGGAAATGCGGTACAGCTTGGGGATATAGCTGCGGCCGGCCAGATCCGCCACGGCCCGCTCCTCAGTTCAGCCGCGTCAGCATGCGGCCGCCACGGCCCGTGCGACTTGCTCCGAGAACAGGGGAGGCACCGAGTTCCCGATCTGAGCCTGCACTGATGCTCGCCTGCCCACGAACGCGAAGTCGTCCGGGAACGTGAAGAGCCTGCGAAGCTCAGGGACGCGCAGGCGGCGGCTGTCCCAGTGGAACGGGCCGACGTTGGGGCCGGGCTGAGCCTGGATCGTCGGTGACGGCCTGTGGGGATCGAGCTTCAACATCGCCGGGCTCGCTGGTGATCCATCGGGCACAGTAGGCAAGCCCTGTGACACTCCCGGGACAGCACACACCGTTTCCGGGATGATCGGCCTTAGCGCGGTGAAGCCCAAGTCGGAACATGTGCTCTGACCTGGGCTTTCTTTGGTGGCGGGGGTAGGAATTGAACCTACGACCTTCGGGTTATGAGCCCGACGAGCTACCAGACTGCTCCACCCCGCAGCGCGATCTTAGCGAGGTCGCCGCGGACCGGCAACGCGCTACTTGGGGGGTAGGCGGATGCCGGCATCGACCCTTATGACCTCGCCGTTCATGTAGTCGTTGGTGAGCAGCTCCATCACCATCGAGGCCAACTCGTCGGCAGTGCCCAAGCGCTTGGGGAACAGCACTCCGGTGGCCAGGCGGGCCTTGAACTCCTCGGCCGCCTCCCCGGTGCCGTAAATGGGCGTGTTGATCAGGCCGGGCGCCACCGTGTTGATCCGCACCCCCAGCGGCACCAGATCCCTGGCGATGGGCAGGGTCATGCCCGCCACCCCTCCCTTGGAGGCCGAGTAGGCGTTCTGGCCGATCTGGCCGTCGAAAGCGGCCACCGAGGCCATGTTGACGATCGCGCCCCGCTGGCCGTCGGCGTCCACCGGCTCGGTGCGGGCCATGGCCGCCGCCGCCAGCCGGATGCAGTTGAACGTGCCGACCAGGTTGGTGGCCACCACCCGCTCGAAACTCTCCAGCGGCATGGGCCGGCCGTGGCGATCCACCGTGCGCACCGCCGAGGCGATCCCGGCCGAGTTGACCAGCACCCGCAGCGGACCCAGCTCCGCTGCCGCCTCGACCGCGGCCTGCACCGGCACCTCCTCGGCCACATCGCCCTCCACGAACACCCCGCCGACCTCTTCAGTCGCCTCCGCGCCCTTGGCCGCGTCGATATCAAGAATCACACACTGTGCGCCGAGGGTGGACAGGCGGCGCGCGCACGCACGACCGATGCCCGACGCTCCCCCGGTGACGATGGCCGCAGCCCCTCCCAAGTCCATGTCGCTTCCCTTCGCTCGGAGCTGGCCGACCCGCACAACCTAGAGGCCCAGCGGACGGCCCGCGGTTCTCTCCTCACCGACGCATGCCGGACCCGGCCGTGCGGCACCTCTATTCGGCTAGTACTCCTACTACGTCGTCTAGGACGGGGAGGCTGTCAGGGGGTCCCAGCACGGTGATTTGATCGTCGGCCTCCAGTACCAGGTCGGCCTCGGCCCGCAACACTCGGCCCTCGCGGCTTACCGCCTCCAGGAAGAAGCCGGCATCGATGGTGAGCGCGTCGACCCGCCGGCCGATCAGCGCCGACGTCGACAGCTCCGGCAGCAGCGGGTACTGGCCGATCGACAGGTCGGGCAGCAGCGCCTCCTTCACCTCGGCCTCGAAGGCGGCATCGGCCACCGCCTCGGCCCGGTCCGAATGCAGGTAGGCGGCCAGCTCGCCGGCCAGGCGCAGCACCCGGCCCGGCTCGGCGCTGCACCCGGCCAAGAAGAACAGCGCCTTCACCTGCTCGTCGCGGCCGCCCCAGGCCGCGGGGATGCGGATGCCGCCCGCGGCCCGCACTATCACCAGATAGTCGTCGTCGGTGTCGAAGAAAGCCACCGGCGTGGCCGTGGGATGCAACTCAGAGGGCTGGATCCACAGCGAGCCCGACTCCAGGAACCGGTCGGTCACCGTGCCCACATCCACCCTCGTCTGGGCCGACAGCACCTCCGAGGCTCGGGCCGCGGCCTCGTTGATGTCGGTTCCCTGGGGGATGCTCACCACCGCGGCCCGGGCGATCAGCCCCGGATACTCGTCGCCGGCCCGCGCCCCGTGGCTCTGCACCGCCGCGCTCAGCTCACGGTCCAAGCCCCGGTCGACCAGCCGCCCCCAGCGCTCGAACACATGGTAGATGGCCCCTCCGTGCATCGAGCGGGTGCGGCCGTAGATCACGTACCACCCCACGCCCGCCACCACCGACGCCCCGGTCAGCAGCAGCGCGGTCGCGCCCAGCTCGATGATCAGGTACAGGTCGATGGCGATCCCGGCCAGCTGCAGGTAGGGGAACAGCGGCGCGGTGAAGCCCGGCGCGTACGAGGCGATCCGCGACGCCCGAAGCACCAGCACCGCCGAGTTCACCAGCGCCAGCGTCAATAGCACGAAGGCGCTGGCCACCTTGGCAATGGCGGCCACGTCGAGCACCAGCACCACCGCCGCCATCCCCGCGCCGGTCGCCGCCACCCCCCAGGCCGGGGTGTTGAACCGGTTGAGCCGGCCCAGCCTCTCGCCCACCAGACGGTCTCGGCTCATGGCCAGCGGATAGCGGGCCGCGGCCAGGATCCCGGCGTTGGTGGCCGAGGAGAAGGCGGCCAGCGCGGCCAGCACCACCAGCACCGCCCCGGCCGCGGGCATCACGTCCTCCGCGGCGGTGTAGATCGGGGCTAGGTCGTCGTGCAGCAGCGCGGGCGGCACCACCGCCACCGCCACCAGCACTCCCAGCGTGTACAGGGCGGTGCTCACCAGCAGCGACAGCCCCATCCCCAGCGGAATGTTGCGCGACGGGTCGTTGATCTCCTCGGCCGCGCTGGCCACCTTGGTCAGCCCGCCGTACGACACGAACACCAGCCCGACCACGCTGATGAGCCCGCCCGCGCCGTCGGCGAAGAACGGCTCGAGGCTGCCGTCGCCGCCCACCTGGGGCAGGCCCGCCACGATAAACCAGCCCATCACGGCCAGCACGAACCCCACCAGCAGCATCTGCACCAGCGCGCTGGCCCTGGTGCCGCAGATGTTGACCACGGTGAAGCCTGCGATCAGGGCCACCGCCAGCGGCTTGGCCGGCACGTCGAGGACGATGTTGAGGTAGGCGCTCATGCCGACTAGGGCGAAGGCGTCCTTGAGCACCAGCGACAGCCACGTCGCCATGCCCGAGAAGGTCCCGACCGCCGGTCCGTAGGCCCGCACCAGGAAGTAGTAGGCGCCGCCGGCCCGGGGCATGGCCGTGGACAGCTCGGCCACGCTCAACATGGCGGGCACGGCCACTGCCCCGGCCAGGGCGTAGGCCAGCACCGCGCTGGGTCCGGCGTCGGCCGCGGCCAGGCCCGGCAGCAGGAACAGGCCGGAGCTGAGCATGGCGCCGGTGCTCAGCACGAAGACGTGGCGAAGCCCCAGCGAGCGAGACAGCCCGGCCTGAACCCCGCCTGAGTCTCGCGCGCTCACACTCGCTCAATGGGCCGGGCCATCCCCAAACCTAACCCGGCCCGGTCCCAGCGCTCAACACGCCCCGCGGGCGCGGCAACCGGGATGGGCCAGTTCTGCAACCCTCCCAGCCATGGCCCGTAGCGCCACCGATCCCCGCGGCGCGGCGGTCGGGAGCGGCTAGTTCTCCAGCTGTTGCAGCAGGCTGTCCAGGATCTCGTCTTGGCGTCGGCGCAGGTCGGCCAGTTCGTCGATCAGCTGTTGGGTCTCCGACTCAGTCAGCTCACCGACGCCGACGTCCGGCCCGTCCGCCACCGACGGCTCGTCGGCCTCGGCCTCGCCCGGCTCGTCCGCCACGGGAGCGTCGCCGTCGGTCGCCACCGGCGGCAGCACCACCCCGTCGAAGTTCGTGCCCGGATAAAGGTCTTCGAGGGCCTCGCCCAGCGTCTTGCCCAGCGCGGTGCGGTTGCCGACCGAGGCGATCACCCCCGCCAGCAGCGGGATCTGGGTTCCCTGGGCCCGCACGTACATGGGTCGCACGTACAGCACGGAGTCCTCCACCGGCAGCAGCAGCATGTCGCCGAAGTCGACCTGCGAGCCCTGGTCGTTGAGCAGGGTGAGCTCGCGGCTGATGTCGGGGTTGGTGGAGATGTTGGAGGCCACGATGGCCGGCCCCGGCGCCAGCAGGTTGGACATCTCGTAAGACACCAGCCGAGACGTGCCGTCGTCGCGGGTCTCGCCCACCATGAAGGCGGTGAGCTCCTTGCGGCTGTCGTCGTCGGAGACCGGCACGAACGAGCGCAGGGCCACGAACGACGCCTGCTCCTCGCCGGGCAGCTGGATCAGCGAGTAGTAGGCCGGAACCCGCCGCTCCCGCCGGGTCAGCGTGCCGCCCTCGCCCACCACGGCCTCGGCGATGCCGCCGGCCTGGACGCTGCGGCCCGGATCCTGGGCCACCGCCCAGCGCTCGGTGCCGATGATCAGCGCCTCGGGGTCCGACACCTGGTAGGAGGCCCACATGTTGGTCTGCACGGTGAACAGGTCGTTGGGGAAGCGCAGATGTGTGCGCAGGCCCTCGGGCATCTCGGAGAAGTCGGTGAACAGGTCGGGGAAGGCCGACTGCCACGCGGCCACTATGGGATCGGCGACCGGCATCACGTAAAGCGTCACATCGCCGTCGTAGGAGTCGACCACCACCTTGACCGAGTTGCGGATGTAGTTGGCACCAGCGTCGGCCAGCCCCGCCTCAATGCCCAGGCCGCTGGTGTCGGCGCTCTGGGAGTAGGGGTAGCGGTCGGTGGTGGTGTAGGCGTCGAGCACGTAGTGGATGCGGCCGTCGAACACCACCGGGTACACGTCGGAGTCGAGCTCCAGGAACGGGGCGACGTTCATCACCCGGTCGCGGGCGTCGCGGATGTAGATGATGCTGGTGTCGCCGTCCACGAAGTTGGAGATCAGCGGGTCGAGCTGGCCGAAGCGCAGAGCGAAGGCCGACTGGCGCAGGAACGAGCCCATGCCCACGCCGCCGTCGCCGGTGTAGCGGAAGCTCTCCTCGCGCCCCTGGCCGTCCACGTAGTCGACCTCGTCTCGGGTGGCCCCCACCAGCGCGTAGCCGTCGAGGTTCTCGCCGATATAGATCTGGGGCTCGTCGAGTTGCAGGTCTATGGCGGGATCCACCTCGACGGGCAGGCCTCCGGTGATGAACACCGGGCTGCCCCGCACGTCGGTGACGTTGGCCCGGGCGATGGCCATCCCGTAGCCGTGGGTGATGGCCACATGCTGGCGCTCCCACGACCCCAGCTCGCTCAGGTTCAGCTCGCGGGCGGCCAGCACCACCTGGGTCAACTGGCCGTCCACCTCGTAGCGGTCGACGTCGAGCACTCCCGAGAAGCGGTAGAAGTCGCGCTCGCCCTGGTCCTTCTCGAAGGTGTCGGTGAGGGTGAGAGGGTCGAGGATGCGGGCGTTGCTGACCGTCTGGGCCGCGGATCGCAGCTGGGCGGGCGTGGGGTTCTCCCGGTAGTCGAACACCTCGAGGGCGACGTCGGCGTCGGGCACGAGCGAGTAGGCGGCCCTGGTGGCCGAGATGTTGTCGGCGGTGTAGACCGACTCGCGGGCGGTGGTGTTGGGATCAACCTGGAAGCGCTGCACGAAGGCCGGGTACAGGTTGCCCATCACCAGCGCGGTGAAGGCCCACAGGCCCACCGCCAGCGCGGGCAGCACCCAGCCCCGGCGGCGCAGGTTCACCAGCAGCAGGACCGCGGCGAACAGCGAGATCAGCAGCAGCAGATTGAGGGCGGGCAGCTTGGCCTTGACGTCGGTGTACAGGGCGCCGTCCACCACCCCCCGGTCCGAGATGGTGAGCTCGTAGCGCGACAGCCAGTAGTCGGCCGCCTTCACCAGGGCCAGCACGGCCAGGATGGCCGACAGGTGCACCTTCACCGCGGGCAGCACCCGGGGGGCGCCTCGCGGGACCTGGCCCCGGATTCCACCGTTGATGTAGTGGGCCACGCCGATCACCACCAGGATGATCATGAAGGCGGCGAAGGCCCAGCTCACCAGGAACGTCAGGAACGGCAGCCGGAATACGTAGAACCCGATGTCGGTGTCGAACAGCGGATCGACGATCCCGAAGTTCTTGCGGTTGACGAAGAGCAGCCACTCCTCCCACTGGCTCGACACCCCCGACGCAGCCAGCAGCGAGAACACCGCCGACACGGCCAGCCGGACCAGCCGGGTGCGGCTCGACAAGACGTCGTGGATGCGCCCGAGCATCTCCTCCTCGGGGCCCGGCGGCCGGACCTCGGGCTTGAGGCGGTCGGCGATGGCCAGGTTGATCCAGATCAGCACGAAGAAGATGGCTGCGAAGATCACGAACAGGGCGATCTTGGCCAGCAGCACCCGGCCCCACACGTCGGTGCGGCCCAGCGAGTCGAACCACAGGTAGTCGGTGTAGAAGCGGGCGATGCCGCGCAGCGACAGCATCAGCACCAGCAGGCCGCCGGCGATCAGTATGGCTATGAAGCGGGTTCTTCTGGAGCCGAAGCGGGGTCGGCCCCCGGAGGGCGAGGTTACGGTGCGCACCGGGTCACGCTATCGGCTCGGGCCAGCCCGCGGAGAAGGCAGCCTCGGCGGCGGAGTCGGCCCGGCGTGATCGGGACTCCCGGTAGATGGAGCGCACCGCGCTGGAGAGCTCGTCGGCGTCGTCGGTCTCCTCGGCCAGATCGCTGAGACGGGACCGGACCGGCTCGACCAGAACCGACACGATGGCGTCGCCGGCCGCGGCGAGATCCACATCGTCGATGCTCACGTCGATGTCGGACGCGAAGTCCTGCATGGGCACGCGTGCGGCGCGGGTGTAGTCCTTGACGTCGCCCGCGATGGCGGAGCGCACGGCTCGGACCCCGTTGCGGCGTATGCCGTCGAGCAGGTCGCCCTGTTCGTCCACCACCAGCCGCTTGAGCCTGCGGGCGATCCCGCCCACCGCCACAGCCCGAGCCGCGCTGAGGAGGTCGTCGGGATCGGTGGGGGCCTCGCGCTCGACGACAGCGTGTTGCTCCTCGTCGAACTCGTCGGGGAACTCGGTCGGCGCCTCGGCGATTCCGGCCGGTGCGCCACGGCCCGGCTCAGTCGGGGTCGGCACCGGCTGGGCGGTGATGGAGCGCAGGCGGGCGAAGATGGCCCCAGCGTCCGACGGCGACTCGCCGGACATCGCGACGGCCGCATCGGGTGCGAGCCCCGGCTCAACGTCGGGCTCCGCCTCGATGTCGTAGAGCCGTGCGGGCTTGCTGGGCGATTCGGTGTGCATTTCGACGAGTCTGGGTTCGTCGATGTCTTCGGTACCCTCCGATGCCGCGTTCTCGACCGCCTCGGCATCGTCGACCGTGGCGTCGGCATCGGCGCCGGCGTCCTCGCCGGGGCTGCCGTCGAGGGGCCGTCCCGCCAGGCGGGCCGTGCCGATCTCGGCCTCGATCTGGGCCACGGTGGGCTCGGGCTGGGCCGCGGCCCGCAGCCCAGCCCGCTCAGCCGCGGCGGCGGCCCGCGGCCCGGCGGAGACCAGCTCGTCGATCCAGCCATCGAGTCCCTGGCGCAAGATGCCGAGCGCCTCCAGCAGACGGTCGCGGGTCTCCCGGAGCTGCTCCACCTCTATCTGGTACTGGCGGCGCTTGGCGGCCAGATCAGACAGGATCCGCTCCCGCACGTTGCGGGCCTCCAGCACCATGCTCCTGCCCTGCTCGCGGCTGTCCTCGACGGCGGCCGCGGCGGTCGCCTCCGCCTCGCCGACGATGCGGGAGTGCTCCGACTCGGCCCGCTCGATCCTCTCCTGGGCCGCTTCGCTGGCCGACTGGAGGATGCGGGTCGCCTCGTCGCCCAGGGCCTCCGCCACCCGGCGCGACTCCAGCACCTCGGCGGGAGTGGACTCCAGCTCCTCGATGCGGTCCGACAGCGAGGCGACCAGCGTGTTGAGCCGGCGGATCTCCTCGGCGGCATCGCGCAGCCGGGCCCGGACGGCGCCGGGCTCATAGCCGCGGCGCGCCTTGGCGAAGTCGGCCTCCTCCACCCCCTCGGGGGACAGCCCGACTACGGGGTCAGATTCTTCGCCGTTCTCCATGGCTTGCCCCCGCTCCTGTCAGACAGATTCCTACGATACTCAGCCGAGTCCCGTGACGATCAGCCGAGGAGGCGCCCTACGGGCTCGCCTCCGGCGCCCTCGAGGGCCTGCAGGGCTTCGTCTAGCGTCGCCACTCCCACCACGGGCACATCGCCCGCGCCCGACAGGGCCTTGTCCACCGACGCCTCGGGCACGATGATCATCTGGGCGCCCGCATCCCGGGCCGCCACCGCCTTCTGGGCCACGCCCCCCACATCGCCCACCGACCCGTCGAGGCGAATGGAGCCGGTGACGGCGATCCGCTTGCCTCCGGTGAGCTCGCCCGGAGTGAGCACGTCGAGCATGACCAGCGCGAAGGCCAGTCCCGCCGAGGGTCCCCCCACCGCACCCGAGGCGATGTTGACGTCGAAGGGCAGCGGCGACCGCTCGACCCGCTCGGTGATCCCGCTCAGCCCGATGAACGAGCCGCCGTGGTCGGGATGGGCATCGAGCGTCAGCTCCACATCGCGGCGCTCTCCCGTGTCGAGGCTCTCCGCGGTGACCACGACCGTGTCGCCCGGCGCCAGCTCGGCCAGCACCTCGCGCAGCGACTCGACGGTGGTGACCGGCTCGCCGTTGATGGCCAGGATCACGTCGCTGGCCTCCAACAGGCCGTCGGCCGGTGCGCCCGCCACCGTCTCAACGAACAGCACCCCGGTGAAGTCCGCCGCGTCGACACCAAGGTGCTCGAGGGCAACGATCGTGGCCGCGTCCTTGGAACCGTCCATGAGGTGGCGGTTGTGGCGGCGCTGCTCGGCGTCGGAGCGGTCGCCGTAGACCGACGCCCGGCTGCGCAACTCGATGGCGTCGTCCACCGACGACCGCACCCAGTCGAGCACGTTCAAGTCGCTGTCGATGGCGACGGTGAGCAGCAGGATCTCGCCGTCGGGATCGAACACCTCGATGCCGTCGGCTTCGACCCGGCCCGATGTGGCTATGGCGGTGCCGGGCATGAAGGCCACCGCGTCCTCGTCCACCACCGAGTCGCCCGGCACGATCCGGCCCGCCCACTGGGCCGGGACGAAGTACAGCCCGACCCCGACCACCGCCAGAGCGGCAACGCTGCCAGCGAGGGTCAGCACGAGCCTCCGTGGAACCCAGCGGCGGCGCGGCGGCATCGGGGCAGTGGGCGGGGGCGAAGCTAGCGTGATGGGCCGTCCAGTCGTCTCCACTCGAGCACCGCTGATTCGCAGCGGCTTCGGGACAACAAGGTACCGCCCATGGCGACAGCCCCGACCACCGGCGAAGCTCTCTCAAAGCAGACAAGCGACGCAACTCCGCCCGAGTCCGACAGGAGCGCAACCCCGCCCGAGAACGAGCCGACCCATGACGAAGCTCCAGCAGGTTCCGGCCAGGACGGGCCTGCGAGGACAGATCGGATCGCCCGCTGGGCTCGGACGGTCCTCCAGTCGGCATGGGCCGACCGCCCCAGGCTCATCGATGTGCTGCGCTTGCTGGGCCTGGCCCGCCGGGCTGTGCCCCGCCCGGTGGTGGGCCCGAAGGCCTACCCGCAGTGGTGGCAGCGGATCCTCGCGCTGGCGGTGCTGGCTGCGCTGGTGGTGGTCATCGGCTTCGTGCTGGCCGCGCTGGTGGGTCTGCTGGTGGTGGTGGCCGGCTTCCTGCTCGAACAGGCCATCTCCTAGGTGACCTTAGCGGGGGCCATCGGGCGGCGGCGGAAGGCGGCCGAGGCCGGTCACATCGGCGATGCCGCCGGGGCCCGGTCGTATCTCGGCGACGGCGATGCGATGGTGCGGTCCAGCGCGCTGCGGGCGCTGGAGAGGATCGGAGATCTGGCCGCTCCAGAACTTGAGGCGGCGCTCGCCGATCCCGCGCCCGAAGTTCGATTGACCGGACTAGAACTCGCCGCGGGCCGCGACGACATCTCGGTGGCCGCGGCCGCCCTCCGGCTGGTCGACGACGACCGCCGGGTGGTGGAAGCGGCCGCCTGGACATGCGGCGAGAAGGTCTCAGCCGACCACACCGAAGCAGCCGCAGTGGTCGAGGCGCTGGTGCAGGTGGCCGGAGCCCACGATGATCCGCTGTGCCGCGAGTCGGCCATCGCGGCTCTTGGCGCCATAGCCCATCCCGCCGGGCTGCCCGCGGTCCTGACCGGGCTCAACGACAAGCCCGAAGTCCGCCGCCGGGCCGTGATCGCGCTCGCTCCCTTCGACGGGCCCGAAGTCGACGCCGCGCTGGCCAAGGCGTCCAGCGACCGCGACCGGCAGGTCCGCACCGCCGCAGCCGAACTGCGAGCGGTGTAGGCGACCAGGTTCGAGCTACTCGATGTGGGCAGCTATTCGAAGTCGTCGCTGAAGATCGAGAAGTCCATCCCGAGTTGCTCGAGGCATCGGCCCGCGCCTCGCACCACCGTCTCCAGCGGGGCGTCAACCCGCCGCACCCGCAGCGACATCTCACGCGACAGGCGGATGTCCATCCCCCTGAGCAGGCCTCCCCCGCCGACGAGGTAGGCGCCTCGAGCGATCAGGTCCTGGGCCAGCTCCGGGGGGGACTGCGACAGGCAGCTCAGCACCGAGTCGACCATGGCGGTGACCGGCTCCTCGATGGCTCGGCGGATCTCGTCGGGGGTCACCACCGTGGTTTTGGGCATTCCCGACATCAGTTCCCGGCCCCGGATCTCGGCCGCGGTCTCGTTGCGGGTCGGCGACGCCGATCCGACCACGATCTTGGTGTGCTCCGCGGTGGGCTCGCCCACGGCCATGCCGTACTCGCGCCGCATGTGGGCCTGAATGGAGTCGTCGATGTCGAAGGATCCCACCCTCACCGCCTCCAGGGCCACGATCCCGCCCAGGCTGAGGAGGGCGGTCTGGGTGGTGCCGCCCCCGATGTCGATCACCATCGACCCGACCGGCTCATCGATGGGCAGCCCCGCGCCGATGGCGGCGGCCACCGGCTGGTCGATCAGCCTCACCTCGATGGCGCCGGCCCGGCGGGCGGCCTCCATCACCGCCCGGCGCTCCACCGGGGTGATCGCGGAGGGCACGCACACCACCACTCGGGCTCGGTTGACCCTGCTCACCCCCACCTGTCGAAGCAGGATCCGGATCATGTCCTGGGTGATCTCGAAGTCGGTGATGGCGCCCTTGCGCAGCGGCCGGCGGGCCACGATGTAGCCGGGCGTCCGGCCCAGCATCCGGCGGGCCTTGTGCCCCACCGCCAGCAGTTCGTTGGTGTTGGTGTTGAGCGCCACCACCGACGGCTCGTTGAGCACCACGCCCCGGCCTCGGGCGTACACCAGCGTGTTGGCTGTGCCCAGGTCGATGGCCAGGTCGCGGGGCACCGCTCAGCGCTCCGAAACGACGGGCGCGTCCTCGACGGCGGCCTCGCCGTTGTCGGACCTCATGGGGTCGAGCCTGGAGATCCCGCTGGCGGGGCCGGACCGCCTGGGGGCGCCCGACACCGCCTCGAGTTGGCGCAGGTACGGGGCGGGCCGCCGCCAGGTGATCTTGCGGGCCACCCACAGCAGCATCGAGACGACCGTGGCCAGACCCAGCGATCCCACCACCAACAGCACCGAACCCCTCATCAGGCGACCTCTGCCACAGCCGGCCTGCCGGTCTCGTCAACGTCTACCACGGACGGCCCACTGCTCTCGACCTCAGTCACAGCCGGAGCGCTGGTCTCGTCGCCCCCAGCCACTGCCGGCCCACTCGTCTCGTCGGCCTCGACGATGTGTTGGGCCTCCAAGCCCCAGCTCTCGCCGCCCGCCCAGCGCTCCCGCTTCCAGATCGGAACGGCGGCCTTGAGGGTGTCGATGGCGAAGCGGGCGGCCTCGAAGGCTGCGTCGCGGTGCGGAGACGACACGGCCACCACCACTGCGGGCTCGCCCACGGCCACCGGCCCCACCCGGTGCAGCATGGCGATGCGCCCGAGGTCGTCCCAGCGGCCCCGCATCTGCGCGGCGATGGCGGCCAAGCGGGGCTCGACCGCCTCCTCGTACGCCTCGTACTCGAGGAGGTCCACTCCGGGCCGGTCAGTGGAGTGGTCGCGGGCCGTGCCGCTGAACTGCACCACCGCACCGCAATGGGTCCGCACCACCCACTGCGCCACCTCAGCCGACGGCAACGGATCGGGTGACAGGCCGAGCCAGGTGTCGCCGGGGTCAGGGGGTGCCAGCACTGCGAGACATCGTAGTGGTGAAGCCGGATATCGGGTGCGGTCAGAAATTCGGTGGTGTCAGGTGCGGTTGGTGCGGCGGCGCCGGTGGAGGGCTCGGGCTGCGAGGCCGGCCCCGACGAGGATCCCGGCCAATAGCACGGCGGCGGCGGCGAGCAGCAGTTCCTGGCGGCGGCGGGCCGGGAGCGACTCGAGGGGGTGGGGCTCGTGCGACACCACCCACGCCTCCTCGTTGCTGTGGGCGGCGCGCCAGCCCAGGGCCCGCAGCCGGTCGTTGGCCACCACCCACGGGTGGGTCGTGTAGGGCACCACTCCCGGCGGGGTCGGCGCCAGGCCGGAGCGCCAGCGCAGCGCGCTCAGCATCCTCACCAGGTGCGACGGCGCCCGCAGCCGGGGACGGGGACCCTCGAGCTCGGCCAGGGTGCCACCAGAGATCCAGCCGTCGGGCGCGACGTTGAGGATCCCGTCGTGGCTGACGCCGACCGCGGCAACCACCGCCGCGGCCAGATCGTCGGCGTGCAGGTACTGCACCGGCGGATCGCCGTCGGCCGCCACCCCCGACCGGGCGGCCCGCAGCGTGTTGGCCAGCTGGCCGAGACGGTCCTCGGCCACCACGGCACAGGGGCGCAGAATGGTGACAGCCCGGCCCGGCGCCAGGCCCCACTGCTGGGCCAGCTTCTCCAGCCGGTGCCGCTGCAGGGCCCAGTCGAAGTCGGGATTGGGCCGCACCGGGGCATCCTCGGTGATGGGCACGGGGTTGTCGCGCCGGGCGCCGTACACCATCGCGGACGACATCACCACCAGGTGACCGACCGCGGCGGAGTCGAGTCCGTCGAGCACCCGGTGCAGCAGGGCGGCCTCCAGTTCGATCTCGGCCGGATTGAGGGTGCCCGCCGTCACCGTCGAGGCCAGATGCACCACCGAGTCGGCGCCGGAGAACAACGCCCCCAGGTCGGCGTCGGCCAGGTCGGCCTGCTTGTTGGTGACCGAGGGATAAGGGGCGTGGGCGGCCGCCCTGTCGATGGCGACCACCGTCGCCGCCGGACGCTGCTGGGCCAGCAAAGCCACCACTCGACGTCCCACCGACCCGTGGGCGCCGGTCACCACTATCCGGGTCACGGCCGGGGTGGAGTCCACAATCGCGGCTGCATTCCCTTACCATGCCCCCATGAGCGGCGATCCGCCAACCAAGGGCGGACCCGACGATCCTCACGACGCCGATCATGCCGTCGAGCGACGAGCATCTGCTGTCCCGCCAACCAAGGGCGGACCCGACGATCCTCGAGACGGCCTCGACGACTTCGACGCATCGCAGGACCCAAGTGGCCTGGATGATTCCGAAGGCATGGCGGGCCCAGAGGGTCCGGACGACTTGAAGGACCCCGAGAGACTTGAAGGCTTGAGTCTTGAAGGCCTAGAGGGACTCGAAGGACTGGCAGGACTCGGCGCCCCCGAGGGCCTGAGCGGCCTGGACGAGCCGGGCGACGAATCCGGGCCGGGCGGGTTGGGCGATCTGGGGGGGATCCCGGTGATCGGCGACCTGATGCGGATGCTGCAGGGGGCGGCACCCGGCGCCGGTCACGCCCGCGAGGTGGGCCGGGCCATCGCCAGCGGCGGTGTGTCGGAGCCCAACATCGATCCCGCGGCGCGCATGGCCGTAGAGCAGCTCGTGCGGGTGGCCGAGTTGCGGGTGGCCGACGCCACCGGCCTCCAGCCGTCGCCGGGGACGGCGCTGCGGGTGGAGGTCGTGAACCGGGTCGGCTGGTCGGACCGCACCGTCGGCGACTACGACGAGCTGTTCAGCGCGCTCAACCAGTCGATGGCGGCCTCCATGACGCCGGACCCCGACGACGGGCCCGGCGACCCGATGGCGGCCATGATGGCCGGCCTCACCAAGATGATCGGCCCCACCATGCTGGCCCTCACCACTGGCGCCATGGTAGGCCGTATGGCCCAGTACGCCCTCGGCGGCTACGTGCTGCCGGTGCCCCGACCGGCCGGCAAGCCCATGCTGATCACGCTGCCCAACGTCGACGAGTTCGGCCGACAGTGGTCGCTGGATCCCGACGATCTCCGCCTGTGGGTGTGCCTGCATGAGGCCGTCTACTGCGCCGTGTTCGGGGTGCATCATGTTCGCGGGGCGGTGAGCGACCTGCTGCTGCGCCATGCTTCCGGTTTCGAGACCAATCCCCGGCGCCTTGAGGAGTTGCTGGGAGACTTCGACCCGATCGCGGGCGGTCCCGAGGCGTTCGCCGCGCTCCAGTCGGAGCTGGGCAGCCCCGAAGCCCTGCTGGGAGCGGTGCGCTCGCCGGCCCAAGAGGCTCTGCTGCCCCAGCTGACCGCGCTGATGGCGGTCATCACCGGCTACGTCGACCACACCATGGACCGCATCGGGGCCGACCTGATCGGCTCTTACAGCCGTCTGTCGGAGGCACTGCGGCGCCACCGGGTGGAGGCCAGCGAGTCGGACCGCTTCGTGGAGCGGCTCCTCGGCCTGGAACTCGACCAGACCCAGTACGAGCGGGGTGCGGCCTTCGCCTCCGGAGTGGTGGAACGGGCCGGCGCCGAGGGACTGCAGCGCCTGTTCAGCCACCCCGACAACCTGCCGACCCCCGCCGAAGTCGACGCGGCCGGCCTATGGCTGGCCCGCATAGACCTCCCCCACTGAGGCTGAGCCCTCCCGGCCGGCGGGTCCTGTCGCCGAGGCCGTCCGACCGACGGGGCTTCGCCCCATTGTGGGTCGCCCGTTCCTCGCCGCCGCCCCCCGGCCTACCCGGTTGCGCTTCTTCTGAACTAGGCGGTGGCGGTGCGGCGTCGGCTGATTATGAACGAGACGAGGGCGAAGGCTGCCACCAGCGCCACTAGCACCGACCCCAGACGGGCGGGTATGGGCACCACGACCGGGACGACGGCACCGGCCACCCAGGCGATCTGGAAGCGGGCCTCGAAGCGGGAGAACGACCTGCCGTGGTTGGCGTCGGGAGCGTCCCGCTGGACCAGCGAGTCGAAGGCGAGCTTGCCCGTAGCGGCTGAGATGGCCACCCCGGCCGCCAGGAAGGTCAAGCCCATCAGCCCGCCCGATACCGCCGCCAGCACCGCGGTGGACAACACCACGGCCAATGCTCCCAGCAGGATCAGCTCCTCCACCAGGCTGCGCCTCAGCAAGGGGGCGATCTGCACTCCCGTGAACGCGGCCAGGCCCGCAGCCGCCACCACAGCCGCGTAGTGCCAGAACGGGGCACTGGGATCGCCGACGATGTCGATGCCGCGCTCGGAGGCCACCGCCCCACCCAGGGCCGCGCCGGCCGCGCTCGCGTTCAGGCCCTCCTCGCCGCCGCGCAGCTCGAAGGCCAGCATGAAGGTGACGAACCCCACCGCGCCGCGCATGACGGCCATGGCCGATGCCGACAGCAAGATGGTGGCCGCTCGCAGCGCCGAGCGCTCGGTCGAGGTGGGCCGACGCTGCGCCACCGGTATCCGGGGCAGCTGAAGTGTGATCCCCGCGGCCACCAGGTAGCCGACGGTCGCCGCGCCCGCGGCCACGGCCGGGCTTCCCAGGAAGGCCAGGGCCGAGCCGACGCCGGCTCCGACCAGGCTCATCACCGCGCTGATCAGGGCCAGGCGGCTGTTGGCCTGAACCAGGTTGATCTTCGACGTCACGTAGCGGGGCACCACCGCGCTCTTGGCTACCGCGTAGGACTTCTGCAGCACCAGCAGGGCGAAGGCCTCGGGGAACAGCCAGAGGGTGTCGAGATGGCGGATCATCAGCAGGGCCACCACCAGCCGGCCCAGGTTGGTGACGAGGATCATGGCCCGCCGCCCGCCCGGCATCCGGTCGATGACCGGGCCGATCAGCGGCGTGACTACCGCGAACGGCGCCACCGACAGGGCCAGGTAGAGGGCCAGCCGGTCGCGGGCCGCGTCGGGGCTGATCGAGAAGAAGATCGATCCGGCCAGCGCCACCGCGATCACCGCATCGGTGGCGGTGGCCGCGGCGTGGACTCGGGCCAAGCGCTGGAACGGGCTGTACGCGGGCACGGACTGGCCCCGATCGCTCACCCCGTCCTGCCCCACCCCCTCAGGGTACGACGCGTGCAGGCGCAGCAGGCCGCATCTCGGCGAGGTCGCTCCCGCTCTCGTGCCCCCGCATAGAGACATCCGCTCGGCCCCGTGAATCAGGGCATCGTGCCCCGGTAGGCCGGGGGTGGCGGCGCGGAACGGGCGACCGACAATGGGGCGAAGCCCCGTCGGTCGGACGGCCTCGCCGACAGGACCCGCCGGCCGGGGGCGCTTATGTTGTGCGGGCCCGGTTCAAGGCGAGCTGCTGGAGCCTGACGTGGGTGTCGGTGTCGGCGCCGCGGTCGCAGCGGGTCCACACGCCGTCGGAGTCCAGCGTCCAGGCCAGCCGCTCGTCGGAAAGGCACACTTCGGCCACCTCCAACACTCGGGCCACCAGCCGGGGATCGTCCACCCGCACGAGCGCCTCCACCCGCCGGTCGAGGTTGCGGGCCAGCAGGTCCGCCGAGCCGATGTAGGTGGCGGCACGGCCCGGACCGTCACCGTTGGCGAAGTGGTAGATCCGGGAGTGTTCCAGGAACCGGCCCACGATGGAGCGCACCCGGATCGTCTCCGACAGGCCCTCCACGCCGGGTCGCAGGCCGCAAAGGCCTCGCACGATCAGGTCGATCTCCACCCCCGCCTGCGACGCCTTGTAGAGCTGATCGATCATCGGCCCGTCGGCCAGCGAGTTCAGCTTCATGATGATGCGCCCGCCCGGCACGTGCATCTCCTGCTCGATCAGCTCCGAGAGGCGGGGCCGCAGCTGCTCGGGCGCAGTGATCAGGTGCTCGTGGCACAGGCTGCGGCCATAGCCGGTGAGCTGGTTGAACAGGCTGGCCACGTCGGCGCCGGTGTCCGGATCGGCGGTGAGCAGGCCGAAGTCCTCGTAGAGGCGGGCGGTGCGGTGGTTGTAGTTGCCGGTGCCGATGTGGCAGTAGCGGCGGATCCCGTCGGGCTCCTCCCGCACGATCATGGCGATCTTGGCGTGGATCTTCAGGCCGACGAGACCGTAGGCCACATGGGCGCCGGCCCGCTCCAACCGCTTGGCCCAGCTGATGTTGCGGGCCTCGTCGAAGCGGGCCTTGAGCTCCACCAGGACCGCCACCTGCTTGCCCCGCTCGGCTGCAGCCACCAGAGCGTCGATGATGGGACTGTCGCCGGAGGTGCGGTACAGCGTGAGCTTGATGGCCAGCACCGCGGGGTCGCGTGCGGCCTGATGGATCAGCTCTCCCACCGAGTGGCTGAACGACGAGTACGGATGGTGCACCAGCAAGTCGCCCGAGCGCAGCACTTTGAAGAAGTCAGCGGGGCCGTCCTCGGCGATCAGTTCCGGCTCGGTGATGCCGCCCCAGTGGGGCCATCTCAGCTCCGGCCGGGGCAGGTCGGCGATCTCGTTCAGTCCGCCCAGGTCGACGGGTCCCCGCACCCGCACCACCGCGTCGGCGGTCAGGTTGAGCTCGCGCACCAGCAGGTCGAGCACCTCCTGCGACATCGAGTCGGCCACTTCCAGGCGCACGGCCCATTGGAAGCGGCGTCGGCGCAGCTCCATCTCCACCGCGATCAGCAGGTCGTCGGCATCTTCGTCGTTGAGGGTGAGGTCGGCGTTGCGGGTCACCCGGAAGGCGTGGTGCTCCTGCAGCTCCATGCCGGGAAAAAGCATGTCGAGGTGGGCCGCCACCACATCCTCGAGGGCCACGAACCGGCTGGAGTCCTCGCCGGTGCGAACCCAGCGGTCGAGGGTGTCGGGCACCTTGATCCGGGCGAAGCGCCGCTCGGAGTCGACCGGGTCGCGCATCAGCACGGCCAGGTTGAGAGACAGGTCCGAGATGAACGGGAACGGATGGCCGGGATCGACGGCCAGCGGGGTGAGCACCGGGAACACTCGCCGCTCGAAGTGTCGGCGGAGGTGGGCGCACTCCTCGGTGCTGATCTGGTCGGGGGTCAGCAGGTGTATGCCCTCGGCCTCCAGCGCCGGGTTGACCCGGTCCAGGAAGAGGCGCTGCTGCTCACGGCACAGATCCGAGGCGATCCGGCGGACCTCGCGGAGTTGCTCGGCGGGGGTGTGGCCGTCGATGGTGCGCTCGGTCAGCTCGGCCGCCACCCGGTCGGCGAGCCCCGACACCCGGACCTGGAAGAACTCGTCGAGGTTGGTGGCGAAGATGCTGAGGTACCGGGCCCGCTCCAGCAGCGGGATGTCGGGGTCGTCGGCGAGGGCCAGGACGCGGGCGTTGAAGGCCAGCCACGAAATCTCCCGGCTGAAGTAGTCGGTGAGAGGCTTGGACCACCCCCCGACGCAGATCATCGTCCCACTAAGAGCGAGCGCAAATAGGTGAGAGTCTGTTGCGCCGCAAGGGTGTCTTTCCCGCTCTTGTTCGCTGCGCTCACAGGCCGCTCGGGCCACGGCCTCGCCCGTATGGGCCGGAATCGCTCGCCTATTCGCTCGGCCTCTTAGCGGGTAATGCTTGCGGGTGGTGGAAAAAGGTGTATAATGGATTGCTGTGGAGTACTGGGGAGTACTTGTGGACGCATCGCAGAGGGCTTCGGCTCGGCGTGGATCGGTCGCAGGCGCCTGCTGCGGTGCAAGGGCGTGAGTGACGGCTGTGACTTCCCCGCGCGCCCTGTTCGTCGGCGTCCACGAGCACACTCTCGACGGCAAGGGCCGGCTCATCCTTCCCTCGGGTTTTCGCAGCCAGCTGGCCGCGGGGGCCTATGTCACCGCGCTCGACTCCTGCGTGGGGATCCTCCCGGTGGACGAGTTCGCCGACACCGCCGAGCAGCTCCGGTCGCAGGTGGGCGCCGAGGAGGTGGACATCAACGCGCTGCGGAGCTTCGCCGCCCAGGCCGACTTCGTGGTGCCCGACGGCCAGGGGCGCATGAGGATCCTGCCGCATCTGCGGGCCGCGGCCGGGCTCGAGCGCAAGGTGATCGTCACCGGCATGATCCGCCGCATCGAGATCTGGAGCCCCGACCGGTGGGCCGAGGTCCAGTCGGTGGGCACCGAGCGCCTCGCCGACGCCATCACTCACGGAAGGGGCATCGCCGGTGCCTGACGCCCTCCCGCCCCGACAGCAGACCGACCGCTCACACCGACTTCAAGACCCATACCGACCCCCATACCCGCACCGCGGCAGCCATCGAAGCGCGGCCCGGTCATGTGCAGTTCCCCGATTGGCAAATGGAAGACCCGTACTCCGCCCGCTTGCCATTAGCTCGATCGGGGGAGAAATCCCGACGTGCGCCGTCGGTCGGGGAACTGCAGATGGCCGGGAAGCGCCCGGTCCCACCGTCGCTTACCACACTGCCGGCCAGCCCGGCCCCACCCGCACCACCGCTCGTTGGTTCGGCCTGCCCGACATGACGGCGGGCTCGGGCCCCTACCACCGGCCGGTGATGTGCCGCGAGGTTGTGGAGGTGCTGGCCGAGGCCCCGGCCGGCGTGGTCGTCGATGCCACCGTGGGAGGAGGCGGCCATGCCGAGGCCCTGTTGGCACGAGCCCCGCACCTGAGCCTGATCGGCCTGGACCGCGACCCCGACGCGCTGCGGGCCGCGGCCGAGCGCCTCGCCGGCTACGGCGACCGGGTCGTTCTGCGCCATGGGCGATTCGACGCGCTCGACGACATGCTCAACGAGCTCGGGCAGCGGAGGATCTCGGCCTGCCTGTTCGACCTCGGGGTCAGCTCCGCCCAGCTCGACCGGCCCGAGCGCGGCTTCAGCTACCGCCTAGACGGCCCGCTCGACATGCGAATGGACCCGGGCACAGAGGTGACCGCAGCCGACATCGTCAATCACGCCGACGAGCGGACTCTGGCCTCGATCCTGCGCCGCAACGCCGATGAGCGCCACGGCCGCCGCATCGCCGCGGCCATTGTGGCCCGACGGCCCCTCGCCACCACCGCGCAGCTGGCCAGGGTCGTGGCCGAGGCCGTTCCCGCTCCGGCTCGCCGCCGCTCCCATCCCGCCCGGCGGACCTTCCAGGCCCTGCGCATCGAGGTCAACCGCGAGCTTGAGATCCTCGAGACGGCCCTTACCGGAGCCATAGCCCGCCTCGTCGCTTCGGGGCGGGGCGTAGTGCTTTCGTATCACTCTGGCGAGGACCGGATCGTCAAGTCCGTGTTCCGGCGGGCCGCGGGAGAGTCCCCGCCGCCGCGGCCGGGCCTGCCGCCGACCCCCGGCAACGAAGCTGTCGTGCGGCTGTTGGGGCGGCGGGCCCGCACGCCGAGCGAGGCGGAGCTGGCCGTCAACCACCGAGCCAGCGCGGCCCGGCTGCGAGCGCTTGAACGCCTGCCTGCGAGCCCATCGGTCTGAGCGGCCGAGCGAGGGGATGTCCCATGGCGCCTCAGCCGCAGCGGCGAGCCTCCCCGCGAACCGCTTCGAGACCCGAGCCGTCGCCAAACCTGCGAGTCGCCCCGGCGCCGACCGGTTCGCGCCGCTCGATCGGAGGCATCGGCACTACCGCCGCGCTGGGGCTGTTCGCGGTGTGCCTGGCCCTCGCCGCTTTGCACGCGGTGCTGGTCGAGAATCAGGCCTCCCTCGATGATCTGATCGAGCTCAACCAGCAGCGCTACGAGCGGATCGACCAACTGCAGGCCGAGGTCGCCTACCTCGACTCCCCGGAGGGCCTGGCCGAGCAGGCGCAGTCTGTTGGCCTCGTTCCCGCCGCCGCGCTGGCCGTGCTCACCCCGCTCGGCCCGGACCGCCTCCCTGCACCCGGCGCTGATCCGTTCGATCTCGCCTCTGCGGGCTGGACTCCTCCGGCCGCGGCCCACGACGCCGCCGAAGCCCCCGCGCCCGCAGAGTCTCGGCGATGAAGCCGGCCCGGCCGCGCTCGAGCGCCCCGATCCGCCATCGGGCCGCGCCGCTGCCGCTGGTGGGCCGCGGCCGGGTGGTGACGGTGCTGGTGGTGCTCGCCCTGGCGCTGGGGGGACTCGTCTATCGCATAGTCGATGTGCAGGCCACCCCCGACCCGCGGGTTCTCGAGGAGGTGTCGAACCCGCTCGGCGAGATCGTTGTGCCCGCGCCCCGAGGAACGGTGTTCGACCGCAACGGGCGCACCATCGCCCTGTCGCTTCCGGCGGCCACGGTGGTGTCCGACCCCCGGCTGATTGCCGATCCCCGAGCCGTCGCCGACGCCCTCGCCAAGGTGATGGGCGTCGAGGCTGAGTCGCTGCTCGAAGCGTTGCAAGGCGAGGGAGTCGCCTTTCGCTACGTGGCCCGCCAGATCGACGCCGAGATCGGCGAACAGGTTGCCGGGCTGGGCATCGACGGGATCAGGGTCATCGCCGAGCCGCGGCGCGAGCATCCCAACGGCCAATGCTCAGCGCTGGCCGCCGTCGGGCGGGTCAACATCGACCATGTGGGCATGAGCGGCATCGAAGAGAGCCACGATGAGCACCTGTCGGGCGTCCCCGGCCGGGTGATGAAGGAAGTCGGCGTGGACGGCACCACCATCCCCGGCGGGCTCGAGGAGGTGACCGCGCCCACCGAGGGCCAAGACATCACCTTGACCCTGGATCGCAACGTGCAGTACCGGGCTGAGTCGGTGATGCTTGAGGCTGTCGCCGACGCCGGCGCCTCCTCGGGCGTGGCCCTCGTGGCGCTGCCGGCCACCGGCGAGATCGTCGCCATGGCCAACGTGGCCCGCGGCGCCAACGGAATCGTGGACTGCACCCGCCACAATCTGGCCGCCACCTGGAGCTACGAGCCGGGATCGGTCTTCAAGCCGGTGACCGCGGCCGCCGCCCTGTCGAGCGGGGCCGTGGCCGAGCATGTGCCCATTGACGTGCCGTCGTACCTCGAGATATGGGAGCACCGCTTCGTGGACACTCCCACCCATCCGGACACGCAGTGGACCCCCACCGAGATAGTGGCCCGGTCGTCCAACATAGGCACCATCAAAATGGCGCAGGCGGCCGGAGAGGAGAGGCTGTACCGGACCATGCGGTCATTCGGCTTCGGGGACCGCACCGCCCTCCACTTCAAGGGCGAGTCCAAGGGGATCCTGGCGCCGCTGAGCCAATGGAACGGCCTGAGCCTGCCCAACATGGCCATCGGCCAGGGCCTGGCCGCCACCCCGCTGCAGGTTCTCCAGGCCTACAACACGATCGCCAACGGCGGAGTGCGGGTGCCGCTGAAGCTGATCGTCGACGACGCCGATGCCGATGCCGAGCCGGTGCAGGTGCTCAGCCCGGATGTGGCTGCCACCCTTATGCGGATGCTGACGGCGGTGGTGGAGGAGGGGACCGGCCAACAGGCCCGGGTGGAGGGGTTCTCCATGGCCGGCAAGACCGGCACGGCCTGGCAGCCCTGTGACGTGGGATACGAGTGCGTGAACGAGCGCAATGAGCTGATCGGACGCCATCACACCGCCACGTTCGCGGGGGTGGTGAGCAACGACGACGGTCCGGTGCTGGTGGTGCTGGTGATCATCGACCAGCCCACCGGCGAGCGCATCTCGGGTGGCAAGCTGGCCGCGCCGACGGTGCGCAAGATCGCCGAGTACGCCCTGCGCCAACTGCGGATCCCCGCAGAGCTCAACACCACGCCGGGTGAGCGCCGGCGGGCCGAACCGGCTCTGGCCGCGCCAGCCGGCGACCTCGCAGGGCCATGATCACCCTTGGCGAGCTGGCCCGATCGTTGCAGGCCGAACTGTTGCCGGCGGGGTCCGAGGCCGCTGCGGCCCGCGTCGGCGACGTGGAGCACGACAGCCGCCGGGTCGGCCCCGGCGCCCTGTTCGCCTGCATTCCGGGCGCGGCGAGCGACGGGCATCGTTTCGCGGCCGCCGCGGCCGCAGCCGGCGCGGTCGGTCTGCTCGTCGAGCGCCCCGTCGAGGCGACCGTGCCCTGCCTGCTGGTGGGATCGGTCCGCCGGGCGGTGGGACCGGCCGCGGCCGCCGTCCACGGCCGTCCGGCCCGGCGCCTCGACACCGTCGGCGTGACCGGCACCAACGGCAAGACCACCACAGTTCGCCTGGTCGCCGGGCTGCTTCGGGCTGCCGGGCGCGACCCGGTCGAGATCGGCACGCTGTCGGGCCCGCTGACCACGCCCGAGGCCACCGACCTGCAGCGCACCCTCGCTCACGGCGCCGACCGCGGCGCAGATGCCGCCGTGGTGGAAGTCTCGTCGCACGGCCTGGCCCAGCACCGAGTCGACGGCTGCCGCTTCGGTGTGGCCGCATTCACCAACCTGGGCCGCGACCATCTCGACTATCACGGCTCGATGGACGACTACTTCGAGGCCAAGGCCCGGCTGTTTTGTGGCGGGCTGGCCGACCGGGCGGTGATCGACGTCACCGGCGCATGGGGGAGGCGCCTGGCCGACGCGGTCGGATCGCAGATGCCGCTGGTGACGGTGGACCAGCGAGCCGTCGAGTTGCTCCACGCTGACGCCTGTTCCAGCGTGTTCCGCTGGCGCGACCAGGTTGTGACCCTGCCGCTGGCGGGCGCCTTCAACCGGTCCAACGCAGTGCTCGCCGCCGAGATCGCCCTGCTGCTGGGCCAGAGTCCGCAGGGCGTCGCCGCCGCGCTGGCCGAGGCCGAGCCGGTGGCGGGCCGATTCGAGCCGGTGCGGGCCGGGCAGGACTTCGCGGTGATCGTCGACTACGCCCACACCCCCGACGGCCTAGCCGTGCTGCTGGAGGCGGCCCGCAGCGTGACCACCGGGAGCCTCACCGTGGTGTTCGGTGCGGGCGGCGACCGCGACCGGGGCAAGCGCCCCGAAATGGGCTCAACCGCCGAGAGACTGGCCGACCGAGTGATCGTCACCAGCGACAACCCGCGCCGCGAGGATCCGGATCGGATCATCGACGACATCATCGAGGGCATGAGCGGCGCCCCCGACCTGCGGACCCCCGACCGGCGCCTGGCGGTGCGCAGCGCACTGGCCGACGCCGAAGCGGGCGACACGGTGGTGATCGCGGGCAAGGGCCACGAGAGCCGTCAGATCATCGGGGACCGGGTGCTGGCCTTCGATGACCGGGCCGTGGCGAGCGAGGAGCTGAGGCGCCTCAACCGGGGGCCAAGCCGATGATCCGGCTGCTGATCGCGGGCTGCATCTCCATGGTGGTGTCGCTGTCGGGCTGCTGGCTGCTGATCCGGGTGCTGGTGCGCTACGGAATCGGCCAGCCCATACGAGACGACGGCCCCACCGAGCATCGGCTCAAGTCGGGCACCCCGACCATGGGGGGCATCGCGGTGGTGTTCGCGGCGGCCGTCGGGTACGTGGTCAGCGACGTGTTCGGCGGCATCTACACCCGAACCGGCATCATCGTGATGGCCACCATCGTGGCCGGGGGCATCGTCGGGCTGCTCGACGACTGGATCAAGGTGGTCGCGGCCCGCAACCTGGGGCTCAACAAGCGAACCAAGATCGTGGGGCTGCTCGTCGTCGGGATCGGTTTCGCCTGGGCCATGACCGAGTTCACGTCGATCCACACCACCGTCTCGTTCACCCGCTTCGACAGCCCCGGCCTCGAGCTGGGCCGGCTGGGCTGGTCGGTATGGGCCGTCCTGCTGATCATCGCCACCACCAACGCGGTGAACCTGACCGACGGGCTCGACGGCCTGGCCGCGGGCGCCAGCGGCGTCGGCTACGGCGCGTTCATGATCATCGGCTTCTGGCAGTTCGACCACTACGACTCCTACCAGGTGGCCCACGCCCTCGACCTGGCCGTGGTGAGTGCGGCCATGGTGGGCGCCATCATCGGTTTTCTGTGGTGGAACGCCGCGCCGGCCCGCATCTTCATGGGCGACACCGGCTCGCTGGCGCTGGGCAGCGGCCTGGCCGCCCTGGCTCTGGCCACCAACACCCAGCTGCTGCTGCCCATCATCGGCGGGCTGTTCGTGATCGAGACCGTCTCGGTGATCCTGCAGATCGTCTCGTTCAAGGGCTTCGGGCGGCGCCTGTTCCGCATGGCCCCCCTGCACCATCATTTCGAGCTGCGAGGCTGGCCCGAGCCCACCGTCATCGTGCGGCTGTGGATCCTGTCGGGGCTGTGCACCGGCCTCGGCCTCGGACTGTTCTACGGCGATGCGGTCAACACCGGCATCGTCGACTCGATCTCGAGGCTCACGCCGTGACACCCGAAACTGCCCCCGCTGCACCGGAAGCCGCCGCCCGTTTCGACGTGCCCCCGCGGCTGCTGCTGGCCGGGTTCGGCGCCGCCAACCAGGCTGTGGCCCGGGCTCTGCTGTCGCGGGGCCACGAAGTGGTCGTGTTCGACGACCGACCCGGCCCCGACGCAGCGACGGCGGCGGCGACCCTCGGCCTGGAACTGGAGACCGCCCCCGGCCCCGACCGGCTCGACGAGCTGGTCCGCTCGATTGGGGCGGTCATACCCACGCCGGGGCTGCCCGAGCGGCACCCGGTCCTGGCCCTCGGCGCGCCCACCGCCAGCGAGCTCGACCTGGCCGGCGCCTGGGACTCGCGTCCGATCGCGGCCGTCACCGGTACCAGCGGCAAGACCACCGTCACCGAGACGGTGGTGGCCGCGCTGGAGTCCTCGGGCGTGGCCGCGGCAGCCGCCGGCAACAACGACCTGCCCCTGGTGAGCGCCATCGAGCTGAGCGAAGTCGAGGTTTTCGTGGTCGAGGCCTCGTCGTTCCGCCTCGGCCACAGCCGCAGCTTCGCCCCCGCCGTCGCCTGCTGGCTCAACTTCGCCCCCGACCACCTCGACGTGCACCGCGACCTCGCCTCCTACGAGGCGGCCAAGGCCCGGTTGTGGCAGCGGCTGCCCCCGTCGGCCACCGCGGTGGCCAATCGGTGTGACGCCACCGTCATGGTCCACCTTCGAGACGACCGGGCTGCGTGGACCTTCGCTGCCGACGGCCCCGCCGACTGGCGCCGGGAGGGCCACCTGCTCACCGGCCCACTCGGGCCGCTGGCAGAGGTGGGGGAGCTGGGCCGGGCCATGCCCCACGACATCGCCAACGCCCTCGCGGCCGCCGCCACCGCAGCCGCGGCGGGGGCCACCGTCGAGGGTATAGGCGAGGCGCTGCGGGGCTGGCGGCCTGGAGCCCACCGAGTCGAGCGGGTCGCCACTATCGACGCAGTCACATACTTCGACGACTCCAAGGCGACCACCCCCCACGCCACCGTCGCCGCGCTGCGCTCGTTCGACAGAGCCGTATTGATCGCCGGCGGCCGAAACAAGGGTCTCGACCTGCATCGGTTGCGCGACGCGCTCGACAGGGTGAGCTGCGTGGTGGCCTTCGGCGAGGCGGCGGGCGAGGTGGCCGAAGTGTTCGCTGCCGACCGGCCGGTGCTGATCGCCGGCGACATGGCCGAGGCCGTGGATCTCGCCGCCGCCGCGGCCGAGCCGGGTGCCGCCGTGGTGTTGTCGCCTGCCTGTGCCTCCTTCGACGGCTATTCCGGCTATGCGGCCCGGGGCGACGACTTCGCCCGCCTCGTCAAGGACCTCGCCCAGAGAAAGAGCACAGCGCAATGATCGTGACCGAGCGCGCTGACCGCACGGCCAACGCCTACTCCCACGAGCGGCCAAGGACGGTGTCGCAATGATCGTGACCGAGAGCAGGCGCAGCCGAGCCCTGCAAGAGGCCCGGGCCCGCCACGCAACCGCCCGTGTGCCGTCTGAGGCCCGCGGCCCCAATCCGCCGATCGGCAGGCGTACCGGCCTGTTCATGGCGCTGTTCCTGTCGGTCATCGCCCTGGTGCTGCTGGGGCTGGTGATGGCGCTGTCGGCCACCGCCGCGCCGAGCCTGTCGGGGACCGACTCGGCCTGGTCGCTGTTCAAGAGCCAGGCCATGTGGCTGGGTGTGGGCGTGTTCGCCCTGCTGGTGCTGCTGCGGGTCGACTACCACCTTTGGAGGCGGCTGGCGCCGATGGGCATCGGTGCGTCGCTGGTGCTGCTGGCGCTCACCGCGGTTCCCAGCATCGGCCTGAGCGCCAACGGCGCCCGCCGCTGGCTGGGGGCGGGACCGGTCGTGTTCCAGCCGTCGGAGCTGGCCAAGATCGCCTTCATCGTCTTCGTGGCCGACCTGCTGTCGCGGTCCGACCGGTCCATAGACGACGCCCGCGCCACGCTGCATCCCGTGCTGGCGCTGACCGCGGGCCTGACCGCGCTGCTGATGCTGCAACCCCATCTGGGCACCACCCTCGTGATCGCCGGTGTGGCCCTGACCATGCTGTACTTCTCCGGCGCCCGGCTCAGCCATCTGATGGTGGCCGCGGTGGTCGGGGCGGCCGGCGCGGCGATGATGGTGGCCTACTCGCCCTGGCGGCGAGACCGCATGCTCGGGTTCCTCGACCCGTGGGAGGATCCGTTCGGCAACGGCTACCAGACGCTGAAGTCGCTGCACGCCATGGCCACTGGCGGCGTCGGCGGGCTGGGCCTCGGCGCGGGGCGGGCCAAGTGGGGCTTCTTGCCCTACGCCCACACCGACTTCATCTTCGCGGTGATCGGCGAGGAGCTCGGGATGATCGGCACGCTGTTCGTGGTGGTGCTGTTCGTGGGGATAGCCGCGGCCGGGCTCGGTGTGGCGCTGCGGGCGCCGGACCGGTTCGGAATGCTGCTGGCGGTGGGTATCACTTCGTGGATGATCCTGCAGGCGGCCCTCAACATGGGGGCGGTTCTCGCCGTCTTCCCGGTGGTGGGCATCACCCTGCCGTTGCTCTCCTTCGGCGGGACGTCGCTGGTGGCGACCCTGGCCGCCATGGGAGTGCTGCTGAACGTGGCCCGACAGATCCGATGACCCGTGCCGTGCCCGGCATCATGCTGACGGCAGGCCCGATGAAGCTCGACTCCGCCCGGCACAGCAGATGACCCGAACCTGGGCGGTGATCGCGGGTGGCGGCACGGCCGGCCATGTGCTGCCGGGGATCAGCATCGGCGAGGAGATCATCGGCCGGGGCGTTCCGCGTGAAGCCGTCCACTTCGTGGGCAGCGGGCGCGGCGTCGAGACCCGGCTGGTGCCCGAGGCCGGATTCAGCCTCACCGCGCTGCCCGGTCGGGGCCTGCGGCGCAGCCTCACTCCCGCCGGCGCGGCCGCCAATGCCAGGGCGACGGCTGAGCTCGCCGGGGCCGTCGCCCAGGCGGTGGGCGTGCTGCGGCGCCGCAAGCCGGCGGTGGTGGTGGGGCTGGGAGGCTACGCCTCGGCAGCCTGCGGCGCGGCCGCCGCCCTGCTGCGGGTGCCGCTGGTGATCACCGAGCAGAACGCGGTGCCCGGCCTGGCCAACCGGCTGCTGAGCCCGCTCGCGTCCGGCGCGGCGGTCGCCTTCGAGTCAACCAGCCTGCGGAAGGCCACCTGGACGGGCAACCCTGTGCGCAGCGAGGTGCTCGCGGTCGACCGCTCGGCGCATCGGGCCGCGGCCCGCTCCGCGCTGGGCGTGGGCGACGGCCGCCGGATGGTGGCCGTGTTCGGAGGCTCGCTCGGAGCCCGAACGATCAACGATGCCGTGGCGGGCGCGCTGGGCCTTTGGAGCGACCGGCACGACCTCCACATTCGCCACATTGCCGGGCCCCGCCACCACGAGGATCTGTCGCGCCGGGTGGCGGCGCGCACGCCGCGGGCCGTCGGCTACGACCTGATCGCCTACGAGGACGACATGGCCTCGGTGTACGCCGCAGCCGACCTGGTGGTAGGCCGGGCCGGCGCCACCACCGTGGCCGAGTTGGCCGCCGTGGGAGTGCCGGCCGTGCTGGTGCCGCTGCCGGGCGCGCCCGGCGACCACCAGACCGCCAACGCCCGCAGGCTCGAGGCCGCGGGCGGCGCGGTGCTGGTCCCCGACGCAGACCTCGACGCGGCCCGGCTGGTCGCCGAGGTGGACAGTCTGCTCGAGGACTCGGGCCGTCTCGACGCGATGTCCGCCGCGGTCCGGTCGCCCGCCCGCCCCGACGCGGCCCGAGCCGTGGTGGACCTGATGCAAAGCTGCGCCCGGCGCCCCTTCCCCGACCGCTCACAAGCCGCAGGATGAGCCCCGTCTCCAGCGGTTCCCCGACCCTTCGAAGGCGACCGCGTAGAGTCTCCGCGACGCTGCGACTCCCAGGGTGAGTTCCGTGGACCTGTCTGTTCCCACCTCCATCCATGTGATCGGCGCGGGCGGCGCCGGGATGTGCGCCATCGCGTCGGTGCTGCGGTCCATGGGCCACCGGGTGACCGGATCCGACCTGCGCGACGGCCCGGCGGTGGCCCGGCTGCGCGCCGAGGGGGTGCCGGTGGCCATCGGCCACGACCCGGCGAATTTGGGTGACGCCGCCCTCGTCGCCATCTCGTCGGCCATCCGCGACAGCAACCCCGAGGTGCGCGCCGCCCACAAGTCGGGCGTGCCGGTGGTGAGGCGCAGCGAGATCCTGCCCGCCATCGCCGCGAACCGCCGAACCATCGCGGTGGCGGGCACCCACGGCAAGACCACCACCAGCTCCATGCTGGCGCTGGCGCTAGTGGAGGCCGGGCTCGACCCCTCCTTCATCATCGGCGGCGACGTCAACGAGATCGGCACCGGCGCGATGTGGGACAGCGGCGAATGGTTCGTGGTGGAGGCCGACGAGAACGACCACACCTTCCTGTCGCTCGACCCGGAAGTGGCGGTGGTGACCAGCGTCGAGTCCGACCACCTCGAGAACTATCAGGACTCGCCCGACGCTCTGGCTGCGGCCTTCGAGCAGTTCCTGGCCTCGTCGCGCCACCGGATCGTGTGCGCCGACGATCCCGGCGCGGCCCGGCTGGGCACTGCGGTTGGCGCGGCCAGCTACGGCACCGATCCCGGCGCCGACTTCCGCATGGTGGACGTGTCGCTGAAGATGCCCACCTCCCGATTCGAGCTTTGGAACGCCGAGACGCGACTGGGGCCGGTGACGCTGCCCATACCGGGCCTGCACAATGCCCTCAACGCGACCGCCGCCATCGTGGCCGCCGTCACCGCCGGGGCGAGCTTCGCCGACGCAGTCCGGGCGCTGGCCCGCTTCGGGGGCGTGGCCCGGCGCTTCGAGTTCCGCGGCGACGCGGCCGGCGTCACCTTCGTGGACGACTACGCCCATCTGCCCGGCGAGGTCGAGGCCGCGCTGGCCGCGGCCGGAACCGGCGACTGGAGCAGGGTGGTGTGCGTCTTCCAGCCCCATCGGTACAGCCGGGTCGCCTCCGTCGGCTCGCACTTCGCGAATTCCTTCACCGGGGCGGACCACCTGGTGCTGACCGAGATCTATCCGGCGGGCGAGGCCCCCCGACCCGGCGTCACCTCGAAGATCGTCCTCGACGCCGTCCTCGACGCCCATCCGTGGTCGTCGGTGACCTGGCTGCCCCGGCTAGACGAGGTGGCCGACTGGCTGGAGGCCCGGCTTCGCCCCGGCGACCTGTGCCTCACGCTGGGCGCCGGCGACCTCACCTCGACGCCCGACGCAGTCATAGAGCGCCTCGAAGCCAAGGTCGAGCCGATCGGCGCGGCCCCTGGGGAAGCGGGGGCTCGGGGGTGACTCCGGCCGAGCCTCAGTCTGTCGCCGAACTCGGCCGGCGCCTTGCCCGCTCGCGCCTCGCGCCCTCGCTGCGAGCCGACTACGCACTGGCCCCCCACACCACTTACCGGGTCGGCGGCCCGGCCCGGCTCTTCGTTACCGTGGCCGACCTCGCCGAGCTCGAAGCCCTGGCCGCCGTCGTCTCGGGCGGACCGCCCGTGCCGGTGCTGGTGGTGGGCAGAGGCTCCAATCTGCTGGTGGCCGACCGCGGCTTCGACGGCCTCGCCGTCGCCCTGGGGGCCGGTCTGGCCGGATTCGAGATCGACGATGAGACGGTCGGCGCCTCCGGGGCCGCCCTGCTGCCCGTCGTGGCCCGGGCCACGGTGGAGGCCGGGCTCGGTGGCTTCGAGTGGGCGGTTGGGGTGCCGGGCACGGTGGGCGGGGCGGTGAGGATGAACGCGGGCGGCCACGGATCGGACATGTCCGGCTCGCTCATCGACGCGGTGATTGTGGACCTGTACCGCGGGGACACCACCGTGTGGGCCGCGTCCGAGCTCGGGCTCGGCTACCGCACCAGCCGCGTCGCCGCCCACCAGGTGGTCGCCTCTGTAAGGCTGAGGTTGAGGTTTGGGGATCGCGAGGCGTCGAGGTCCGAACTGGCCGAGATCGTTGCGTGGCGGCGGGCCAACCAGCCGGGCGGGCGCAATGCCGGGTCGGTGTTCACCAATCCCGAGCACGCGGCCGCGGGCGAACTCATCGAGTCCGCCGGAGCCAAGGGCCTGCGAGTGGGCAGCGCCGAAGTCTCGGCCAAGCACGCCAACTTCATCCAGGCTGACGAGGGCGGGCGGGCCGCCGACATCGTGGCGCTGATGCGCGAGGTGCGCCGCCGCGTCGGCGAGGCCCACGGCATAGAACTGTTGCCCGAGACCTGCCTGGTGGGCTTCGAGCCGCGGGAGCGGCTGTGAGCACCGCCGCGGCAGAGGTGGATCCGCGCATGCGGGCACGCCGCGTCGCGGTGATCAGAGCCGAGGGGCGCCGGCGGCTGCGGGTGCTGGCCGTCGCGTTGGGCGTCGTTGCGCTGGCCGCAGCTGCCTGGGGGATCAGCCGCACGCCGCTGCTCGATGTGGACCGGATCGCGGTCACCGGTATAGATCCCGCCAACCGGGCCGAGGTCCTCAACGCCTCGAACGTCACGGTCGGTGTGCCCATGCTGTTCCTCGACGTCGACGACGCCCGGCGCTCGATCACGTCGCTGCCCTGGGTCCGGTCGGCGCAGGTGTGGCGAGACTGGCCGGCCACGGTGCGCATCACCGTGGAGCCCCGGGTGCCGGTCGCCGTCGTGCCCGCCCCAGAGGGCCGGACCGCGCTGGTCGACGCATACGGCTACGTGATCGAGTGGGGCTCCGAGTCCGCCGGAGTGACCCATGTGTCGGTTCCGTTCTCGGGACAGCTCGGCGACATCCACACTGCCGCGGAGGGGCCGCTGGCCGTAGTGGCGGCTCTGCCCGCCGATCTGCGCGCCTGGGTGTCCACCGTCACCGTTGAGGCGGACCGCGGCAACATAGGCCTCGCGCTGGTCGGCGGGGCCGCCGCGGTGCTGGGCGAGCCCGTGCTGATCGACGACAAGATCAGCGCGCTGCGCGCCGTGCTGGCCACCGCCGATCTGGAGTGTGTCACCATCATCGACGTCACCACGCCCGACATCGCCGCCGTGACCCGCCAGCATCCGTGCTGAGAGCGTGCGGTGTTGCGGCTGTTTCGGCGGACCGTGAGGCGAGGCAGGCCGACCCTAAAGATCGACTTCGCGGTTGTCTCCCCTAAGATGCAGTGAAGGTTCAAACTTATGGAGGTTGACGCAGCGATGGCCGATCCTCACAACTACCTCGCCGTCATCAGAGTGATTGGAGTCGGGGGCGGCGGCGTCAACGCCGTCAACCGCATGATCGACTCCGGCCTGAGGGGCGTTGAGTTCATTGCGGCCAACACCGACGCCCAGGCCCTGGCCATGAGCGACGCCGATGTGCGGATCGACCTCGGTCAGAGCCTCACTCGGGGCCTGGGAGCGGGCAGCAATCCCGAGGTGGGCAAGCAGGCGGCCGAGGAGCACATCGACGAGATCCGCGAGGCCCTCAACGGATCAGACATGGTGTTCATCACCGTGGGCAAGGGCGGCGGCACCGGCACCGGCGCGGCGCCGGTGGTGGCCGAGGCGGCCAAGAGTTCCGGCGCCCTCACCATCGGAGTGGTGACCCGGCCCTTCAGCTTCGAGGGAGCCCGGCGCTCGGTGCAGGCCGAGGAGGGAATCCAGCGCCTCAAGGACAAGGTCGACACCTTGATCGTCATCCCCAACGATCGCCTGATCGCCATCGCCGATGAGAAGACCTCTATGCTCAACGCCTTCCGCATGGCCGACGAGGTGTTGATGCAGGGCGTGGGCGGGATCACCAGCCTCATCACCACGCCCGGGCTCATCAACACCGACTTCGCCGATGTGCGCACCGTGCTCACCGAGGCGGGCAGCGCCCTGATGGGCATGGGATCCGCCAGCGGCGAGGGGCGGGCGGTCGCCGCGGCCCGGGCCGCCATTTCCAGCCCGCTGCTGGAGTCTTCGATCGACCGGTCCCAGGGCGTCCTGCTCAATATTTCCGGTGCCTCCAACCTCGGACTGATGGAGGTGAACGAGGCGGCCGAGGTGGTGCGGTCCGTCGCCCACCAGGACGCCAACATCATCTTCGGAACGGTGATCGACGACGACCTCGAAGACGAGGTCAAGGTCACGGTGATTGCCGCGGGCTTCGAGAGCGACCGGCAGGGCTACGGGGGTGTCGACAGCCCGCGCCGACCGCGGCGCGAGGGCCGTCCGTCGCCGCGCTCCGGCGCTGGCGACGGAATGCAGATCGCCGACGTGTTCGCTACCGGCGAACACTCGGATGCGCCCGTCGGGGTCGATCTGAACGACGAATTCGACGTTCCCGACTTCCTCCGATAAGACCCGACCCGCCCTTGGCATGATCGAGCGGCTGGTGCCCGCCGGTGGGGGACTGGTCGCCAGGGTCCGCTGCTCCCAGAGATCCGACGGCGACTTCCGCTGCGACGCCGACGCGAGGTCCGGCTCCGACCTTGCGCCCCGGCGCCACGCGCTTCTGGCCGGGGAGTGGACCTGGCTCGAGCAGGTTCACGGCGCCGACATCGTGGTGGTGGCCGAGCCGGGCGGCGGGGCCGGTGCGGTGGCCGACGCCGCGGTGACTTCCGTGCCCGGGGCGGTGCTGGCCGTTCACACCGCCGACTGTGCGCCGGTGGTGGTGGCGGGCGGCGGGGCAGTGGGTGTGGCCCATGCTGGATGGCGGGGCATCGTGGCCGGGGTGTTGGGCGAGGCCGTCAAGGCTCTGCGCAGCCTGGTGTCGGACCCGGACGCTGGTCTGCGAGCGGTGGTGGGGCCGGTGGTCAGGCCCGCAGCCTACGAGTTCGGCCCCGCCGATCTGGCCGCGGTGGGCTGCGCCGTCGGCTGCGACGTGTCCGGCGTCACCTCGTGGGGCGCGCCCTCCCTTGATCTCGTCGCAGCGGTGCGGGGCGCGCTGGGCGCGGCCGGTGTGGGCGAAGTGGAGGACCTGGGGCTCGACACCTCCCGCGAGGCGTTCTTCTCACACCGGGTCCGCGGCGAGCGGGCCAGAGGCGCCACCGCCGTCCGCTTGGAGCCGGCATGAGCGTCGAGCCGACCGACCCCGCCGCGGCAAGTCCGGTTGGAGTCGGCATGAACGCCGCGGTCGGGGAGCGCTATGAGGCGCTGCGAGCCCGCATCGCCGAGGCGGGCGGCCGTGACGTCGCTGTGGTCGCGGTCACTAAGGCGCTCGACTCGTGGGCCATCGACGCGGTCGCGGCCTGCGGCATCGGCCACATCGGCGAGAACTACGCCCAGGAGCTGGTGACCAAGCTGGCCGGGTCGGCCGCCGTGCCCAGGCCCCGGGTCCACTTCGTAGGGCGCTTGCAGCGCAACAAGGTCAAGATGCTGGCCGGCTGCGTCGATGTGTGGCAGACGGTCGACCGGGCGGAGCTGGCCCGCGAGATCGGCCGCCGCGCCCCCGGTGCGGCGGTGATGATTCAGGTCAACATCTCGTCGGAGCCATCCAAGGGCGGCTGTGCGCCCGCCGAAACCGAGCAGCTGGCCTCGGTGGTAGACGAAGCGGGACTGAAGCTGGTCGGTCTGATGGGCATAGGCCCCGCCGGTCCGCCCGAGGGCGCCCGAAGCGGCTTCAGGTCGCTGCGACAGCTAGTCGACGGCCTGGGCCTGCGCCACTGTTCGATGGGCATGACCGACGATCTCGAGATTGCCGTGGCCGAGGGCGCCACCATGGTGCGGATAGGCAGGAGCCTCTTCGGCGAACGTCCCCGCCACAACCCGCGACCCGTGTCACAATGACGGGGGTCACCGAGAATCTAACGACGAGCGTGACGCGCTAAAGTCTGCTCAAGGAGCGACGATGCTGAAGAAGGCGATGATCTACCTCGGGCTCGGGCCCGACGAGCACTACGAGAGCTACGAAGACCCGATCCGCCCCCACCAATCCCAGCCGACCGGGCCGGGCCGCTACCCCGCAGGTGTCGATGCGGCGCCCGGGCAGGGAGTGTCGGTCGCGCCGGGTTCGGCCCCCGACAGTGCTGTGCTGGGCCGGACTGTGCGGCCCATCAGCCTTGCGTCGGCCGACGGCGGCACCTCCATGGACGACCTCGACCCCGAGGGCTCGGTTCGGGTGGTGCATTCGATGCCCCCCAAGACCATGAAGCCCCATGCCGTGTCTCCCGACGCCTTCAACGATGCCCAGGAGATCGGCGACCGTTTCAAGTCGGGCCAGCCCGTGATCGTCAACCTTCAGGCCGCAGACCGGGATCTCAGGCGTCGCCTGGTGGACTTCTCCAGCGGGCTCTGCTACGCGATGGGCGGCAAGATGGACCGAGTCGCCGACCAGGTGTACCTGCTCACCCCGGCCGATGTGGAGGTGTCGCGAGGCGCCGCCCGACGCAGGCGCACCTGAGCACAACCTCAAGTGCTCGGGATTCTCTGTCTGCTGCTGCAGCTCTATGTGTTTGCCATCTTCGGCCGGGTGCTGCTGAGCTGGTTCCCCCTCAACCCGAACGGCGCGATGGCCACCGTCGCCGGGTTCCTGTTCACGGTGACCGATCCGGTCATGCGGCCGGTGCGGCGCATGCTGCCCGCGGCCCGTTTCGGCGGTATGGCCCTCGACTTCTCGCCCGTGATCGTGATCTTCGGCATCTTCTTCCTCCAGCGAATTCTCAGAGCCCTCGGAATCTGCTGAGGCCGAGCTTGCGAGGCCGTGGCCCGAGCGGCCCGTGAGCGCAGCGAACAAGAGCGGGTAATACGCCCGGAGCATCCACCAACCGCGATGGTGGCCGTGGCATCATCGCCGCATGAACGCACTCAGCGACCTCGCAACCGAGGTCAAGTTTCGTGAGCGGATGCGCGGCTACGACTATGAAGAGGTCGACGACTACGTCAAACAGGTGAGCCGCGCCGCCGCCCAAGCCCAGGATCGCATTGCCGAGCTCGAGCGCCGTTTAGATCAACGCCAGTCCCCCGACGGCAGCGACGACGGCGACCCGGAGATGCGCGAGACGCTGCTGCGCACGCTTGTGCTGGCCCAGCGCACAGCCGACTCGGCGGTGTCGGAGGCGCGCACGGAGGCCAAATCGATCACCGACTCGGCCAAAGAGCGGGCGGCCAAGACTGTCTCCGAGGCCGAGGCGGCAGCCAACGAGCGCCTGCGCTCGGCGGAGGAACGTGCCGCCTCGATGCTGGCCGAGTCCGAGGAGAACGGCCAGCTAATCCTCGCTGAGGCGAAGCGAACGGCTGCGGCCGAGCTGGCCACCGAGCGCGAGCGGGCCCAGGCGGAGCTGCGGGAACTGGAGGCGTCCAAGGCTGAGATGACGACCGTGGTGGCCGAGATCCAGACTCGACTGAACAGCGAGCGCGAGACGCTGAGAGGTCTGGCCGACTCGTTCCAGTCCTTCGCCGACAAGTTCGAGCCGGCGACCGACATCGCGGAGGGCCCGGCCGCGGCTGACGATGCGGCCGCAGCCGACATGGAAGCCGACAAGGCGTCCGCAGACGACGAGACGGCCGACGGCGCCGCATCCGGCGGCGCGCTCGAGGCGTCGGCAGAGGTCGCCGCAGAGCCTGTCGCAGGCGGGGAGGAGGCTGCCCCCAGTGCCGCCGATGACTCTGCCGCCGACCAAGCCGTCGAAGCCGATCCCGAGCCCATCCCCGGCTCAGACAGCACTGCTCGACCAGGCGCCGGCGCGGCCGAAGCGGCTCGGCCCGCCGATGGCGACGCAGACATCGACGATGTCGATGCCGTGCCGGAGGTTCCCGTGGTCGCGTGGGACGACGAGATCGACCCCGACCGATCGGCGGGCGCCGACACCGCAGCGCTCGAGCCGGTGGCGGCGGAAATGGTCCCGCTGGGCAACGGCTCGGCGAATCGTGAACCCGCCGACCGCTTCGGCGGCGAGATCGCAGCCTCGGGACCGGCGACCATGCCCTTCGGGGTCGACAGCCCCGAGCTCTTCGACATCGACGCCGAGGAGGACCCCGAGTTCATCGAACAGCTTCGTCAGGTGGTAAGCAGCGAGGCACCCATGCCCGACGGCGACGCGGCCATGGCGGCCTTCTTCGATCACGACGACGGAGCCAGCGCCCGAAGCGGGCGGCGGTAGGCTCGCGCCGCCCCGAGCCGTCGCTGCGTCGACGGCAGGACCGGAGTTCCAGACATGGCCAAGGCCAAGAGCACGCAGTCCGCCCGATCCGGAGCCAAGAAGTCAGCCGGCGGTGCCGCCAAGGTAAAGCCGGCCCACCCCCGTTTCGACGCGTCGTTCCTCGATGAGATGCGTCGCAAGCTGCTCAAGGAGCGGGCCAAATACCTCCATTCGGCTGAGGAGTACCAGGCGGAGGCGGAGTCGCTGCTCGACACGCGGGAGCCCGGCGACGTGCAGTTCGACGAGGAGGGGGGCGAGGGCACCACCGTGGCGGTCGAGCGGGAGCGCGATCTTGCCCTCTCCAGTCAGGCCCGCCACACCGTCGGCCAGATCGACGCCGCGCTGGAGCGCATCGACGACGGCACATTCGGCTTCTGTGTCACTTCCGGTGCGCCCATTCCCAAGGCTCGCCTCCGGGCCATCCCCTGGGCGGCCGAGCGCGTCGAGGTCAAGGCGGGCGGCCTCGGCCGCCGCTAGACGACCGGGCCCCTGCGGCCGGTGAGCGAAGCGAACATGAGCGGGGGACCGCGGCCTCAGCGGCCGGTGAGCGGAGCGAACATGAGCGGGAGACCGCGGCCTGAGCGGTTCCGTCGTCACGGCGTGCGGGCTCTGGTTGCGGCTGCGTTGGTGGTCGCCGTCGATCAGATCACCAAGCAGTGGGCGCTGGCAGCCCTCGACGGGGGACGGGTTATCGATCTGGTATGGACGCTGCGGCTGCGTCTCGTGTTCAACACTGGAGCGGCCTTCAGCAGCTTCGAGGGTCTCGGGCCGCTGCTCGGGCTCGCAGCCGTGGCGATCGCCGCGGCCCTGCTGTTGAATCGGCGGCTGGCCTCCGACCGGTGGTCGGCTATCGCGGCCGGGTGCATTGCCGGTGGAGCGCTCGGCAACCTCAGCGACCGTCTCTTCCGGTCGAGCGACGGCTTCCTGCAGGGTGCGGTGATCGACTTCATCGACGTCCAATGGTGGCCGGTGTGGAACGTGGCCGACATGGGGGTCGTGCTGGGCGGCGCCGCCCTGGTGTGGCACGCCTATCGCCGAGCAAGATGACCCCCGAGGCCGAGCGCGGCCACAACGATTCGCCCGCCGACGGCGAGGTTGTCGGGGCGGCTCTCGACGGCTTGCGGCTCGATCGGGCGGTGGCCCTGCTGGCCGACGTGAGCCGCTCGACCGCGGCCCGCCTAGTGGCGGAGGGCAACGTGCGCCTCGACGGGACGCCGGTCACCTCTGGGGCTCGGAGAGTGGCGGCGGGCGAATCGCTGTTGATCGACGCCGGGTCGGACTGCGATCCCGGCCCGGCCCCCGACAACAATGTGGCCTTCGCGACCGTCTTCGAGGATCCGGACGTGATCGTGGTGGACAAGCCGGCCGGGCTGGTGGTGCATCCCGGCGCGGGCCACGATCGGGCCACCCTCGTCAACGGCCTGCTGGCCCGCTATCCGGAACTGGAGGGGATCGGCGATCCCGACCGGCCCGGCATCGTGCATCGGCTCGACCGGGGCACGTCGGGGCTGCTGGTGGTGGCCCGCACCGAGCGGGCCTACCGGTCGCTGGTCGAGCAGCTGCAATCCCACGAGCCCGAGCGGATCTACAGCGCGCTGGTGTGGGGCCGCCCCGAAGCCTCGTCGGGGGTCGTGGACGCTCCCGTGGGCCGGTCGAGCCGCAACCCGCTGCGCATGACGGTTACCGACCGGGGCCGTCCCGCCCGCACCCGCTACGAGGTGCAGCGGCGCTTCGCCGAGCCGGCGCCGACGGCTCTGCTGGAGTGTCGGCTCGAGACCGGCCGCACCCACCAGATCAGGGTTCACCTCCGGGCCATCGGCCATGCCGTCGTCGGCGATCCGACCTACGGCGCCGGCGGGCGCGGCGGCGATGTATTCGGGCTGTCGCGGCCGTTCCTGCACGCTCGCTCCCTGTCGTTTCGCCACCCCGCCAGCGACGCAACGGTAAGCGCCGAGTCGCCCCTGCCACCAGACCTGGCCGAAGTCTTGGAGTCCTGCCGCTAGCCGGGCCGGGCTCGCTCGCCGATCCGCTCGGCCTCCTAGAGCGAGCACAAATGGGTGAGGGCCTGTTTCGTCCCGGCGGGGTATTCCCCGCTCTTGTTCGCTGCGCTCACGGGCCGCCCAAACCACAGCAACACAGCCCACGGCCTCGCCCGGATGGGCCGGAATCGCTCGTCTATCCGCTCGGCCTCCTAGGCGCGGTCCTCGTCGGCTGGGGGCCAGGGTGCCTCGCCCTGGGCCATGGCTGTGATCTGGGCCAGGCTGAACGAGTCGAGGAACCTGCGCATGTGGGTTCCCGAGGCCGACCAGATGGCCAGCAGCACGCACTGACCCTCGTGGTCGCAGGCGCCGTCGGTGTGGGGCTCGCCGAAGTCGCCGGCCGCGATTGGGCCGTCTACCGCCCGTACGATCTCCGACAGCCTGATGTCGGCCGGGTCGCGGGCCAGCACGTAGCCGCCGCCCACACCCCGCTTGGAGCGCACCAGCCCGGCGCCCTTGAGGGCTAGCAGGATTTGCTCCAGGTAGGGCTGGGGCAGGGCGGTGCGCTCGGCGATCTCGCGCACCGAGGTGGGAGCGTTCTCGCCGTGCAGCGCCAGCGACAGCAGGGCCCGGGAGGCGTAGTCCCCCCGGGTCGACACCCTCATGGCCGCTCGTCGGTGGGCGCGCTCACGGTGGCATCCTAGATGCCGTGGCCCGACCGGAACCGATCCCCGCGCCCCAACCGCCGGTGGTGCCGGCCTACGGAGGCGGCTGCGTGGCCGACATCGTGCCCGCCATCCTCGAGCCCGGCCCCGAGGCCTCGCCGGGACCGCTGCCGGCCGAGGTGCTCGACGCTTCCGCGGTGGTGCTGCTGATTCTGGACGGATTGGGGGCCGAGCAGCTGGCGGCACGGCCGCGGGTCGCGCCCACGCTGCACGAGATGCAGGTCGCCACGGTCACCACCGTGGCCCCGAGCACCACCGCGTCCGCCCTCACCTCCATCGCCACCGGGGCTGCGGTGGGCGAGCACGGGATTGTGGGCTACCGGATCCGTACCGACGATGGCAACCTCAACGTCCTCAAGTGGAAGACCCCTCAGGGCGACAGCATCGAGCGCATCCGGCCCGAGCGCTTCCAGCCCGTGGCCGCCTTCGGGGGTCAGCGTCCGCCCGCGCTGCAACCGGAGATCTACCGCAAGTCCGGCTTCAGCCGCGCCTATCTCCGAGATGCCCGCCGCTGCGGATACAAGATGCTGTCGAGCCTGGTGGTGGAGGTGCGCCGGCTTCTTGCCGCGGGGGAGTCCTTCGTCTACGCCTACTACGAGGGTCCCGACACAGTGGCCCACGAACACGGCTTCGGCGAGCACTACGAGGCCGAGCTGCGGGCCTGCGACCGGCTGATGGCCGACCTGCTCACCGTGCTGCCCCGCGGCACGGCGGTGGTGGCCACATCGGACCACGGACTGGTGGACTGCTCCAGCGGCGTGGTCAAGATCGACCCCTCGGTGCTCAAGTGCACCCGGGCCGAGTCGGGCGAGGCCCGATTCCGCTGGCTGCACGCCAAGCCTGGCCGGGCCCGCGACCTGTATTCGGCCGCGGCCAGCGCCCACGGCGAGCAGGCCTGGGTCCACACCGCCGACGAGATCGTCGAGGCGGGCTGGCTGGGGCCGACAGTCACAGACGCGGCCCGCTCACGGCTGGGCGACGTGGCCCTGGTTGCCCGCCACGACTGGGCGTTCGGCCATCCCGACGACGGATCCCGAGAGCTAATCGGCCGCCACGGCTCGCTGACCCTGGCCGAGATGCTGGTGCCGCTGCTAGTACACGTCGCCTAGAGGCCGAGCGGATAGGCGAGCGAATCCGCCCCATACGGGTGAGGCCGTGGCCCGAGCGGCCCGTGAGCGCAGCGAACAAGAGCGGGAAAGACCCCGCTGCGACGCGACTGGCTCTCACCTATCTGCGGGGCCCTTTAGAGCCGAGCGGATAGGCGAGCGAATCCGGCCCATACGGGCGAGGCCGTGGCCCGCCCAACCACGACATCACAGTCCACGGCCTCGCTGAGCCCGACAGTGCGGCAGTCATCAGTCCGCTCGGCCTCTAGGGTCTAGGCCGTGCAAGGCGATGCCAGTGGCAAGAGTGTCGGCAACGAGCCCCACGCCGTGTTGGCGCCCGATGCAGTGGTGGTGACCGAGGGCGAGGCCGGCGACGAGATCAACGAGACCATCGATCATCCGGCCAAGGTCATGCGCATCGGCACCATGCTCAAGCAGCTGCTGGCCGAGGTCCGCTCCACCGAGCTCGACGAGGCCAGCCGCCAGCGCCTGCGCGAGATCTACGAGACGTCGGTGGGCGAGGTCGGCTCGGCCCTGTCGGCGGACCTGCGCGAGGAGCTAACCAGGCTCGCCTCGCCCTTCGACCAGGCCGAGCCCCCCTCCGCCATGGAGCTGCAGATTGCCAAGGCTCAGCTCGTGGGCTGGCTCGAGGGCCTCATCCAGGGCATGAAGGCGATGCTGCTGGCCCAGCAGATGAGCGCCCACCAGCAGCTCCAGTCGATGCGGGGCGAGCTGCCGCCGGGGCTCCACCCCCACCAAGAAAGCGATCCAGCAACCCGCCCCGGCACCTACCTGTAGATCTTCCAGGAAGGGTCTCAGAGCAGGCGCGGCATTGGCCGCGGCACCGGTCCGGCCTCTCACCCGCCACGCGCCGCCTGAGACGAAGCGGTACAAGGCGCGGCATTGGCCGCGGCACCGGTCCGGCCTCTCAGTTGCGCGACCGCCCGCCTGGCGCGTATGGTGCGAATCACAGCTGTGTGATTCATCCACAGCGGTATGAACACCTTGTCCACAGTGTCCACAGGAGGCGCGGGTGGCTGACTCCTTCGTCCACCTCCACACCCACACCGAGTACTCGATACTCGACGGAGCGTCCCGGCTCGACGAGCTGATCGACGCCTCGGTCGCCGACGGCCAGCCCGCGCTGGGCATCACCGACCACGGCAACATGTACGGGGTCCTGGACTTCTACCGCAAGTGCTCCGAGCGGGGCATCAAGCCCGTCATCGGCACCGAGGCCTACATGGCCCACAACTCCCGCCACGAGCGGCCGCCACGGCGGGGGCGGGTCGACGACTCCGGCGGCGACACCGAGGGCGGCGGCAAGCTCTACTACCACCTCACGCTGCTGGCCACCGACAACACCGGCTACAAGAACCTCATCAAGGTCTCCAGCCGGGCCTTCATGGAGGGCTACTACTACAAGCCCCGCTGCGACTGGGAGACGCTCAGCGACCATCACGCCGGGCTGGTGGCCACCACCGGCTGCCTGGGCGGCCAGGTGCCCCAGGCACTGCTGCGGGGCAACCCCGAAGAGGCCCTCGAGAAGGCGGCCCGATTCCAGGACATCTTCGGCCGCGACAGCTACTACGTGGAGATGCAGGACCACGGCATCCCCGAACAGCGCCAGATCAACCCGCAGCTGCTGGAGATCGCCCGCCGGTTGAATGCCCCGCTGCTGGCCACCAACGACAGCCACTACACCCACCGCCACGACGCCGCCGCCCACGACGCGCTGCTGTGCGTGCAGACCGGCTCCCTGCTCGCCGACACCGACCGCCTCAAGTTCCACGGCGACGACCACTACCTCAAGTCGGCGGCCGAGATGCGCCACATCTTCTCGGACATCCCCGAGGCCTGCGACAACACCCTGGGCATCGCCGAGCGATCCGATGTGAGCATCACCTTCGGCGAGCTGCGGCTGCCCCACTTCGAGGTGCCCGAGGGCTTCGAGGACGACCGCGAGTACCTGGAGCACCTCACCATGGCGGGTGCCCGCGAGCGCTGGGGCGACCCCCTGCCCGAAGCGGCGGCCAAGCGCCTGGCCTACGAGCTCGAGGTCATCACCAACATGGGGTTCGCCTCCTACTTCCTCATCACCTGGGACCTCATCGCCTACGCCCGGCGCCGGGGCATCCGGGTGGGTCCGGGCCGGGGCTCGGCCGCGGGCTGCGCGGTGGCCTACAGCCTGCGCATCACCGACCTCGACCCGATCCGCTACGACCTGCTGTTCGAGCGGTTCCTCAACCCGTCGCGGGTGTCGATGCCCGACATCGACATGGACTTCGACTCGCGCTACCGCGACGAGATGATCAACTACGCGGCCGACCGCTACGGGCGCGAGCACGTTGCCCAGATCATCACCTTCGGGCGCATCAAGGCCCGGGCCGCGGTGCGAGACGCGGCCCGGGTGCTGGGTTACCCCCATGCGCTGGGCGACCGCATCGCCAAGGCCATGCCGCCGCTGATCCTGGGCCGCGACACTCCCCTGAAGTACTGCTTCGAGGACTCTGAGACCCACCACGAGGGCTATCTGGCCGCGGCCGAACTGCGCCAGATGTACGACACCGACAGCGAGGTGGCCGAGGTGGTCGACGCGGCCCGGGGACTGGAGGGCATGCGGCGCCAGGACGGCATCCACGCTGCGGCGGTGGTCATCGCCCCAGAGCCGCTGACCGAGTACATGCCCATCCAGCGCAAGCCCGAGCAGGGCCGCAGCGCCGAGGAGGCACCCATCGTCACCCAGTACGAGATGCACGGGGTGGAGGACCTGGGCCTGCTCAAGATGGACTTCCTGGGCCTGCGCAACCTCGACGTCATCACCGACGCGATCGGGCTGATCGAGCAGACCCGAGGCGTCACCGTCGATGTCGACGCCGTCGCGCTCGACGACGAGGCCACCTTCAAGATGCTGCGCGAGGGCGACACCATCGGCGTCTTCCAGCTTGAGAATCCCCAGGTGCGCTCGCTGGTGCGCTCGCTGGCCCCCACTGCCTTCGACGACATCTGCGCGCTGGTGGCGCTGTACCGGCCGGGGCCGATGGCGGCCAACATGCACCACGACTACGCCGACCGCAAGAACGGCCGCCGCCGGGTCGAGTACTTCCACGCCGACGCGGCCGACATCCTGGCCGACACCTACGGGCTGATGATCTACCAGGAGAGCGTGATGCGGGTGGCCCAGCGCTTCGCGGGCTACTCGCTGGCCGAGGCCGACCTGCTGCGCAAGGCCATGGGCAAGAAGATCCGCTCGGCCATGGCGGCCGAGGAGGAGAAGTTCGTGCAGGGGGTGGCCGACAACGGTTACGAGGCGGGCCTCGGCGCCGAACTGTTCAAGATCATCGAGCAGTTCGCCGACTACGCCTTCAACAAGAGCCACAGCTACGGCTACGGCCTGGTCGCCTACCAGACCGCCTATCTGAAGGCCAACTATCCGGTGGAGTACCTCGCCGCCCTGCTCACCAGCGTGAAGCGCAAGCTGGAGAACGCCTCGGTCTATCTCCACGAGTGCCGCCTGCGGGGGATCGAGGTGCAGGTTCCTGACATCAACCGGTCGGCCTCCGACTTCACCCCCAGGCCCGGCGACGGGGCGGGGTCCGGTCCGGGCAGCATCGTGTACGGCCTCTCCGCGGTGCGCAACGTGGGCGAGGGGGTGGTGGAGCGGGTGATCGCCGAGCGCGAGTCCAACGGGCGCTACAGCTCCTTCGTCGATTTCGTGGAGCGGGTGGACGTCGACGTGTTGAACAAGCGCACCGTCGAGTCGCTGATCAAGGCGGGCGCCTTCGACTCACTGGACCATCGGCGCAAGGCCCTGTTGAGCGTGCACGAGTCGATCATCGACATGACGGTGCGCAAGCGCCGGGAGCACGAGGCCGGGGTCATGTCGCTGTTCGGGGAGCAGAGCGAGGGTCCATCCTTCGACGACCGCCCCGAGATCGGCGACGCCGAGTTCGAGCGCATGCAGAAGCTGGCCCACGAGAAGGAGATGCTCGGCCTCTACATCTCCGACCACCCCCTCAAGGGCATGGAGGCCCGGGTTCGTCGCCTCGCCGACTGCACCATCAGCGACCTCACCTCCGGGGCGTCCTCCAGTGACGACGCCGGTTTCTGGTCGGTGGGCGGGGTGATCACCGCGCTGAACCGGCGCTGGACCCGCAAGGGCGAGCTGATGGCCACCTTCACCCTGGAGGACCTCGAGGAGAAGATCGAGGTGCTGGTGTTCCCCAGGGCCATGTCCGAGCATGGGCCGAAGCTGGCCGACGACGCGGTAGTGGTTGTGCGGGGCCGCCTCGACACCCAGCAGGACACCCCCCGGTTCTTCGCCAACGACATAGAGCCGGTGGAGAGCACCGAGGAGGATCCGCCGCTGCGGGTCAACCTACCGCCGGCCCACCAGAACGACCGGCACCTGCGCGAGCTCAAGTCGGTGCTGTGCGCCCATCCGGGCGGCTCGCCGGTGGAGCTGCTGCTGGGCGGGCGGCGGGTGGCGCGCCTGCCCGAGGACTTCGCGGTCGACACCGCCAACGGCCTGCCCGCGGAGTTGCGCGAGCTGCTGGGCGCCCAGGCCATAGCCGGAGTGTGATTCCCGGCCTTCGGGTCGGCAAAGGCGACGGCGCCTCTGCACAGGGCGCGCAAGCCACAGCCGAAGCGTGATCCTGCTGCCCGCGTGGCGCGCTGGCCGCGAAACACCGCCGGTGGGTTGCGAAACCGGCGCGCGTCCCTGAGACTGGGACGACGGGTACGGGCGAGTCATAGGGGTGGAAGCCGTCATGGCAATCACGATCGAGACCAGGGACTGCACTGCGCTGGGAGATTCCGATCTGGTCGAGATGGCCGATCTCTGCGCCGTCTCCTCCAACGCATACGAGGTCGGCTCGCTCTCCAAGCAGGCCGAGGCCTGGGTCTTGGTCACCGAGGCCCGCGACAACGGCAAACTGCGGGGCTTCTCCTTCTGCACCCTGGAGCGCATCGGCGGAACGCCGTGCGTGCTGATCGGCGCCGGCCACACCTGCCGCACCACCCGCCGCGACACTGTGCTGCGGGGCATTGTCACCGACCAGCTTCGCCGGGCCGCCCTGTCCTTTCCCGACGAGGACGTGCTAGTCGGGATGCAGATCAACGATCCCGGCGCCTTCGAGGCGTTCAAGAGCCTCCACGATGTTGTTCCCCGGCCCGGCCACAAGGCGACCGGCGAAGAGCGGGCGTGGGGCCGGCGCCTGGCCAAGCGCTTCGGCATCGGGTCGCTCAGCTACGAGGACCGGATCTTCACCACCCGCGGCAAGGGCGGACCCCCGGTAGTGCTCGACCACGCCAGCCTCAAGCAGGCTCCGGCTCAGTCGGCCGAGCTGCTCGACAGCCTGGTGATCGACGACGGCGACACCCTGATAGTCCACGGCTGGGTGATGGCCGAGGAGCTCGAGAAGCTGCTGTAGGTCAGCCGCCGCGCCCGCAGCTTGCGGGCAAACGGCAGGGCTTGAGCTAAGAGGCCGAGCGAATAGGTGAGCGATTCCGGCCCACACGGGCGAGGCCGTGGCCCGAGCGGCCCGTGAGCGCAGCGAACAAGAGCGGGAATGACCCCACTGTGACGCGACCGGCTCTCACCGATTTGCGTTCCCTCTAATGGACTTCGAGCGGGTTGTTCGGGGGCGCCGGATGGTGCGCTCCTTCACGTCGCAGCCGGTGGCGCCGGCAATGGTGGACCAGCTATGCGACCTGGCCCGGCGGGCGCCGACCGCGGGCCACACCGCGGGGGTGGAGTTCCTGGTGCTGGAGGGCGACGACACCGCGTCCTACTGGAATGCCACGCTGCCTGCAGGGGCCGAGCGGGAGGGCTTCGCCTGGCCGGGCCTGCTGGCCGCGCCGGTGCTGGTGGTGGTGTGGGTTGATCCCGGCGCCTACGTGGACCGCTACCGCGAGCCGGACAAAGCCCACACCGGCCTCGGCGCCGGCGAGGAGGCCTGGGGTGTGCCCTACTGGTTCGTCGACGGGGGAGCGGCGATGATGACCATGCTGCTGGCCGCCCGTGACCGGGGCCTGGGCGCGGCCTTCTTCGGCATGTTCGACCACGAGGAGGCGGTGCGACAGCGCTTCGGTGTGCCGCCGGGACGGCGCGGCGTGGGCACCGTCGCCATCGGCCACCACGCCGGCGACGACCGTCCCAGCCGCTCCGCCAACCGCGGCCGCCCCGACCTGGCCGCGGTGGTCCACCGGGCCCGCTGGCAGCGGTGAGCGAGCGCGCCGGTATGGCGGAACGCCGGCGGTACCCTGCGCAAGCGATGGCCTCGGCTCGGGTCCCGCTCGTCAACTACCTGCGGCTTGAGCCCGAGCCGCACCTGTTAGCCCAACAGTGCCGAAGCTGTGGGGCGCGCTTCTTCGACCGCCGCAACGCCTGCGCCCGCTGCGGCCGTAACGATTTCAGGGAGATTCCGGTCGACGGCCGCGGCGAGCTGAAGTCGTTCACCATTGTCCATCGGGCCGCGCCCGGCATTCCGGTGCCGTTCGTGTCGGTCATCGTCCGCGCCGACGACGGCACCTGGGTTCGCAGCAACGTCGTGGGCTGCGACCCGACCCCGGAGGCGGTCAACCTGGGAATGAGGGTGCGGCTCACGACCTATCCGATCGGCGCCGACGACGACGGCACCGAGGCAATCGCCTTCGGCTACGAGCCCGCCTGAGGCGCCGAGGAGGCACAGCGGACAATGGCAGCTCAGATCGCTTCGGACAGCGTGTGGGTGGTGGGTGCCCACATGACCCGCTTCGCCCGCTTTCCCGACCAGGATCTGATCGATCTGGCCTCTGAGAGTGCCATGGGGGCTCTGGCCGACGGCCGGGTAACCGTGGGCGACATCGACGTGCTGGCCTGCGGCTCGCTGTTCGAGGCTTCGGGCGCGGTTGGTCAGCGTCTCCAGAAGCAGATCGGCCAGACCGGGGTGCCGGTCTACAACGTGGCCAACGCCTGCGCCACCGGGGCCACCGCGGTTCGCACCGTGATGATGGCCATCGGTTCGGGCGAGGCCCAGATCGGCCTGGCGGTGGGGGTCGAGAAGATGGGCAAGATGGGGCTGTTGGGCGGCGCAACCAAGAAGGAGAAGCAGGTCTTCGAGCCGTCGGGGCGCTATGGAGCGGTCACCGGCGTGGACGGCTATCTCGGCACCGCCACCATGCCCGGCGTGTTCGCCCAGGCCGGCATGGCCTACGCCCACGATCACGACGGGGTCGGCTTCGAGCAGTTCGCCCGGGTGGCCTACAAGAACCATCTCAACTCGACGCTGAACCCGCTGGCGCAGTACCAGAAGGAGTTCTCGATGGGCGAGATCATGGAGTCGCCCATGATGAGCTACCCCAACACGCTGCTGATGTGCTGCCCGACCGGCGACGGCGCGGCCGCGGTGGTGCTGGTGTCGGGGGAGCGGCTGGCGTCGATGCCGACGGATGTGCGGAGGCGGGCGGTGAAGGTGTCGGCTTCGGTGCTCACCTCCGATCCGTTCACCGAGGACTGCCAGGTCCAGCCCGACGTGAACACCCTCACCCGCAACGCCGCCGCCCAGGCCTACGAGAAAGCCGGGATCGGCCCCGAGGATCTCGACCTGGTGGAGCTCCACGACTGCTTCGCCACCGCGGAGCTGATCCACTACGACAACCTGGGCCTGTGCGAGCCTGGCGGCGCCGGCGAGTTCATCGACTCGGGCGGCCCGTTCCGCGACGGCCCCACCCCGGTGAACGTCTCCGGGGGCCTCATCTCCAAGGGCCATCCCATAGGCGCCACCGGCGTGGCCAACGTCTACGAGATCACCGCCCACCTGCGAGGCGAGGCAGGCCACCGCCAAGTAGAGGGAGCCAGAGTCGGCCTGGCCCACGTAATAGGCCTAGCCTCAGCCTGCGGAGTCCACATCCTGGAGAAGGCCGCCGCCTGAACTCGTCGAACGTGCTTGGTCCGCTACGGGCGAACCGTGGAGGCCTGGCGGCGGTCGAGGCCGTAGCGGTAGATTCGTAAGTCGGCGTCGAGGGCCAGCGCGTCCACGATGATCAGACGCTCCATGAGTGCCCAACTGGTGCGGTCGGTCAGCGAGAACGCCTGATCACCGAAGGCCGCCGCGGCGACTTCGGCCGCTTCGAGATCGGCGAGCGTGGCGCACTCGACTCGAGCGATCGCCGCTGAGCGTCACGGATCTCGCTCGACGTCGCTCAGCGAGCCGGGATGACTTGGATCAGTTCATGGCTGTCCAGGGCTCGGCCGATGCCAGCGTCGGCGGTGACGAGCGGGCGGCCGAGGCTCTCAGCAAGCCCGACATACAGTGCGTCGTAGAAGCTGAGGCGGTCGCGCATCTGCCAGGCCCGCTCAGCCAGGCCGCCGTGATGGGGGTGGCGGCGAGCGATCATCGCCTCGGCCCGGCGCCGGGCGACCGCGGCGGCGTCGGCATCGAGCTCGCCCCTCAGCACCAGCCCTCGAAGCGCCTGCCCCGTCTCGGCATCGATGAGGAACGGCGCCACCCGTCGCCGGCCGCGGAGGTGCTGCCTCGCCTGGCGCCCGGCTTCGGAGGCATCGACCACCGCCGCGACCAGTGCGGAGGCGTCGACGACGACGGTGCTCGGGCTCACCGGCGCCCACGGTCGATGTCGTCGAGCATCGCCTCCACGTCCAGCCTGATGCCGCGGGCCGCCACGAACCGTTCCAGGTCGGCGAACAGTTCGTCGTCCTCAGGCTCGCTCGCCAACCGCTCGACAGCCTGCTTCATGTACGCCTGGATCGACTGTCCCGCCGCTCGGGCCCGTCGCCGGATCACCTCGTAGGCCTCTTCGGAGACATCGCGGATTTGTATTGTCGCCATACATGCACAATAGCGCAACAGCGCTGATCTGCCAGCATCAGCCAGCATCGAGAGCTCCAATTCCGCCCCAGGCGCATCGGGGCCTTCGTCGGCCGGGTTCCGGGTGAGGCTCATGCATTAGCGTCGGGCGCGTGACCACGGATCTTCCTCTCCGTCACCTGTCGATACGGGTTCCCTGGCACGACGCAGGCTGGAACGGCACGGTCTGCAATGACCCGGTCAACAACGCTTCGTGCCTTCGACTCGCCAACATCCACGAGCGGCGCGACGACGGCGTCGAGGTCGAGCTGCACGGCCGCCGGATCGATCAGCTCACACGGTCTCAGCAGCCGCCGTGCGTGGCTGAACGGGCGAGTTTCATGGCGGACTTTCCGATCACCCGCCGGATCCAGCACCCGTACTTCAAGACATCAGATGTCCACAAGCACTACCGGCCGACGCCCGTCGAACTCCCGCCGTACACGGCCGGTGCGGTGCCGTTCCGATGGGTGCTGCGGAGGGAGGCAGTCGAGATCGCAGACTCGCTCGACATCGTCTTCCACGACGAGGCTGAGGACGACGTCCGAGCGGTGCTGGGGTTCGAGACGGCGTGGGTGCAGGACGTTGACAACCAGACTCGGATGCTCGACGCGTTTTTCTCAGCAATCGAGCCGGACCGCTCGCTGGCCTTCATCTATGCGAAGGAGGTTCCACACACCGAGCAGTCGGGCCGGGTCCTGATCGGAGTCGGGTGGGTCGCGAGCTATGGGCCGGCAATCGAGTACGACTACGAGCCGGGAGAAGACCGCCCCACTCGATCAATGATCTGGGAACGGATCGTTCAACACTCGATCCGCGCCGGCACGACTGATGGCGGATTCCTACTGCCGTACCACGCGGCGCTCGAACGAGTCGTCCAGGATCCGTCTTTCAACCCGGAGGATGTGGTCGTCTTCGCTCCCGACGAGGCATTCGACCAGTTCTCGTACGGTTCAGAGCATGTGACCCACGATCAAGCGATCGCCTCGCTCCTCGCCATCATCAACGGTTTACAACGAGCAGAGGAATCGCTGGGCATCAGCTATGCCGCGGAAATCCGCTGGAGCCAGGACCGGCTCGGCGAACTCTGGAAGCTGCGAGGCCCGTTCCCGGGGCTCGGATCGGCACTCGCTGCCTTCAGCATCGATCACGCGAATCTGCTGGCGTTTCGGATCACCGATGGACTGTCGGAGACGGACGATCCATGGCCTGCGGTGCAGGCCGCCCTCGACGACCCGACATCAATCGGACCTGAGTGGGTGGGTCGTATCGGACCGACGATTGCCAGGAAGCTCGCTGGCCTGCCCGACGAGCGTCGGGCCCTGCTCCACCTGCTGGCTCGATTCGACCTGTCTGCGGAGCAGGCAACCCGCTTCTACGTGCGGGAGGAACGCAAGAAGGCCGGGATCTCGGTCGACGACTCGGATCTGCTCGAGAATCCGTACCTTCTGTACGAAGCAGACCGGATCAGCCCGGACGCAATCCCGGTGACTGTTATCGATCGAGGCTCGTATCCACCTTCCGCCGCGACCTCAAGCCTGCCGATTCCCGCGCCGTCGGCGATGGAGGAGGCTCAGGATCGTCGGCGCGTGCGGGCACTGATGGTGTCGGAGCTTGAAGCATCCGCCGAGATCGGCCACACCTTGCTTCCGCAAGACCAACTGGTCACCGCGGTTCGGGCCATGCCGCTCGACCAGCCCTGCCTTATCGACGGAGATTTACTCGCCGTAGTCGAGGACACTCTCAAGCCTGCCATCCAGCCGGCCATGTTCGATGATCAGCAGGGTCACCAACTCGATCGTCTCTCAGCAGCGCGAACCCGTATCAGCAACGAGGTCCGCAAGCGAGTCGCCACCAAGAAGCGTCATGTCGTTGAGGCCGACTGGGGAGCCGTTCTCAACGAACTGCTCGATGTCCCAGCCTCCGAGGATGACGACGAGTTCCTCGCACGGAAGGAAAAGGCGGCTGCACTCGCCGAACTCGCCGCTGCGAGGTTCGCTGTACTGGTCGGCCCAGCCGGAACCGGCAAGACCACCTTGCTGGCCGCGTTGTGCAAAGACCCAGTGATTCGGGGGGCGGGCGTGACTCTGCTCGCGCCCACGGGCAAGGCGCGGGTGCAGCTCGAACGAGGCCTCGGCGATGTCGCAGGTGTGCGTGCCCGCACGATTGCCCAGTTCCTCGTCCGATCCGGCCGGTATGACCCCGATACATCTCGGTATTGCCGGTCATCCGATCCGCCCGCGGTCAAGGGCGGAACGGTAATCATCGACGAGGCATCGATGATCACGGAGGAGCAGCTCGACGCCGTTCTCGACAACGTGAGCCAGATCGAACGGCTGATCCTCGTCGGTGATCCTCGGCAGCTTCCGCCGATCGGCGCAGGCAGGCCGTTCGTCGACATCGCTGAGTTCCTCAAAGACGGCGCAGCCGCGGACCTCCCGAGGGTCGGCCCGTCATACGCGGAGCTGACGATCCCCCGGCGGCAGCGTCCCGGCACCGACTCAGACGAGTTCCGGCACGATCTCGCCCTCGCGCAGTGGTTCGGCGGCGAAGCCCCGAGCGCGCTGGCCGAGGAGGCGTGGGGGCAGGTTCTGGCAGGATCTCACAACGAAACCCTGCGATTCGAGCAGTGGGACTCACCCACCGAGGTCTTCGAGCGACTCCGGCATCTGCTCGTTGAAGAGATCGACGAGATTGCCGACATCGACGATCAGGCCGGCTTTGGGAAGTCGCTCGGCGGTGTTGTCAAAGGCGACTATGTGTACTTCAACAGGAGCCACTCGAACAACCGTGGCGCTGGTGAAGCAAGCGAGAACTGGCAGATTCTGAGCCCGATCCATGCTACCGCCGCAGGCAGATCCGAGTTGAACCGCTCGGTCCATCGGCACTTCCGAGCTGATCTGATCGCCTGGGCGCGAGAGATACCCCGCTTCGGCAGGAAGGTTCCCAAGCCCATGGGGCCGGAGGGCATCGTCTACGGCGACAAGGTGATGAACAACCGGAACGACCGACGCGACGATGTCTACCCTGAGCAGTTCCCCGACGGGAGTCCCACCGACGGTCCAGCGGCGTTTGTAGCCAACGGCGAAATCGGAATGGTCGTCGGCCAATTCAAGCGTCGTGGACAGAAGTTCAAGGTCACCAGGCTGAAGGTGGAGTTCTCGACACAACTGGGCTTCGAGTACGGGTTCGGTCGCCGGGATCTGCCCAAGGACGGCGGCGATCCAATCCTGGAACTGGCATACGCCATCACCGTTCACAAGTCGCAGGGATCGGAGTTCGGAACAACCTTCCTTGTGATCCCGAACCCTTGCCATCTGCTGTCGCGAGAGCTGCTGTACACCGCGCTCACTCGCCAGCGGGAACGAGTTGTCGTTCTCCACCAGGGTCCGTTGGCCGACCTGCTCTCGTTCTCGTCGGTCAAGCATTCGGAGACAGCTCGGCGATATACGAACTTGCTCCGGGATCCGCGGCCCCAAGATGTTGGTGGCGACCGGTTCCTGGACGCCAACCTCATCCACCGAGCGGCCAACGGAACCCTGGTGCGCTCGAAGAGCGAAGTGATAATCGCCGACGCGTTGTCAGCGGCTGATGTGGAGTTCGCCTACGAGAAGGAGTTCCGGGGCCATGACGGCAGCCTTCGACTCCCGGACTTCACGGTTGAGGACGCCGCTACGGGTGAGACCTACATCTGGGAGCACCTGGGGATGCTGTCCAATCCGCAGTACGCCCATGCCTGGGAGCGGAAGCGGGAGTGGTATGCGGCCAGCGGGGTCGAGGAGGGCGGCGGCGATGCTGCGACGCTGATCGTCACCAGGGACGACGAACGAGGTGGGATCGACTCGGCCGAGGTACAGGCCAAGGTACGAGAGATCGCGTGACCGGAGCGGGGATCTAAGGCGTCCGTGACCTGGGTATTTCAGAAAGCTGAATGATATAGCCTGTAAATGATTGACAGATGTCACACCCCTATGGGATGATGTCTTCATGTTGATTGAAGCCGCCCGCCGGGTTGAAGCCGCCGCCAAGGAGATGCTGTCGGCGACGAACGACCCCTCGGTGTCTTGCGACGAGGCGCGCCAGGTGCCGGCGGTGTGCAAGTCCGCGATGGCGGCCCTGGCAGCCGCCCAGACTTCTGCGGCTGCAGTTGTCGCTGGGGTGGAGCGCCACGGCGACGGAGGCGTGCAGGTGCTCGCGGACGCTGCCGGCTTGTCGCGGCAGGACGCGGTCGGACGAGTCAAGACGGCCAAGGCGGTCGGGGCAGTGCCGGTGGTGCGCGATGCGGTGGAATCGGGGCAGGTGTCGCAGGCCAACGCCAAGCGACTGGCGGAGGCCATCGAGAAGACCAGCGCTGAGGCTGTCGAGTCCGACACCGAGTTGCTGTCCAAGGCTGCGTCGATGCGCCCCGAGCAGTTCACCAGGGAGGCCCGAAGGTGGGCGGCCGACCACCAGGGCGACGGCGGGGAGGGCGACTACCGGCGCCTGCGGGAGCGACGGCGTGTCCGGGTGTGGGACTCAGAAGAGGACGGGATGGTGCACATCCACGGCGAGTTCGACCCCGTCGCCGGACATCGGATCGGCAACCGGCTGCGGGCCGTGGCCGGCCGCCTCCATGACCTCGACAAGGCGCAGGCGAGCAACAAGTCTGAACGGCGCAGCTTCGATCAGTGCATGGCCGAGGCCCTGGACAGCCTCACGGCCGATCACCTCGCCGACCACCAGAACTGCGCCGACAACGCCGCTGCGGGCCGCGGCTCACGCAACCGTTCGAGCGTCCGGTCAGGCCGCGGCTCAGACGACCGGTCAACAGTCGAGTCAGGCCACGGCTTAGAGGCCGAGCGAATAGGCGAGCGATTCCGGCCCATACGGGCGAGGCCGTGGCCCGAGCGGCCCGTGAGCGCAGCGAACAAGAGCGGGAAAGACACCCTTGCGACGCGACTGGCTCTCACCTATTTGCGCGCCCTCTTAGACAACCGGCCGGGCGTCGGCTCAGGCCACGGTGCGGGCAGCCGTTCAGGCGCCGACACTGGCAACAGTAGGCGCGACGGTAGCGGCAGACCTATCGCTGACATCTGCGTGGTGGCACATGTGGACAGCGACACCGGCAACCTCGTTGCCGAGCTTCCCGACGGTACGCCGCTGCCAGCGGCAGTGCTTGAGGAACTCGCCTGCAACGCCAGGCTCACGGGCGTCGTCTTTGACCGTAACGGCAAGCCGATCTGGCGCACCGAGTCGAAGCGCACCGCCACTGAGGCCCAGCGGCAGATCCTCCTCGCCCGCGACGGGGGCTGCTTCCACTGCAAGTCCCACCCGACGCTGTGCCAGATCCACCACATCAGACCGGTCTCCCAGGGCGGATCAACCCGACTCGACAACATGGTTCCGGTCTGCTGGGACTGCCACCAGAAGATCCACCACCACAAGTGGCGGATCCGCACCACCAACGGTGTGCACACCCTTCACCCGCCAGGGCAAGTTCACTACGGACCCGCGTGCGCCCCGGAAGAACCGACCCTGTATCTGCCGGGTGCCGACCCGCCACCGACGGCGTCCACCCCCGCTGAACACTCCCGACCCGCGGCCCGCAGCCGGCTGTTCGCGCTCACCTAGCACCGGGTTCGATGAGTCCACCCTGTTCAAGCCCGCCGGCGAGTTGGATCCCCACCAGCCCGAGTCGCATGGCGCTAGATCTGAAGCACACGGTGTACGGACCATCGCCAGGCAATACTGTGCTACAATGTAGAACATGGTTGAGATCGGGATCAGGGCGCTCAAGCAGAATGCTTCCGGAGTGGTTGCTGACGCGGCGGCCGGTGAGGTGGTCACCATCACCCTGCGGGGCCGTCCGGTGGCCCGGATGACCGCCATCGCAGCTTCGCAGCTGGAAGAGCTGGTTGCGTCGGGCCGGGCCCGCCCGGCTCGGGGAGACATCAGGGACTTGCCCGCTCCGCGGGAAGGGCCCCGTCTCTCGGAGCTGCTGGAGGCCATGCGGGCCGAGGAGCGATACTGACCGTGGCCCACTACCTGGACACGTCTGCGGTGGTCAAGCTGATCGTTCGGGAACCCGAGACGGATGCACTTCGATCTTGGCTCGCGGCGGAGGACCGCGAGCCTGTCTCTTGCGATCTGACCCGCACGGAGCTCATGCGGACTGTGAGGCGCGCCGCTCCCGACCTCGCTACCCGTGCCAAACGAGCACTCGACAAGATCACGCTCACGCAGGTGACTACCGGCGTGTTCGAGCGGGCGGGACAACTCGAGCCCGTCGCGCTGCGCAGCCTGGATGCGATCCATCTGGCCGCTGCTCTGAGCTTGGGCGACGATCTCCGTGGATTCGTCACCTATGACCGGGCACTGGCTGGTGCAGCCCGCTCCTGCGGCATCGAGGTGATCGCCCCCGCGGGTGTCTGATCGCGGGGCGGTCAGGTCTTGAGCTGGGCGATTAGCTCATCGGGGGTGGATGCGGGGGACTGGCAGGCGAAGTGTCGGCACACGTAGGCGAAGCCCTCGGGGCGGTTGTGCCATAGCGGGGAGTCGTAGGGCTCGTCCCAGGCCAGCACCGCGTTGGGCAGGTAGCGGGTCTGCGTCGCGGTCACAGATCTGGGCGGTTGCCCATCACTGCGATCTCGTCGGTGCCGCTTGCGGCGAGGTCCAGCGCCTCCAGCGCTCGGTCGAAGGCGGTGGGGTGCTGTGCTGCGGCTGAGCCGAGCAGCTCGATGATGCGGCGGGCGTGGTCGCTGTAGCGGGGCTCGCCGGTCAGCGCGGTCAGCCGCAGCAGCCCGCAGGCCGCCAGCGACTGGGCTGACGGGGTGGCGTTGTCCATCAGGTCTTTGGGCCGGGTCACCAGCTTCTCGGCGTCGTCGCCGGTGGTGAACATGCCCCCGAACTCTGTCGTCGAAGCCGGGCCGCACCCGGATAGGCGCCACCGGAGTGGCCAACCTCTACGAGATCACCGCCCACCTGCGAGGCGAGGCCGGTGACCGCCAAGTAGAGGGAGCCAGAGTCGGCCTGGCCCACGTAATTGGCCTAGCCTCAGCCTGCGGAGTCCACATCCTGGAAAAATCAGCCGCCTAACCGGTCAGCCGAGGCTGGGTTCGTGGCGCGTCACTCCGAAGCGTCGATGGCCAGTGTGCCGGCCGTGCCTGAGCGCCGACCGGGTGGTCGGGATGCCGCTCACATCCCTTGGACTGTCAGATGGGGGGTGCTGGCTTGGTTACGGGTGGACTGTGAAGGCCCGGCGGCGGCCGGGTCCGTAGCGGTAGACACGAAAGTCGTTGTCGAGGGCCAGCGCGTCGACGATGGCCAGTCGCTCCATCAGCGCCCAACTCGTGCGATCGGTGAGCGAGAAGGCTTGATCGGCGAAGGCCGCCGCAGCTGCCTCGGCCGCGGCGAGATCGGCGGAGGTGACGCATTCGACGCGGGCAATCCCGGCTGTGACGGTGGCTACGGCCCGGTTCGCAAGAGCATGGCCGACGCGCGCATTCACGAGGTTCCACAACTCGGCGAGGACGAGGTCGCTGGTGAGCAGTGCGCCCTCGTGATCTTTCAGGAGCGTTCGGGCAACTGCGCTGTGGGCGTCGCTGTCGTCGGCGGCGGCATACCAAATGCTGGTGTCGACGAAGGTGTGGGCCATCGGCTAGAGACCTTTGGCTGCGAACTGCTCATCGATGGCTCGGCTGATCATGGCCTGCTTGCCGTCGGCGATCCTCGACCCTCCACTGTCGAACAGCCCGAAGATCGCCGAAGGGTCGCCTGCCGGCGCTTGCGGCTCCAGATCACGGGCGACGAGACGGCGGATGTACTCCGACAGCGAGATGCCGTCAAGAGCCGCCCGGCGCTTGGCCGCGGCGTGGTGGTGGTCCGGAATCACGATCATCGTTCTCATGCCCTCAGTATGGCATATGAAGCAGAGCATAATCTATGCCATAACTTCTAGGCAGTGGAGCTAAACCCCTGCATCCGGCGAAGAGTGCCGGAAGTTCAACCAGTCAGGTGTGAAGCTGGGCGACTAGCTCTTCAGGGGTGGATGCGGGGGACTGGCAGGCGAAGTCTCGGCACACGTAGGCGAAGCCCTCGGGGCGGTTGTGCCATAGCGGGGAGTCGTAGGGCTCACCCCAGGCCAGCACCGCGTTGGGCAGGTAGCGGGTCTGCGCCTCGGCCACAAGATCGGGGCGGTCGCCCACCACCGCGATCTCGTCGATGCCGCCTGCGGCGAGGTCCAGCGCCTCCAGCGCTCGGCCGAAGGCGGTGGGGTGCTGGGCCGCGGCCGAGCCGAATAGCCCGATGATGCGGCGGGCGTGGTCGTCGTAGCGGGGTTCGCCGGTCAGCGCGGCCAGCCGCAGCAGCCCGCAGGCCGCCAGCGACTGGGCTGACGGGGTGGCGTTGTCCATCAGGTCTTTGGGCCGGGTCACCAGCTTCTCGGCGTCGTCGCCGGTGGTGAACACGCCCCCGACATCGGGGTCCCAGAACAAGTCCAGCAGGCCGTCGGCCGCGGCCTGGGCCTCGTCGATCCAGCGGGCCTGTCCCGACAGCTCTCCCAGCCTGGTGAAGGCGTCGAGCAGCGCCGCATAGTCCTGTGCGTAGGCCAGATGGCGGGCCTGGGCCGGGCGCTCGGCGTCGCCGGCCTGCCAGGAGCGCATCCAGCGGCCGTCATCGCGCCGCAGGCTCGCCACCAGGAACTCGCCGTTGGCCAGTGCCGCCGCCCGCCACTCGGGGTTGCCGGTGGCCGCCGCAGCCTCGGCCAGCGCCGACAGCATCAACCCGTTCCACTCGGCCAGGACCTTGTCGTCGAGGCCGGGCCGGATCCGGCTCTCCCGGCATGCGAACAGAGCCCCGCGGGCGGCTTCCACCTCGGCGGGCCGGACCAGGTCGCCCCGCACCGGCCGGTTCAAGATGTTGGCTCCCTCGAAGTTGCCGGCCGCGGTCACACCCCACCAGTCGGCGGCGGCATCGGCGGCCCCCGCACCGGCCGCGTTCTGCGCCACCGCTCGCAGCTCGGGCTCGGACCACACGTAGAACTTGCCCTCGACGCCCTCGGAGTCGGCGTCCTCGGCCGAGTAGAAGCCGCCGTCGGCGTGGCGCAGGTCCCGCAGCACGTAGCCGACCGTCTCGTCCACCACCTGGCGGTACACCGGCTCGCCGGTCGCCATCCAGGCGTGCAGATACGCCCTGGTCAGCAGCGCATTGTCGTAGAGCATCTTCTCGAAATGGGGCACGAGCCAGCGGCGGTCCACCGAGTAGCGGGCGAACCCGCCGCCGAGATGGTCGTAGATGCCGCCCGACGCCATGGCATCGAGGCTGGTCCGCACCGCTCGCAGCAGTTCGGGGCGGCGGCTGCGGTGATGGATGCGCAGAGCCGAGGTCAGCGTCATGGCCGCCGGGAACTTGGGCGCGCCGCCGAAGCCGCCCCACTCGGAGTCGAAGGAGGCCAGGATGGCGTCCCCGGCCCGGTCCAGTGCTCGGCCGTCGTCGGCGGCGTCGGCAGACTCCGCACCCAGCGACGCGGCGGCACGCGAAGTCCGGTCGATCAGGGCCACCAACTGGTCGGCCTGGGCGTGCACGTCGGATCGGCGGTTGGTCCAGGCGTCGTCGATGGCCGCCATCACCTGGCGGAATGAGGCCATCTGGCCCCGAGGCCGGTCGGGGTAGTAGGTGCCCCCGAAGAAGGGCCGACCGCCGGGGGTCAGGAACACGGTCATGGGCCAGCCGCCCCGGCCGGTCATGGCCTGCACCGAGTCCATGTAGATGGCGTCCACATCGGGGCGCTCCTCCCGGTCGACCTTCACGTTGACGAACAGCCGGTTCATCACCGCGGCCGTCTCGGGATCCTCGAACGACTCGTGGGCCATCACATGGCACCAGTGGCAGCTCGAGTAGCCCACCGACAGCAGCACCGGGCGGTCCCGCTCGACAGCCGCCGCGAAGGCCTCCGGTCCCCAGGGATACCAGTCGACCGGATTGTCGCGGTGCTGGCGCAGGTACGGGCTGGTCTCGTCGCCGAGCCGGTTCACGCCAGCGAGCCTACGGCTGGCGATGGCATCCCGAGGCCGAGCGGTAGGCGCACTAATCCGGCCATACGGGCGAGGCCGTGGCCCGAGCGGCCCGTGAGCGAAGCGAACAAGAGCGGGAATGGCACCGTCGCGGCACGAGACGCTCACTTTCAATCCCCGCTTGCTCCGACGAGCGTTCGAGCTGCCGGCGGGGCAGACTGGCGACGGTGAGTGCTGGAGTCCGGGTGCTGGTCGTCGACGACGAGCCCTCGTACCGCGAGGGCCTGCAGGTGGCGCTGGGGGCGGAGGGGTTCATCGTCGACGTCGCCGCCGACGGCGAGGAGGCCCTGGTCGCCTTCGAGGCCCTCGAGCCCGAGATTGTCCTGCTCGACGTGATGCTGCCCCGGCTGTCGGGCATCGACGTGTGCCGCCGGATCCGCTCCCTCGCCGACACGCCGGTGATCATGGTGTCGGCCCGGCGCGAGGAGATCGACACTGTGGTCGGACTGGAGGTCGGCGCCGACGACTACGTGGCCAAGCCGTACCGGGTGCGTGAGCTGGTGGCCCGGATGCGCACCGTGATGCGCCGCAGCCAGACCCGGCCCGCCGACTCCGCCGACGGCGCAGCCGAGCTGCAGATCGGCGATGTGGCGCTGGACCGCGACCGCCACGAGGTGACCATCGGCGGCAAGCAGGAGCGCCTCCCGCTCAAGGAGTTCGGGGTGTTGGCCCTGCTCATGGAGAACGCCGGGTTCGTGGTCAGCCGCCAGACCCTCATCGACCGGGTCTGGGGGTTCGACTACGTGGGCAACACCAAGACCCTCGACGTGCACATCAAGCGGCTCCGGTCCCGCATCGAACTCGATCCCGCCGACCCCCAGCGGATAGTCACCATCAGGGGTCTCGGCTACAAGTACGTCGCGCCCTGAGCGCTTCGGAGTCGAGCGAACAGGCGCGACGACCGTGCGACTCAAGTGACCAGCACGCAGCTTCGGACATGGGTGGCCGGGGCCCGGCCCCGCACCCTCAGCGCGGGATTGGTGCCGGTGGCGGTGGGAACGGCCGTCGCGGTGGGGGAGGGGTCGGCGACCGCGTGGTGGCGGGCTGCGGTGGCGCTGGTGGTGGCCATGGCGTTGCAGGTGGGCGTCAACTTCTCCAACGACTACTCCGACGGCGTGCGGGGCATCGACGACTCCACCCGGATCGGACCTCGACGGCTGGTGGGGTCGGGACTGGTCGAGGCTCGCCGGGTCAAGTGGGCCGCGCTGGTCGCTCTGGCTGTGGCCGCTGCCGCCGGAGTGGTGCTGGCCGCGGCGGCCGGCTGGGAGCTGCTGGCCGTGGGAGTGGTGTGCCTGGTGGTGGGATGGCTCTACACCGGCGGGCCGAAGCCCTACGGATACATGGGGCTGGGCGAGGTGTTCGTGTTCGTGTTCTTCGGCCTGGTGGCCACCGCGGGCACGGCCTATGCGCTGTTGGAGCGGCTCGACTGGTTCGCGGTGCTGTGCGGAGTGCCGGTCGGGCTGTGGGCGGTGGCGCTGCTGACGGCCAACAACCTGCGCGACATCGTCGGCGACGCCGCCGCGGGCAAGCGCACCCTGCCCGTTCGCCTGGGCGAGCGCCGCACCCGGCTCATGTATATGGCGGTGCTGGAAGCCTCCTATGCAGTGGCGCTGGCCGCCTCGTTCGGTGGTCGGGCCGCGGCGGCTGCGGTGGTGGGCGCCCCCTTCGCGGTGTCCGCGGTGCGCCGCGTGCTGCGGGGAGCTTCCGGCCCGGAGCTGATCCCGGTTCTGGGCGCCACCGCCAAGGTCCAACTCGTGTCAGGCCTGGCCATGGCAGCCGGCATCGCAGTCACGTAATCACGACTGCGGCGGGGGTTTGGCCAGATCCTCGACCACCTCGGCGCCCTCGACGGCCAGCAGCGAGGCGGGCGGGCACAGGATCTTGCAGTCTCGCGAGCCTCCGCCCACGATCACCTTGTCGCATGCCATGACACGGGCATCGATCCACACCGGCAGCCCGGCCGGCAACCCGAACGGGGTCACCCCGCCGATCATCATGCCGGTCCGCTCCACGGTGGTGGCTGCGTCGGCGAAGGAGGCCTTGCGGGCGCCGAGCCGGCGGCGCACCGCCCCGTTCACGTCCAGCCGGGTGCAGGCCAGCACGACGCAGCACACCATCGGCCGCTCTGCCGACTTGCCCACCACGCAGATGGCGTTGGCCGAGGCGTCCATCGAGTACCCGTAGCGCTCGCAGAACTGGGCCGTGTCGGCGAAGTCGGGGTCGCACTCCACCACCTCGTACGCCACACCCAGCGCATCGAGATGGGCTACAACCGTGTCGCGGCTCATACTTCAGACCTCCGTTTGCTGCGTTCGGGCTCTCATGGATGACAGTCTGCCAGCGCAGTTCGGAGCGCTGCGCCTGCTCGGGTTGTCGTGGACGGGAATCTGCGTGGCTTGTGGTGGTGGTGTCGTGGGCCGGTGTGGCCGCGCCGTTCGGGTTGTCGTGGACGGAGCCTGCTCAGCTGCGGGTGGCGGTGATCAGCTGGGCGATCCCGGCGCTGAGCTGGCGGCGGTGGACGGCGACGAAACCCGCAGCCCGCAGCTCGTCCACCAGTACCTCCGCAGCTGGCAGGTAGGCGACCGACTGGGGCAGGTACCGGTAGGCCCGGCGATCCGACAGCAGCGAGCCGATCACCGGCACGACCCGGCCGAAGTAGACACCGTGCCCCCAGCGCAGCACCGGGTTGGCGGGAGAGTCCACCTCCAGCAGGCCGATGCGGCCACCCGCACGGGTCACTCTCGCCAGCTCAGCAAACAGCGGCGGGATAGCGGTGAGGTTGCGCAGGGCGAATCCGCAGGCAGCGCCGTCGAGCACGCCGTCGGGCAGCGGCAGATCGAGCACGTCGGCGTTGACCAGAGGCGCCGGGGCGCGGCCTGCTGGGGCCGCCCGCAGCATTCCCATCGAGAAGTCGAAGCCGACGGGGCGATGGCCGAGCCGTGTCAGCTCCCGGCAGAAGTCTCCGGTGCCGCAGGCCAGATCGGCCACCCTCGAACCCGGTGGCAGGCCCAGATCGCGGGCGGCTCGGCGACGCCAGACCACGTCGAGTCGCAGCGTCATGACTCGGTTTACCAGGTCGTAGCGGGGTGCGATGGTGTCGAACATCTCCCGCACCGCCCGGTGCTTGGCCGAGCTGGAGGGCAGCTCGGTCACCGGCCCAGAGGCCTGGAGGTCGAGCGATCTGGCCCGTACGGGTAAGAGCCCGAGCGAGTAGGCGAGCGATTCCGGCCCGTACGGGCGAGGCCGTGGGCTGTGGCGCCGGGGTTTGGGCGGCCCGTGAGCGCAGCCAACAAGAGCGGGAATGACCCCGCTGCGACGCAACAGACTCTCACCAAGTTGCTCGCCCTCCTAGCGGCGCGACCGCTTGGGCCAGTACCGCTGGAAGCTGCGGCTCATGGGATGCAATAGGAGAGCAGCCAGCGCCACGTCGAACAGCAGATCGATCACGTCGGCCCACAGCCAGCGCAGAGTGTCGGTCAAGGCCAGCAGCACCCGCAACACCAATGGAAGTGCCGCAATGGCAACGCCCAGCCGGTATCCCCACCGTCGCTCGTTGGCGATGCCGAATGCCGCGGTCACCTTGCCCACCGCGATGGCTAGCGCGTAGACGGACAGCAACCGGCCGCCGATGAGGCCGAGCACCAGTGCGAAGCCGCCCTGGAAGTACAGCAGCAGCTGCGCGATGTACAGCGTCTGGGGCTGGCGGGGGTTGACCCACACTCGGGTCCTCATGCCCCCAGTATGCAGGCGGGCCGAAGCCCTGCGCTCGCCTGTCCGGTCGCTCGCAGAGGTGGCAGTACCCTCGGACCGGTGCGCTACGAGATTGATCCACCGGAGACGGTCGGCGGTGAAGCGCAGCTTGTGGTGCTCGCAGGGAGGGGCAGCGGCGAGACGGACGGCATTCTGGCTGAGGCGCTGTCCGGCCTGGACGACGGCGCCGCGGTCCGACTGTGGATCCGGGAGGCCGCGCCGGGCGACGACGCCGCGGCCGGCCGCTTCGGCTTTGAGCCCTACCGCGATCTGTGGCAGCTGCGCTGCGAACTGCCCGCGGCTCCGTCGGGGCTGTGGACCAGAGCCTTCGGGCTCGACGACCTCGATGAGTTCGTGTCGGTCAACAACCGGGCCTTCCACTGGCACCCCGAGCAGGGCGGGCTGACCGCCGACGACGCGCGCGAACGGATGGCCGAGCCGTGGTTCGACGCCGACGGCTTCCGGCTGCACCACCGGGAGGGCCGACTGGCCGGGTTCTGCTGGGCCAAGGTCCACGCCGATCACGATCCTGCGCTGGGCGAGATCTATGTGATCGCGGTCGATCCCGACTTCGCGGGCCGAGGCCTGGGCCGGCCCATGACTCTGGCCGGCCTGGAATGGCTTTCTGGCCGCGGGCTGAGCGTCGGCATGCTCTACGTGGAATCCGACAACCACCCCGCCAACGCCGTCTACCGGCGCATCGGCTTCAAGCACCACCACACCGACCGCGCCTACCGCCGCGCTCCAACCGACAGGCCCAGCCAATAGCGGGCCAGAGCAGGCCGCGCCCGGCCGATTCGTTGCCCGTGGCGCTAGCGGGTGGTGGACGAGGGGCAGAAGTCGTTGAGGATGCAGTCCTCGCAGCGGGGTCGGCGAGCCACGCACACCCGGCGGCCGTGCAGGATCATCCGCAGGCTGAAGTCGCCCCGCTCAGCAGCCGGGATCATCGGGTTGAGCTCCAACTCGATCTTCACCGGGTCGGTCTCGGAGGTGAGCGCGAGCAGGCTCGACAGCCGGGTCACATGGGTGTCGACGGGCAGGCCCGGCAGGCCCAGGGCCACGCTGCGGATCACGTTGGCCGTCTTGCGGCCGACGCCGGGCAGCCGCACCAGGTCGCGCATGGCGCCGGGCACCTCGCCCCCGTAGTCGTCCATCAGCATCCGAGCCATGCCCACCAGGCTCTTGGACTTGTTGCGGAACAGCCCGATGGTGCTGATGTAGGGCTGGACGTCCTCGGGCTCGGCCTCGGCCAGCGTCTCGGCGTCGGGGAACCGGGCGAACAGGCCCGGCGTGGCCTTGTTGACCCCCACATCGGTGGCCTGCGCCGACAAGATGGTGGCTGCCAGCAACTCGAAGGCGTTGCTGTGATCGAGTTCGCACACCGCGTCCGGATACTCCGAGGCCAGACGCTCGTGAGCACGCCGAGCGCGGCCCTTGGGAGTGCGCGGCCGAGGCATCAACACGAAACTAGCCGCCCAACCGCTCAGGATCGCGGGCCGATCGCCGCCGCGCCGCACGCGACTCGCCCCAACTTCCGCTCGCTCCCCGCGGTCGATCATGGGCTGCGGGTGTGGGCGGTAGCGTTCTGGGGTGCTCAGCCGCCTCGACCTGCGGGGCTTCACCGGCCCGGTTGCTGATCGCCTGCCTCGTCCCGAGCCCGCCGCCGCCGGCCCGCTGGAGGCGGTGCGCCGCATCGTTGCTGAGGTGCGCGACCGCGGCGACGACGCTCTGCGGGAGCTGACCGAGCGCTTCGACGGCACCCGGCCCGACCGCCTCACAGTGCCGCAGGCTGAGATCGCTGAGGCCGAGGCCCGCACTCCGGCCGACGTGCGGGAGGCTCTGGCCGCCGCAGTTGAGAATGTCGCGGCCTACCACCGGCACCAGCTTCTCGACGATGTGGTGCATGAGCGCGACGGCCTCGCGGTGCGAGAGCGCCACCTTCCGCTGCACCGAGCCGGCTGCTACGTGCCGGGCGGGCGGGCCGCCTACCCGTCCACGCTGATCATGACCGCGGTTCCGGCCCGGGTGGCCGGCGTGGCTGAGATCGCAGTGTGCGTGCCGCCGGGCCCCAACAGCCGCGTCGCCGACGTGACTCTGGCCGCGGCCGCGGCCGCGGGGGTGACCGAGGTCCATCCCGTGGGCGGGGCCCAGGCCATCGCGGCGTTGGCCTACGGAACCGAGTCGATTCTCCCGGTTGACGTGATCGCCGGACCCGGCAACGCCTACGTGGCGCTGGCCCAGCGCGAGGTGGCCGGTGTGGTGGGCGTGCCCGCCGCCTTCGCCGGCCCCTCGGAGGTGGTGGTGGTGGCCGACGCCGACGCCGACGCTGCCTTCGCCGCCGCCGATGTGATCCTGCAGGCCGAGCACGGCCCCGACGGCCTGGCCTGGCTGGTCACCTGGGATCCGGACACCGCGGCGGCGGTGGAGGCCGAGGTCGAGCGGCTGGCGGCCTGCGCCGACCGGCGCTCGGAGATCGAGGCCACGCTGAGGCGCTCCGGCCACAGCGTGCTGTGCTCGGGGGCCGAGCAGGCCCTTGAGGTGGTCAACCAGATCGCTCCCGAGCACCTGGAGCTGATGGTCGCCGACCCCGAGGCCCTGCTGCCGCTGGTCCGCAACGCCGGCGCGGTGTTCTGCGGGCCGTGGGCGCCGGCCTCGCTCGGCGACTACGCGGCCGGCCCCAACCATGTGCTGCCCACCGACGGCACGGCCCGGTTCGCGGGCGCCCTCTCGGTGCGTGACTTCCTCAAGAGCATGCACATCGTGACCGCCGACACCGCTGGCCTACGGCGCCTGGCCCCCCACGTGATCGCGCTGGCCGAGGCCGAGGGGCTCACAGCCCACGCCGACTCGGTGCGGCTGAGGCTCGCCTCGCTCGACGACGACCCGCGGCCGTCGGCTGCCGCACCCGCGCCATGATCGGGTTTGCCACCGTCTCGCGGTGCTCTGCAAGCAAACTTGCCGCGGTGGGCAACAGGCATGAGCGCACGACCGGCACACTGCTGAGATCAACCGCGGAGGGTTCGCCATGACCGGGGCCGCAGCGGAGCCCCAAGCAGTGCGTCCCCGTGACGACATTGCCCTGATGGCCGGCTACCACTCGCCCCAACTCGACGTGGCGGTGCGCCTCAACACCAACGAGAGCCCGCTGCCTCCCCCCGCGGCCTTCACCGAGGCGGTCTCGGCCGCGGCGTCGACGGTGGCCTGGAACCGCTATCCGGACCGCCAGGCTGTCGAGCTGCGGTCGAAGATTGCGGCCCGCCACGGCGTGGCCCCCGAGCAGGTCTTCGCGGCCAACGGCTCCAACGAGGTGCTGCAGTGCCTGCTGCTCGCCTACGGCGGGCCAGGCCGCGCCGCGGCGGTGTTCGAGCCCACTTACGCACTGCACGCCCATCTGGCCCGGGTGACAGGCACTGTGGTGGCAGAAGGTGAGCGGGGCGACGACTTCACCCTCGACCCCCAAGCGGCGGCCGCGCTGATCGCGGACGCCCGGCCCGCGGTGACGTTCCTGTGCTCGCCCAACAACCCGTCGGGCACGGTCGAGCCGCCCTCGGCGGTGGCGTCGCTGCTGGATGCGGCCGCGGCGACCGGCGGGGTGCTGTGCGTCGACGAGGCCTACGCCGAGTTCTCCCCCCACAGCGCCCTGGACCTGATCGACGACCTGATGCCGCTGGCGGTGACCCGCACCTACTCCAAGACCTGGGCCATGGCCGGGGCCCGCCTCGGCTACCTGATCGGGCCGGCGTGGCTGGTGGCCGAGCTGGAGAAGGTGGCCCTGCCCTATCACCTCGACGCCCTCAAACAGGCGGTGGGCGTCGCCGCGCTCGCCTTCGTCGACGACATGGAGGCCCGAGTGAGCGCGATCGTGGCCGAGCGCAACCGGCTGACCGACCGGCTGGGCGGGCTGCCGGTGGACGTGTGGTCCTCGGGGGCCAACTTCGTGCTGATCCGGCCCCGCCACCGCGACGGCGCCGAAGTCTGGCGGCAGCTGGTGGACCGGTCGATTCTGGTGCGGGACTGCTCGTCGTGGCCCCGCCTCGAAGGCTGCCTGAGGGTGACGGTCGGCACCCGATCCGAGAACGACAGTTTCCTGGCTGCCCTAGAAGAAATACTGGCGTGAGCCTTCTAGCGGGCGAGCGAATGGGCGAGCGAGCCCCGTACCCTCTAGGGGCGCTTCAGGCGGACCCAGGAATCTAAACATGAGCCGCACGTCTACCCGTTCTCGCTCCACCAAGGAGACCCGCGTCGAGCTGAGCCTCGACCTCGACGGCGCCGGCATCACCGACGTCTCCACCGGGCTGCCGTTCTTCGACCACATGCTCGACCAGCTCGGACGCCACGGCGGCCTCGGGCTGTCGATTCAGGCGGTGGGCGACCTCGCGGTGGACGCTCACCACACCGTGGAGGACACCGGGATCGTGCTGGGCGAGGCCTTCCGGGAGGCGCTCGGCGACAAGGCCGGTGTGCGCCGCTTCGCCAGCATCACCGTCCCCCTCGACGAGGCCGCGGTTGAGGTGGTGCTCGACCTGTCGGGCCGGCCGTACCTGCACTACGACGTGGACTTCCCCGGCGAGAAGATCCTGGGAGACCCGCCCTTCGATCCGCAACTGGCCGAGGAGTTCTGGCGGGCCTTCGCCACCGCGGCCACCGTCACCCTGCACATCGTGCTGCGGCGGGGTCGCAACACCCACCACATCGTGGAGGCCTCGTTCAAGGGCGCAGCCCGGGCCATCCGCGACGCGGTGCGGGTGGAGGGCACAGCGGTGCCCTCCACCAAAGGCACCCTGTGACGGGCACCCTGTGATATCCAGGCCGCTGGTCGCCATCGTCGATTACGGCATCGGCAACCTGCACTCGGCCCAGAAGGGCTTCGAGCACGCCGGCGCCGACGCCAGGCTCACCGCCGACCGGGGCCTGATCTCCGACGCGGCCGGCGTGGTGCTGCCCGGCGTGGGCGCCTTCGCGCCGTGCATGGCCGCGCTGGGCCGCACCGGACTGGACGAGGCGGCCGTCGCCGCGGCGGGCTCGGGCCGGCCGTTCATGGGCATCTGCGTGGGAATGCAGGTGCTGTTCGCCGGTTCCGACGAGGCGCCGGGCACCTCGGGGCTCGGCGTCTTCGACCGCATGGTGCGCTGGATTCCGGGTCCGGTCAAGCGCCCGCAGATGCAGTGGAACGTGCTGCGGCGCAGCCGTGCCCACCCCATGTTGGACGGTCTCGACGATCCGATATGGGCCTACTTCGTCCACTCCCTCGCGCCGGAGACCCCCGACGCAGAAGATGTGGTGGCCACCTGCGACTACGGCGGACCGGTGGTGGCCGCGGTGGCCCGAGGCAGCGTGTGGGCCGCCCAGTTCCACCCCGAGAAGTCGTCGCGGGTCGGACTGCGCATCCTGGCCAACTTCGTGAACGCGGTGAGGGCCGAGCCGTGAGGGCCTCGTGAGCGGGATGGACCTGTACTGCGCGGTCGATGTACGCGGGGGACGCTGCGTGCGCCTGCGCCAGGGCGATTACGGCGCCGAGACCGTTTACGACGACGATCCCGTGGCCCGGGCCACCGCGATGGCCGAGGCCGGCGCGGGATGGATCCATGTGGTGGATCTCGACGGGGCCCGCACCGGCCGCCCGGAGAACGCCGCCGTCGTGGCCGCCATCGCCGCGGCGGTGGACGTGCCGGTTCAGGCCGGGGGCGGGGTCCGCACCGCCGAGGCGGCCGAAGCCTGGTTCGCGGCGGGCGTCGAGCGGGTGGTGCTGGGCACCGCCGCGCTGCACAACCCCGGTCTGGTCCGGCGGCTGGCCCGCTCGCACCGCATCGCGGTCGGCCTCGACGCCCGCGCCGGCGAGGTCGCGGTCGAGGGCTGGCTCGAAGGATCGGACCGGTCGGTGCTCGATGTCGCGCGGAGCTTCGCCGCCGACGGCGTGGACGCCTTCGTGGTGACCGAGATCAGCCGCGACGGGACACTCGACGGGCCCGATGTCGAGGGCCTGGCCGCCGTGCTCGACGAGGCATCAGCCGACATCGACGTGATCGCGTCAGGGGGCGTCGGCCAGCTCGACGACTTGAGAACTCTGGCGGGCCTGGAGGGCCGAGGCGGCCGCCGGCTGAGCGGGGTGATCGTGGGGACCGCCCTCTACGAGCGCCGCTTCACCGTGGCCGAGGCGACCGCCGCGCTGGCCCCGGCCCGAGAGGGCGGCTGAGATGCAAACGGCCGGGACGATGGCCCGCTGCTCGGGCCAGGGCGCGCCGTGCCCGTTCTGCGCGGCGGGTGGCTGAGATGCGGGTGGCCCGCATCATTCCCTGCCTCGACGTTGACGCCGGGCGCGTGGTCAAGGGCGTCAACTTCGTGGACATCCGCGATGCCGGCGACCCGGTGGAGCTGGCCGCCCGATACGACGCCGGGGGCGCCGACGAGCTCGTCTTCCTCGACATCACCGCCTCGTCGGACCGCCGCGACACCACGGTGGCCATGGCCCGGGCCGTGGCCGACGAGGTGTTCATCCCGTTCACCATCGGCGGCGGCATCCGCACCCTCGACGACGCCCGCCGCCTGCTGCGGGCCGGGGCCGACAAGGTGAGCGTCAACACCGCGGCGGTGCGCCGGCCCGAACTGGTCAGCGAGATCAGCCGGGAGTTCGGCGCCCAGTGCTGCGTGGTGGCCATAGACGCCCGGACCTCGACACAGGCGCCGAGCGGCTACGAGGTGTTCACCCACGGCGGGCGAACCCGCACCGGCATCGACTGCCAACAGTGGGCGGCGGAGGTCGAGCGGCTGGGAGCGGGCGAGATCCTGCTCACCTCGATGGACCGCGACGGCACCAAGGAGGGCTTCGAGCTGCACTTGACGTCCATGGTCTCGACGACGGTGGGCATACCGGTGATAGCCAGCGGGGGAGCGGGAACCCTCGACCATCTAGTTGAGGGTGTGATCGCCGGCAAGGCCGACGCAGTGCTGGCCGCCAGCATCTTCCACTACGCCGAGCACAGCATCGCCGAGGCCAAGACCCGCATGGCCCAAGCCGGAATCAAGATCCGCCCGACATGAGAGGTGCGCCACCCGCCGGCCGGAACGAACCGACGCGAGAGGGCGCAATTCCTCGCGAGGCGGGTCGCCTCGAGCGGATCCGCTTCCATAGGAGAGACAGCCGCACTAATGTCAAGGCCGCGCCATCGCTGAGAACGCTGACGCTTGGAGGTCGCTCTTGACCGTCGCCGACACGTATCGCCTGTCCACCCGGTACACCGACGATTCCGGGACGGTGTTCATGACGGGGCTTCAGGCGCTGGCCCGCCTGCCGATCGAGCAGCTGCGGGCCGACCGGCAGGCGGGCCTGCAGACGGCGGCCTTCGTCAGCGGCTACCCCGGCTCGCCGGTGGGCGGCTTCGACGGCGATATGGCCCGGGCCATTGAGCAGGCCCCGGACCTGCCGGTCGTGCTGGCCCCGGCTCTCAACGAGGAGCAGGCCGCCACCGCGGTGATGGGCTCGCAGCTCGCCTCGCTGCGACCCGACTCCCGCTACGACGGCGTAGTGGGCGTCTTCTACTGCAAGGCGCCCGGCGTGGACCGCGCCGGCGACGCCCTCCGCCACGCAGTGTTCGCCGGCGCCGACCCCCGGGGCGGCGCGGTGGTGATCGCGGGCGACGACCCGGCGGCCAAGAGCTCGACCATCCCGTCGTCGTCGGCGGGCACCCTGGCCGACAAGCACATCCCGGTGCTCTATCCCGGCACGCCCCGCGAGGCGCTCGATCTGGGCCGCCACGCCGTCTACATGTCGAGGGCCACCGGGCTGTGGACCAGCCTCAAGATCGTGGCCGACGTGGCCGACGGCTCATCGACGGTGCACCTCGACCCGCGCCGGGTCGACCCGGTCATCCCCACCATCGACGGCGAGCCCTACATCCACACTCCCGACGGCAGGCTGCTCACCCCCGAGACGGTCGACTCCGAGCGCGAGATCTATGAGGTCCGCCACCGGCTGGCCATCGAGTACGCGGCCCTGAACCGCCTCAACCACGCCACCGTCGACCCGTCCGACGCCTGGATCGGGATCGTGGCCTCGGGGATCACCTACCGAGAGCTGCGGGAGGCGCTGCGCCGCCTGGGGCTGGGCCGCGACGACGAGGTCGCCGCCGCCGGCATCCGGCTCATGTGCATGCACATGCCCATTCCCTTCAGCGCCCGGCAGGCCCGCCACTTCGCCCGGGGCCTCGAAGAGATCTTCGTGGTGGAGGAGAAGCAGCCCAATATCGAGTCGCTCATGAAGGACGCCCTGTACAACGAGGCGCGCCGGCCCCGGGTGACAGGCAAGTTCGACGAGCACGACGCCCCGCTGCTGCCCGGCCACGGGGGCCTCGCCGCCGACGACCTGCTGGCACCGCTGCGGCGCCGCCTGTGCGAGCGCATCGGCTCGCGGCTCGCTCCCGAACAGCCCCGGCGCGAGCTGATCCCGTTGGGCGCCGGCGTGGCCCGCACCCCCTACTTCTGTTCGGGCTGCCCCCACAACCGGGCCACCAAGGTCCCCGAGGGGGCCGCGGTCGGGGCGGGGATCGGCTGCCACACGATGACCCTGCTGATGGACTCCGACGGCTTCGGCGACATCGTGGGGCTCACCTGCATGGGCCAGGAGGGCGCCCAGTGGGTGGGCATGGCGCCCTTCGTGGAGACCTCGCACATCTTCCAGAACATCGGTGACGGCACCTACTTCCACAGCGGCCAGCTCGCCATCCAGGGGGCCATTGCGGCCGGTGCCGACGTCACCTACAAGCTGCTGTGGAACCGCACCGTGGCCATGACCGGCGGCCAGGATCCCCAGGGCATGATCGGGGTGGCCGAGGTGTGCCGGGTGCTGCTGGCCCAGGGAGTGGCCCGGGTGCTGGTGACCACCGAGGACGTGGCCCGATACCGCGCCGCCGATCTGCCCGAGGGGGTGGACGTCTGGCCCCGCACCCGGCTGATCGAGGCCCAAGAGCTACTGGCCGACACCGCGGGCGTGACCGTGCTCGTCCACGACCAGCAGTGCGCGGCCGAGGCCCGCCGGGGGCGCAAGCGCGGCACGGTGGCCGTGCCCCGCCAGCGGGTGTTCATCAACGAGCGGATCTGCGAGGGCTGCGGCGACTGCGCCTCGGTCAGCAACTGCCTGTCGGTTCAGTCGGTGGAGACGGCATTCGGGCGTAAGACCCGGATCGACCAGACCACCTGCAACCTCGACTTCTCGTGCCTGGAGGGGGACTGCCCGTCGTTCATGACCGTGACCCGGCCGGGGCGGCTCAGGTCGTGGCTGCGCCGGATCAAGGGCCGGATTAGCTCTCCGGACAGCCCCCCGACGGCGCCTGCCGATCTGGACGACCCGGCGCCGGTCGGGCCCACCGACGATCTGTCGATTCGCATCGTCGGAATCGGCGGCACCGGGGTAGTCACCGTGAGCCAGATCATCGGGACCGCGGCGATGTTCGACGGCTACGAGGTGCGGGGCCTCGACCAGATCGGGCTGTCGCAGAAGGCCGGGCCGGTGGTGAGCGACCTGCGCCTGTGCCGCAGCGAGACTGCGGCCAGCAACCGCCTCGGCGAGGGCCAGGCCGACCTCTTGCTGGCCTTCGACCAGCTGGGGGCGGCGTCGCCCTCGGGCCTGAGAGGCGCCGACCCGCAGCGCACCGCGGTGGTCGGCTCCACCTCGCAGACCCCCACCGGGGCCATGGTGGCCCACCCCGACCGGGCCATGCCGGCGCCCGCCGAGTTGGAGGCTGCCATCGCGGCGGCCACCCGGGCCGACTGCCGGCACTGGGTCGACGCCCAGGCCGTCACCGAGGCCCTGCTCGGCAGCTCGGTTCCGGCCAACGTGTTCGTGGTGGGCATGGCGGTGCAGGCCGGAGCGCTGCCGCTGTCGCCGGAGTCGGTGGAGCACGCCATCGAGCTCAACGGCGTGGCCACGCGCAGCAACATCGAGGCGTTCCGCTGGGGCCGGGCACAGCTGGCTCGGCCCGCCGAGGTGGAGGCCGCGGCCGCGGCCAGAACATCGGCGACGTCCCGCCGGGCCGGGCGACCCACAGAACTCGACGACGAGCTCGCCGAGCGGGTGCGGCGCGCCGCAGTCATGGCCGGCTTCGACCGCGACCACACGCGAGACAACGACCAAGCTGAAGTCCCGGCGAACCTGGACAAGGCCGTCAGCAACGGCAACCTCACAGGCACCGATCACGATGCCTCTCCGGTGGACCTGGAGCTCATGGCGGCGGAGCTTTGCGCCTACCAGTCGCCGAAACTGGCTCACGCCCACCTCGACTTCGTGGAGGCGGTGGCATCCGCCGACGCGGCCCGGGGCGACGGGTCGGGGCGGCTGACTGCGGCGGCGGCCCGCGGCCACTTCAAGCTGCTGGCCTACAAGGACGAGTACGAGGTGGCCAGGCTGATGCTCGACTCCGAGGCCACCGCCGAGGCCCGGCAGGCGGCCGAGGCCACCGGGGGACGGTTGGCCTGGAAGCTGCACCCGCCGGTGCTGCGGGCGCTGGGGATGCGCTCGAAGATGGCGCTGCCGTTCGCATGGGGTCCCGCGATTCGTCTGCTGGCGGCGGCGCGCCGGCTGCGGGGCACCGTCTTCGACGTGTTCGGCTACACCGCCATACGGCGGGCGGAGCGGTCTCTGCCGAAGGAGTACCGGGCCGCGGTCGCCTCCGACCTGGAGCGGCTCGACGCGGCCACCTATGAGGCGGCGCTGGCCCGGGCCGAGTCGCCCGACGCGGTGCGGGGCTACGAGCACATCAAGCTGGCCGGCATTGCCAGGATGCGCGAGGCACTAGAGCGAGCCTGAGGCGGGCCGCACCCGCACGAATTCAAGAATGTCGGCTCGGCGGGTGAGGTTGATAGGCTCGCGCCCAATCCAATGGTGACGACGACTGCTACCGCCACCTTGGACCCACAGTTGGCGTCGTCCGCGGACTTCGCTGAGGCTGTGCGTCGCCATGTCGATGGCCTGGCCAGCGACTCGGATCTGGCGCTCTTGGAGGCCAACACCAGGCTGTGGGTTCGAGCCCTGTACCGACTGCTCGACGATGTCGCTGAGTCCATCGACTCCGTCCGGGCCTCGGTTCGGGGACATCGGCGCGCCATGATCGTTGCCGACCTGGAGGCCGACTACCGCGCCGTCGACGCGGTGCTGACGACCCTGGTGGGTCCGCCCGCCGCGCCGCTGGAGAACGGTGCCACCGCAGACGAGCGCAACGCCGCGCAGGTGGAGCTGCAGCTGTCGTGGGTGCCGGGGCGGATAATCGCCTGGGCCGCGGGATCCAACCGGGCGGCCGAGACCACCCCCGAGGTGCTCCGGCGGCTGCGCGACACCGGCGCGGGCACCGTCGACTGGAGCCAGCACCGTCCGGTGAAGGTGCCGGGCGGAGCTCGGGCCGAGACGGTGTCGGCGCCGATCGAGAGCTGTCTGGGATGGCTGGTGGCGCTGGGCTCAGCGGCCGAGCAAGAGGGGATCGGCCCCAGCGTTTCGTGGCTGGGACTGGTGGCCGCCCAGGCGGTGCGCCTCGCCGCGCAGGGCAGGATGGTCCCCCAGCTCAAGAAGGTCCGCCGCCGCCACCGCATCGACGAGACGGCGCCAGAGGCCGCCAACGGCGATGCCGCGACCCGCTCGGACAGCGCGGCCTACGCAGTTCGCTGGGCTCCCGCGCTGGTGGAGTCCGACGCGGTCGTCGCGCTGGCCGAGTCGCTGCCCGGCGCCGCCGCCGCATTCGAGAACCAGCGCGACGCCGACACCTTCACCCAGGCGGTGCTGGCCGACATAGTCGACGCCATTGCCAGCGAGGCGGCTGAGCGCCTAGAAGCACCCGCCCCGCCGCCAGCGCCCCGCACCCGGGCCGACGTGGCCGAGACGGCCCTGGCCCGCCTCGACGGCACCCCCTTCGAAGTGCCCAGCCGGCACGCCGCCGACCTGACCCGGCGCCTCGACCAGTGGGCCCGGCCGGTGACGGAGTCCTACGACCGCCGCCTGCGGCTGATCGTGCAGCTCGACCCCCCCGACGACATCGGCGCCTGGCACCTGTCGGTGCTGTCGGAGGCGAGCACGGGCGAGCTGCAGCCGGTGGAGCGGGCCCTGGTCATCGCCTCGCGGGCCAGGCGCCAGGCGGTGAAGCACCAGATGTCGCGCCTGGAGCGGCTCTTCCCGGAGCTGCTGCGGCTCGGGGGTCGCCGCCGGGGCGAGGTGATCCTCAACGCCGACGAGGCCTGGCAGCTCATGACCGAGACCGGCCATGTCCTGCAGGCCGTCGGATACGACGTGCGGGTTCCGGCACTGTCCCGTCGGCGGCCCACCCCGTCGCTGCGGCTCACATCGCTGGAGGCCGAGGAGGCGGTGGTGGGCGCCCGACAGTTGGCCGATGTGCGCTGGTCGGTCGCCTTCGACGACGTGGAGCTGACCGCAGCCGAGATCCGCGACCTGGCCACCCAGGCAAGGCCCTTGGTGAAGAGTCGGGGCCGATGGGTGGAACTGGACCGCGTCGATCTCAACGAGGCCGCCGCCGCGCTGGCCGAGCGGGCCGACATGACCCGGCTGAGCGGCGCCGACATGCTGCGCCACGCCCTCGGCTTGGAGGGTTCTCCGCTGGCCGGCGGAACGATGATCGCGGGCCAGGGCTGGGCCGCGGAGCTGATCAGCAGCGCCCGCCGCATCCCGGCCGAGCTCCCTATCAGGCCCGACGGCTTCAGCGGGGCGCTGCGGACCTATCAAGCCGACGCCCTGGTCTGGCTGGGCTTCCTGGAGGAGGCCGGACTGGGCGGCTGCCTGGCTCTCGACATGGGCCTGGGCAAGACCCCCACCATGCTGGCCCACATCTTTCTGACGAGGGGCAACGGCCCGTCGCTGGTGGCCGCGCCGCCCGCGGTGGTGGGCAACTGGGCCAGCGAGGCGCGGCGCTTCGTGCCGGGGCTGCGGGTCGTCGTGCACCACGGCCCCGGCCGCACCTCCGCCGAGCGGGTGCCAGCCATGGTCGAGGGTGCCGACCTGGTGGTGTCCACCTACGGCACGGCCATGCGCGACCTGGACGTGCTCGAGAAGGTCGAGTGGTCGACGGTGGTGCTCGACGAGGCGCAGGCCATCAAGAACCCGGCCAGCGAGACCGCCCAGCAGCTCCGCCGGCTCGAGGCTCGCTGCCGGGTGGCGCTCACCGGCACCCCCATCGAGAACGGGCTGGGCGACCTTTGGGCCATCATGGACTTCTGCAATCCGGGCCTGCTCGGGGCCCGCAACCGGTTCATCGCCGAGATGTCGAAGACGACCAAGCAGGCCGAGGCGACCGAGAAGGCCAGGGCGATCAAAGCTGGAGCCTTCTCGAACGGCGCGTCAGGCGCCAACGGCTCGGAGTCGTCGAACGGCTCGCGGCCCGAGACCACCGCCGCGTCTTCGGCAGCCCTGTCGCCGAGGTCGGCCGCGGCCGGCGAGAGCGCGCTGGCCGCGCTCAACGGCATCCTCGTGTTCCGGCGCACCAAGGCCGAGCCGGCCATCGCCGCCGAGCTGCCCGACCGCATCGACGAGCTCGACCATTGCACCATGACCGCGGAGCAGATCGGCCTCTACCAGGCCGTGCTCGACGAGTTGGTGGCCCGCACCGAGTCGCAGGGGGCCGAGGCTGCACCGGAGCGCAAGGGAGCGGTGCTGGCCGCCATCACCGCCCTCAAGCAGATCTGCAACCATCCGGTCAACTACTCCGACGACGGCGGCCCCCTCGACGGGCGCTCGGGCAAGCTGGCCCGCCTGGAGCAGATCGTCGATCAGGTCTTCGCGGCCGGCGAGCGGATGCTGATCTTCACCCACTTCGCAACCTGGGGCGAGCGGCTGGCGGCCCATCTCAGCGAGCGCACCGGGCTGTCGATCAGCTGCTATCACGGCGGGCTGGCCCGCGGCGCCCGCGACCGCCTGGTGCAGTCGTTCCAGCAGGGCCGCGGCGCCGGCGCTCTGGTGCTGTCGCTCAAGGCGGGCGGAACCGGCCTCAACCTGACCGCGGCCAACCATGTGGTGCTCTACGACCGCTGGTGGAACCCCGCAGTAGAGGATCAGGCTCGCGACCGCGCCTGGCGCATCGGCCAGCGCAACACGGTGGTGTGCCATCGCCTGGTGTGCCCCGGAACGGTGGACGAGAGGGTGGAGGAGGTGGTGGCGGGCAAGCGCCGCATCGCCGAGGTGGTGCTGCCCAAGTCGTCGTCGGTGGGCGACCTCAACAGCGACCAGTTGCGGGCCGCGCTGGGCATCGACCAGGACCTGCTGCTCATCGACGAGAACGGCGACAACGGCGCCCACACTGCGGGGGACATCCCATGACCTGTCCGCAGCCCAGTACACGGCACCCGAGCCCCGACACCCACACGACTCACTCTGCAGAGGATCGCCCATGAGTGCGGCCAACGGCGCCGACGCCGCCCGGCGGCGATCCCGGCGGGGCCGAGGCAAGGGCGCCTCGCAGGCTTCGGCCAAGACCGCCAAGGACTTCTGGGGCTCGGCCGACAAGCTCCCCGCAGTGGAGGATGTCACGGTCACAACCGATGCCTCCGCGGTGGTGCGATCCCTGGGCCGCCCGCCGTTTCCCGGCCACGAGGCGGTCAGCGAGTACTACCTGAGAGCCGTCTACGACAACACCGCCAAGCTGGCCGAGGTGCTGGCCACCGCCGGGGATCTGCTTGAGGGGTCCACCGAGACCGAATAGACCGATTGACAGAGACCGGCCGCTCGCATCAATATTGATGTGGTCTATATAGCTTACGTGAGGAGTGACGCACCATGGCCGCAGAGCACACCTATGACCCGAGCGCGTTCACCGGGACATTCCTGAACCCCGGGGCTGCGCCCTACTCCCGGACAGGGTTGTGGATCGCCTGGGGCGGCTATCACCTCGTCGACCACTACGTCAATGAGATCTCCGAGATGATGGTGCTGCGCGAGGGTGCCGGCATCGAGGACAAGACTCCCCTGTTCAAGACGATCATCGAGGGGCCCGACGCTGAGGCCTTCGTGGACCGAGTGCAGGTTCGCGACGCGTCCAAGGTGGACGTCGATCACGGCATCTACACCTTCTACTGCGACAACGAGGGCCACGTGGTGAGCGATGGGATCACCTTCCGCACCGCGTCCGACCAGTTCATCCACATGGGGGGACCCCTCGTCGGCTGGTTGAGCGAGTTCGCCGACGGCTGCGACGTCGAGCTCGCCGACACGCTGAACACCGACCGCGACTACAGCGTGCTGTGCCTGCAGGGTCCCCGCTCACACGACGTCCTGGAGGCGGTGACGGGCGACGCCCACCGGGACCTGCCGTTCTCGCGGGGCCGCATGATCACCATCGACGGACACGAGGTGCGCCTGTGGCGGACCGGGTTCACCGGCGAGATCGGCTTCGAGATGTGGATGGGGCCGGAGGCCGCTACCGACATGTTCTCGGTCTTCGTCGAGCGGGGACGGGCCCACGGGGCGGCGCCCATCGGCAACGCGGCCCAGGCGGCCACCCGGGTCGAGGCCGGCATGTTGATCATCGGCGTCGACTATCGCCCGGCCGGGCCGCTCGCGCAGGTGCAGTTCGCCTATCTCGACGGCGATCGCTACTTTCACACCCCCGCCGAGCTCAACTTCGGCCGCTTGGTCAACCTCCGGCGCGACATCGACTTCGTCGGTCGGCGCGCCCTCGAGGCCGAAGCAGCCGCGGGTCGTCCCGGCAAGGTCATGCGGGGGCTCGACATCGACCCCGCCGGGATCGCGGCGGTCTACGAGAGCGCGGGGACGCCCCCGTTCCTGAGCCCGAGGCTGCACCGCCACTTCAACTCCGAGATCCTCGCCGGCAGCGCCGTAGCGGGGTTCGCCACCTCGATGTGCTGGAGCCCGGTGCTGGAGACGATGATCGGCTTCGCCCACCTCGAGTCGCCCGAAGTGGCGGTGGGAGACGAGGTGGCGCTCACCTGGCAGATCCATGACGGCCGCGGCAGGGAGGTCTCCGGCGAAGTGCCGGCCCGGGTGGTCGACCTGCCCTTCGTGGAGATGAGGCGCCGCAGAATCAACTAGCGGCCCAGCGAATAGACGAGCGAGTCCAGCCCGATTGCGCCTGCGGTTAGAACGAGGGCGGGCTGGTCACCATCACGAAGCGGGCGCCGACTTGGCCGGTGAGCCACTGGTGTCGCGTGGTCGCCGGATAGAGGATCGTGTCGCCGGCATGCAACTCCACCGGGTCGCGGCCCTGCAGGCGGACCTCGACCGAGCCCTCCAGCACCATGATCACTTCCTGCCCCTCATGCTCGGTCGGCTCTGAGACAAGACCCGCCTCGGCCACCGTCTCATTGACCTCGAGGCGGTGACCGTCACCGGGCGTGAGGAAGCGGGTCCTGGCTCCCTCAGACAGCACGAAACCCGAGCTGTCGTCAGCTCTGACCAGGGTGACTTCGGAGTACTCGGGATATTCGGGGTCGAGCAGCCCCACCGTCGTCGTGCCCAGGGCCTGGGCCACGCGGTGCAGGGCGAAGAGGCTGGGCATGGCCCGCGAGTTCTCGATCTGGGAGAGGAACGGCTGCGACAGCCCGCACCGGTCGGCGAGCTCCTGCATGGTCATGCTGGCCGCCTTGCGCCGCCGCCGCAGAGCCGGTCCCAGCTGGGGTGCGATGGCCTCCGCGTCGAGGTCGCCGTTGTCGCTGTGGTCGGTGTTGTCGTCGGTTGGCATGACTCCCGGCGGCGGAGCTTCGGTTCTGTCCGCGCTCAGCCGCCTTCGAGGAAGGATACGAGACAGTCGGCCAGGGCCGCAGGGTTGTCCACCGGCACTACGTGGGTGCTGTCGGCGATCTCGACGAGACTCGACTGGGGCGTGAGGCGGTCCATCTCGGCCATCACGTCGGCCCTGACGAAACTGTCGGAGGCGTGAACATGCAGGGTGGGCGCCTGAATCCGGGGCAGCCGCTCCCAGTGGTCGTCGGAGCGGAACGGCCAGCGCTCGAAGAAGTGGGGATCGTGCTTGGGGGCCAGGCGACCGCCGGCCACCGGCCCGAAGCAGGTGGCCGCCACCGTCTCCACCACCTCCGCGGGCGCGTTGGGATAGGTCCGCTGCACCGCGGCCCGCACATCGTCGTGGTCGGCGTGGTCGCGGGGCCGGGGGAACAGGTCGGTCTCGCCCTGCTCGAAAGACGGCTCCACATCGACCACCGCCAGCCGCCCCACCCGGTCGGGATGCTCGGCCGCATACTCGATGGCCACCAGCGCCCCCCACGAGGAGCCGGCCAGATCGACGGGCGAGCCGGGCGACAGCGACTCGACCGCGCCGGCCAGGTCGGCGGCATGATCGGAGGTGGTGTAGGCCTGCTCGGGCGACCACTGGCTCTCGCCGTAGCCGCGGAAGTCCAGGGCCAGCACCCGACGGCAAGCCCGCACCCCGGCGGCCACTGCGTGCCAGTTCCAAGCATTGCCGGTCACGCCGTGGAGGCAGACCAGCACGGATCCCTCTCCGCCGAAATCGAGCCCGTGGAGGCGATTGCCGACGGCGCCCTCGGTGTAGAAGTGCCGCACATCGAGGTTGCGGACATCGAGATGCTGGACTTCGTGGGTGTCGTTCGCCATGGTGGCGGTGCTCCTTGGGGCTCGGCGCAAGCGCGCTTGCGGGAATATTGCTAGGGGCAATATAGTGGCGGCGATGCCGACGGAGCACAAGTCGAGAAGGCGGGCGTGAGCACCGCCGAGGCGCAGCAGATCGTCGATCCCTTCGTGCCCGAGGGGGACTCGCGGTGGTACCGGGCCATGCGGCACTTCTGGCATCCCGTCGCCTACTCGAAGGATGTGGCCGAAGCTCAGATGGTCTCGGGCCGGCTGCTGGGCGAGCGCATCCTGGTCGTGCGCCACGAGGGCACGGTGCGGGCCTTCATGGACGTGTGCCGCCACAAGGGGGCGGCGCCCTCGCTGGGATGGGTGGAGAACGGGTGCATCAACTGCCCGTACCACGGCTGGGCCTACGACATGGACGGCACCCTGGTGTCGATCCCTTCGCGCCCCGAGCTCAACGGGGTGCTGCAGCTCGGGCTGGTCCGCTACCTGTGCCGCGAGCGCTCGGGCCTGGTCTGGGTGAGCCTCAGCGACGAGCCGTGGGGCGATCCGCCCGGGATAGACGAGTGGGACGACCCGATCATGCGCTGGCAGACGCCCCCCAGCTACGACTGGGCCACCAGCTCGCCCCGGCGCCTGGAGAACTTCGTCGACTTCTCCCATTTCCCCTTCGTCCACGAGAACGTGCTCGGCACCAGGGACAAGGCCCGGATCGAGTCGCACGACGTGTGGCGGGAGGGCGGCTCGCTGCGCTTCGACAAGGTCTTCGTGGAGCCCAACGTCGATCGCATGAAGGAACTGCTCGGCATCGACGACGACACCATGGCGGTGCGCAACTGGTACCGGCTCACCGTGCCCGGCTCGATCGCGCTGGTGCGGACCTTCCCCAACGGCAGGCGCTACGCCCTCTACATGGTCACCGCGCCCACCGGCCTGGAGACGTGCCGGAACTTCTGGCACATCGGCGCCGACTTCGTGGACGCCCCCAGCGAGATGGACTTCCTGCTCGAGTTCGAGTACATGGTGCTCGACCAGGACCAGCCCATCGTCGAGTCGCAGTGGCCCGAGCACCTGCCCGACCGGCTCAACGCCGAGACGTACGTGAAGGTGGCCGACGACGTGACCCTGGCCTACCGCAAGTGGCTGTTCGAGCTGGCCGAGGAACTTGAGCCGGGCTGAGCCGCTCAACGGCCGATGTCACACCACTGAACTAGACCGCAGACGATCCAGGGAGGAGCAACGATGGGACTGCTCGACAGAAAGGTGATCATCGTCACCGGCGGGGCCAAGGGCATCGGCCTGGCCTACTGCCGCGGGCTGGCCGCCGAGGGCGCGGCCGTGGTGGTGGCCGACTTGAGCGACGGCGGCGACGTGGTGGCCGAGCTCGAGGCATCCGGCGCCTCGGCGATGTCGCTGCAGGTGGACGTCTCCGATGCAGCCCAGACCGAGGCGATGGCCGCAGCCGCCGTCGACGCCTACGGCCGCATCGACGGACTGGTCAACAACGCCGCCTTCTACATGGCCGCCACCCGGGCCCCGATGGAGGATCTGCCGCCCGACGAGTGGGACCTGTGCTTCGCTGTGAACGTGAGGGGGCCGTGGCTGTGCTCCCGGGCGGTGTCACCGACCATGAGGGCCCAGGGCAGCGGCCGGATCGTCAACATCGCCTCCATGACCGTCAACGACGGCACCCCGGGCTTCCTGCACTATGTGGCGTCGAAGTCGGCCATCTGGGGGCTGACCCGGGCCATGTCGCGCGAGCTGGGAGGATCGGGAATCGCAGTGAACACGATCACGCCCGACTACATCCCCCATGACGACGCCTACTCCAGCGTCCAGCCCGAAGTGGATGTGGCCATCCAGGCTCGGCGGGCGTTCAAGCGGACCCAGGTTCCCGAGGACATGGTCGGCACCCTCGTGTATCTGATGAGCCCGCTGTCGGAATTCGTGACCGGCCAGAACATCTGGGTGAACGGCGGATCGGGGTTCCACTAGTGTTCGGCCCCGCTCGCCAAAGTGGCGTGTCGCTATCCAGTCCCAGAAGGGTAAGTTCCATCGGGTTCTGACAGTCCCACAAGGAGGGATACAACAATGAAACGAACGATCTTCCGCATCGCGGTGGCCATGGCCGTGGTTGCGTCGCTGGCCGCCTGCGGCAGCGACGACGACCCGGCGCCCGCGTCGAGCGGCACGGATGACGCGGCCGTAGCGGCCGCCGAAGCCGAGACCGCCGCGGCGCAGGCCGAGGCCGCGGAGGCGCAGGCCGCCGCCGACGCCGCGGCCGCCGAGGCTGACGCCGCCGAGGCCGAGGCCAAGGCCGCCGCTGACGCCGCCGCCATCGCCGAGGCCGAGGCCGCCGCAGCCGCCGCCGCGCTGGAGGCCGCCGCAGCCGAGGGCGCCGCAGTCGCCGAACTCGAGGCCGAGCTCGCCGCCGCGGAGGAGGCCGCCGCCGAGGCTGAGGCCAAGGCCGCCGAGGCCGCCGCCGCGGCTGAGGAGGCTGCCGCCGAGCAGGCCGCCGCCGCCCCCAGCGAGATCGACATGGCCATGCTGGTCGTGGGCACCAAGGAAGAGGGCTGGTACGCCACCTTCATCGACAGCGTCAACCGCGTGTCGGAGTCCAACAAGTACGGCATCAAGGTCAACCTCGAGATCCTCGAGGGAATCCCGTTCGCCGAGGGCGAGCGGGTCATCCGCGAGCTGGCCCAGGAGGGCATCTACGAGATCATCGTGGGCCACAGCACCTTCGTCGACGGCGTGGCCGCCAACAAGGCCGACTACCCCGACACCCTGTTCGTCTACTCGGGCTCGGGCAACGACGACCACGAGGGAGGCGACAACGCCTACTGGATCGACGTGTTCATCCACGAGCCCGCCTACCTCGCGGGGATCATCGCAGGCATGACGACCGAGACCAACAAGATCAGCGGCGTGGCCGCCTTCCCGTTCCCGAACGTGAACGCTCCGCTCAACGCCTTCGTCGACGGCGCCCGCTCCGTCAACCCCGACATCGAGGTGGCCGGCGTGGCCTACATCGAGAGCTGGTTCGACCCGGCCACCGCGTCGAGCGCGGCGGCTGCTCAGATCGCCAACGGCTCCGACGTGATCTACGCCGAGCGCTTCGGACCGTTCGCCGCGGCCGAGGACGCGGGCAACGTGCGCGCCGTCGGTCACTTCACCGACCAGCTGAGCCTGTCGCCGGTGGTGCTGACCAGCGCGGTCGCGCAGTGGGACACCGCCTTCAGCGACGTGCTCGACGCCTGGTACGACTACACCGTGCACGGCGTGCCCTACAACTCGCCGCCCCAGCGCATCGTCTACCAGTCGATGGTGGACGACGGCTCCTCTCTGGGCGCCATCGCCGACGACGTTCCCGCCGACGTGCGGGCCGCGGTGGAGGAGGCCCGAGCGCAGATCCTCGCCGGCGAGCTTGTCGTGCCCCTCAAGTTCGACGCGTTCGAGTAAGCGGCCGAACGGTCAATCGGCCCGCTAGCGACGAACCGACGAACGGCAGCGTGCCGATGGACACAACACCGGTGACCGCGCCGGGGAATGACATTCTCGTCGCCGAAGAGGTGACGAAGGTCTTCCCCGGCGTGATCGCCAACGACGCGGTCAACCTCAACGTCCGCCGTGGCGAGATCCACTGCCTGCTCGGCGAGAACGGTGCGGGCAAGACCACCCTCGCCGACATCCTCTATGGCGTGTACCGGCCCGACGACGGCCGGGTGCTGCTCAACGGCGAGCCGCTGGATCTGCATTCACCCCGCGACGCCATCGAGGCCGGCATCGGCATGGTGCATCAGCACTTCGAGCTGGTGCCGCCGATGTCGGTGATCGAGAACGTGGTGATCGGCACCGGGGCCAAGCAGTGGCTCGATCTCAGCGAGGCCCGGCGCCGCCTCGAGGAGTTCTTCGCCGACTACGACGTGGAGATCGACCCCGACGCCGAGGTCGGACGGCTGTCGGTGGGCGAGCAGCAGTGGGTGGAGATCTTCAAGACCCTCTACTTCGGCGTCGAGATCCTGATCCTCGACGAACCCACTGCGGTGCTCACCCCCCAGGGTGTCGATGAGCTGTTCCGGATCCTGCGACAGATGCGCGACGAGGGTCTGACCATAATTCTGATCACCCACAAGCTGCGCGAGGTCATCGCGCTGTCGGACCGGGTGACGGTGCTGCGCCGCGGCGAGGTGGTCGGCACGGTCAACACCGCCGATGTGGAACAGCGCGACCTGGCCCGCATGATGGTCGGGCGCGACGTGCTGATGCAGGCCGACAAGGCCCAGCACGACACCGGCGAGGTCGTGCTGAAGATCGACGACATCCATCTCGCCTCCGACACCGGCCGCGGCTCGCTCAAGGGGCTGTCGCTCGATGTGCGCGGCGGTGAGATCCTCGGCATCGCCGGCGTGTCGGGCAACGGGCAGAACGCCCTGTTCGACGCCGTGGTGGGCGTGCGCCATCCCGAGCAGGGGACGATCCGCATCGCCGACGCGGACACCACCCACGCACCGCCGCACAAGGTGGCGCTGCAAGGGGTGGCCAGCGTGCCCGGCGACCGCATCGCGCAGGGCCTGATGATGGACTTCAGCGTCAAGGAGAACCTGATTCTGGGCAACCAGCGGGCGCGGCGGTTCGCGCGTGCGGGAGTGCTGAACCGCGCCGAGATCGACCGCTTCGCCGACGAGTCCATCGAGCATTTCGAGATCAAGACGCCGTCCGCGTCGCAGACCACCAGCACCCTCTCGGGCGGCAACCTGCAGAAGATCATCATGGCCCGCGAACTCTCCGGCGAGCCCCGGCTGATCATCGTGCACCAGCCGACCCGCGGCCTCGACATCGCCGCCAGCGAGTACGTGCGCCGACGCCTCATCGAAGAGCGTGACCGGGGCGTGGCGGTGCTGTTGATGTCGGAGGACCTCGACGAGATCTTCCAGCTCTCGGACCGGATCGCGGTGATCTACGACGGGCGCATCGACTATGTGGCCGAGCCCGAGGCGACGTCGCTGGAGGAGATCGGCCTCTACATGGCCGGCGTGGTCGAAGCGGCTGGAGCGGCGCCATGAGCGACTCCGGAACGTCGCAGCAAGCCGACGAAGCGGCGGGTTCCGCCGGCGGTTCGCCGCCTCGCGGGCGCGACCTGCGCACCGCGCTAATGCAGCCCGACGGCTGGCGCCTCGAGCGCCGCCTCGAAGTGCGTCCCACCTACGAGCTCTACGCCACGGTGATCGCGCTGGCCATCACCGCCGTGCTGATCGGCCTGCTGGTGCTGCTCGTGGGCGTGTCGCCGTTCGACGCCTTCTCGTCGCTGTACGAAGGCGCCTTCGGCGACCGCGAGTCGGCACTCGAGACGCTGGTGCAGAGCACTCCGCTGATCCTCACCGGGCTCGCCGCGGCGGTGGCCTTCCGCGCCGGGGTGTGGAACATCGGCGGCCAGGGCCAGTTCATCGCCGGAGCGATCGGCACGTTCTTCGTCTACGACATGTTCCCGGGCCTTCCGGCGCCGTTGCTGATCGTGGCCATGCTGGTGGGGGCTGCGGTGTTCGGGGCGATCTGGGCCACGGTCGCGAGCGTTCTGCTGGTGCGTTACAACACCAACGAGATCCTCACCACGGTGATGCTCAACTTTGTCATCGACTACTTCTTGTCGTGGCTGCTTTCGGGGGTATGGCAGGCCAGCAATACCCCCTATTCGCAGACCGAGCGGATGGCCGAGAACACCTACCTGCCCCGCTTCTTCGACGACAGCCGCCTGCACTGGGGCTTCGCCATCGCGCTGATAGCCGCAGCATTCGTCCACTTCATGATGCGCCGGACATCGATGGGATTCGAGTTTCGCGCCATAGGGGTCAACAAGCGGGCCGCGTCCTACAAGGGCATCAACACCGCAGTCTCCATCGTGGCGGTGATGGCGGTCTCGGGTGCGCTGGCCGGTCTGGCCGGCGCGGGCGAACTGCTCGGCCTGCACCATCGCATCAACTTCGAGTTCGGCGAGCAGCAGATCGGCTTCACCGGCATCATCATCGCCCTGGTGGCCCGGCTGCATCCTGTGGGGGTCATAGCCGTGGCCATAGCCTTCGCCGGCCTGGTCAACGGCGCCACCCAGATGCAGATCAGCACCGGCATCCCGGCCGCGCTGGTGACCGTCATCGAGGGAGTCGCACTAGTGCTGGTGCTGGTGGCCGCGGTGGCCTGCCGCTACCGGCTGCGCCGGGGCGCCGTTCACGCCGATGAGTCCGCGGAAGGCTCGGAGTAGCGGCCATGGAGGACTTCTTCACCTACTCGGTGATCTTGGGGATCTTCGTGGCCACCGTGAAGATCGCCACCCCGCTTCTGATCGCGGCCACCGGCGAGCTGGTGGCGGAGAGCAGCGGGATCCTGAACCTGAGCCTCGAGGGGACCATGACCATCGGCGCCTTCACCGGGTTCCTGGTCGCCAACGAGACCGGAAGCCTCTGGCTGGGCCTGCTGGGCGCCGCGGCCGGCGGGGCCGCCCTGGGTCTGCTGATGGCGGTGATGACCGCCACCGTCAAGGTCAACCAGGTGGTCGCCGGCCTGGCCCTCAACATTCTGGGGCTCGGGGGCGCGTTCTTCTGGTACCGCTCCGTCTACGACGAGGGCGGCGCCGTCGCCCTGCCCACCGTGGACCGGTTCGAGACCGTGGCCGTGCCGCTGCTCTCGGAGATCCCTGCACTCGGTGAGGTCTTCTTCGATCAGCACTGGCTGACCTATTTCGCCGTGGTGATGGTTCCGCTGACCTTCGTGTTCCTGTACCGCACCAAGTACGGACTGGAGCTGCGCAGCATCGGCCACAACCCCGAGGCGTGCGACATGCGCGGAGTGGGCATCATCTCGCGCCAGTACACCGCGGTGATCTACGGGGGCGTGATGGCCGGACTCGGCGGTGCCTTCCTGTCGCTGTCGGAGGCCGGCCAGTTCTTCCCCGACATCATCGCGGGCCGGGGCTGGATCGCGCTGGCCATCGTGATATTCGGCAACTGGCGGGCCTCGTGGATCCTCGTCGGCTCGCTGCTGTTCGGGTTCCTGGAGGCCACCCAGCTGTCGCTGCAGGCCCAGGACGTCAACCTGCCGTACCAGCTGCTGCTGGCCCTGCCTTTCATCCTGACCATCGCCGCGCTGGTGTTCAACCGCAGCCGCTCCAGGGTGCCATTGGCGCTGACCATCCCCTATCACCGGGGCGAGAGGTGAGCTTGCGTTCGCTCGGGAGTTGATCCGATGAGCCTCGACATAGATCCCCGGATCCGCCACCGCACCCGCCACATCGGACGCTCGGTGCCCCGCCGTGAGGATCGGGGCCCGCTCACCGGCGCCAGCCGCTACGTGGCCGACATCAAGATCGGCGGGATGCTCGAGGCGGCCTTCGTGCGCAGCGTCGAGGCCCACGCCCGGATCGTGTCCATCGACACGTCGCAGGCCGAGGCGCTCGACGGCGTGGAGGCCGTGTTCGTGGCCGCCGACCTCGCCGACGTGAAGTCCTTCCCCGACTACATCTCCTATATCGGCTCGGTGCGCCAGCGCCCTTTGGCCTCCGACCGGGTGCGCTACGTGGGAGCGGCCTACGCCGCGGTGGTCGCCTCCGACCGCTACGTCGCCGAGGACGCCGCCGCGCTGGTGGCGGCCGGAACCGTCTACGAGCCGCTCGCCGCCGTCGCCGACCTCGACCAGGCCATGGCCCCCGACGCGGTGAGGCTCTTCGACCACTGGGACAGCAACATCTCGGTGGACGTGAACCCGTCGCGGCCCGAGGTGGACCGGGCCTTCGCCGAGGCCGACCACACCTTCGCCGAGACCTACACCAGCCAGCGCCAGACCGGGCTGCCGATGGAGACCCGGGGGGTGGTGGCCGACCCGTCCGACGGGAACCTCACGGTGTGGACGTCCACGCAGAGCCCCCACATGGTGCGCACCGCCGTCGCGCTGATGCTGGGCGTGCCCGAGCCGCAGGTCAGGGTGATCCATCCGACGGTCGGGGGCGGATTCGGCACCAAGACCCACACCTACCCCGAGGACGTGGTGGTGCCCTGGATGGCCCGCCGCCTCGGCCGGCCCGTGCGCTGGATCGAGGACCGCGCCGAGAACCTGGTGGCGTCGGCGCACGCCCGCGAGCAGCGCCACGACGTCGAGGTCGCCTACGACGACGACGGCACCATCCGCGCTGTGCGCTGCACGTCAATCTTGGACATGGGCTCGGGCGAGATCTTCATGCCCGGCACCGCTCCCGTGTTCGTCACCAACGCCTGCATCACCGGCGGCTACGACTTCGCGAACATGGCCGCCCGCACGGTGGGCGTGGTGACCAACAAGACGCCCTCGGGGGCCTACCGCGGCTTCGGCATCCCCGAGGGCGCGTTCGTGATGGAGCGGATCATCGACCGGGTGGCCCGCCTCACCGGCACCGACCGGGTGGAGTTGCGGCGGCGCATGCTGTTGCGGCCCGGCCAGACCCCGTATGTGATGCACGGCGGCGGGCGGCTCGACTCTGGATCACACCGCCAGTCCTTCGAGCAGGCCCTGCCCGACGCCCTCGCCGCGCTGGCCCGGGCCCGGGCCCGCCACGCCGGCGACGACGATGTGCGCGTCGGCGTCGGCTACTGCAACTATGTGGAGCCGACCTCGCCGAGCTACCACCTCACCACCGGCCACTGGGGCGGCCACGACTCGGCCACGGTGCGGGTCGATCCCGACGGGTCGGTGCGGGTCGCGGCCGGCCTCAGCGCCATGGGCCAGGGTGCGGAGACCGTCGCCGCGCAGCTCGCCGCCGACGCGCTGGGAGTGTTGCCCGAGCAGGTGACGGTGGTGCTCGGCGACACCGAGCGCGCCCCCTACGGCCTGGGCTCGTGGGGAAGCCGGGGCGCGATGATGCTGGCCGGGGGAGTGCTGATGGCCTCCGAGCGGCTCATGGACAAGGCCCGCCGGATCGCTGCGCATCTGCTGGAGGCCGACGACTCCGACATCGTGCTCACCGACGGCGCCTTCCATGTGGCCGGCAGCCCCGCGCCCTCGGTGAGCTGGGCCGAGGTGGGCACCACCGCCTGGGTCAGGACGGTGGACCTGCCCGAGGGAGTCGAGGCCGGCCTGGAGACCTCGGGCTTCTACCATCCCGAGAACCTCAAGCACCACCTCGACGCCGACGGGCGGATCAACGCGGCGGCCAGCTGGGCCAACGGCACCCACATCGCCATCGTCAGCGTGAGGGTCAGCACCGGCGAAGTGAGCGTGGAGGACTACATCGTGGTGCACGACTGCGGCACCGTCATCAACCCCGCCCTGGTGGACGGCCAAGTCCATGGGGGAGTGGTGCAGGGCCTCGCCGGCGCCCTGTACGAGCACTTCCAATACGACCCCGACACCGCCCAGCCCAAGTTCTCGTCGTTCATGGACTACCTGGTGCCCACCTGCGCCGAGACGCCGCCCATGACCGTCGGCCACCGGGAGTCGCCCCCGCCGGACCAGCCGCTGGGGGTCAAGGGCTGCGGCGAGGGCGGCACGGTGGGACCGCCCGCGGCGGTGGCCGGCGCGGTCAGCGACGCCCTCGCTGACTGGGACATCGACCTGACCGCCTGTCCGGTGACGCCGGTGGCGGTGCGAGCCGCGGTCCGCGCCGCCGAAACCGCCGGCCGAGGCCCCAGAGGCAGCCGATGATGCTGGCGTTGAACACGGGGCGCCTCGGCGGCGGGAAGGGCCCGACATCGTGAAGCCGGCGCGACGCGCAGTGTGTGCAGGCAGATGTGGCGTGCGGGGCGGCGGGAAGGGCCCGACGTCGTGAAGCCGGCGCCGTTCGCGTACTGCCGGCCCGACAGCGTGGCCGAAGCGGTCGAAGTGCTGGCCTCATCGGAGTCGAGCCGGGTCCTGGCCGGCGGGCAGAGCCTGATCCCGGCCATGAACTTCCGCCTCACCGACGTGTCGGTGCTGGTCGACATCCGCGCTATCGCCGGACTGGACTCGGTGACCGTGGACGCTGACGGCGTGACCGTCGGCGCGGCCGCCACCCAGAGCCGGGTGCTGGCCGACGCCGGCGCCGCCCGGGCGGTTCCGGGACTGCGGGCCGCGCTGCGCCATGTGGGGCATCTGCAGATCCGCAACCGGGGCACCGTCTGCGGCAGCCTCGCCCACGCCGACCCGGCTGCAGAACTGCCCGCTTTGGCCGTGGCCACCGACGCCCGCATTCGAGTGACCGGACCCGGTGGGCGCCGCGAGATCGCGGCCCGCGACTTCTTCTGCGGGCCGTTCTGGACCGCGCTAGAGGACGGCGAGTTGGTGACCGAGGCCTGGTTCCCGGCGACGCGCCCGGATTCGGTCACGGTGGTGGACGAGCTCGCCCGCCGCGCCGGGGACTTCGCCGTGGCTGGGCTGGTCGCCATGATCGACGCATCCGACGGCGCGGTGCGCACCAGTCGCCTTGTCGGCTTCGGGGTCGGCGGCGCCCCCCTGCGCCTGGGCTCCGCCGAGGCGGCGCTGGCTGGCTGGAGCGCGGGCCGGCCCACGGCAGACATCGAACAGGCTGCAGCCGCCGACTGCGCCGATGCCTTCGACGACATCCACGCCACCAGCTGGTACCGCCGGGAGGCGGTCGCCGCGCTGGTGCTGCGAGCCGCCCGAACTGCGCTCGCTGCCAAGGAGCAACTATGACTTCAGAGGCGCTTACCGAGGTGGCCGTGGGCATAACCGTCAACGGGAGGTTGAGCCGGCACCGCGTGCCCGCCCGGCTGCTGCTGTCGGACTACATCCGCGACGTGGCCGGCCTCACCGGCACCCACGTCGGCTGCGAGCACGGCTACTGCGGCTCCTGCACCGTGATCGTGGACGGCGACGCGGTGCGGTCGTGCCTGATGCTGGCCGCCCAGGCCGATGGCGCTGAGATCCGCACGGTCGAGGATCTCGCCGACTCCGCCACCGGCGCGCTGTCGCCCATGCAGCAGGCCTTCCACGACCACCATGCCCTGCAGTGCGGCTTCTGCACCGCGGGCTTCCTGATGACGCTCGAGAGCGTCGACCCGGCCGAGTGGCGGTCGCCCGAACGCACCGTGGAGCTGCTGTCGGGCAACCTCTGCCGCTGCACCGGCTACCAGAACATCACCGAAGCGGTGGCGGCGGCCTGGAGCACCAACCACGAAGAGGGAGGAACCCAACATGGCTGACGCAACCGTTGAGGTGAATCGCGACACCTGCATCGTGTCGGGGATGTGCGCCTCGCTGGCCCCCGACATCTTCGACATCGACGACGACGGCACCCGCCTGGAGATCCTGAGGCCGACCGTTCCGCCCGAACTGATGGATGACGCTCGAAGCGCCGAGGCCTGCTGCCCGGTGTCGGCCATCACGGTGACCATCGAAGAAGGGTGAACCTTGAAGAGGTGACAACACCATGACCATGACCCAAGACCGCGCCGCGACCCAAGCCCCTGATTCCATCGCGGGATTCGAGCCTCAGGGCAACACCCAGCTCGACATGGCCGGCGAGGAGCGGCTCTACCAGCAGCTCAAGCGCTTCTGGCAGCCGGTGGCCTTCTCGGCCGACCTGACCGACGAGCCCCACCAGGTCACGCTGTTCGAGACCCGCTTGGCCGTGGTCCGCCTCGACGGGGTCGCCCACACCTTCAGCGATATCTGCCGCCACCGCGGCTCGGCGCTGTCGCTGGGCCGCATCGACGGCTGCCGGCTGCGCTGCGCCTACCACGGCTGGGCCTACGACGCCGAGGGCACGGTGGTCGACATCCCGGCCCGCCCCGAGCTCAACGGCAAGCTGGTAGCCCAGCTTCCCACCTACCCGACCATCGAGGCCGGCGGCCTGGTGTGGACCTGCCTCGCGGGCGAGACGCCGCGCTTCGGCCCGTCGGAGTGCCCCGAACTGGACGACCCCGCCTACCATTTCCTGCGCTTCGAGCCTTACGAGTGGGATTGCTCGGTGGCCCGCCGCCTGGAGAACTACTTCGATTTCTCACACTTCGCCCATGTGCACCACGGCATCCTCGGCGACCGTGACGAGGCGGAGATCGCCGACTATGAGGTGTCGAGGCACGGAGCCGAGCTGCGAATCACTGCCGGTCCGTTCATCGAGTACACCGACAACGTCAAGAACTCGGCGGTTGAGCACGACGGCCTGACCTACGAGGCCTGGAAGCGCTACCGGGTGTTCATGCCCAACGCCATGAAGCTCAACAGCTCAGCCGGGGACACCGAGGACTTCGTGCTGTATGTGGCGGTCGCGCCGGTCAGTCGGAGACGGACCCGCTGCTTCACCTTCGTGGGCCGCAACTACGCGCTGGACCGCGATCAGGAGTTCCACGACATGCAGTACGTGATCCTGGGCCAGGACCAGCCCATCGTGGAGTCGCAGCGCCCCGAGGAGCTGCCGGTCGACCTGACCGCGGAGATGCACGTCAAGGGGGCCGACGCGGGCACCGTCGAATACCGCCGCTGGCTGATCAGCATCGCCGGCGGCGACATCGAGCCGGCCCCCACCACCGACTGATAGGCCCAGCCCGAGAGGCCGAGCGAATAGGCAAGCGACCGGCCGCAGCCGCACGGTCGCGTCCCGCTGGGCGCGGCCCGATACGGTTGGGCGCCGTGACTGCGACCGAGCCCCGAGCCGACCCCGTGTCGCGCAAAGACTCGGCGCCCGGCCCCCACGACGACGACCGGCTGCCGGTCAAGATGCTCAACGACCGCATCCTGGTGGCGGTGGGGGAGGCCGAGGGCGAGCGCCGCTCTACCGGCGGCATACTTATCCCGGCCACCGCCCAGGTCGGCAAGCGCCTCACCTGGGCCGAGGTGGTGGCGGTCGGGCCCAACGTCCGCAACATGGAGAAGGGCGATCGGGTGCTGTTCAACCCGGAGGACCGCTACGAGGTCGAGGTCCGCGGTCGCGACTACATCATCCTGCGAGAGCGCGACATCCACGCCGTAGCCGCCGAGCGCCTCGACAAGGGCAGCACCGGCCTCTACCTGTAGCCCGCCGAACCGAGGCCGCCGCCCCGCGTCAGAACCCTCCACCACGTCACCGCTGGTTGCTGCGCTACTGCTGGCTACTGCGCTTCATCTCCACGAACGGGAGCTCCGAGACCGCCGCGCCGACCTCGCATATTGAACCTGAGATCTTCCAATCCAGGACCACCTTCGTCCCGGGCTTCGCAGATGCGGTGCTGATCCGGGCGAGCCCGATGAGCCCGCCGACCCTGGGACTCCACGCAATGCTGTTGACGTACCCGACGTGGCCGTCCTCGGATCGGACCGGCAGCAGCGGGAACCGCCAGCGCTGCGGAACACGGGGGGGCACGCCCTGCGCAGCCTGCTGTGCCGCAATGTCTCGCCCGTCGATGCGCAGTCCGACTAGGCGTCGGGCCGGGCCACCGCTCTGGCGCTCGGCCAGCAACGCCTCCCTGCCGACGAAGTCTCCCTTCCCGAAGGCGACGAACCGGCCGATGTTCACTTCTTCGGGCGTCGCCTCCCACTGGACATGCTGCGGGGCGGTGGGATCGCCAGAATGGGTAGAGCTGTCAGGACCGGCTCTCGTGTAGTCGATAACAGGCAGGATGAGACCGGCTTCGATCCGGCCGACGTCCTCGGCCAGATCCCCGAGCGGCATCATCCCGAACGGCTCCCCCGCGGCGTACAGGATGTCCCACACCTCCAAGGCATCTCCGGCCCGTACCCAGAACTCGAAGCCGCGCTCTCCCGTGAAGCCCTGTCGCCAGATCCAGACGGTGGCTGAGCCGAGCCGGATTTCAACACCTCGGGAGAACCGCAGACCGGACAGGTCCTGTCCTGCCGCCCTCGCCAATATGTCGTCGGATGCCGGGCCCTGGATGTGGAGGATTCCCCACTCCTGTGTGACGTTCTCGACGGTCACATCGAAGCCCTCGGCGTTCTGCGCATACCAGATGTCCAGCGGGCTGGCGGTGTAGCCGAACTTCTGCTCGGAAATACGAAATAAGAGTCCGTCGCTTATGAGCTTGCCTCTATTATCGCAGAATGCATTGTAATAAGCATGTCTGAGTTCCATCTTCGAGATGTCGCGAATGGCGAGCCGCTGGAGAAACTCGACCACGTCAGGACCTGAGAAGAAGTACATCTCAAGAGGTGACTTGTCCTCAAGAACGGCTGCGTCGCGCATCGCAGCCACTTCATGTTCGTGATCCCAGAACGACTCCGGGCGAAGGTAGACCACATCACCGGCCGCCCACTCGGACCACGTGCCCGACTTGACGAGCGGGCCGATTCGCGGCGTGAATGGCGTTCCGCTGATCCGCATCGTGTCAAGTCCCCCTTGCCTACCGGAGACGCACGAACCCGTCGGGCCCGTGAGATTGATGCCATCAATACCCGCGGCGTAGTGTAGCGAGGGCCGCCCTCACGTCAAGTCCGTGTCGCCAGCGGTGTCGGCGGCGTCACCCGCCTTGACAGCCGCAACATCAGCGCGCCACCATATTGCTCTCGCCAATGTTCAGGCCCCTTCAGCTGGGCGTGGACACGACGGCATGAAGGGGGCATCAACCATGAGGGGGCACCAATGATGCGATTCACGATCCGATTGCTGGCCGCCGTGCTGGCTTTCTCGACCGTTCTGGCGGCTTGCGGAGACGACGAGCCCGAGCCGGCACCGGAACCGGCCGCGGAGCCAGATCCGGAACCCGCACCTGAGCCCGATCCAGAGCCCGTGGAGGAAGCTCCCGAGCCCGCGGCCAGTGAGGATCCCACGGGGCTCCACATCGCAGTCATCTTCGGGAATACCGCCGACGACACCTGGAGCACCTCGATGCTGGGGGCGCTCAACCGGGTGTCAGCCGAGGCCCCCTACGGCCTCGACATCACCTATGAGTACTTCGAGAACATCTCCTACGCCGACGGCGAGCGGGTTCTCCGCCAGACCGCGGAGACCGGCGACTTCGACATGATCATCGCCCACAGCACCTACTCCGACTCGATCTACGCCATCAGGGACGACTTCCCAGACATCCTCTGGTCGTTCACCGGATCCGGCAACGAGGGCCGGGGCGGCAACGGCTACTGGCTGGACGTGCTGCCCCACGAGGCCGCCTACCTCGCCGGCATCGCCGCGGGCCATCTCAACGAGACCGGCATCATCGGCTCGGTGGCCGCATTCCCGTTCCCCAACGTGAACGGCCCGGTCAACGGGTTCTTCGCGGGTGCCCGCTCGGTGAACCCCGACCTCGAGGTTCGGGTCACCTACATCGAGAGCTGGTTCGATCCGGCCGCCGCCCAGGAGGCCGGCGCCGCCCTCATCGAGGAGGGTGCCGACAGCCTCTACGCGGCCTCAACGTTCGGCACGTTCCAGGCCGCGCTGGAGGCGGACAGGGTCTTCGCCATCGGCGATCTCGACGACCAGGAGGCGCTGGCCCCCGAGGTCGTCATCACCAGCGTGCTGATCCTGTGGGATCCGGGACTGAACGTGCTGATCGACGAGTGGTGGGCCCACGAGACCGCCGGCGATCCCTACGACGCCCCGACCGAGCGGATCCAGTTCTACATGGCCGAGGGCGGCGCCGACATCGCACCGCTGAACGAGGCCCTCGTGCCCGCCGACGTCATCGCGGAGGTCAACGCCGCTCGGGACCAGATCCTGAACGGCGAGCTCGTCGTCGAGTTCAATCCGGGCGACGTCAGCTGATCCACTCGCTAGCGGCCGGCCCGCTAGGCCGGGCCGGCCGCCGGCAACAGCAGATCGGGGGGAGCCTCGCATGCCGGAGCTGACTGAGCGAGAGCAACAGTTGTTGCGGCGGGCGATCGACGTTTCGAGACGCTCCCGCCAGAACGGGAACCATCCGTTCGGAGCGATCTTCGTCGACAGCTCGGGGCGGGTCCTCGCCGAGGCCGAGAACTCGGTGGTGACCACCGGAGACCTGATCGGCCATGCGGAGACCAACCTGGCCCGCGAGATGGGCCTCGCGCTCACTGCCGAGCAGATCGCCGGCGGCACCGTGTACGCGAGCTGCGAACCGTGCGCGATGTGCGCCGGCGCCATGTACTGGGCCGGCGTCACCCGCCTGGTCTACGGCATGAACGAGTCGGACCTGATGCCGTTCGACAACGGCGAGCGAGACGAGAACGCCACGATGACCGGGGTCGGGTGCCGGGCCGTGCTGGCCAGCGGGCAGCGCGCCATCGAGGTCAGCGGGCCGCATCTCGTGGACGAGGCGGTTCAGGTCCATCACGGGTTCTGGGGCCCCTAGCGTCTCGGCGTCCCAACCCCGATGCCCACGGCTGTTTACCGTTCTTCGGTGCCATGAACGGCTCCGGCGCCAACTCCGTTCTGCTGCGGGCCAGCGGTGTGACCAAGCGGTTCCCCGGCGTGGTCGCCAACGACGACATCACGTTGGAGGTCCAGCGGGCCAGGGTGCATTGCCTGCTCGGGGAGAACGGGGCGGGCAAGAGCACTCTCGCCGACCTGTTCTACGGCGTGCACGAGCCCGACGAGGGAGTCATCGAGCTGCGGGGCGAGCCGATCCATATGGTCTCGCCCCGCGACGCCATCGCGGCCGGGATCGGGATGGTGCGCCAGCACTTTGAGCTGGTCACGCCGATGTCGGTTCTCGAGAACGTCGTCATCGGCACCCGGGGCGAGGCCAAGGTCGACCTGCGCACAGCCCGGGTCCGCCTCGGTGAGCTGTGCGACCTCTACGGCGTGGAGGTCGATCTCGACACTCCGGTCGGCGACCTGGCAGTGGGCCAGCAACAGTGGGTCGAGATCCTCAAGGCCCTCTACCTCGGCTGCGAAGTGCTGATCCTCGACGAGCCGACCGCGGTGCTGACCCCCGAAGGAATCGAGCGGCTCTTCACGACCCTTCGCCGCATGGCCTCCGAGGGTCTCACCATCGTGCTGATCACCCACAAGCTCCACGAGGTGATGGAGATCTCCGACGACGTGACCGTCCTGCGGCGCGGCCGGGTGGTCCGCACCTCCCTCACCTCGGAAGTGACCATGGCCGGCCTCACCAGGATGATGGTCGGCCGTGACGTCGACTTGGACATCGACGTGGCCGAGGCCTCACGGGGAGACCTGGTGCTGGACGTCTCGGGACTCGACGTGGCCACCGAGTCCGGCAGGGGCTCCCTCAAGCAGGTGTCGCTGGTGGTGCACGAACGCGAGATCCTGGGCATCGCCGGCGTGTCGGGCAACGGTCAGGACGCGCTGTTCGATGTGCTCGTCGGGATGCAGCCCGCCGCGGCCGGCACCATCGTCGTCGACGGACAGGACATGGCCGAGCTGTCGCCGGCAGCCAGGCTCGATCTCGGTGTCGCCAGCGTCCCCGCCGACCGCATCCACCAGGGCCTCATGATGGACTTCCGGATAAGCGAGAACCTGATCCTCGGCCGCCAGCGCTCCGACCGCTTCGGGCGGCGGGGCTGGCTGAACCAGAACGATATTGCCCGGTTCGCGGACGACTCCTTCGCCAACTACGACATTGCCGCGCCGTCGCCCACGCATGTCACCCGGGTGCTCTCGGGCGGCAATCTGCAGAAGATCGTGATGGCTCGCGAGCTCGCCGGCCAGCCCCGGCTGCTGATCGTCCACCAGCCGACGAGGGGTCTGGACATCGGCGCCACCGAGTACGTGAGGCGACGGCTGGTCGAGGAGCGCGACCGGGGCGCGGCCATCCTGCTGATCTCCGAGGATCTGGACGAGCTGCTGAACCTGTCGAGCCGCATCGCGGTGATGTTCGACGGCCGCATCGTCGGCGAGGTCGACCGCCGTGATGCCACCATCGACCGGATCGGTATGTGGATGGCCGGGGTGTCGGGCACCCCGGGCGAGGCCCCGCCATGAGCGCGGGCATTTCTAATGCGCCTGGCACCTCTTCCGGGAGCTTGCTCCGCCGGGCCGGATGGCGTCTGGAGCGACGGCTCGAGGTTAAGCCCTGGCACGAGGTCGTCACCCTGGTGGGCGCGTTCATCATTGGGCTGGCGATCTGCTCGATACTGATCGCGGCCTCCGACAAGAGCGTCGTCGACTCCTACCGGGCTTTGTTCGACGGCGCCTTCGGGTCTAGGCGGGCGATCTACGAAACGCTGGTCCAGGCCACCCCACTCATCTTCACCGGCCTCGCGGCCGCCTTCGCGTTCCGGGCCAAGGTGTGGAACATCGGAGGCGAGGGCCAGTTCTTCGCCGGCGCCATGGGGGCGTACTTCGTCAGCGACCTGTGGAGCGGCGTGCTTCCCCGCGGCGTGATGGTGCCGGTGCTGTTCATCGGGGCGGCCGCGGCCGGAGCGCTGTGGGCGTCGATCGCGGGCGTGCTGAAGGCCCGCTACGACACCAACGAGATCATCACGACAGTGATGCTCAACTTCATCATCCTGCTCATCCTGTCGTATCTGCTCGGAGACTTGTGGCGGTCCCCCGACACGTTCTACTTCCAGACGGTGACGCTGCCGGAGTCGACCCATCTGCCGCTGATGATCGGAGGAAGCCGGCTCCACTGGGGATTCGGCATCGCAGCGGCCATGGCTGTCGTGGTCTACGTGGTGCTCAGACGGACCGCTCTGGGCTACGAGGTGCGAGGCGTGGGCATCAACCGCACCGCGGGCTCCTACAAGGGGATCTCGGTTCCTCGTGTGACCGTGCTGGTGATGGCGATCAGCGGCGCGCTGGCCGGACTGGCCGGAGCGGCGGAACTGGCCGGAGTGCATCATCGCCTCCAGCTCGACATCTCCAACAACTTCGGCTTCGTGGGCATCATCATCGCGCTCATCGGTCGCCTGCATCCCGCCGGCGTGGTCGTGAGCGCCATCGCCTTCGGGGCTCTCGTCAACGGCGCGGTGACGATGCAGATCCAGACCGGGATTCCGGCCGCGCTGGTCGACGTGATCCAGGGGCTGTCGCTCATCTTCGTGCTGACCGGCGCGGTGGCGGTGCGCTACCGGCTCCAGAGGACCCGAACCGATGAGTCGCTGCCGGCTCTAGCGGACCCCACCGATGAGTGACGTGCTCGAAGCCCTCGTCAACGTGGGCGTGCTGGCCAGCGCCATCCGCATCGCCACGCCGCTGCTGCTGGCCGCGCTGGGCGAGATGGTCACCGAGAGGGCCGGCGTGCTGAACCTGGGCATCGAGGGCACCATCACGGTGTCGGCCTTCGGGTCCTTCGTGGTGGCCGACAAGGCCGATTCCCTGTGGCTGGGAGTGCTGAGCGGGGTCGGGGCCGGAATACTCCTGTCGCTGCTGATGGCCGTCCTCGTGAGCAGCATCAGGGTCGAGCAAGTCGTGGCGGGACTCGCCCTCAACCTGTTCGGCATCGGCATGGCGTTCTACCTGTTCCGGGCGTTCTACCCGCAGACGGGCGGCGAGATGCCCCGCAGCGACACCTTCGACTTCGCCGAGATCCCCCTTCTGGCCAACATACCCGCCGTCGGGGAGATCGTCTTCGGCCAGCACTGGCTGACGTACGCAGCCATCGGTGCCTGCCCCGCGCTGTGGTACGTACTGAACCGGACCCAGTTCGGCCTCGAGCTGCGCAGCGTCGGCAACAACCCCGCCGCCTGCGACATGCGGGGAATAGGCGTCACCCGGATGCAGTACCTGGCGCTGGCCTTCGGGGGCCTCATGGCCGGCCTGGCCGGCGCGTTCTTGAGCGTGTTCCTGTCGGGGCTGTTCTTCGTGGACGTGGCCGCAGGACGGGGATGGATAGCGCTGGCCATAGTCATCTTCGGCAACTGGCGGATCGGGAGGATCCTCGCCGGCTCGCTCCTCTTCGGCTACCTCGACGCCTATCAGCTGTCGCTCCAGGCCCGGGGCCTGGAGGTTCCTCACCAGCTGCTGCTCGCGCTGCCGTTCGCGTTGACGATCGCGGCCCTCGTCGTCAACCGGCGTCGCAGCCAGGAGCCGCTGCACTTGGGCGTGCCGTACTTCAGGGGTGAGAGGTGATTGAACCGCACCGACGAAAGGGGGACGCCCAATGAGCCAGCTGATCAGCCGGGTCGACTACGTCGATGCCGACACCGAGGACAAGATGTACGAGGCCATGCGGGACAAGTTCTGGTACCCGGTGGCCTACTCGGACGAACTCACCAACGAGCCGCAGGGCTTCGTGCTGTACGGCAAGAAGCTGGTGGTGGTGCGCCTCGACGGCCAGCCCGTCGTGTTCGACGACCAGTGCCTGCACAAGGGGACCGCGCTGTCGCTGGGCAAGGTCGTCGACGACTGCCTGCGCTGCCCGTATCACGGCTGGACCTACGACGCCACCGGCGCCATCCGCCGGATCCCGGCCCGCGAGGAGCTCTCGGAGCACATCAACGTGAAGCTGGGCAGCTACCCGACCTGCGAGACCAGCGGGCTGGTGTACACCTGCCTGGGCGATCCCATCCACCCGCCGCCGTCGGTGCCGATGTTCGACGACCCCAGCTACCAGTTCCTGCATCTCGACGTGTACGAGTGGGACTGCTCGATGGCGCGCCGCCTGGAGAACTACTTCGACTTCTCCCACTTCCCGTGGGTGCACGACGGGCTCCTCGGCGACAGCAACCAGCCCCGAGTGGACGACTACGCCGTGGAGCGGGTCGGCGGGGAGCTCCGGTTCGTGGCCGGACCGTTCCCCGAGTTCACCGACAACGTCAAGAACGCTCCCACCGCCGACACCGACGGCGATCAGGTCTACGGCGCCATCAAGCGATACCGGGTGTTCGTGCCCAACGCGATGCAGCTGAACAGCAGCGCCGGTGAGACCGAGGACTACGTGCTGTGGGTCTGCCTGGCGCCGGTGGGCCCCGAGCGAACTCGGTGCTTCACCTATCAGGGCCGCAACTACGGGCTCGACCACGGCGAGGAGTTCATGGCGTTCGCGCAGCTTGTCACCGACCAGGACCGCCCGATCGTCGAGTCGCAGACGCCGGCCCAGGTTCCGATCACGCTGCCCGAGGAGATGTTCGTCAAGGGCGCCGACCTGGCCCTGCTGGAATACCGGAAGTGGCTGCTGGAGCTGGCGGGGCTGCGCTCGTGAAGCCGCCCCCCTTCCTCTACTGCCGGCCGAGAGCGGTCGACGAGGCTCTGGCCGTGCTGGCCGAGCACGGCGATGAGGCCAGGCCCCTCGCGGGGGGCCAGAGCCTCGTTCCGATGCTCAACCACCGGTTGGCCCGCCCCGGCGTGCTCGTCGACATCGGCGCCATCACCGAGTTGCAGCGCATGGAGCGCCGGGCGTCGGACTGGCTGATCGGCGCAACCGTCACCCAGCGCCGCGTCGAGCGCCACAGCCTTGAGGGCTGCGAGCTGCTGAGCCTGGCCGTGCCGTTCATCGGGCACCGCCAGATACGGGCCCGCGGGACCGTCGGCGGCAGCATCGCCCACGCCGATCCGGCGGCGGAGCTGCCGGCCGTGGCCCTCACCGTCGACGCCACCATGGTGGCCGCGGGCCGCGATGGGCAGCGGGCTATCGGCGCCTCGTCGTTCTTTGCGGGGCCCTACATGAACTCGCTCGCCGACGGCGAGATTCTCTCCCATGTGATCTTCCCGGTGCTCCCGTCCACGACCAGGTGCTCCTTCAAGGAGTTCGCCCGGCGCAAGGGCGACTTCGCGGTCGCTGGCGTCGCCGCCGCGGTGGACATCACGGACCGGGTGGTGTCGAAGGCCCGGCTCACGGCGTTCGCGATCGGATCCAACCCGGTGCGCCTGCCCGGCGCGGAGGGCGCCATCGTCGGCCGGAGCCTCGACGCGGCAGACCTGGACACCGCCGCTGAGGCCGCCGCCGCTGAGATCGAGCCGTGGGACGACATCCACGGATCGCCGCGGTACCGGCGCCAGATCGTGGCCGCCCTGCTGCAGCGAGCATTGCAGGAGGTGGCCCCATGAGCGCTCCGACCTGCCCGACGGAGCGCGCCTGCCTGCGGCTGTGCTGGGCATTGCAGGAGGCGGCCCCATGAGCGCTCCGGCAGCGCGCCGGGTCGAACCGGTCGCCGAGGTGCCGATCAGCGTCACCGTCAACGCTCGCGCGGTAGAGGCGGTGGTGCCGGCCCGCCAGCTGCTGGCCGACTTCCTGCGGGACGATCTGCGGCTGACCGGCACCCACGTCGGCTGCGAGCAGGGGATCTGCGGAGCGTGCACCATCAACCTCGACGGCGAGCCGGTGCGCTCCTGCATCATGCTGGCCGCCCAGGTCGACGGTTCGTCGATCACCACGGTGGAAGGACTGGCGTCGGAGGGCCTGAGCCCGCTCCAGCAGGCCTTCAAGGACAACCACGGCCTGCAGTGCGGGTTCTGCACTCCGGGATTCCTGATGACGCTGGCGACCGTCGATCCCGACGAATACCCCGGCACCGACGGGATCCGCGAGGCCATATCGGGCAACCTGTGCCGCTGCACCGGCTACGGCGGCATCCTCCAGGCGGTGCGCACGGCCTGGAATCGGGTCGAAGATGGCTGACGCCTTTGTGCTCGGTTCCCGTCCGGTCTATACGGGCACCCACGTCACCCGCAGGCAGGACGATGCCCTGCTCAGTGGTCGGGGCGCCTACGTCGCCGATCTCCGCCGCGACGACATGGCCGAGATCGCGGTGGTGCGCAGCACGGTGGCCCATGGCCGGATCGCTGCCATCCGCACCGCCGAGGCGGCCGCCGTCGCGGGCGTGATCGCGGTGATCACTGCCGCCGACCTCACCGACGTCTCGCCCTACCCCAACTTCGCCTCCGCCTACACCCAGACCCCCGGAACGTTCCCGCTGGCCCAGGACAAGGTTCGCTACGTGGGATCGCCGGTGGCGGTGGTGCTGGCCGAGAACCGCTACATCGCGGAGGACGCGGCCGAGCTCGTGGAGGTCGACTACGAGGAGCTGCCCGCGGTCACCTCTCTGGAAGACGCCCTGGACCCGGACTCGCCGCGGTTGTTCGAGCACTGGCCCAACAACCGGCTCCTCGACCTGCAGCCCGACGACTCAGAGGCAGCCGCCATCCTGGCCGGCAACCGGGTGTTGCGGCGCCGCTACAAGATGGGCCGCCACACCGCCATGCCCATGGAGACCCGGGCCTGTATGGCCGAGGTGCGAGACGGCCGCCTCCACCTATGGTGCACCAACCAGCACGCCCACATCGCCCGCACCACCCTGTCGTATGTGCTGCCGATGGCCGAGCGCGACATCAGGGTGGTCATCCCCTACGTGGGCGGCGGCTTCGGGCTCAAGCAGCACCTGTATCCCGAGGATGTTGTGGCGTCCTGGCTGGCCCTGCGCCACGGTCGTCCCGTCCGTTTCGTCGAAGACCGGGCCGAGCACATGATCGCCGCGGCCCATGCCCGCGACCACATGGTGGATATCGAGGCGGCCATCGCCGACGACGGCCGGATCCTGGCCATGCGGGTCCAGGTCGTCCAAGACCTCGGGTCGGCCGAGATATTTCCGGGAGCCTGGTGCCCGGCGCTCACCACCGCCGCCCACATGACCGGTCCCTACGACATCGGCCACTGCGCGGTGTCGGTGGCCGCGGTGGCCACCAACAAGACGCCCGGCGGCTCCTACCGGGGTTTCGGGGTGCCCGAGGCCGTGTTCGCCCTCGAGCGGTTCATCGACGAGATCGCCGCCGAGGTCGGGGTGGACCGACTCGATCTGCGCCGGTCGATGCTGCTGCAGTCCGAGGATCTGCCCTACAAGACGGCTTCGGGCGCGCTCCTGGATTCGGGCAGCTTCGCCGAGTCGTTCGAGAAGGTGGTCGAGTTGGGCGAGGCCGCCCACCGGCGGGCCGCCGCACAGCACGGCACCGACCAGCAGTCCCGGGTCGGCGTGGGCTACGCGGTCTTGTTCGAGGGCGTCTCACCGACCCACCACGGCGCCTCCGCGCACTGGGCCGGGCACGAGTCCTGCTCCATCGAGGTGCTGCCCGACGGCGGCGTGCGGGTGGCGTCGGGGGTCACCGACCAGGGCCAGGGAACGACCACGTTCGTGGCCACCCTCGCCGCCGACGCGCTCGGCGTGCCTATCGAGACCGTCGAGGTCGAGCTGGCCGACTCCGACTCGACCCCCTACGGCCTGGGCGCCTTCGGCTCCCGGCAGGCCGTGATCGGCGGCGGCGCCCTGCTGCTCGCGGCGGGCGAGGTGCGCGACAAGGTCAAGAGGATCGCAGCCCACATGCTGGAAGCCACCGAGGACGATCTGGTGATCGAGGCTGGCCGGGTGCACGTGGCCGGCAGTCCCGAGCCGGCGGTGACAATGGCTGCGATCGCCACCAGAGCCGTCATCAGGACCATGGACCTGCCGCCGGGAATGGCGCCGGGCCTGGAGGCGACCGCCCGCTACGAGCCCGAGTTGATGGAGCACGTGCCCGATGAGAGGGGCAGGATCAACGCCAGCGCGTCCTACGCCAACGCGGCCCATGCCGCCGTCATCCGGGTCGATTTGGGGACGGGCGAGATCGAGATCCTCGACTACATCCTGGCCCACGACTGCGGGCGGGTCATCAATCCCCCGATCGTCGATGGCCAGATCTGGGGCGGGATTGCCCAGGGCGTGGGCGGAGCCCTGTACGAGGATCTGCGCTTCAACGACTTGGGCCAGCCCCAGACCGCGTTCATGGACTATCTGATGCCTTCGGCGCTCGAGATGCCCGAGGTGGTGATCAAGCACTTCGAGAGCCCGTCGCCCAACACGCCGCTGGGCATGAAGGGGGTCGGCGAGGGCGGGACGGTGGGACCGGCGGCCGCCATCGGCAACGCCCTCGCCCATGCGCTCGCCGAGTTCAACCCACAGATCCGCGAGACCCCGCTGAGCCCGGCCGTGGTGCGGGCCATGATTCCCGATCGAGGGGCGGCTACCTAAAGGGGCGCGCGCGGCGGCCTGCTAGTTGGCGACCCCGTCAGTCACCGAAGTCGAAGGCGTCGATGCCCGCGAGCAGCTCGGATCGGAGCGGGTCTTGGCAGAAGCTGGCCTCGACCGAGGTGCGCGCCAGCCGGCGCAGAACGTCGGTGGACCAGCCGTACACCTCGCTGGCGGTCACGTACTCGTCCTCGAGGGTGATCCGGTAGAAGCCGGACCCGTCGGTGTTGAGGGTGACCCTCGCGCCCGCGTCGACGAGGGTCCGGATCGGGTGCGACTCCCGGTCGGGATACAGGCCGAGCAGAACGTTGGACCACGGGCACACGTTCAAGAAGATGCCGCGCTCGACGAGTTCTTCGACCAACTCCGGGTCCTCCACCGACCGGACGCCGTGGTCGACTCGCTGGGTCTTGAGGAGGTCGATGGCGTCCCACACGCCCTCGGGGCCGCTTGATTCGCCAGCGTGGGCTCGAATCCCGAGTCCATTGGCTCGGGCCCGCTTGAAGACCGGAGCGAAGCGGTCCCCGGTGCGGCCCACCAGGGCCTCGTTGCCGTCGATCGACAGGGCTACCACCCTCGGATGGCCCATGGCCAGCATGGTGTCGAGCACCTCGTGGGCCTCGGCCCGGCTGTGCTTGCGGGAGATGCTCACCGACAGGTACACCGGCGGGCAGCCGTCGCGCTCGGCCTCCTCGAGCCCTGATGCCACCGCGGCAATGAACTCCTCCAGCGGGCCCTCGAAGTTCTTCCAGTGGATGGGGCTCACCATCATGTCGGTGTAGGACACCCCGGAGCGGCGCTGCCGCTGAGCCAGCGAGTACGACAGCGACGCCACCTGCTCGCCGTTGCGGGGCAGGCACAGCACCCAGTCGAGGAAGGTCAGGAACTCCTGAAGATCCTCCCAGTCGAACATGGCGTCGGGCGGCTCCTTGAGGAGGGGTACGCCGTTCTCCTCGGCCAGCCGCACCGCATCCTCCACCTCGAATCCGCTGTCGAGATGGAGGTGCAGTTCCGCCTTGGGAAGCCTGCGGGCAGTGTCTGCGGTGATGGCGCTCATGTTTCTGTCCTCTCTGGGCGCCGCCGCGGGCACCGCAATGCTGTTCGTCGGCTGATCGCCGGCCACTGTCGGGCCGGTTCCCGCGGCCGAGCCATGCCGCACGCGACGACGCTAGCGGGCCGCTGCGAGGCATCGAAAGCCGTGACCGCCGGAGACGACCAGCTGCTGGGCGGTCCGGCCCGAGCCCTTCCAGACGTGCCCGCGGTGCCGGGGGCCGAGCGGCTAGCGCATAACATCGCCCCGAGGTCGAGACTCAACGAAGTCATCAGAAGCCAGGCGCCAGAAACAACGGCACCACAAGCAAGGGAGTCAATGTGGCACCTACCGCGATCGTGACCGGAGGAGCGAGAGGGTTGGGGCTGGCCTACTGCATTGCGCTAGCGGAGGCAGGCTTCGACATCGTCGTCGCCGACCTGCTCGACACCTCCGACGCCGTGAGCGAGGTCAAGGCTGCCGGTGGCCGAGCCATCGGCGTTCACGTCGACATCAGTTCCGCGGCCGACAACGACGCGCTGGCCGCGGCCGCGGTCGGCGCTTTCGACACCATCGATGTGCTCATCAACAACGCCGCCTACTTCTCTGAGACGACTCGGGGCCCGTTCAACGAGGTGTCCGAGCGCGAGTGGGATCGCACTTTCGAAGTCAACGTCCGCGGCGTCTGGCTCACCTGCTGTTCGGTGTATCCCCACATGCAGCGGCAGGGTTCCGGCAAGATCATCAACATCGCCTCGAACACCTGCTTCAAGGGCACGGTCGGTTTCCCGCACTACGTGGCCAGCAAGAGCGCGATCATTGGGCTGACACGGTGCCTGTCCCAGGAGCTCGGGCCCGACGGGATAACGGTGAACACCGTGTCTCCCGACCTGATACCCAACCCGTCGCTGCGACCCACCGACGCAGCCAGCGACCAGTTCGTGGTGGCCGGAAGGGCCATCAAGCGCACCCAGCAACCCGAGGACATGGTCGGCACAATCCTGTATCTCGCCGGCCGCGGCTCCGACTTCATCACCGGCCAGAACTTCCTAGTCAATGGAGGAGCCTTCTGCCAATAGCCCGTAACTCGAGCGCCAGCCTGCCGCTCCCTGACGAATTGCCACTTCAGGTTGATCGAGCGACCTTCGGCAGCCCGCTCGATCAGCAGACCTCAAACTCCACCCCTCGCACCGGAGCACGAGCGGCACGGGTGTCGGCGGTCAGCAGGACAAGCCCCAGAAGCTGGGCCAATGCGGCGTACTGGGCATCGTAGAACGTGAGTTGGCTTCGGTTGGCCCAAGCCCAATCGCACAGCCCTCGGTGGTGCGGATACCGGACGTCGATGATTTCGCCGGCGAAGCGTCGAGCCTCATCGGCGTCGTCGGGGCTGAGTTGGCCTCGCAATACCAGGCGACGAAGTGCCGATCCCACCTCGATGTCGACCAGATGAGGGGCATGCACCGTCACCGCTCGAAGCCTGGCCTTCGCATCCTGTCCACGACTGGTCTGGTCGATGACCGCGAGCACCACCACCGAGGCGTCGACAACCAGTTCCGATGCGCTCATCGACGGTCTGTCTCCAAGTCGGCGAGCATCTGCTCCACATCGACTTCGATGCCGGCTCTGGCCTTGAACTCCTCGATCCCCTGCATCAGCTCCTCCTTGTCGGCACGCTGAACCAGGCGATGGACCTCCGCCAGCATGAACTGCTGAATCGACTGGTTCCGGTTCTGTGCCCGGCGGCGGATCTCCGAGTACACCGGCTCAGGGATATTGCGAATCTGAATCGTCGGCATGCTGGCAAGATAGCGCAACCAATTTATGATGAAACTCATCAAGCCAATCTTCGCTGAATAGGTGTCCAAACCCAAACAACATTGCCCACGGCTTCGCCCGCTCAGCCTCTTAGGCTGGCGGGCGTGACTTCTGTTCCTATCTCCGCCGACGAGGAGGCCTTGGCGGCTGTCAAGTATGACGCGGCCGGGCTGGTGCCCGCCATCGTGCAGGACGCGTCCACCCGGGCCGTGCTGATGATGGCCTGGATGAGCGCCGAGACGCTGGCCCTGACCCTGGCCGAGGGCCGGACTGTGTTCTGGAGCCGGTCCCGCCAGGAGGTGTGGCGCAAGGGCGAGACCTCGGGCGAGCGCCAGTGGGTGCGCGAGGCCTACTACGACTGCGACGGCGACACGCTGCTGTTCGTGGTCGACCAGGACGGCGACGGCGCCTGCCACACCGGCCGCTACTCGTGCTTCTTCCGCTCGTTCGACGGTTCTGCTTCAGGCTGACCGAGGCCCACGGCGCAACGCCCCATGCACCAGCCCAGCGTCGAAGAGTTCCGGGAACTGGCCCGCGGCTACCGGGTGGTTCCGGTGTGGCGGGAGGTTCTGGCCGACCTGACCACGCCGGTGGCCGCGTTCGCCCGGGTGGTTGGCAGCGGCGACGGGTTCCTGCTGGAGTCGGTGGAGCACGGCGAGCGCTGGAGCCGCTGGTCGTTCATCGGCCGCAACCCCATCGCGACCCTGGTGGCCCACGGCCCGAAAGTGGCGGTCACCGGTCGCCTCGGGGTGGACATCCCCCACAACGAGGGGATGCTCGCCGCGCTCGAGGTGCTGCTCGGCCACTACAAGGCGCCGTCGATCGCGGGCCTGCCGCCGCTGCACGGAGGCCTGGTCGGCTACCTCGGCTACGACATCGTGCGCGAGGTGGAGCACCTGCCCGACGCCCCGGTCGACGACTCGGGCCACCCCGATGCGGTGATGTCGCTGATCGGCGAGCTGGCGGTGTACGACCACTGGCGCCAGCGGGCCACCCTGATCGCCAACGTGCTCGTTCCCGCCAGCGCCGACGACCGCACCATCGACCGGCTCTACTACGAGGCTGTCCTGCGGGTGGAGGCCATCGCGGCCGACGGGGCCAAGCCCCTCGACGAGCCCCTGGTGCCGCCCCCCGATCTCTCTGGCGGTGCCGACCGCGCCGGGGATGACAGCGCCGAGCCGGTGGAGACCGCCTCCACCATGGGCCTCGAGCTGTACTCGAGGGCGGTGGAGTCGGCCCGGGAGTACATCTTCGCCGGCGACGTGTTCCAGGTGGTGCTGTCGCAGCGCTTCGACTTCGACCTCGGCGCCGACGCCTTCGACGCCTACCGGGTGCTGCGCCAGGTGAACCCCAGCCCCTACATGTACTTCCTGCGCCACGACGGCCTGGAGGTGGTGGGCGGCTCGCCCGAGCCGATGGTGCAACTCCTCGACGGCAAGGTGGTCAGCCGGCCCATCGCCGGCACCAGGCGCCGGGGCCGCACCGACGCCGAGGACCGCCGCCTGGCCGCGGAGTTGGTCGAGCATCCCAAGGAGGTGGCCGAGCATGTGATGCTCGTCGACCTGGCCCGCAACGACATCGGCCGGGTGGTGGAGTTCGGATCCCTCAACCTCGACGAGATGATGACACTTGAGCGCTACAGCCACGTCATGCACCTGACCTCGCAGGTGTCGGGAAGGCTGGCCGGATCAGCGTCGCCGATTGACGTGCTGCGAGCCACGCTGCCCGCGGGGACGGTGTCGGGCGCGCCGAAGGTGCGGGCCATGGAGATCATCGACGAGCTGGAGCCGGTCAAGCGCGGCCCGTATGCGGGCGTGGTCGGCTACATCGACTTCTCGGGCAACATCGACACCGCCATCACCATCCGCACCATGCTGGTGCGCGACGGACGGGCCTCGGTGCAGGCCGGCGCGGGAATCGTGGCCGACTCCGTGGCCGAGCAGGAGCACGACGAGTGCGTGAACAAGGCCCGAGCCCTGCTGGCCGCGGTCCCCGCCGCCCGGCGCATGACCGAGGCCCGCAAGAGCCCGATGGCATGACCGACCCCGCTGAGCCGCGTTACCGACGGCGGCCACCGAACCGCAAGAGCCGGATGAGATGGTCGGCGCCGTCGCTGGCAGCCCCGGACAGCAGGAGCCGGACGAGATGACCGACCCCGCCGACGTGGCGCAGCCCCTGGTGGCCGTGGCGCCGCGCGATGTGGTGCGGGCCACCGGCTCCGACGCCGAGGCCTTTCTGCAGGGCCAGATCTCCCAGGACGTCGAGGCAATAGAGGCCGGGGCCTCAGCCTGGTCGCTGGTGCTGGCCCCCCAGGGCAAGGTGGGCGCCTGGTTCCGGATCACTGCTTCTGATGGCGACACGTTCCTGCTCGACGTCGATGCCGGGTTCGGCCCCGCGCTGGCCGCCCGACTGGAACGGTTCCGGCTCAGAGTGGACGTCGCCTTCGAGAGCCTTGCCGGCTGGCGGATGCTGTCGGTGCGGGGCGACGGAGTGTCTGACGTCGATCTTGATGCGGTCGAGGCCGAGGTGCGGGCCGAAGTCGACTGGCCGCAGTTCCGCGGCATCGACCTGCTCGGGCCGAAGGTCTCGCCACCCGCGGGACTGCCGGTCGCGAGCTCGGCCGAATTCGAGGCAGCCCGCATCCGCGCCGGCTGGCCGGCCATGGGCCGCGAGCTGAGCGAGCGCACCATTCCGGCCGAGGTCGCAGGATTGGTGGAGTCGTCGGTGAGCTTCACCAAGGGCTGCTACGTCGGCCAGGAGCTGGTGGCCCGCATCGACAGCCGCGGCGGCAACGTCCCCCGCCCGGTGCGCCTTCTGGAGATCCGAGGCAACGCCGAGGTGCTGCCCGGCAACGAGATCACCATCGACGGCACCACGGTGGGCGAGGTCACATCTGCGGCGCGAGATCCGGACTCCGGGGCGACCGTTGCGCTGGGGCCGGTCCACCGGCGAGTCGAACCGCCTGCCCATGCCGAAGTGGCCGGCATGACTGCCACGGTCCTGTCACCGCCGGCCGAGAGCGCCTGAGGGGCCGAGGGGCAGACGCCGCTCGGCCGCCGATCCGGCGCGGCCTCCAGCGGCGGGACGGCGCTCTTCGCGTCATTGATTCGGCCCCGCACCTACGATGGCGGAGTGGATCCCTACGCGGTGCTGGGCGTGGCCCGCGATGCTCCCACCGCTGAGATCCGGCGGGCCTATGTGACCCTCGCTCGGAGCATCCATCCCGACGTTCGGGGCGACGATCCTGCCGCGGACGAGCAAATGCGGCGCATCAACCTGGCCTGGGAGATGCTGTCGGACGATGCCTCGCGAGCGGCCGTAGACCGTCGTCTGCGACAGCCGCCGCGAGCGGCGCCTGTTCGGCGCGACTCGCCAACCGCGCGCCCACACGAAGATTCACGCCGCAGTGACGAGGAGGTCGCCTACGACCGCGACGTCTTCGACGGCGGCGACTACTTCGAGGACAACGGCGACCACTTCGATGGTGACGATCGCCCGCTCACCGAGGGCGATCTGCCTGCCTGGATGCGGCTGGGGGCGCCGCTGGCCTTCGTGTTCGGTATCTTCGCCGTCATCTTCGGCGTGCTGGCCGGAGGGTTCGTGCTGGTGCGCTTCGGCCTGCTGTCGCTGGGCCTGTCGGTGCTGCTGTTCCTGCTGTCGCCGTTCGTGGTGCTGGTCCGAAGCCGCGGCCGCCCAATGCGCTAGAACTCGCCCAGCAGCAGAACCCACCCAGATGCAGGGTCGAGCCGGCCCAGCATCGGCGCGGTGCATCAGGCCCCGTCGGGCTGCGAGCCACTAGCGTCGGGGCGTGTTCGTGAAGATCTGCGGCACCACCACCGAGGACGACGCCCTGCTGGCGGTGGCCATGGGCGCCGACGCGGTGGGGTTCATCTTCGCCCCGTCGCCCCGCCAGGTGCCGATGGACCGGGTTCGCGACATCGTGCGCCGGCTTCCCAGCGACGTGCTCAGCGTGGGCGTGTTCCGCAACGAGCTGCCCGCCCGAGTGGTGGAGATCACCTCCAAGGCGCAGCTGGGCGCGGCCCAGCTCCACGGCCACGAGTCGGCCGACGACACCGCCTGGGTGGCCGAGCGGGTGCCGCTCACCATCAAGGCCTTCCCCGCCGGCCATGAGGGTCTGCGGCATCTGGGCGACTACGGCGCCGACGTGGTGATGCTCGACAGCAAGCAGCCCGGCTCCGGCGAGGTGTTCGACTGGTCGCTGGCCGAGGGGGCGCCGCTGGCCGGTCACCGCCTGCTCCTCGCCGGCGGCCTCGACGCCGACAACGTGGCCGCAGCCATCCGGCGGGTCCGGCCGTGGGGCGTGGACGTTGCCACCGGCGTGGAGAGCAGGCCGGGCCGCAAGGATCCGGCCCGTCTGCGGGCCTTCCTGAACGCGGCCAAGGCGGCCGGGGCAGCTACCGCCCGCGAGCAGGTCGAGTCGGCCGACGAGGTGCGGGGCCATCCGGCCGGCCCCGGCCCCTACGACTGGGAGCAGGACCAGTGACTGCGGCCGCGGGGCAGAACGGGTTCGCCGGGTCCGACCACTATCGGGAGCAGGACCAGTGACCGCGGCGTCAGGCGATGAGACCGGCGGCTCCGCAGCCGGTTATATGGGCGAGCCCGGAGCCGACGGGCGCTTCGGCGAGTTCGGGGGCATGTTCGTGCCCGAGACCCTGGTGCCGGCCTGTCAGGAGCTCGATCGGGCCTTCCGCTCCGCCTGGGGCGACCCCGCCTTCCGCGGCGAGCTCGACCGGCTGCTGCACAGCTACGCCGGGCGTCCCTCGCCGATCACCGAGTGCGAGAACCTGTCACAGGAGCTGGGCCTGCGCCTCCTGTTGAAGCGCGAGGATCTCAACCACACCGGCAGCCACAAGATCAACAACGTGTTGGGCCAGGCCCTGTTGGCCCAGCGCATGGGCAAGACCAGCCTGGTGGCCGAGACCGGGGCGGGCCAGCACGGCGTGGCCACCGCCACCGCGGCGGCGCTGTTCGGCATGGACTGCGTGGTGTACATGGGCACGGTCGATATCGCCCGACAGGAGCTCAACGTGTTTCGCATGCGTCTGCTGGGCGCCGAGGTCCGCGCCGCCGAGTCCGGGTCTCGGACCCTCAAGGACGCGGTGAACGAGGCCATGCGCCACTGGGTGGCGGTGGCCGACACCACCCACTACTGCCTGGGATCGGTGATGGGGCCGCACCCGTATCCGTGGATGGTCAGGGAGTTCCAGCGGATCATCGGCGCCGAGGCCCGCCGCCAGTGCGCCGAGATCCTCGACGGCTCGGTGCCCGACGTGGTGGTGGCCGCGGTGGGAGGAGGCTCCAACGCGGCCGGGATCTTCGCCGGCTTCGCCGACACCTCGGCCCGGCTGGTCGGGGTGGAGCCGGCCGGGGGCGCGGCCGTCGGCCGGGCCGTTCCCGGCATCGTCCACGGCTCGCGGTCGTACCTGATGCAGGACGAGTGGGGCCAGGTGCTCGAGGCCCAGTCGATCTCGGCCGGACTCGACTATCCCGGCGTGGGTCCCGAGCACTCCCACCTGGCCGTCACCGGCCGGGCCGTCTATGAGCAGGTGACCGACGCCGAGGTGATCGAGGCGTTCAGCCTGCTGTCGCGCACCGAGGGGATCATCCCCGCGCTGGAGTGCGCCCACGCCCTGGCCTGGGTGTCGAGGTCCCGCGCAGAGTTGGCCGGTCTAACCGTGTTGTTGAACTTGAGCGGCCGGGGCGACAAGGACGTCGACCAGATGATGGGCATCCTGGGGTGATCGCGGCCAACCCCGCCACCGCAGGCAGCGGAGCCGACACTTCGGGGCCCTGGGGAAGGCTGGAGCAGGCGCTGCGCGACCGCCGCGGCGCGGGCAGAAAGTGCCTGGTGCCCTACCTCACCGGCGGCCTGGGCAATGACTGGCTCCAGACCGTGAGTGCCGTGGCCGCGGCTGGTGCCGACGCCATAGAGATAGGGATCCCGTTCTCCGACCCGGTGATGGACGGCACCGTCATCCAGCAGGCCAACGACCGGGCCCTTGCCGAGGGAGCGACCCCGCAGTCGATTCTGGCCGCAGTGCGGGGCGCGGCGGCCGACATCGGCGTGCCCACGGCGGTGATGACCTACGTCAACATCGCCCACCACATGGGCTACGAGCGCTTCGCCGCCTCGCTGGCCGACGCCACCGTTAACGGATGCATCCTGCCCGACCTGCCCCTCGAGGAGGTGGGGGAGTGGTCGGGGTGCGCGGCTGCGGCCGGGGTGGAGACGGTGCTGCTGGCCGCGCCCACCGCGTCCGACGAGCGTCTGCGAAGCATCTGCGCCCGCGCCCGGGGCTTCGTGTACGGAGTGGGCCTCATGGGGATCACCGGGGTGCGCTCCGAGTTGGCCGCTAGTGCCACGGCCACCGCGGCCCGCCTCAAGGCGGTCACCGACCGGCCGGTGCTGGTGGGGGTGGGGGTGGGCACGCCCGCGCAGGCCGCCGAGGTGTGCGAGACAGCCGACGGGGCCGTGGTCGGGTCGGCCATCGTCACCCGGATGCTGGACGGCGGCGGACCCGAGGGCGTGGCCGAACTGGTGTCGGAGTTCCGGACCGCCATAGACGCCGCCCACGGCTGAGCCCGCTCTGTTCGATGCCTTGGGCGACACAGCGGGGATCTCACCTATTTGCGCTCGCTCTCAGCCCCTAGATTCTGGCCATGGCTCGGGGCGCCCGGATGATGGACCACGACCTGATCGTGGTGGGCGGTGGCGCGGCCGGTCTGGGCGCGATGAGGGCTGCATTGTGGGCCGGTGCCGACACAGCCCTGATAACCGACTCGGCGCCCGGCGGGGACTGCACGTTCACGGGCTGTGTTCCGTCCAAGACGCTGCTGGCCGCAGCCCGCGACGGGCTCGACTTCGCCGGGGCCATGGAGCGGGTGCGCTCGACCGTGGCCCGCATCGCGGCCACCGAGTCGGTCGAGGCGCTGCGCAGCGAGGGCGCCACGGTGATCGAGGGCCGGGCCCGGCTGGTCAACCACGACACGGTGGCGGTGGGGGAGCGGCGCATCACCGCGCCCCGCATCGTGTTGGCCCCCGGATCGCGGCCGGCGCTGCCCGACGACATCGGGGGCCTGGCCGAGGCCCGGCCGCTCACCAGCGACACCGTTTTCGATCTCGCCGCAGCACCGCGGTCGCTGGGCATCATCGGCGGCGGCCCCACCGGCTGCGAGCTGGCCCAGGCCTTCGCGCTGCTGGGAGTGGAGGTGACGCTGTTCGAGTACCAGCAGCAGCTGTTGCCCGGCTACGACCCCGAGGCTGCGGCCACGGTGAGGGCCAGGCTCCAGGCCGACGGGGTGAGGGTGCTGCGCTGTGCCCGAGTCGCCCGGGTAGTGGTCCGCGACCAGGGTGGAGCGTGCAACCTCGTCTACCGGTTGTCGCGCTCGGGCGGGATCGCAGGCGGGGTCACCGTGGACCGGCTGCTGGCCGCGACCGGCCGAACGCCGAGGACTCTGGGACTGGGGCTGGAGGAACTGGGGGTGAAGCTGGGCGAGTGGAGCGGCCATATCCTCACCGACGAGCGGCTCGAAACGTCGCTGAAGGGCGTATACGCGGCCGGCGACGCGGCCGCTTGGCGGCTGCGCCCGCGCCGCGGACCGGGATCCCCACTCGTCATCGACAAGATCGACGAGCCCGGAGGCCGAGCGGACCGCCGGCGGTCTCTGGGATATTTCGGATCGCGTCGCGGTTGGACGAGCGCCTACTCGGTTGCGAGGCGCAGGCGCAGGTTCAGATTCACGGTCGCTTCCCCGGCAGAGGCGATGGGCCCGCATCGGGCGCTGCTTCGACGAGATCGGCGCATGCTCCGCCGCGAGACGCGGGCGCGCCGTCGCCGGCGGCAACACCACGGGTCCCTGTACCTGTCGCATGCGGCCGACGAGATGGGCCGCATCGCCGCGGGCAACGCGCTGGGCAAGGGGCAGAGGGGACGGTTCCGGGGCGATGTCGTTCCCCGGGTGGTGTTCACCGACCCCGAGGTGGCGTCAGTGGGTTTGAGCCTGCGGTGTGCGCCGCCGGGCAGCCGGGTGGCCCACCTGCCGCTGGCCGAGGTGGACCGGGCTGTCACCGACGCCCGCACCGACGGCTTCATAGCCATCGTGGCCGGCCCCCGCCGCGGGCTGGGCGACGCCGGCGGCGGTCGCGTCCTGGGGGCAACCATCGTGGCGCCGCGAGCGGGGGAGATGATCCAGGAAGTGGTGCTGGCCATGCGCGCCAACGCGTTCGCGGGCCGTCTGGCCCAGGCCTCGCACGCCTACCCGACCTGGTCGAGCGGCGTGCAGAAGGCCGCAGCCCAATTCTTCGGCGAGATCGAGGGCCGCCAAGCCCGCCGCATCGAATAGCAGTCGGCTAATCGTCGTTCACGCGGGCAGGTCGAGGCCGCTTGGCGGTGCGGCGGAAGGTGACGCTCATGCGGGGCGGGGCGGCCGCCACTTTGGGCACCGAGTGCTCCCAGTCCTGCTGGCAGGCCCCGCCCATCACCAGCAGGTCGCCCGAGGCCAGCGTGAACGACCGGCTGCGACCGCCGACGGCCGGCCGCAGCAGGAACCGCCGGGGGCCTCCCAGCGAGATGATGGCCACAAGAGCGTCGGCCGGGTCGATCCCGATACGGTCGCTATGCCAGGCGACCGAGTCCTCGCCTCCCCGGTAGTAGTTCACCCAAACCGAGTTGAACCCGGCCCCGTAACGGGTGCGCAGCGCACCCGCTATGTCGTCGATCAGTCTCGGTGCGCCCGGCGAGCCCGGCCGCACGAAGGCGCCCAGCCGGGGCTCCTCGACCATCTGCCCGTACATGGGCCGCTCGGCCCGGGTCCAGCGCAGCCGGGCCGCCAACAGGTCCAGCAGTTCGTCGCCGCCCCGCAGCCACCTCGACGACCGGTCGATCCAGCTGCCGCCGTCCAGATACAGGCGCTCGACCGCAGCCGCCGGTTCGAGACCCGGGGAACCCTGCGCGAACAGGTCGCCCTGGCGGGGTCCCACTTCGGCGTCGGTGCCCGACCGCGAGATCTGCACGGCGCGATATTAGCGAACATATGTTCGATAGCCAACGGCCCCGGCTCGGCAGGCTCGCTCGCCTATTCGCTCGGCCTCTGAGAAGACGGGTCTGGCGCGGACCGCAGGGCGTGGGACACCGGACCGGGGCCGTCGAAGGTCCATTCCGCCGATACCTCGATGGCTGAGCGCACGAACCGGGCCGCGGCGGCCGCTGCATCCTCCAGGCTGTGGCCGAGCGCCAGTCCGGCGACAAGCGCAGCCGAGAATGTGCAGCCGCTGCCGCGGACGTTGCGAGTGTGGACCCGTTGGCCGGGCACCACCCAGGCATCGCCGGCCGAGGTGATCACCACATCGTCGGGCCGTCCATCGAAGGCACCGCCGGTCACCACCACGGCACCGGATCCGAGCCCCCGGAACACCTCGGCGCAGTCCAGCACCGCCTCGGGTCCCGGCAGTGGCACGCCCGCCAGCAGTTCGGCCTCGCGCCGGTTGGGCGTGACGACCCGAGCCAGGGGGAACAGCCGCTCGCGGTAGGCCTCGGCCACATCGGCATCCACAAAGGCGACCCCCCGCCCGTCCACCATCACCGGATCGACCACCGGTGCGGGCAGCACGCCGCGCTCCACCCTCTCGGCCACCAGCTCCACCACCTCGCGCCGGCGCAGCAGCCCCGTCTTGGCCCCGGCCACCGGTAGCTCCGACGCCACCGAGTCGATCTGTTCGGCCACCAGGTCGGCGCCCACCGGCGACACCGCGGCAACCGAGGTCAATGACTGCGCGGTCACCGCGGTCAGAGCGCTGGCGCCGTGCACTCCGAAGGCGGCGAACGCAGCCAGATCGGCCTGCACGCCCGCGCCCCCGAGGGGGTCCGAAGCGGCTATCGTGAGCGCCACCGGCGGCATGGTCGACACGGCCCTAGATCGTGCCACATAGCTACCTCGCCACACCGCCACCGCTCGCCGGAGCGCCGCCGTGTCGCTCGCCCGTCCGTCCGCTACCTGGAAGACCGACGAATGGAATCGACCCGAGGGAAGCTCCTCGTGGCTGCGCCCAGCCTGTCTGACCCCAACTTCCGCCAGACGGTGCTGATGATGCTCGAGCACAGCAGCGAGGGCGCGCTGGGCCTCGTACTCAACCGGCCCAGCGAGCTGACCGTCAGCAGCGCCATCGGAGACTGGGCGACGGCAGTCAGCAAGCCGCGGGTGGTGTTCGTGGGCGGCCCGGTGAGCCAGTCCTCGGTGATTGCGCTGGCGTCGGTGGCGCTCGACGACGTCGATGAGAACTGGTCGCAGGTGATCGGACGGATCGGCACCGTCGACCTGGAGCGCAACCCCGAAGAGGTCGGAGGGCTGGACGAGGTGCGCATCTTCGCCGGGTATGCGGCGTGGGCGCCCGGTCAGCTCGAGGCCGAGTTGGCCGACGACGCCTGGTTCGTGCTGGAGCTCGACGCCGCCGATCCGTTCACCGTCGAACCCGACGAGCTGTGGTGGCAGGTCTTCGCCCGCCAACAGGGCGAACTGAGAAGCCTGCGCTTCTTTCCCCGCAATCCAACCGACAACTGACCGCTCCCTGCCGCCCTAGAGGCGAAACCCCCGTTGACCCGGACTCGCCCCCGCTAACCCTTTAGAGCGAGCGCAAATAGGTGAGAGTCTGTCGCGTCGCAAGGGTGTCTTTCCCGCTCTTGTTCGCTGCGCTCACGGGCCGCTCGGGCCACGGCCTCGCCCGTATGAACCGGATTCGCTCACCCATTCGCTCCGCCTCTTAGTTTACATAATGCATATTTCCGGCGGCTGAGGGATTCTGGGAGGGGCGCTGCGGCTACTGGGCCGTGTAGCTTGGTGGACCGTGTCTCGACGACTAGAGATCGAGCTGACCAGCCGGCGCGACGACGGCACCTGGACGTGGAGGGCCGCGGGGGCGCGCCAGCCCAAGGGCGACGTTTCCGGTGACCTGCTGCCCGACACGGCGGCGGTTGGCAGCGTGCTCAGGGCCGAGGCGGAGGGCGGGCTCGACGGGATGGAGATCATCGCGGTGTTCGCGCCCCGGGTTCGGGCTGTCCCCGCCGAGCACCTTGAGCTGATCGGCAGCGGCGGTGGGCCTTTGGTGACCACCACGCTGGTGTCGAAGTCGCGTCGCCACGACCGCGGCGAACGCCGCGGCCGAGACCGAGACGACGGGCGCCGACGTGATGGTCGAGACGACGACCGCGGCCGCGGCCGCAAGCGGGATCGTCGAGACGACCAGGGCGAGGAAGGACGCGACGGGAAGCGCCGACGCGACAAGAGGGACCGCCGCGACGACGAGGGCCGCGGCTCCGACGCTCGCAAGCACGACCGCAAGCCCCGGTCGGACTCGCGTGAGCGACGCTCCGGAGCCAAGCGCGGCCAGCAAGACTCGCGGCAACAGGACCGCAAGCGCTCAGAACGCCAGCCGCGGCCGCGGGGCCCCGGTCTGAAGGCCAAGCGAGTGCATCGCAAGGCCGCGTTGGCCGCCCTTCCCACCGATCAGCAGCCTCTGGCCCGTGAGGTTCTTCGGGCCGGTGTTCCGGGCGTGCGCAAGTCCATCGAGCGTATGAACGCCAAGGCGGCGGCCGAGGGCCTCCCCCAGATCAAGCTCGACCCCGTTCTGGCCCTGGCCGAGCAGCTCGCCCCCACTTTGAAGGCGGCGGAGTGGCACGACCGGGCCGATGCGGCCATGGCCGGACTGGCCAAGGTCGACCTGCGCGACATCCGCTCGGTGATCGCGGCCGCCGACCGGGCCGCCCGAACCGAGGAGACCAGGGCGCTGGCCGAGAGCCTGCGAGCCGGTCTGGCCCAGCGTCTGGAGGTCGATCAACGCCAGTGGTTGGATGAGCTGGCCAAGACCATCGGCGAGGGCCGCACCATCAGGGCGCTGCGCCTCAGTTCGCGGCCGCCCAAGGCGGGCACGCCGCTGCCGCCCGACATGGCCGAACGCCTGGCCGGTCTGGCCGCCGCCGATCTGAACCCCGACGCCAACCAGCAGCGGTGGTCGACGGTGGTGGACTCGGTGGCCCTCTCCCCCGTTCGCACCCAGGTGGTCCCGCTCGGCGCTCCAGACAAGCCCGGCGAGGATCTGCTCGCCACCATCCGCCGACTGGCCGACCGCGTTCCCCAGATTGCCGCCCTCTTCGGCATCGAGCCACCGGTGCCGAGTCCCCCAACCCGCAGACCTCCCCCACCGCCGCCCGAGCCCGAACAATCCGCCGATTCGGTCGATACTGCTGCGGCCACAGACCGCGAGCCCGCCGACACCGCTGTAGACGCCGACTCGGCCGCGGCCACAGACCGCGAGCCCGCCGACACCGCTGCCGATGCCGACGCGGCCGAACCTGCCGACGCTGTCGAAGCAGTTGACGTCTCCGAGCAGACGACAGACGCGCCAAATCAGTCACCCGACACCGCTGAAGAGGTCTCTGGCTGATCTCAGACGATCGTGGGGATTATCCCGTGGTCGTGGAGGAACTCGGCCAGCCCCTCCACCAGCGGCAGTGCAGCCACCTCGGAGAGGGGGCACCAGCGGGCCTCCGAGGCGTCGCTCCCCGCGGCGGGGGTGACGTCACCGGTCACCGTCGCCTCGAAGTCGAGGATCACAAAGTGATGGTCGTCGCTGATCCGCTCCACCCAGCCGACCAAGGGACCGCACACGCCGCGCAGGCCGGTCTCCTCGTGCAGCTCCCGCACCACCGCCTCCATCAGCGTCTCCCCCGGCTCCACCCGGCCTCCGGGAACGGACCACTCCCCCGCCGCGGGCTCGCGGCCCCGCCGCACCAGCAGCAGCCCGTCGCCTCGGCGGACGATGGCGCCGACCGCAACCTCGGCCCGCTCGATCATGGAAGCTCAGGCCGGCAGGGCGCGGTGCACGGTTATGGCCCGGGCTGTGAGGCCGTGCGTCTCGAAGAAGTTCTTGGTGTCGCGGTCTCCGGGCAGCGCCAGGCTGTCCACCCCGATGCAGCCTCGTCGAGCGGCCCACGCCAGCAGCAGCTCCATCATGGCCTCGCCCACCCCCACGCCGCGGGCGTCGGGGAGCACGTAGATGTCGCTGACCCGCCCCACCGCCGTGCCGTCGTGCAGCTCCACGAGGCGGACCGCGCCGTAGCCCACCACCGCATCATCGATGGTGCCCACCACCACCAGCGCGTCGTCGTCGCGCCGATCCCGGGCCAGGCTCTCGATCTGCGGATCGGGCCGGGCCTCCAGCTGAGACCACACTCCGCCGCCGCGCCGCTGCGTCAACTCGGCCGTGGCCTGGGTCGCCAACTCGGCCACATCGGCGATATCGGCTTCCGACGCCCGTCTTGCCCCCTCGACGATGGAGGTCATCGGTCGGATCGGGCGGCGAGCATGAGGCGGATGCTCAGCCTCCGAGAATCCTCTCGATCGACTCGCAGGGCTCTTCGCCCGACGGGCACACCGGCGCCGAGCGCGAGCCGAACTGGCTGACGCTCACGATCAGGAAGCATTGTCCGCAAGTCCACTCGTCTGAGCGGGGCGGCGCAACCACCGTGGTGGTCTTGGCTTCGCCGGCTTCCTCCTCCTCGTCCTCCTCGTCGTCGTCGCTGGCCGCTATGCGGTCCCGGAGGATCTCCTCGAGGTCGGCCTCGACGTCGCTGGGGTGGACATCGTCGTCGTCATCGTCGTCAACCGGTGCGGGCACATCGTCGTCATCGCCGTCGTCGGCTTCTTCTTCGTCGTTGTCGTCGCCGTCGTCGTCGAGGTCGTCGTCTTCGCCGAAGTCCTCGTCGTCCTCGAAGTCCTCGTCACCGTCGAACTCGTCGTCGAAATCATCGCCCAGTTCGCCCTCGAAGTCGTCGGCATCGCCGTCGCCGTCGAATTCTTCGCCGTCGAGAGGGTGGTTCTTGCTCATCGTTTCAAGCTCAAGGGTCGGTTGGCTCCGGGTGTGTGGGGCGGATCATAGGCACAGATCGGCGAGGCGCAACTGCATTGCCGACACTGCCTGCACTGTTCGCTCAACGCTCGGCCTCGAGGCCTCCGTCGTTGTTGGTACTGCGGGCAGCGGAGGGGTCTGAGGAGGGATGAGGCTGGACCGACCGAAGCTTCTCTGCCCGTTTCTCGGCGTCGAGGCGGCCCAGGCCCCCGTCGTCGGCGTGATTCACGAACGACATCAACTCGGCCACCGCGGCGTGGCCCGCCTCGTTGGCGATGAGCGCATGCATCCGCTGGCACACCCGGCGGTAGGCCGGATGACCCTGGGGTGTGGTGCGCAGCTCCAGCATGTGCATCGCGGAGCGGGCGTTGAGCTGCATCGAGTACCGGATCCGGTATGCGAGCGCCACCGCGTAGGAGGCCTGGTCACTGAACTCGGCGCTCAGAGCCTCGTAGAGCCGGGCCGAGCGGGCCATGACCGCGTCGAAGCTCTCGTCGGCATCGGCAGCATCCACCGCGGCGGGGCGCACATAGCCGTGGCGGGTGGACAGCGGCTGCCATTCGATGGTGAGCATCCGGTGGCGCTGCAGGTCGCGGAACGCCCCGTAGTCCGACAGCACGTCGAAGCGGTAGTAGACGCGCTCCAGCGCCCGACCGGGTCGGTGGCGGCGGTTGCGGCGGTCGCCGCAGTAGGCCCGCACCACTGCCACCCGCTCGTCGGCCGACATGGACCTAACCCTCGACTCGACGGTTAGGTCGGCCAGCGATGTGTGGGGATACAGCATCGCCGCGATCATCTTGATCTCGCCGTCGGGGTCGTGGTCCACCAGCTCGACCGAGTCGTCGGTGACCGGCCCCCCTACCGCGTCGCCGAAGATGCGGGCGGCTGTCTCGTCCATGGCGGCCCGGTTGTCGGCCAGGTAGCGCGACGTGAGCCCGCCCCGGTCGGGCAGGTCCACCCGCTTGAGGAACGACGGGATCACCTTGCGCAGCTCGGTGAGCATCATCTCGGCGTAGGAGCGGGCCTCGGGCAGCGGATGGGCCCGCATCCGCAGCAGCAGCGCCTCGTAGGCCTGGCCGGGGCCGTAGATCCCGACGTTGCTCAGCGACGCGGCCGGCAGCAGGCCGCGCACCGAGTCGAGCGCCCGGGCCTTGATGGCCTGCCGGTAGGCGAAGTCGGAGTCGCCGGGCGCCTTGGGGGTGTTGTCGCGGAAGAAGCCGGCCATGACCGGCACCAGCTCGGAGTAGGCACCGAACATGCGGTCGATGTCGCCCACGTAGCGGGTGCCCAGCGACGAGTTGAGCACCTCGGTGTCGCGGTAGTAGCGGTAGCGGCCGCCCAGCCGCTGGTCGTAGGCGATGTAGCGGGTGCTCTGCTCCAGGTAGGCCATCAGCCGGCCCCATTCGAGCACCTTGGTCAGCAGGTTGGAGGCCTGCTCGCAGGCCAGGTGCACGCCGCCGAGCTGGGCCACCGAGTCGTCGCCGTACTCGAAGAACACCCGGTCATACAGCGCCTCGGCCCGGCGCAGGCCGACGGTGGCGTCGATGGTGGCGTCGCCGGTGATGTCGAGGTCGTCTACGAACTCGTCGAGGAACAGTCGCCGCAGGCTCGACATCGACCGGGAATAGCGGGCGAACAGCGCTCCCTTGACCACCTCGGGCAGGTTCACCAGCGCGAACACGGGCTGGTCGAGGTTGGTGAAATATCGGCGCAGGATGTCGGCTTCGTCAGCCGAGAAGGACTCGGCCGCATACAGGTTCACGGGGCGTGACCTTAGGGGCGCGGCCAGCCCGCAGCGCGGATCGCGCCCGGCCCTGTTACCGGACGCGCTTGCTTGCCTGTTCGGCCCCCTATAGCGCGGATTGGAACTCGGCTCGCACGGCGGGCAGCACGGCATCGTCCAGCCAGCAGTCGACCGCGGTCATGGCCAGGGCCTTGGCCCCGTCGATCACCGCGACATCGCCGGAGGGGCCGCGGGCGTGCTCGGCGAAGGCGGGAGTGTGGATGGGCACATCGTCGGGCGCGACCTTGATCATGGGATGGATGGACGGCACGGCGTAGCTCACGTTGCCCATGTCGGTGCTGCCCACCACCCGAGCGCCGGGATCGGGCGAGAGGGTGCGGCCCAGGGCTTCTAGGTTGGCCAGGTAGCGGTCGATCAGGGTCGGGTTGTCGTTCATGTCGGCGTAGGCGGGGTCGGCCCAGGCGATCTCGACTTCGCAGCCGGCCGCGTCGGCGCCGGCGCGCAGGCAGGCCACCACCCGCTCCTTCAGCGCCTCCAGAGACGTGAGGTTGGTAGAGCGCACGTACCACTCGGCCGCGGCGGTGACCGGCACGATGTTGGGCTTGGCGCCGCCATCGGTGAACACGCCGTGGATGCGCTCGTCGTCGCGGATGTGCTGGCGCAGCGCGGCGACGGCGTTGTAGCCGAGCACGGCCGCGTCGAGGGCGTTGCGGCCCTTCTCGGGGGCGGCTGCGGCGTGGGCGGCGGCGCCGGTGTAGCGGGCCGTCAGCCGATGCACCGCCACCGCGTGGAACACGCTGAGCTCGTGGTTGGCGGGATGCACCATCATGGCCGCGTCGACGTCGGAGAAGGCACCCTGGCGCAGCATCAACTCCTTGCCGCCGCCGCCCTCCTCGGCGGGGGTGCCGACCACCGCCACCCGGGCGTCGGCCTCACCGGCCATCGAGGCCAGAGCCAGACCCGCACCCAGGCCCGAGGCGGCGATGATGTTGTGGCCGCAGGCGTGGCCGATGCCCGGCAGGGCGTCGTATTCGCACACCACCGCCACCGTCGGGCCGTTGCCGTCGCCGGCTCGGGCCTCGAAGGCGGTGTCGACGCCGTAGGCCCGGCGCTGCACGGCCAGGCCGTGGTCGTCGAGCACGCCGGTGAGCAGGTCGTGGGCGTGGTGCTCCTCGAAGCACAGCTCGGGTCGGGCGTGGATGCGGTGCGACACGTCGAGCAGTTCGGGAGCGAGGCGGTCGATCTCGTCGCAGACCCGCCGTTTGGCTTCAGCAATGTCCATGGCCGCGATACTAGAGCCCAAGCCCGAGAGGCCCATGAGCGGCGGCGATGGCAGGCGCGAGAGTGATCAGCGCGGCAGGTCCGGCGCCGTTGGGCGCCGGTTGCTAGCGCGGGCTGGGAATCCAGACCTCGAGGGCGCCGGGCTCGACCCTCAGGCTCAGCGTGCGGGCCCGGCCTGCGGGCACACCGTCGAGGTAGACGTCGAGGGCCGGATCCAGTTCGTATTGCGACGCGGCGCTGCGACGCTGGGTGATTTGCGGATGGGGAACGTGGGTGCCCGACAGCAGCCGGCGCCGGGCTGCGAGGCGCACCCGCAGCGGAGGATCGGCATCGAACACGTCGAGGCGCCCATCGCCGGGATGCGACCGCGGCGCCGCGTTCCAGCGACCCACGAACGAGGCGTTGGCCGCCACCAGCAGCCGACCCCGCCACCAGGATCTCCGGGCGATTAGATGGGCCACAAACCAGTGGAGCCGGCCGTCCACCAGCGCCGCCCCCACATCGACCGCCACCCGCATCCCGGCCGCGCCCGCCGGCGGCTGGGACTCCGCGGAGGTCGAAGCCACCCCCAGCGTGCGAGCCAGGTCGCCACCGGTCAACACCACCGGCGGCGCGGTCCGGCCGGCTCGCCGAGCGTCAGCCACGACCCGGCCCGCCGCGACATCGCTATGCGCCACCACGGCATCGGCCGGGATCTCACCCTCCACGCCGAAGTCGACGCCCCAGCCCGGCCCCCGCTCCCCGATCACCACACCCGCATCCCTGACATTGATCGTTCAAGGAGCATCAAGCGACAGGAGGGTCGGGATGTCCCGCCTGGCATGCAGCACGCGCCAGACGTCGATGCGGTCGTCCACTGGCACATAGAAGATGAGGTACGGGAACCCATGCAAGTGCCAACTCCTCAACTCGGGAATCTCGACCTCGAACGCGAATCGGAGTGAGCCGCTGAAGGGATAGCGGCGAAGATGGCTGACGGCGTTCTCGAGCGCGTCGACGAATTCGAGAGCCGTTTTCGCTCCGGCCTCGCGGCGGTAGTGGTCGACCGCGGCCTCAATGTCACGCGAGGCGAGAGCGTGAAGGTCGACCTGCAATGATCGTGATCAGGTGTCAGAGATGCGGTGTCGGAGCGCGGCAAAGTAGGCGGCGTCGGCCTGGCCAACGACTGGAGCGCTGGCACCTTCGAGGAGCGCTTCCCGGAGTTCGCGGCGGGCGCGGTCCTGCCGGATGAGTTCACGGACGTACTCGCTCGTGGATCCATAGTGGCCGTGGCTGACCTGGGAGTAGACGAAGTCCTTGAGTTGGACAGGGAGCGACACGTTCATGGTGGACATGACCTCAGAGCATAGTGGCTTGGCATGCCTTGCCAAGCCACTACGGGGTTCTGCGCGGCTCGGCGGCTATCGCGGCGGGGAGCTGTGCTCAACGACGGTGAGGCGGTCGCTGAGCTGGCCGAGGCGCACCGTGCCCTCATTGGGGGCGACGTGGACGCGGGTCCGAAGCCGCCCCCGGGCGCTGCGGGCCTCGTGAACGGCGAGAGCGTCTCGGACAAGCCGAGGCGGCATTGCGGTCGTCGCCCGATCGGCGGCCGGGCGCTAGATCAGGGCTTGTTGGGTTGGGGCGGTTGCTTCGGCTGCGATAGTGGCGGCGCCGGTGCGCAGGTTGGGCCAGGCGGTGATGAGGCCGTTGTAGGCCCCGGCTTCGGCGGCCCAGCCGCGGTCGTTGGCCTTCTGGTACAGCAGGTAGGCGAGCTGGCGGGCCCGGTCGCCGTTGCCGCCGAGGACGTGCAGCAACTCGGCCGCCTCGGACTCTGAGCGCTCCAGCGCGGTGGCCAGGTGTTGGGTGGCCTCCCATACGGTGAGCCGCTCATCGTGTACCGGCGACCAGTCGGGATCGAGTTCGCTGCGCTCGTAGAGGCGGAACTTGCCGGCGCGGGCCTCGCCGATGCCGGATTCTTCGACGCCGGCCAGGGAGGTGTTCTTGGCCCGGGCCACGCTGTCGGCGTCGCCTGAGGAGCCGGGGTCGTAGCCGTGCTCGGCGAACCAGGTGAGCGCGAAGCGGGTGTCGGCGTCGAGTGTCGCCTTCTAACGGTCTCGCCCTTGGTGTTGTCCCAACCGGCGATCGTCGACCAGTAGTCGGCGCATTTGTCAGGCGCGAGCCGCCGCCAGCGGACGCCGCGCCCACCAAAGATGCAGCGTCGACGGATGCCCATGACGTATCGACTTCTCCCGCGCAGCCTCGGCATTGATGGCCGCCAACGGCAAGGCCACCTCAATCAGCTTTGGCCGATGCCCGTCGCCAACCACGGCCCGTGACGGTAGCAAGTCACCAGACGGCGAACCTGCACGCCGATGTGATCACGCCAACGCCGCTTCGCGACATGATCCCTTCGAGCGCTCGGCGCTGGCGCTGCCCGCGAGACGCCCTGGCTGGCGAGCCTAGATATGCTGGCATACATGGTTCGCACCACCATCAAGATCCCGGAAGAACTCGACGCCCGGCTTCGGCACGAGGCCAAGCGTCGCAACACCACGATCTCCGCGTTGACCCGAGAGGCCATCGAGAGCCACCTCGGTGCTGGTCGCACGCTCGGCGCGGCTGCCGCCGGTCGCAGCGGCCGCGCCGATGTGTCCGAGCGCATAGAGGAGCTTCTCGCCAGCGAGGTGCTGTTATCTCGCTGATCGTCGATGCCGGGCCGCTCTACGCCTACATCGACGCCGACGACCGGCATCACGCGGCCAGTCTCGAACTGCTCAACACCCATCGGGGTCCGCTCATCGTTCCGGTCCTCGTCGTGACCGAGGTCGCCTACCTGGTCGGCACCCGGCTCGGCCCTGATGCGGAGGTGCGCTTCATCGGCGATCTTGCCTCGGGCGACCTTCAGGTCGAACCGGTCGCCGCGAGCGACTGGCTGCGGATAGCCGAACTCGTGCACAGATACCGCGATCTGCCCCTCGGCACCGTCGATGCCTCAGTTGTAGCCGCAGCAGAGCGTCTCGGCGCCACCACCGTCGCCACCATCGACCGGAGAGACTTCTCGGTGGTCAGACCACGCCACTGTCGCCGTCTCCGCATGCTCCCCTGATCTGACTTGTCTCCTACGGCCTGCAGATGTTGGCGACTGTCTGGGGCGACACGCAAGCCTTGTCAGCGATGTCCCGCAGCGAGGCGCCGTTGGCGTGCGCGAGCCGGATCGCGGTCTCCCAGAGGGCACGGGCTTCGTCTTTGTCTCGGGTCATGCGTTCGACGACATGCAGCGCGGCTGCTCTGGAACTGCTCGAGACTTCGATGTCCTCAAGCTCCCAACGTGAGATGGTCTTGCTCATTCTGCCTCCCCGATAGCCCTCAAGAGCTTGGCGATGACCTCCCTGATGATGACGGCGGCCACGAGTTCGTCGCTGCGACGCTCGAGAATCTCGGCGACGCCGCCGAGTGCTTCGAGCGTGTGGGCGAGTTCCGCCTCATCGAGTTCGAGCGTGATCCGCACGCCGCTACTCTAGTAACTGGACAAATTGTCTACTATTTGCACAGGGTGTCGGCCGGTGCTCGACAGCCTTCCTCATTCGTCTGGGGCGACGGTGCCTGATAGGGCTACTACTCCCCGGTTGAGGGCTTGGACTGTCTGATGGGCGGTGGCCGACGTGTCGGGGTTGGGCGCGACGGCGGCTGTCCGGCGGGCCAGGTCGATCACCTGCTTGACGTTGCGCACAAAGTCGCCGGCTGAGAAGCCCTCGTCCTGCACCGCCTCGAACGGCTCCCCGGCCGCCCAGCGGTGCGCCGCGGAGGCGAAACCCGGTTCCAGGGATCGGATCGGGTCGAGGCCGAAGCTCCGCTCGGTGCGGTGCAGATCGTCGATAGCGGCGCCGATGCGTCGCAGTCGGCGGTAGGCGACATCGGAGGGGACCCACACCTCGGGCCTCGGACCTGGCGAGCGGTGCTCGTAGGTGAACGCCGACAGCACCGAGGCCAACTCGGGCGGTGTCAGGCCGTCGAGCAGCCCGCCCGACAGGGCCTCGGCCACGGCCAGGTCGGCCTCGTGGAAGATGCGCGACACCAGCATCCCCGAGTCGGTGAGGGTCCAGCCGTCGAGGTGGCCCCGCCGGCGCAGCACGCCGGCCACCGCGTCGAATCGGCGGGCCAGATCGACGGATGCCGCCTTCTTCGCCTGGTACTGGGCGAAGGAGCGGCCCATCAGGTCGCGGGCCCCCTCGGGCGAGGTGCGGCCCAGCAGCCCGGCCACCATGTTGTAGGTGGGTCGGAAGGCGGAGCGCAGCTCGAAGGACCGGCTCGTTGCCAGATGGGCCATCTGCTCGAAGGTGCAGTCCGGCGACCACAACGCCACCGCCCAGCCCGCCTCGTCGATGCCGCGGCGCCCGGCCCGCCCCGTGAACTGCGTGTACTGGGCCGCGCTGAGCAGGGCGGTGCGCGCGCCGTCGAACTTGACCGGCTTGTCGATCACCACGCTGCGGGCCGGCATGTTCACCCCCAGCGCCAGCGTCTCGGTGGCGAACACCACCTTCACCAGCCCCTCGGCGAAGCACTGCTCCACCGTCTCCTTGAACACCGGCACCAAACCGGCGTGGTGCGCGGCGATGCCCAGGCGCAGCCGGTCGGCCCAGCGCTCGGTGCCCAGCGCGGCCCGATCGGTCGGGTCGAGGAGGCCCAGACGGGCCTCGACCACCTTGTCGATGCGGGCTGCCTCGGTGTCGTCGGTGAAGCAGGCCCCGTCGCGCACCAGGCGGGCGGCGGCCTGGTCGCATCCCTTGCGACTGAACACGAACCAGATCGTCGGCAGTAGGCCCCGCTGCTCCAACTCGGCCAGCAAGTCGACCCGCCGGGGCGGCCGCCACTGCGAGCGCGGGCGGTTCCCGGGGTGTTCGCCACGCCCCGAGCCGCGGCGCGAACCCGAACCCCGGGAATCGCCGCGCCGCGAATTCGCCGCATGCGATCCGCCGCGACACGTCCTGCTCGAATCACGGGAATCGCCGCGCCGCGGCCCTCCCCTGCCCCGGTGCTCACGAGACGGCGCGGGGGCGTCGAACCGGCTGCCCTCCGGGTTGGGCCTGCCGTGGGTGAGGGTGGGCACGATCCTCACCGTTTCGGAGCGCCGGCGCCCCACCGCGTAGAGGTTGGTCAGCGGAACCGGCCGGCGCGACTCGACCACCACCGCGGTCGGGCCCCGCACCTGCTTGAGCCAGCCTCCGAGCTGCTCATGATTGGAGACGGTGGCCGACAGGCACACCAGCACCACGCTGGCGGGCAGGTGCAGGATCACCTCCTCCCACACCGGGCCGCGGTAGGGGTCCTCCAGGTAGTGCACCTCGTCGAGCACCACCGCGGCGAGCCGGTCGTCCACGGCCGAGGCGTAGAGCATGTTGCGCAGCACCTCGGTGGTCATCACCACCACGTCGGCGTCGCCGGCGATCACGTTGTCGCCCGTCAGCAGCCCCACCCGCTGCGGGCCGAGCCGGCGGCGCAGATCCCGGTACTTCTGGTTGGACAGCGCCTTGATGGGCGTGGTGTAGAAGGCCCGCCGGCCCGCGGCCAGGGCCCGGTCGATGGCGTGGTCGGCCACGACCGTCTTGCCCGAGCCGGTCGGCGCGGTCACCAGCACCGAGCGTCCGGCGTCGAGATGCTCGATGGCGCGGCGCTGGAACTCGTCGAGCACGAAACCGACGCCAGCCGGCTCCGAGGCCGAGCGGTCAAACCCCATCCCGCCTCCTGTCACATCGTGGCCCTCAGCGAGGCCGTGCGAGACGGGTCTCGCACCTATTCCTGCTTGCCCTCGGTCATGGCTGGGGGCTCACCGCTGCCTGGCAGCTGCTTCGCGCTTTCGCCTCCGGCGGCGGGTCAACACGCCCCAGAGGATCGAGATCTCGTAGAAGGCATACATCGGCACCGACAGCGCCATCAGGGTGAACGGGTCGCCGCTGGGGGTGATGACCGCCACCAGCACCACGATGCCCACAACCGCGTAGGAGCGGATCCGGCGCAGGGTCCGGTTCTCGACGACGCCCATGGCCTGCAGGCCGATGAGCACGATCGGGAACTGGAAGGCCACCCCGAAGGCCACCATCATCTTCACCACGAAGCTCAGGTAGCGCTGCGGGCTGAACAGCGACACCAGGTCGGGTCCGCCGATGCTGACCAGAAAGTCGAGGGCCCGGGGCAGGCTCCAGTAGGCCAGTCCGACGCCCATGAAGAACAGCAGCACGCCCGCAGCCACGAACGGCACCGCATAGCGCTTCTCGTGGCGGTAGAGGCCGGGCGCAATGAAGCGCCACCCCTGCCACAGCACCACCGGCATGGCCACCGACAGGCCCGCGTAGCCGGCCACGGTCAAGCGCACCCTGAACGGCTCCAGGGGGTCGGTGACGAACAGATTGCAGCCGCCGTCGGGGCCGAACAGCTGCGAGTCGATCCTGTCCTGGATGGGGAAGGTCCTGCAGTAGGGCTCCAGCAGGAAGTCGAGGATGAACGGGTAGAGGATCCAGCAGGCGATGCCGCCCACCGCCACCGCGATGGCCGACTTGATCAGACGGTTGCGAAGCTCGCCAAGATGCTCCATGAGCGTCATGTGGCCGCCCTCGCTCGGGGCCGTGTGGTCGATTGCGTCGGTCATCGCGTCCCAGAGGCCGAGCGGACAGACGCGCTCCGCCTACAGATCCGGTGCCGCACGCCTAGCGAGGCCGTGGCCCGAGCGGCCCGTGAGCGGCAGCGAACAAGAGCGGGAGTGACAACGTCGTGCCGGAAGACGCTCGGGGGCAATTGGCGCATGCTCCTAATCAGGCCGCGTCGTCGGCACGAGACTCGGACTCCCCCGCCTCTGAGCCGGACGGGGCCTGCTCGTCCGCCTGTGGCGCAACAGTGCCCGATTCGGCGTCATTGGACGCATCGGGCACTTGTCCAGCGGTGTCGGATCCGTAGGGCGCCGGTCCGGCTTGGTCCGACTCTCCAGGGGCCGACTCGGCCGGGTCCGGCCCGTCGAGCGCCGGCTCGGCCGCAGCGTCCGACTCTTCGCCGCTGGGTGTCGCCGGGGGCGGGGGGCTGACGCTGGCGGCGGCGGTGCCCCACGAGACCGGTCCGGGGGCTACCACGCTGGTGCTGCCGTCGGTTGTCTTGGCCTTGGCTGCCCCAGCGCCCTTGTCCTGGGACTTGACCGCCTGGCGCGGATCGGCGGCCTTCAGCGTGTCGGTCAATTCCTTGAGCGGCTTCTGGGTGGTCTCGCGCAGATCTTTGTCGGCGGCCTTCAGGTCGGCGGTTGCGTCCCGCAGGGGCTCGGCCGCCTCGCGCAGCTCCTGTTGGAAGCCTTGGCCGATGCGGCGGATCTCGCCGACGACTTTGCCCACCTGGCGAACGGCCGGGGGCAGCTTGGTCGGTCCCAGCACGATGAGGGCAACGAGCAGGATGACAAGAATCTCTCCCCCGCCGAGATTTCCCACTCTGCCAGCCTAGCTAGCAGGGGGTGAACGGCTGCCTACCGGGATCGGGTGGCGCGATCGGGGCGCAGCCGATCGGCCGCGGCTCGGGTGGCTTCGGCGTGATCGCCCAGCCGGGCCGCGTGGCGTGACAGTTCGTCTCCGGCCACGGCCGCCGACGACGACCTGCGCAACGCCGCCGTCAGGTCCGCGGCCGCGCCGCCGACGGCCCGCAGACCGGCGGTGAGCACCCCGAGAGCGATGACGATGGCCGCGGCCGGCACCAGCATCCACACGGCGGCCACGATAGTCAGCGGCCTAGCCGGCGAAGCGGGCCAGCGTCTCCATCATCCGGTCTACGTGATCGCTGTACACCCCGTCGATCCCGGCGTCCACCAGCTCGGCGATGTGGCGGGCCTGCTGGGCGTCCCAGCCCAGGGCGAGCAGACCGAAGCGGTGATAGAGCGTGGTGAGTCCGCCGTTCCAGTCCTCGCGGTGGAAGTTCACGGCGTCGATGCCGGCGGTGGCGAGGTCGGCGGCGTGGCGCTCGGGCCCCCGTCCCAGACGATCCAAACGGGTGGAGTGGACCAGCCGCACTTCGGGCGTGGCCGACCGCCAGGCTTGCAGCACCTCGGCATCGTGATGGCAGACCCACAGCCGCTCGGCTGCGCCGTGCTCCCTGGCGGCTGCAATCAGGCCCGCGAAGGCGTCGGCATCCTTCACATCAACGCTCAACTGCAGGTCGGTGCCGCAGTGCTCGTAGTACTCGCCGATGGTGGGGATGTGGTCCGGCAGCCGGGCTCGGGGCAGCCTGGCGATCCTGCGGCCCAGGATCCGCCGGGACGCCAGCGCGGGCAGTCCTCCCACTGCGCCGTCGTGGTTCAGCACGATCTCGCCGTCGGCGGTGATCCAGGCGTCGCTCTCGATGCCGGAAGCGCCCATCTCACGGGCCAGCGAGAACGCGGCCAGAGTGTTCTCTCGGGCGTGGGCCCGGGCCCCACGATGAGCGAAACCGATGGGCGGCACCAGCAAAGCCGGTATTCGGGTAGCCATCAGGCACCCGTTGCGCAGTCCGCCGACGCACACAACTCCGACTGTGCATCAGGCACTTCAGGCAACCGGGCTGTACATCTCAGCGTGCTGCCAGTCGTCGCGCATCCACGGCGCGGTGCATCAGGCACTTCACGCAACCGGGCTGTACCGCGGCTAGAGGCCGCCGATGTCGCTGGGGGGCCAGATTTTCATGAAGGCCCGACCCACGATGTCGTCGGTGTCGATGGGTCCGAAGAAGCGGCTGTCGCGGCTGTCCTCGCGGCTGTCGCCCAGCACGAGGACCTTGCCTTCGGGCACTTCGCAGCGCAGCGAGTCGGCGTCGTTGTCGCAGCCTGGGATGGCCGCCTTGGGGAGGGTCGACTCGCCGTCGGACAGGTAGGGCTCCTCCAGCCGGGTGCCGTCGATGTAGACCCGGCCCTCGCGGATCTCGAAGGTCTCGCCGCCCACCGCCACCACCCGCTTGATCAGATCGTCGATGCCCGGGCTCTGGCCGGGACTGTCGAAGACCACCACATCGCCCCGGTTCACGTCGTGCAGGCGGTATCCGAGCTTGTACACCACCACCCGATTGTCGATCATGAGGGTCGGCTCCATCGAGCCCGACGGGATGATGAACACCTCCACCAGGAAGGCCTTGAGCAGCAGGGCCAGCCCCAGGGCGCAGACCAGCACCACCAGCCACTCGACGGCCGCGTGCATCGCGCCGCGCCTCCGAGCCGGCGGCGCAGACTCGCCGCCGCGGGCGCCCGGCTCAGCCGGCTCTCCGGTGGCATTGCTGCCTAGCGCCGTATGGACGGCCTCACCCTGGCCAGCACCCGACACCGCAGGCTCTCCCGTGGCATTGCTGCCTAGCGCCGCCAGCACTGCCTCGCCCTGGCTGCCGCTTGGCGACTCGGGCTTTGGGTCGGCGGACTCGCCGGTTGGGGCCGTTGTTTCCCCGGTCACCGGCGGTAGCGCTCCAACATTCGCGCCGCGGTGGACGACCGCAGGTTCGGGTCGATGGTCTCGTGGCTGTCGACAATTTCCGCCTGAGGTCCGAGCTGCACCAGCAGACGCGCCAGCCACGACTCGCCCGCCACCGCGAACACTGCCTCGACGCTGCCGTCGGGATGGTCGGTTCGCTGCCTGGCCGGGTAGTAGTCGGCGGCCCAGGCGGCCTCGGGCGCCAGTCGGATCGTGACCGTGCGGTCCACGCTGTCCACCGACAGCGACGGTGCGGGGCCCGCAGGCAGCGCGAGCTCCGCAGCAGTGGCCGTCACCGCGAGCGTGCGGATGCGGTCCACCCGGAACACTCGCTCCGCGCCGGCGCGGTGGCACCAGCCGAACAGGTACCAGGCACCGTCATGGCTCAACAGCCGGGCCGGATCGACCGCCCGCGAGGTCATGGCGTCACGCCCCTGCGAGTAGTACTCGATCTCGATCCGCCGCCGCCCATCGATGGCCCGACGCAGGTCGTCAAGGGTCTCAGCCGGAGCCTGCCCCAAGCACACGTCTATGTGGTCGCCGGCGCCGGACTCGCCCGATCCGAGCGACAGGCGCAGCTTGGTGAGAGCTCGAGACAAAGGAGCGGAAGCAGCCTCGTCGTCGCCGGCGCCCGCCTCGGACATGGCGAGCACAGTGCGGCCCGCGGCCAGCAGCCGGGTCGCCTCCTCGGCGGTGAGCCGCATCGGCTCGGAGAACCAGTCCGCGTAGGCGATGTCGACGATGCCGTCGGAGATGTCGACGTCGATCAGCGTGTCGGGGGTGAACGGATGCACCCCCACAAAGAACAGTCGCTTGGTGAGATCCTCGAGCAGCTGCTCGGCGGGGTAGTCGAAGCGGGCCGCTATGTCGTCTAGGTGGGCGCCGCCCTGCTCCACCACCCAGGGGATGACCCCCAGCAGGCGGGCCATGCGCTCGGTGACCGAGAGCTTGGCCCCGTTCGCCGCAGTCACCGCTTCCACCCCGTCACCCTAACCAGCCCGGTTCAAGCCGGGTTCCAGCCGAGCTCTGGCCGGGTTCAAGAGGGCGCGCAATGGGTGAGAGCCGGTGCGTCGCAGCGGGGTCATTCCCGCTCTTGTTCGCTTCGCTCACGGGCCGCTCGGGCCACGGCCTCGCCCGTGTGGACCGGAATCGCTCACCTACTCGCTCGGCCTCTATGTCAGCGCCTCCAGCCAGGCCGCGAAATCGTCTCGCAGCCATTGGGGCTCGAGCACCTCGGCGTGCTCGAGGAACTCGATCACGAACGCTCTGAGCGCGGCGAGGTCGCGCACCTGCAGCGTGAGCACCACCGAGCCGTCGGGTCGGCGGTTCCCGTCGGCGTCGGCGCGATGACAGGCCCAGCCGGCCTGCTTGGCGTCAACCAGCACCCGGACCTCGACCGGCTCCCCCGTTCCGAACTCCCACGGCTTCAAGGCGCCAGGATCGGGCCCCTCCCCCACCGGGTTGGCGGCGGGGCCCTGCTCGGCCACCTCGCCGTCGATGCGGTCCACGCGGAACATGCGCTCGGCGGCGTGGTCCACGTCCCAGCCCACCAGATACCAGTGGCCTCGGTGAAACGACAGGCGCCAGGGCTCCACGCACCGCGGCGCGTCCCGGTAGGCGAAGGTCACCGCCCGGCACCCGACGGCGGCCGCCACCAGCCGCGACAACGACTCGTGGAAGGGCAGCTCGCCCACCGCCTCAACCGGCGGAGTGCTTCCGCCGCCGCCGAGGCGGGCCAGACCCGTGCCCGCGCCTCCTTCGAGGCGCACCAGGTTGGTGGCCAGGTGCAGCACGGCCAACTCGTCGGGCTCGAAGCGAAGGTCGCGGCCCGCATACTGCCCGGCCGGGATCCGGTAACCCTCAACTGGAGGGTCGAGCCGATAGAGGGTTGAGACTTCGATGGGCACTCCGATGGCCCGCAGGTCGGCCTTGTCGCGCTCGAACGTGCGACGGAAGGCGGCCTTGTCGTCCGAGTAGGCGCCGGCCATGCGCTCGCGCAATTCGTTGGCGCTGAGCGGCCGAGACGCGTCGAGCAGCGCCGCGGTGAGGTTCAGGAGCCGTTCGAACTTGTCCATGGTGTGAAGTGGCTACAGGGAGGCGATCAGCTTCTCCACCCGCTCGTCGCGGGACTTGAACGGATCCTTGCACAGCACGGTCCGCTGGGACTGATCGTTGAGCTTCAGATGCACCCAGTCGACGGTGTAGTCCCGCCGGCGCTCCTTGGCCCGGCTGATGAACTCGCCCCTCAGGCGGGCCCGGGTGGTGGACGGCGGATGCTCCACCGCGTGATGGATCTCGGCCTCGGTCACAAGCGTCTCGACCATCCCCCGGTGCTGCATGGTGTAGTAGAGGCCGCGGCTCTGGCTGACGTCGTGGTACTGAAGGTCCACGAGGGCGACCCGGGGGTCGGCCAGGTCCAGCCCGTGCCGCTCGCGGTACGCCTCCACCAGGTGGTGCTTGACGACCCAGTCGATCTCGCGGTCGAGCTGGAGAGGATCCTGCTCGATTGCGGTCAGGCAGTACTCCCACATGGTGAGAGCCTTCTTCTCCTCATCGGAGAGGTCGTGGTGCTCGGCGTAGCGCAGGGCCCGGTTCAGGTACTCGGACTGAATCTCGAGCGCGCTGACCTCGCGGCCGGTGGCGAGCCGCACCCGGCGCCGGCAGGTGATGTCGTGGCTGATCTCGCGGATGGCGCGGATCGGATTCTCCAGCGTCATGTCCCGCAGCACCACCCTGGGGTCCTCCAGCATTCGCAGCATCAGCGCGCACGCCCCGACCTTGAGGAAGGTGGTGTACTCGCTCATGTTGGAGTCGCCCACGATCACGTGCAGGCGGCGGAAGCGCTCGGCGTCGGCATGGGGCTCGTCGCGGGTGTTGATGATGGGGCGAGACCGGGTGGTGGCCGACGACACCCCCTCCCAGATGTGCTCGGCCCGCTGGCTGATGCAGTACATGGCGCCCCGGGCGGTCTGCAGCACCTTGCCCGCCCCGGCATAGATCTGGCGGCTGACCAGGAAAGGGATCAGCACCTCGGCGTAGTCGCTGAGGTCGTCGCGGCGGCTGGTGAGATAGTTCTCGTGGCAGCCGTAGCTGTTGCCGGCCGAGTCGGTGTTGTTCTTGAACAGGAACACGTCGCCGCGGATGCCCTCCTCGGCCAGCCGCTCCTCGGCGTCGCCCAGCAGGCGCTCGACGATGCGCTCGCCCGCCTTGTCGTGCACCACCAGGTCGTGGGCCGAGTCGCACTCCGGGGTGGCGTACTCGGGATGGCTGCCCACATCGAGGTACAGGCGGGAGCCGTTGCCCAGGAACACGTTGCTGCTGCGCCCCCACGACACCACCTTGCGGAACAGGTAGCGGGCCACCTCGTCGGGGCTCAGCCGGCGCTGGCCCCGAAGCGTGCAGGTGACGCCGTACTCGTTCTCAATGCCGAAGATGCGCCGCTGCACCCCGCCACGGTACTACCCACCACCGCCCACCAACGGATCGGCCCGGATGCGGCTAGCCGGTCAGGATGGTGGCTAGCTCTTGGTCGGTTAGGCGGCGGAAGGCTCGTCGGCCGTTTCCTCGGTCCAAATCCGCGGCCTTCGAACGCTCCGAGGATCTCCTCGGTCTCCGTCGTCGGCCGAAGTTTGGGGCAGATAGGCCCGATCGACAATAATGTCTGCCGCCGGTCGGGCCGCCGATATCTGACATGTACCTCGCCAACTCTCGTGGAGTCCTCCTCCTATGACCGTCTCCCCTGCCAGCGCAGTCCAGATGACGGTGGCCACGCGCAAGCTCTTTGACAGCGACTTCTATCTGGCGCTCGAGACGCTGCGCAGCGAAGCCGGTGGGCCTGCCGACACGGGTCTCCGATTCGAGCGATTGATGCGCCGAGCGTTCGAGACCCACTACGAGTACGGCCCGGAGCGTTTCGAGAGGGTCTGGCTGTGGCTGGAGTGGCCCGACCGCAAGGAACTGGGATACGGCGTCGATATCGGTGTTGATCTCGTCGCGAAGCAGACTCCCGCCTTCGGTGGCGGGCTCTGCGCGATCCAGTGCAAGAACTTCGCCGAGGGCCACAAGGTGCCCACCACGGAGATCAATTCGTTCCTAGCCACCTCTGGCTCCAAGCATTTCGACAGCCGGATTCTGGTGCTGACCTCAGACCTCCAGAAGGCTGGCTGGACCAAAGTCAAGAACAGCTCGCCTCGCTGTGAGGTCATCGGCGCGGCTCAGCTGGACTCCTGGGACGCCCCTTGGCGGGAGTTCCTGGATCGGCCCGAAGAATTCGCTATCCCTGCGAAGGAAAAACACGAGCCTCGCCCGGATCAGCGTGAGGCGCTTGACGCGATGGCGAAGGGCTACCAGCAGGCCAGCCGCGGTCGGCTGGTCATGCCGTGCGGGACAGGCAAGTCGCTGGTGGCGATGTGGACCGCTGAAGAGAACGTTCCGGCTGGTGGGACGGTGCTGTATTTGGTGCCGTCGATCGCGCTTATGGGCCAGACCATGCGGGAGTGGGCTCGCAACCGAAGCACCGACCACGTCTATGTGGGCGTCTGCTCAGACAAGACCACCGGTCGTCACGCAAGCGACAGCGATACAGCCCGGGATCTGGTCGAGTTGGCGATGCCGGTCTCGACTGACGGTGCCGGGATCAAGCAGGCCCTGGCCCAACCGATCGGCGACAAGATGCGGGTCGTGTTCAGCACCTACCAGTCGCTGCCGGTACTGGCCAAGGCCTTGCCGGAGGATTTCGCGTTCGATCTGGTGGTATGCGACGAAGCGCACCGCACCACTGGTGTCGACAGGCCGACCGACGACGAGGTGTCAGCATTCCGGCTGATCCATGACGACGAGGCGGTACCTGCCCAGTTCCGGTTGTTCATGACCGCCACACAGCGCATCTACACCGCGGCGGCCAAAGTGCGAGCAGCGACCAAGGACAGCGACATCTACTCCATGGACGACGAAGCCGCCTACGGGCCGCTGCTGTATGAGATGTCGTTCAAGGAGGCCGTGGACGCCGGGCTGTTGTCGGACTACGAGGTGCTAGTCGTCGCCACCTCTCAGTCGCGGCTGACGACCGGGATGAGCGACCTCGTCGCTGCCGTCAACAAAGAAGGCGGCAAACGCCAGACGGTTAGCAAAGAAGACGCTGTCAAGCTGCTCGGATGCTGGGACGCGCTGGCAGACCCCAACACCACCGGCGTTGCAGAGGGTCGCCCCACCGGCAAACTCGCCAGCGGAGACGGCCGCGGCCATCTCAATACGGCAATTGCGTTCACCAACACAGTCAACCTCTCCAAGGCGATAGCAGGCCCTTCCGGGGAGTCACAGGGACTGTGGCAGGGCGTCGCGGCGGAAGCATCCACAGAAACTGACACGACCGAACTGCTGGACATGTCCGTGGAGCATGTGGACGGATCAACTCCGGCCATCACGAGAGCCGCCCGGCTTGACCGGCTGCGAGACGACCCGCAGCCGGGGACGTGCCGGGTGATCTCCAACGCCAGAGTCCTCACCGAAGGCGTGGACGTCCCCGCGCTCGACGCGGTCGTGTTCCTGCAGCCGCGCAAGTCCAAGATCGACATCGTGCAGGCCGTGGGCCGGGTCATGCGCACCTACCCCGACAAACAGACCGGTTACATCGTGATCCCGGTTGTCGTGCCCGAAGGCAAAGGCGTCACCGACACCGAGGTGCTCGACAGCTCCGATTTTGGTGTCGTCTGGGATGTCGTGCGGGCGCTGCGCTCCCACGACGAGCGCATGGACATGTGGGTCAACCACATCGACGCAGCCAGCAAGTCCGGGAAGGTCACACTCATCGACCGCGGGACCGACCAGCCCCTCGACGACGAAGACGTCGAACAGCTTCGCTTCGTGCTCGATGAGCGAGTCGCGTCCAAGATGGTCGAACGGTGCGGCGACCGCAAGATGTGGCCCTCCTGGGGCGCGCGAGCCGCGGGCGTGTGCCGCGAAGTCCGCAAGAAGGTGGACGCCCAACTCGCGGTCGCGGATACAGTCGCAGCGTTCGAAGAGTTCGTGGATGCGCTCCGCTCCGCCGTCGGCGATCTGACCGAGGACCAGGCAGCAGAGATGGTCGCACAGCACGTCGTGACCATCCCGATATTCGACTGCCTCTTCGCCGACTCGCAGTTCGCGAACGCCAACCCCATCTCAGTGGCCATCAACAACCTCCTCGCCAACTTCGCGCCCGCCACCGGCACGGCTGCACGGCCGGGGATTGGAACGGCGCTCGCGATGGAACTGTTCGAAGAAGAGCTGCGGCCTCTCACCCGCGCCTACCGCACCATGCGCACCGTGTTCGAGGGAGCGCTCACCGCGGCTGCCAAAGTGGACGTGCTGCGCGAGGTCTACGACGGGTTCTTCCAAGCCGCCATGAAAGACACAGTGAAGCGTCTCGGCATCGTCTACACCCCCGTCGAGATCGTCGACTTCATCATCCGATCCGCCGATGCCGTGTGCCGCAAAGAGTTCGGTGTCGGGATCACATCCGAGAACGTCAACATCCTCGACCCGTTCACCGGCACCGGAACGTTCATCTACCGGCTGCTCACCGCCGCCGATGCCAACGGCGATCACATCGTCCGCTCAGGGGATCTGCACCGCAAGTACTACTCGGAGCTGTACGCCAACGAACTCGTCCTGCTGGCCTACTACATCGCAGCGATCAAGATCGAGGCTGGCATGGCCGAACGCGGCGGATTCCCCGGCGACAAGTTCAACCCCTTCCCGGGCGTCACGCTCAGCGACACCTTCCTGGACACGGCACAGCGAGGCGTCCAGCTCCCTGGGATGGCCGACAACATCGCCCGGCAGAGCCGCCAGGGCGGCGTGCCGATCACCGTGATCGTCATGAACCCGCCCTGGTCGGCGGGCCAGAAGTCCACCGGCGAGGACAACCCCAAGATCGACTACCCCGAAATCGAGGACCGCATCCGAGACACCTACGGCAAGCGACACCGCGAAGTCACCGGTGTGGGGGCGGGCAAGTCGTCGGGGAACCTGTATGTCCAGGCGATCCGCTGGGCATCCGACCGGCTCGGCCAGCCCGACACCATCGCCGGCCGCGGCATCATCGCCATGGTCCACCCGAACTCTCTGTCCACCGGCACCACCCTCGCCGGCATGCGTGCCGCTCTGCGTGACGAATTCACCGACATCTACGTCGTCAACCTGCGCGGCGACGCAATGAAGTCCGGCGATGATCGCCAGCGCGAGGGCGACAACGTATTTGGGCAGGGCTCCCGCATCGGAGTCCAGATCACCGTCCTGGCCCGCAACCCCAACATTGATCGCCCAAGCGGCGGCACCGTGCATTACGCCGCCGTCCCCGAACACGCCTCTCACGATCAGAACTTGAATGGCTGTCACAACTCGGGGATATCGCCAGCGACCAGTTCAGCGCAGTCCCTCCCAACGAAGCCCATCATTGGGTCAACCTCAGCGACGGCACATACAAGAACCTGATGCGGGTGTGCGCGACCTCCCGCGAGTCCCAGGACGAACTCCTCACCCGCACCAGCGCCGGTGGTGTCATGACCGCCTGCGACCCCTACGTCTACGCCTTCGACTACGACGACCTCGTGAACAAGGTCACCGCGTACATCGACGCCTACGACAGCGCCCTCTCCCGAGTCCTCTCCGCCCGCGCGCGACGCGAGAGCGGCGAACAGATAGACCTAGACGCAGAGATAGCGGCTATCACCACGAACACGCCTGCGTCTTTGCGTGTGGCCAAGTGGACCGGCAAACTCAAGCAGTCACTCCGCCGCGGCGATGTGATCGAGTTCGACCCGGCCCGCATCCGACAGGTGATGTACCGGCCGTTCACCAGCGTGTGGATGTACGAAGACGCGCGGATTCTCGACAAGGTGGAGGCCGTGTCCTCACTCTTCCCCGAAGCCCCCCCCCCCCCTTTACCTGAGTTCATCTGCGTGGCAGCCCCGAACAATCGGACCGTCTTCGGAGCCATCGCCACAGACCGGCTCATGGACCTCTGCTCAGTCGGAACCGACCAGCCAGCAAGAGCCTTCCCGAGACGGAGGCGATCACGGTGAGCACCCCGTCCCCCTGGACCCAGTTGGCGGCTCTCTTCCACAGAAGGCTACCGGACTTCCATCTAATCGACCCCGCAGGCCGGGCGATTACACGACAGAGGCGATCACCGTGACGAGTCCATCCAACATGGCTGTCTTGGGAGTCCTGGTCACGAACAGGGTACCCGACCTTCATCTCCTTGGCCCCGGCCAATCGACACGATGCGCCTCAAGACGAGGAACCAAGCCATGACGGCCACGCTTGACCTGGGCCTTGCCCCACAAGACGACGACAACATCACCGACTGGGCACTCGATCAGTTCCGAACCCGCTACGGGCCGCACATCACCAAAGACAGCATCTGGGAATACACCTACGGAGTCATGCACGCCCCCGACTGGCGCGAACGGTATCGCCACGATCTGCAACGCAATCTGCCCCGCATCCCCCTCGCAGAGGACTTCGAGGCGTTTCGCTCAGCGGGCCGCGAGATGATGGATCTCCACATCGGATACGAGACGGTCGATGAATGGCCTGTCGCGTGCCGGGTGGACGGCGCGCCCGACGAAGGCGGAGCGGACCCCGACGCGTACCGGATCGAGAACAAGATGCGCTGGGGCAAAGCCGACAGTGGCGGCGAGGACTGCTCCGTGCTGCACATCAACTCCCGATGCTGCCTCGTGGGCATCCCCGCAGACGCCGAGGACTACAAGGTCTCAGGCCGCTCGCCACTGCGATGGGCCATCGACAGCCTGCGCGTGAAACACGACAAGCCGTCGGGAATCGTGGACGACCCGAACGGGTGGCACGAATGGGCAGACGAGCCGTTCAACCTGATCCTGCACCTGCGCCGGCTCGTGACGGTCTCAGTCGAGACGGCACGAATCGTCGCGAGCCTGCCCCCGGCGATCACGGCACCCTCGGCTACCGACACCGACACCGGTGAGCAGTAGCACACAGACAGCCGACATCGGCCGGTCGTTCGTAGCGATCGACTTTGAGACAGCGACCAGCGAACGCAACTCGGCGTGCGCGGTAGGTGTGGTCGTGTTCGAGCAGGGGTCGCCGACAGACACGCTCAGCCTGCTGATCCGGCCGCCCGGCAACCGCTACGACGGCTTCAACATGATGATCCACGGCATCGGCCCGTCCGACACCCGGTGCTCTCCTGGGTTCCCCGAGGTGTGGGCACAGATCGCACCGATGCTCGACGGGCGGCTGGTCATAGCCCACAACACGCCTACCGCTGCCAGACCGTCATCGACGAGACCGGAGATGCTCGACGGGCGGCTGGTCATAGCCCACAACACCGCCTTTGACATGTCGGTGCTACGCAGAAGCGCCGAGCACCACGGCTATGAACCGGACCCGTTCCCGTTCGCCTGTACCTACCGGATCGCTCGCTCAGCGATGCCCGACGCAACGTCGTGGTCGCTCGATGTGCTCGCCGACGACTTCGGGATTCCCCTGACGCATCACGACCCGCTGTCCGACGCTCACGCCGCAGGGCTGCTGTGGCTGGCGTTGCCAGAGGGGCTCGGCACCACGCACTCGGACTTGCTCGACTCCCTTGGGTATCGCCTCGGATACTGCCACCTAGACGGCTACAAGCCGTTCTCCAACGTGGCAGCCTCGTCGTCGGGGTCGTCCAAGTCGTTCAGCGCCAAGGACTTCACCCCGAACGGCGAACCTGACCTGGAGGGCCTGCTATTCGCCAAGAGGATTGTGTTCACGGGCACCCTGCAGTCCATGCCACGCCGCGAGGCGTTCCAAGCAGCGGTGGACGCCGGGGCCAGACCGTCACAGTCTGTGAGCAAGCGCACCAACTACCTCGTCGTAGGCGCAACCGACCTGCGCAAAGTGGGCGAAACGGGCCGCAGTAGCAAGCACCGCAAAGCCCTCACTCTCGCCGCTGAAGGCAGCCCTGTCGAGATCATCGACGAGGACCAGTTCTTCCGCCTGCTCGCCGATGTGCGAATCAGCGTTGAGCATCCCGGGCGCGCTCCTGCACATGTAGCAACATCCGAGGTAATCCGGGCCGCCGGGGCTCGACGTACGCGCTCGTAGAGTGTCACGATGTTGATCTGCTATCTGGATGAATCGGGCAACACCGGCAGTCGACTCGATGATCCTGATCAACCCGTCCACTATCTGGCCGCCGTGATCGTGCGAGAGGATCGCGTGCGCGAGATGGCTGACAGTCTCGACAGTCTCGCCAATGGTGCTCCCACAAGCGAGCAGCTCGTCGAGTACCACGGCGGCCAGCTGTTCCACGGCTCGGGGCCGTGGTGCGAGACACCGCCTCGTCTCCGCGTCAGCGAGTACGCCAAGGCACTCTGCGTCATGCGTGCAGTTGAGGCGGGCGTGGCCTATGCAGCGATCAACAAGCCTCTGCTCGTTGGAGATCAGAATCCTCACTTGCTGGCGCTCCAGTTCCTGGCCGAGAAGATCGAACATTGGCTGAGAGGTCAGACCGATGAGTTGAGCCAACGTGCTCTGTTGGTGGCAGATCACAGCCACGAACACGACCAGTACGCCTTCGACCTGATTCAGAGAATGCGGACCGACGGTGGCCATATCGGAGAACGCTGGGGGCTGAACGTCGCGCTGGACCACATCGTGGATGGTGTCTACTTCGCGCACTCGGAACGAAGCCGAGGGATTCAGCTCGCTGACCTCGTGGCATTCGTGCTGAATCGATGCGAACGAATCCAGAGGTCGTCTGGCGATTCACGATCTGATCGTGCGATACGGATGCTCCTACAGGAGCATGTCTGGCCTCATCGTCGGACTTGGCGAGAACCGTGGCCTAACCGCTGAAAGAGAATGCAGCCGGGGCCTGTTCGACCAGGCCCCGGCGCTGGATGGACCGGTGAGCCTCGGTGACCCGAAGCTTGCTAACAGCCCACGACGAGCGTAGCCCACCTCTCTGACACGGTCCACCGAGATTCCGGTCGCGCGTCGCCGGGGCACTCCGAAGAGGACTATTGAATCATCGCCGCCGGTCAACAGTCCACCGAGATTCTGGTTGAGCGTCGCCGGAGTTCAGCAGCTCGCGGGGCGGCTAGCCCTTCAAGATGGTGGCTAGCTCTTGGTCGGTTAGGCGGCGGAAGGCTCTTCGGCCGTTGCCTCGGTCTAGTACTGCGGCTTCCAGGCTCTCGGCGCCGAGGGTTCGCTCGGGGCCGGCCAGAGCCGACACGGCGGCTCGCACGCCCGCGGCCAGCGAGCGGGGGGCGTCGGGCAGGGCCGCCTCGAAGCGCTCCGATATCTCCTCGGTCTCGCCGCCGAGCACTACCCAGTCGTCCTCGTCGGCCACCGTGCCGTCGTAGAGGATGTGAAAAAGCTGGTCTCCGGCGCCGTCGTCGGACAGGCCGATCTCGGCCACCAGGATCTCCACCTCCATCGGCTTGAGCTCGTGGGTGAAGACATGCCCGAGGCTCTGGGCGTAGGCGTTGGCCAGGCTGCGGGCATCCACGTCCTCCCGGCTGAAGGAGAAGCCCTTGAGGTCGGCGTGGCGCACCCCGGCGATGCGCAGCTGGTCGAACTCGTTGTAGCGGCCCACCCCGGCGAAGGCGATGCGGTCGTAGATCTCGCTCACCTTGCGCAGGGTGCTGGACGCGTTCTCGGCCACGATGGCGATACCGCCCCGGTAGCGGAACGCGGCCAGGCTGCGGCCCCGGGCGATGCCTTTGCGGGCATAGTCGGCCTTGTCCTTCATCATCTGCTCGGGCGGCGCGTAGAACGGCATCGTCATCGCAGATCAGCCTCTCGGGTTCCAGCCGCGAACGGGCACGGCGACCACAGATCAGCCTCTCGGATTACGGCCGCCCAAGCGCCCGTCATCGCAGATCAGCCTCGGTAGTGCGGTCACGGCCCGGCATCATCATGATGTATTCGCCTCATTGCCCTCGCGACGGCCTCGATGGCGGCGCAGGAGCCGCTCGGTGCGGCGGCGCAGCTCGGCGTCCTCCAGGCGCTTGTAGCCGTCGGCGTTGATCACCGCCACCACCGGGAACACGTCGCGCACCGGGTCGGGGCCGCCGGTGGCCGCATCGGCGTCGGAGGCCACATACAGCGCCTCCAGCACCAGGTCGGTAGCCGCCGTCCGTGCCATCGACGGCCGGAAGCCCAGTTTCACCACCGTCTCGGCGTGCAGAGAGCCCGAGCCGGTGGCCGCGTGGTCGCGCTCCTCGTAGCGCCCGCCGGTGACGTCGTACTCGAACAGCCGGCCCCGGTCGGCGGCCAGGTCGAAACCGGCGAAGATCGGCACCACCACCAGGCCCTGCATGGCCGCGGGCAGGTTGGCCCTCACCATCTGGCCCAGCTGGTTGGCCTTGCCTTCGAGGCTGATCGGGGTGCCCTCCACCTTCTCGTAGTGCTCGAGCTGGAGCTGGAACAGGCGCACCATCTCAGCCGACGGGCCGGCTGCGCCCGCGATGGCCACGCCGGAGTGGCGGTCGGCGGGGAACACTTTCTCGATGCGGTGGTTGCTGATCAGATGGCCCGAGGTGGCCCGCCGGTCGCCGGCCAGCACCACACCGCCGTCGTAGCGGACAGCCACACAGGTCGTTCCGTGGGGGATCTCCACCGGCGCCTGCCCGGCGCCGAGCACGCCCGACGCGTCGCCGCCGGCGGCGGTGCGCTGCAGCAGCGCGGCGAAACTGGGGCCGGGATCGTCGTGGGGCCCGAAGCGGGGCAGGCTCACTGGCCTGCCGCCATGGCCCGGACCGCCGCGGCCAAGGCCGAACTCGACAGCCCCGAGGCGCTCACTCGTCGCCGCCCGTTGGTACTGCGGTGGTGCCAGTCGCGCTCACTGTTTGCCCCCCGCTGGAACCGCGGTGCCGGTCGAGGTCACTGGCCGCCCTTCTGGATGTAGCTCTTTACAAAGTCTTCCGCGTTGGTCTCGAGCACCTCGTCGATCTCGTCGAGCAGGTCGTCGAGCTGGGCCTTGATGTCGGAGCCCCGCTCGGACGCGGCCGGCGCCTCCTCCACCGATTGCTCGCGGGCTGCCGGCGCCGGCTTTCGGATCTGCTCACGTTCGGCCACTGGGTTCCTCCCCGCTCGGTGCTGTCCTGCGACAGGCTAGGGGCCGAGCGGATAGGCCGCACTCGTCGCAGCGTTCACGACTGACTCAGCGAGGCCCTGGGCCCGAGCGGCCCGTGAGCGCAGCGAACAAGAGCGGGAATCACGACCCGAGCGGCCCGTGAGCGCAGCGAACAAGAGCGGGAATCACGACCCGAGCGGCCCGTGAGCGCAGCGAACAAGAGCGGGAATCACGACCCGAGCGGCCCGTGAGTGCAGCGAACAAGAGCGGGAATCACGACCCCAGCGGCCCGTGAGTGCAGCGAACAAGAGCGGGAATCACGACCCGAGCGGCCCGTGAGCGAAGCGAACAAGCGCGGGCACTCACGCGCCGGCTGCGCCCAAGCGGCGCAGCAGGTCGAGCGCGGAGCCGCACTCGTCGAAGAGGGCGCCCACATGAGCGACGGTGCCCCGGGTCGGCTCGGCCATCGAGACCCGGCGCAGCGAGCCCTCGCCCACATCGAACACGATCGAGTCCCAGTTGGCCGCCACCACCTCCGCCGCGAAGCGCTGCAGGCAACGGCCCCGGAAGAAGGCCCGGGTATCGGGAGGGGGCTCGGTCATGGCCCAAGCCGCGTCGGCATCGTCCACCAGCGTCTCGAGCCCGGCGCGGGCCGCCAGCGACCGGCCCGGACGCAGATCGTGGTACTGGATGTCGAGGGCCCGCAGCCGGGCGTCGTCCCAGTCGAGGCGGTGACGCTCCCGGAAGCCCTCAAGCAGTCGCAGCTTGGCCACCCAGTCGATCTGCGACGAGAGCTCCCGCGGGTCTCGCTCCAAGCCCGCCAGCACCGCCTCCCAGCGGCTCAGCACCTCGTGAGCCACCTCGCCGCCCACTGCGTCGGCACCCCGCGCGTCCACATAGGCCCGGGCCGCGGCCAGCAGCTCCCACTGCGCGCCCAGCGCGGTGATGGTGGATCCGTCGACCAGTTCCAGCGGCGCCCGCAGCGACAGGTCGCGGCTCACCTGGCGCAGAGCCGCCACCGGCGAGGCGAAGCGCAGCTCGCGCCCCGCGGCGTCGTCCTCGGTGAGGGCCATGACCAGCGCCGTGGTGCCCAGCTTGAGAAACGTGGCGGCCTGCGCCATGTTGGCGTCGCCCACGATCACGTGCAGGCGCCGATACTTGGCCGCATCGGCGTGGGGCTCGTCGCGGGTGTTGACGATGGGGCGCTTGAGGGTGGTCTCGAGGCCGACCTCCTCCTCGATGAAGTCGGCCCGCTGCGAGATCTGGTAGCCGGCCTCGTCGAGGCGCATTCCGGAGGTCTCGCTGCCCAGCTTGCCCGCCCCGCAGTAGATCTGGCGGGTGACGAAGTGCGCGGTGGCGGCGGTGACGATGCGCGAGAACGGCACCGAGCGGCCCACCAGATAGTTCTCGTGGCAGCCGTAGCTGTTGCCCTTGCCGTCGGAGTTGTTCTTGTAGAGCACGATCTCCTCGTCGGGGGCCAGCAGCATCCGCACCGTCTCCATGGAGCGGGCCGCGATCAGCTCGGCGGCCCGGTCGTACAGCACCGCGGCTCGGGCGTCGGCGCACTCGGGGGTGGACAGCTCGGGGTGGGCGTGGTCGACGTAGTAGCGGGCGCCGTTGGTGAGCACCGCGTTGACCAGATGGGTCTCGATCTCGGGGGCCAGAGAGCCGGCGCCGGCGCCGCCCCGGGCATCGTTGCCGGGAGTCTCGTCGGTGAAGTCCCAGCCCACCGCGGCCTGGCCCGGCTCGGGCGACTGGCCGGTGGCGATCAGATAGGCGTTGATCAGCAGCGACGACGCCGAGATCGGATTGGGCTCCGCCGCCCCCCGATGGACTATGCCGTACTCAGTCTCAAGGCCGAGCGTCTTGGGGACAGCCATGGCGCCCGACGCTACAGAGGACGGTGCCGGTAGGGGTCGTCCGCTAGAGGATCTGGGAGAGGAACAGTCTGGTGCGCTCCTCTTCTGGGCTGGTGAAGAAGTGCTCCGGCGTGCCCGTCTCCACGATCTGGCCGTCCTCCATGAAGATCACCCGGTCGGCGACCTCCCGGGCGAAGCCCATCTCGTGGGTCACCACCATCATGGTCATGCCCGAGGTGGCCAGCTCCTTCATCACGTCGAGCACCTCCTTGATCATCTCGGGGTCGAGCGCCGAGGTGGGCTCGTCGAACAGCATGATCCGCGGCTCCATGGCCAGCGCCCGGGCGATGGCCACCCGCTGCTGCTGGCCGCCCGAGAGCTGGCCCGGATACTTCTCGGCCTGCTCGGGTATGCCGACCCGCTCCAGCAGCGAGCGGGCCAGTTCCTCGGTCTCGCGCTTGGGCTTCTTGCGCACCCAGATCGGGGCCAGCGTGATGTTGTCGAGCACGGTCAGATGGGGGAAGAGGTTGAACTGCTGGAACACCATGCCCACCTCGGAGCGGATCTTCTCGATGTTGCGCAGGTCGTTGGTGAGCTCCACCCCGTCCACCACGATGCGGCCCTCCTGGTGGACCTCGAGCCGGTTGATGCAGCGGATCCAGGTGGACTTGCCCGAGCCCGACGGCCCGAGCACCACCACCACCTCCCGCTCCTTGATCACCGCAGAGATGCCGTCGAGGGCCTGGAAGTCGCCGAACCACTTGTTCACCCCCTCGCACACGATCATGTCGTCGCGGGCGGCGAGCTCCGCGGTCACGGCGGTGGTGGCGTCGCTGACGCTCATGGCTTGATCCCCCTGCGGTGTTGGTCGGCGGGCAGCACGGCTAGCGCTCCCCCACTCCCAGCTTCTTCTCCAGCCGCTGGCTGTGCTTGGACATGCTGTAGGCGAAGATCCAGTAGACGAGGCACACGAACAGCAGCCCCTCGCGCTTCACGCCGAGGAACTGCGTCTGGGCCGGGATCACGCTGTTGGCCATCCTCAGCAGGTCGAAGATCCCGATGATGGCCAGCAGCGACGTCTCCTTGAAGGTGGCGATCATCTGGCCCACCAGCGGCGGTATCGACACCCGCAGCGCCTGAGGCAGCACGATGAACACGGTGCGCTGCACGCCGGTGAGCCCCACCGCGTCGGACGCCTCGAACTGGCCGCGGCGGATCGACTGCAGCCCGCCGCGCACGTTCTCGGCCAGGTAGGCGGCCGAGAAGAAGGTGTAGCCGAGGGTGGCCGCCGCGATCAGGCTGATGCTCATACCGTCGGGCAGGAACAGCTTCAGGATCACCGCGCAGAAGATCAGGATGGTGATCAGCGGCACCCCCCGGATCACCTCGATGAAGCTGGTGGCCAGCACCCGGAAGATGGGCAGCTTGGAGGTGCGGGCCAGCGCCAGCAGCACCCCGAGCGGGAACGAGAACAGCAGCGTGAACACGGCCACGATCACAGTGACCGCGAACCCGCCGATCAGCGCCTCGGTCGGGGTCTCCACCGTGGAGGGGGTGTTCATGATGGTGGCCATGTAGTGGAACACCGCCGTGACCGCTGCCCAGCCCCCCAGCAGCCGCAGCCGCTGGGCCCGCTCGCCCGCGAAGTTGTGGGCCAGCAGCGCGGCCAGCGCCAGCAGCAGGAAGCTCAGCCGCACCTTCTGGAGCATCGAGTACCAGCCGAAGAAGGCGGCCACCCAGTTGAACGCGGCCACGCCGACCAGCCCGGTGGCGATGATCCGGCCCAGTTCGCCGATGCGGGGATCGGTGAGCAGCCACAGCACCGCCGCGCCGCCGACCGCGAACAGCACCGCCAGTGGGATGTCGACGGTGGCGACGCGCCCCCAGTCGAGGGCCGGGTCGCGCAGCACCACCCAGTACAGCACGAACGGGCTCAACAGCCAGGCCAGGTTGAGCGCCACCCGCACGCCGCCTCCGGCCCCAGCCCGGCGCAGCTGCCGGCCCGTGGCGATGGCGGCGATCAGCAGCACCCACATCACCGTCCACGGCAGCTTGGTGGTCATGGCCACGGTGCGGCCCGGCTCGGCGATGAACTCTCCGTCGGCGAAGGCGTAGTGGCCCCACGGATAGACCCAGGCCGAGGCCACCAGCAGCCCGACCAGCGCCACGAACATCTCCACCGACGGCACGAAGGTTTTGCGGCGGCGCTCGTCGCCCAGCAGATGCCACAGCGCCGCCCCCGCGCCCACCAGCACCGCCGCGGCCAGCCACCAGGCCCAGCGGTCGGCCATCGCCGCCGCGAACGACTCGCGCAGTACGCCGTCGTCGTCTCGCAGCACCTCGCCGTCGGCGTCCTTGAGGACCGACGGCTCGCGCAGCACCACGCCCAGCGCCACCGCGCTGCCGACGCCGATCAGGTTGAGCGAGAGCTTCTTCATCGAGACGCCCCGGCCCCGGCCCGCCAGCAGGCCCACCGACAGCCCGGCCAGCACCACGATGGTGCCCACGCACACCCAGATGCGTATGTACTGCTCCTCGGGGTAGGCGTGGGTGAACAGCAGCCGCAGGTTGGTGCGCACCGCGTCCCATTCGCGCTCCTCGCTGAAGGTGAAGTTGAGCAGGCCGCGGGCCACCAGCAGGCTGAACAGCCCGAAAACCACGGTGAGCACCGAGTTGAACGGGGTGGAGAAGAGGTTCTGGCGCACCCACTGGCGAGCCGACAGGCTGGGCTCCTCAGGCTTCTGGGCCGGCTCCGCCTCGCCGGCCCACGGCTCGACCGCATCGACGTTGGCGGCGACAGGATCCATGGGCAGGCCCATCTCAGCGCTCCACGATCTTCATGCGGACGTTGAAGAAGTTGACCACCACCGAGATGGTCAGCGAGCAGGCCAGGTAGAACAGCATCCAGATGGCCACCACCTCGAGGGTCTTGCCGGTCTGGTTGTAGACGGTCTGGCCGACCTGGACGATGTCGGTGTAGCCGATGGCGATGGCCAGCGAGGTGTTCTTGGTGAGGTTGAGGTACTGGTTGCCCAGCGGCGGCAGGATCACCCGGAATGCCTGGGGCAGGATCACCCGCCGCAGCATGGTGACGCGCCGCAGCCCCACCGCCTGGGCCGCCTCGGTCTGTCCCTTGGGCACGGCCAGGATCCCGCCCCGCACGATCTCGGCGATGAACCCGGCGGTGTAGAGGACCACCCCGAAGTACACCGCGGCCAGGCCCTGGGTGAGGTTGAGCCCCGACGGCCCGTAGTTGGGGAAGTTGCCGAGCTGCTCGATGTCGGGGCGCTTGACGTCGATGGGCGCCCCGGTGCGACCGTTGCCGAACTTCTCGGAGAGCCATCCGAAGAAGCCGTTGTCGAAGCGGAGCCAGTCGATGCCGCGCCCGCCGGCGAGGTCGAGCAGCACGCTCGACAGGCTGGGCACGGTCACCGCCACCACGATGACCACCGCCGACCCCGCGGCGGCGAAGATGATGCGGAACCGGTCGTCGTCGGTGAGCTTGGTGAGGCCCGCGGGGGTGCGCCGCCGGGCCAGGAACCGCCTGATCCACCACACCGCGGCGGCCACCGCCAGCGCCGAGATGACGGCCTGCACGACGGTTTGGCTCAGCGAGTCGATGATGTCGGCCACCAGGCCGAAGATGGCGCCCACCCAGCCGAAGATCGGGTGCGCGAACCATCCGACCGCGGCGAAGGCGCCCAGCACCGCCGCGAAGCTCAGCACCGGGTAGGTCTCGCGGCCGGTGTCGTCGTGGAGGCGCAGCCGGCGGCGCATCACCCACCGCCCCACCAGCGCGCCGATCAGCAGGAAGACCAGCCACTGGTAGAAGCCGTCGCTGATATGCACCCGCGGGATCGACACGCCCTTGTTGGAGAGGTGCAGCCAGCCGTGGATGGGCTCGCCCACCGCCTCCACCCGGGGCAGGCTGGCGATCACCACAAAGATCAAGATGATCTGCACCAGCAGCGGAATGTTGCGCATCGTCTCCACGAACACGCTGCACATCCGCTTCACGACCCAGTTGCTCGACAGCCGGCCCACGCCGACCAGGACGCCGAGGATGGTGGCCGCGATGATCCCGCCTATGGCCAGGCGGATGGTGTTGACCGCTCCCGACAGCAGGGCCCGCCCGCTGGTGTGGGGGTCGGTGTCGATGCCCGAGCCCAGGTCGCTGCCCAGAGCCGTGCCCAGAAAGTCGAAGCCGGTGGCGATCTTCTTCTCTTCGAGGTTGCCCTGGGCCTGGGTGGCCAGGAAGAACAGGGTGAACAGCACCAGCAGCAGGGCAACGACCTGGGCCAGCCACTTGAGGACGGTGGCGTCCCGGTAGAAGGGGGGGCGCCGAGCCTGGGTGGCCGCCAGCGTGGCCTGGTCGGTGTTGGACACGCCGGGGCGCCTCCGAGACTTCGCTTGGACGGTCTCGCCGCCCCGAACGGCGACGGGGGCCCGGGACCTGGGTCCCGAACCCCCGTCAACCTAGACGAGATTGTCCGGCGGGTGCAGGATTTGCTCCCGCGGAGTGCTGTTGCCCTTAGCGGGCGGGCGGTGCGTAGATCAGACCACCGTCGAGCCAGCCGGCGTTGGCCGAGCCCTCACGGGTAAGCCCCACCTTGTTGAGGTGGCGCGAATAGATCTCGTCGTAGTTGCCGACCTGGCGGATGACCTGCCAGAAGGCGTCGGGGGCCAGACCCATGGCGGACTGGAGCTCGCCCTCGCCTCCGAGCAGGCGACCGGCCTCGGCGTCGGGCGGGTTGGCCGCCATGTCGTCGACGTTGGCGGACGTGATGCCCTTCTCGTCGGCGAGGATGGTGGCGTACACGGTCCAGTTCACAACGTCGGCGAAGCGCGACTCGTTCTGTCCGTAGGTCGGGCCCAGCGGCTCCTTGGAGATCGGCGTGGGCGGGAAGATCACCCACTCCTCGCCGTCGGGCTGCTGGTTGGCCTTGCGGCCCACGAGGGCGGAGCCGTCGGTGGTGACGATGTCGCAGGCGCCCTGGATGAAGTTGGTGGTGACGATGTCGAAGTCCTCGAACGTGTTGAGGGTGATGTCGACACCGGCCGCGGCGGCCGCGTCAGCGATGTTCTGCTCGGTGGTGGTGCCCGCGTTGGTGCACACCACCGCGCCGCCGATGTCGCTGACCTGCGACGAGCCCGAGAAGCCGTCGCCGGCGCGGGCCATCAGCTGCTGGCCGTCGTAATAGGTGGTGGGGCCGAAGTCCATGCCCACCTCGGTGTCGCGGCCCTGGGTCCAGGTGGTGTTGCGCATCAGCACGTCCACGGCGCCGGTCTGCACCGCGGTGAACCGCTCGGCCGCGGTCAGCGGGGTGAACTCCACCGCGTCGGCGTCGCCGAGGATGGCGGCAGCCACGGCACGGCAGTAGTCGGCGTCGAAGCCGGTCTGGGAGCCGTCGGGCTGGGTCTCCGAGAAGGCCACCGCCGCCCCGGACACGCCGCAGTTCAGCCGGCCCCGGCTGATGATCGTGTCGAGCAGGTCGCCGTCCTGGGTGTCTTCGATGACGTCGGCAGCCGTGGTCGCCGGTGCGTCGGGCTCGTCGGCGTCGTCGGCTGCCGGTTCGGCTGTCTCGGCGGGAGCCGCGGTGCTGTCGACATCGTCACCGTCATCGCCGCACGAGGCGGCGATCAGGGTGACGGCGAACAGCACGGCAAGCGCGCGCCAGAGCAGTCGTTTGTTGTGGGTCACTGGGTTCCCTCCGTGGTTGGGGTCAATGATGACCCGGCCAGGATATTTGAGTCTCGGCTGCGATTCAATAGCCGTTTTCGCGAGATTTCGCGGGCGGGGCGACCGGCCGGACGACTCCTTCCGCCGCGCCCTAGAGGTATTGGCCGGTCTGCACCCTCTCGATGGAGCGGCCCCCCGAGGCCATGTCCTCCTCGTCGCCGGACACCAGCGTGCGGACGAACACGATGCGCTCGCCCTTCTTGCCCGAGATGCGGGCCCAGTCGTCGGGGTTGGTGGTGTTGGGCAGATCCTCGTGCTCCTTGAACTCCTGGCGAACCGAGGCCAGCAGGTCGCTAGTCATGATGCCGCGGGCCCCTCCGGCGATCTCCCGCTTGATGGCCAGCTTCTTGGCCCGCCGGACCACGTTCTCGATCATGGCCCCGGAGGCGAAGTCCCGGTAGTACATGATCTCTTTATCGCCGTTCTGGTAGGTGACCTCCAGGAAGCGGTTGGAGTCGGCGGGCCGGTACATGTCCTCGACCGTCTGCTCGATCATGCCCCGCACCGCCTTGTCGGGGTCGCCGCCGCCGACGGTGTCAACCATCTCGGCCGCGATGGGCAGGCTCGGGGTGAGGTAGCGGGCGAAGATGGAGGCGGCCGCCTCGGCGTCGGGCCGCTCGATCTTGATCTTCACGTCGAGGCGGCCGGGACGCAGGATGGCGGGGTCGATGAGATCCTCGCGGTTGGAGGCGCCGATGACGATCACGTTGCGCAGCGCCTCGACGCCGTCGATCTCGGCCAGCAGCTGGGGCACGATGGTGGACTCGATGTCGGAGCTGATCCCCGAGCCGCGGGTGCGGAACAGCGACTCCATCTCGTCGAAGAACACGATCACGGGCCAGCCCTGCTCGCTCTTCTCCCGGGCCCGCTGGAACACCAGGCGGATCTGGCGCTCGGTCTCGCCCACATACTTGTTGAGCAGCTCGGGCCCCTTGATGTTGAGGAAGAAGCTGCGGGCCCGGGCGTCGCCCGACAGCTCCGACACCTTGCCGGCCAGGCTGTTGGCCACCGCCTTGGCGATCAGCGTCTTGCCGCAGCCGGGCGGGCCGTAGAGCAGCACGCCCTTGGGGGCGGGCAGGTCGTACTCGGCGAACAGGGTGTGGTGCACGAAGGGCAGCTCCACCGCGTCGGTGATCTGCTCGATCTGGGCGTCGAGGCCGCCGACGTCCTCGTAGCAGGTGTCGGGCACCTCCTCGAGGATCAGGTCCTCCACCTCGGGGCGGGGCAGCCGCTCGATCACCAGGTCGCCCGAAGAGTCGATCAGCACGTTGTCGCCGCTGCGGACCGGCCCGTCGGAGACCATGGCGCCGAGCTCCACCACACGCTCCTCGTCGGCCCGGCCCAGCACCAGGGCCCGGTCGCCGCCCGGCAGCAGCTCCTTGACGGTGGCGACGTCGCCGGTGCGGTCGGGGCGGCGGGCCAGCACCACGCTGAACGACTCGTTGAGGGCGACCTCCTCGCCGGCCCGCAGGTCGTCGGCGAGGTCGGGATGGACCGCGACCCGCATCTTGCGGCCCCCGGCCCGCACGTCCACGGTGCCGTCGTCGTTGCAGCCCAGCACGGTGCCGTAGCCGCTGGGGGGCTGGGTGAGCTTCTCGACCTCCTCGCGCAGCGACCCGATGTGCTCGCGGGCGTCGCGCAGCATGGTGGTGAGCCGCTCGTTCTGCGACACGGCCTGGGTGAGGCGGCCCTTGGTGTCGGCCAGCCGCTCCTCGAGCATCCGCACCCGCTTGGGGGCGTCGTGCAGGCGCCGCCGCAGCGACGAGACCTCGCCCTCGAGCTCGGACACGAGCTGGCGCAGACTCTCCAGGTCTCTGGCTGAATTGCCGGTGCCGGCCTCGCTCACGGCTCACCTCCCGTGCGGCTGCGTCGGCGACACCATAGACGGCGCCGGCGCCGGACCGTGCATTTCGCCGTGTGGCCGCATTCTCGCGAGCCGGGTCGACAGGAGGCCGAGCGGGCGAGCGAACTCGGCCCATGCGGGCGAGGCCGTGGGCTGTGATGCCGGGGTCTGGGCGGCCCGTGAGCGAAGCGAACAAGAGCGGAAATGACCCCGTTGCGGCGCGATGGGCTCTCACCAGTTTGCACTCGCTACTAGAGATGTTGGCAATGGGCGGGGCCGCTTGGCAATGTTTGGAACCGCGGGCCGCTATGCTGCGGCGACGAACGGCCCCGGCTCCCAAGATGAGAGCCCCGCCGAGAGAGGTGCCGCTGCCGACATGACCGACATGAAGGTCTGGATTGATCAGGACTTGTGCACGGGGGACGGGCTGTGCGAGGAGATCGCCCCCGACGTCTTCACCCTTCTCGACGACGGTCTCGCCTATGTGGTCGAGGACGGCAAGGTCTTTTCCGATCCCGGTGGCCCCGATGGCCTGGCCGCGGTTCCCGCGGGCCAGGAGGAGGCCGTCATCGAGTCGGCCGAGGAATGCCCCGGGGAGTGCATCTTCATAGAGGTGTGACCGGGCTCGACCCTTGAGCGGGTCGCCCCTCTAACCCAGTCGGCCGCAGTCGGGAAGTTCGGCGGGCTGGTCCAAGTCGGAGCCTTCTAGGAGGCTCTGCACTGCGCTGGCGCGGGTGGCGTAGGCCACCCCGCCTCCGCCGCGCCGAGAGGCGCCCCAGGTGACGCCCAGCGCGGCGATCCGGCCGTCGAGTTCGGCCACTAGGGCGGCGCCGGAGTCGCCCACCTCGGTGTCGGCTGCCAGCAGCCACGAGGGGCGCTCGATCACCTCGCCCCCGCCCACCGGCTCGGTGCGCACCGTCACCGGGCGGTCGATGCGGAACGGGGTCGGGTCGGGCGTGCCCTCCTCTTCCCAGGCCAGCACCGCGCCCCGGGTGCCGTCGGGGGCGGCCTCGCTGAGGGGCAATGGCTGCAGGGCCGCGCCCGGCGCTCGCAGCACCGCGAGGTCGTTGATCGGATCGAAGGCCACCGTCACCGCGGCCAGCCTGCGGCCGTCGGCCAACTCGACCTCGGGCGCCTCCATGCCCACCATCAGGTGGGCGATGGTCACCACCAGGTCGCCGTCTGCCACCCCGAACCCGCTGCCCTCGCGCACGATCCCCCGGCAGGCCGGGCCGACCACCCTGACCGACGATGCCACCGCCGCAGCCAGAGCCTCGGGCGAGAGGCCGTGATCGGCGGGCACCGGGCCCGGATCGGGCGGGTCGTCCAACGGCGGCCGGGTAGAGGTCGGGGCTAGATCCGGAGAATCGGAGGCGGTGGGCGCCTCAGGGATCGGCGCCGGATCGACGGGGGGCGGCTGCTCGCCGTTGTCGCTGATGACCGCGGCCAGCACCGCCGTCCCCAGTGCGGCTATCGCCAGCACCAGCAACGCGACGACACCGAGGCTTCGCCGCCCCCGAATCACGGCGATGTGAGACGGCTCGTGGTCAGGAAGCCGGTGTGGGCCACCATGCGGTGGTTGGGGCGCACCGCGTCGCCCTCGACGTGCCAGCCCCGATGGAGGACCTCGACGGTGTCGTGCAGTCCGAACGGCGAGTCCTCCAGAGCCCGGCGCAGCCGCTGAACCTGCACGATGCTCGGCGTGTAGGCCAGCAGGATGCCTCCTCTGCGCAGGGCGGTGGCCGCGTGCGCAACTGCCTGCCACGGCTCGGGCAGATCCAGCACCACCCGGTCGAGGTCGGTCTCATCGATCCCGTCGTACACGTCGCGCACCTCGGTGCGGTAGCGCTCCAGCGCCTCGGGGCCGCAGAAGCGCTCCACGTTGGCCCGGGCCCGGGCACAGAAGTCCTCCCGCCGCTCGTAGCCCGACACCACCGCGCCGGCCCGCAGCAGCGACATCGACAGCGCCCCCGAGCCGATCCCAGCCTCGAGCACCCTGGCGCCACCGAATATGTCGGCCCGCATGAGGATCGCCCCGGTGTCCTTGGGGTACACCACCTGCGCCCCTCGGGGCATCTTCAGCACCGCGTCGGCCAGAGTGGGGCGCAAGGCCAGGAAAGCGGCCCCCCGCGACGATCGGAGCGTGGTTCCCTCCGGTGCGCCGATGATGTCGTCGTGGTCGATCACACCGGTGTGGGTGTGGAACTCGCGGCCCGCGGCCAAGTCGATCAGGTAGCGGCGCTCCTTGCGGTCGATCAGCAGGACCGGCTCCCCCGCCTCGAAAGCCCCCGCGGTCATGTCCTGCCCCGCTCCGGCGCTCTGACCGGCGTGGGAGTTGTGGCCCGCTCGGTTAGGCGGCAGAAGGCGCACACGCCGGCATCGGTGGGCGATCCGCAGCGCTCACACGGCGCCAGGTCGGAGCGGTCGCGCTCCACGGTAGCCCGGAAGTGCTCGGAGGCCCGGTCCAGAAAGCCGAAATAGAAGTCGTGCTTGGCGCCGGGCGATTCGACCTCGATGTCGTTGAGGGCGGCCTTGTAGGCGAGGTGCTTGTTGCCGACCGCCATAGGGCACTCATCCACGATGTAGTCGATGCCCTGCAACAGGCAGTAGGCCGCGGTCTCGCGCTCGCTCAGCCGCACCAGCGGCTTGACCTTGCGGGGGAAGCCGTCGCGGGCCTCCAGCACCGGCAGCTGCCGGCCCAGGTACTCGGTCTGCCACCTCAGCGTGTTGCCCATCAGCACCGCGGCCTCGTCGTCGAGGTTGTGACCGGTGGCCAGCGCGTCGTAGCCGCCCTGGCGGGCCGCCTCGTCGAACAGGTGCCGCTTCGACAGGCCGCAGGCTGAGCATGGCGCCCGCCGGGCGGCCCGGGCGCCGGTCGGGACGTCGAAGCCGTGGGCGGTCGGCAGGTCGACGGTGTGGAGCGTGAGGTTCCGGCTGTCGGCGTAGCGGCGGGCGTAGCCGGCGGACTCGTCGCTGTAGTCGCCGATGCCGAGCCCCAGGTAGAAGCCGTCCGCCGCGTAGCCCAACTCCAGCAGGATGTCCCACACCGCCAGGCTGTCCTTGCCGCCCGACACCGCCACCAGCACCCGGTCGCCGGGCTCCAGCATGCCGAAGCGGCGGATGGTCTTCTCCACTTGGTCGCGGCACAGCCGCAGGAAGTGCTCGCGGCAGAAGTTGGCGTTGTGGCGGCGGATGTCGATGACGGCTGGGCCGCGGCAGACCCGGCACTTCACCGCTGCACCGACCCGCCCGAGATCACGCTGCGGACCTCCACCGAGGCATCGGCGGCCAGGGTGCGGTCTCCGGCCACCAGCTCGCCGTCGCAGATCACCAGATGCGACTCGCGGTTCAGGTCCAGCCGCCGCAGCAGGTCTCGCACCGTCATGGGTCCCTCGATGTCGATCTCTCGGCTCGGGTTGCGCAGCACGACTCGCATCGGACCCGCCGGAGGGTTCAGCCGGAATCCCGGCTGAGATTCCGAACCTCGATTCCGGTGCCAGGCTCGATCCATTCCTCCAACAGCACCGTCGGCTGGCGGGGTCCGATGGCCCGGCGGGCCAGCTTGACTGCGCCCCGTGCGACGAAGACCCCGAACCAGAGCCGCGAGCTGCCGAGCAGACCCCGCCGCACGGCCTGGCGCGAGACCCAGGTCGCGGCGCTCTTGGCGCCGACCAGTCTCACGGGTCAGATCCGCCTAACCTCGACGACCGTTCGGCGCTGCCGGCCGGCCCTGCGCCCCAGCAGATAGGCGAGGCCGATCAACACCCCGGCGGCGGCGCCCGCTCCGTAGGCGACCTTGACCAGCAGGGGCTGGGTGTCTCGGTCGATGTCGGCCTGGAGGTCGCGCAGCGCGTCCTCCAATGACTGGCGGGTGATCCGCTCGCTGTTCTCGCTCACAACCCTCTCCGGTGAATCCGCATTATCCCAAGCCCCGCTTGCCGACTTGGCGCAACAGTGCCGCGATCACGACGGCCAGCGCGGCCACCGCGATCACATATGGAATCCACGACAGGTTTCCATCGAAGGCGGTGCCGGTCTCGGTCTGCAGGGCCCGCAGCAGTGCCAACAGCAGAAGCACCACCCCCACCACCAGCGCAACGCTGCCGGCCAGGCCCATCGACACCCAGCGCCCCGCGCCCCGCAGCGGACCGAGCAGCTCCTGGCGCACGTAGGCCTTCAGCAGGTCGGCGACTTCTGCTACGCCCTGTTTGCGTGCCAAACCCGGTCCTCCGCCCCTGTGGCCGACCCTCACGCTACCCGTCGCTCAACCCAAGAGAACCGTCAGGTCCCGTAGAGGCGGTGGTTGACGATGCGGGCGAACTCGGCGGCGTCGAGGCTGGCCCCGCCCACCAGCGCCCCATCGATGTCGGCCTGCTCCATGAGGTCGGGAGCATTGGACGGCTTCACCGAGCCTCCGTACTGGACCCGCAGCCCGGCGGCGGCCTCGCTCCCCCACCGGTCGGCCACCTGCGACCGAACATGGGCGCACATGTCCTGGGCGTCGCCGGGCGAGGCCGTCTCGCCGGTGCCGATGGCCCAGACCGGCTCGTAGGCCACCACCAGCGCGCCCACCACCGCCGCATCGAGGCCGTCGAGGCTGCCCGCGAGCTGGGCCGACACCACCTCGCGGGCCCCGCCGGCCTGGCGGTGCTCGAGGGTCTCGCCCACGCACACGATGGGGGTCATGTTGTGGCGCAGCACGGCCCGAGCCTTGGCGTTGACCGTCTCGTCGGTCTCGCCGAACAGCGCCCGGCGCTCGCTGTGGCCGACGATCACGTACGACACGTCCAGCTTGGCCAGCATGGCGGCCGACACCTCGCCAGTGAAGGCTCCCGCGTCGTCGTGGTGGCAGTCCTGGGCGCCCAGCGCCACGGGGATGTCGTCGGCCTGCAGGACGGTCTGCACCGAGCGCAGGTCGGTGAACGGCGGATGCACCGACACCTCCACATGGAGGTAGTCGTCGCGGTTGAGCGCGTAGGCCAGCTTCTGGATGGTCTGGATCGCCTCGAAGTGGTTGTGGTTCATTTTCCAGTTGCCGCTGATCAGCGGCTTGCGGCTGTCGTTGCCACGGCTGCCACTCCCGCTCTTGTTCGCTTCGCTCACGGGCCGCTCAGGCCCAGGGCTCTTGCGTCTACCTCTCATATGTCCCTCCTGTGCAGCCCGGTTCTCTGATCTCGGAGCGCGGCCAGTCCCGGCAGGTCGCCCTTCTCGATCAGTTCTAGGGCGGCGCCGCCGCCGGTGGACACATGGTCCACGTCGCGGTCGATGCCGAACCGGCGGGCCGCGGCTGCGCTGTCGCCCCCGCCCACCACCGTGAAGGCCCGGGTCTCGGCCATGGCCGCGGCCACCGCCCCGGTGCCGCCACCGAAGCGGGGATCCTCGAACACGCCCATCGGGCCGTTCCACAGCACCGTGGCGGCCTCGTGGATCACGTCGCCGAAGGCGGCCGCGCTGCCCGGCCCGATGTCTGCCCCCATCCAGCCGTCGGGCACATCGGCGCCCACCTGGCGAACCTCGCCGCCCGCGCCGGGATCGCCGGGCACGCCGCCGGGGCCCAACGCGGTGAGGTCGTGGGGCAGGTGGATGGAGGTGTCGCCTGAGAGCAGCTCCCGGCAGCGCTGCACCATCGAGTCCTCACAGAGCGAGGCGCCCACGCGGTGCCCCTGGGCCTTCAGGAAGGTGAAGCACATGGCCCCGCCGATCACCAGGGCGTCCACCATCTCCAGCAGCGTGTCGATCACCCCCAGCTTGTCGGACACCTTGGCCCCGCCCAGCACGGCCACGAACGGCCGCCGAGGCGATTCCCGCAGGCTGCCCAGCACCTCAACCTCGCGGGCCAGCAGCCGGCCCGCGGCCGACGGCAGCCGCTGGGGCGGGCCCACGATGGAGGCGTGGGCCCGGTGCGAGGCCCCGAAGGCGTCGTTCACGTAAGCGTCGTGTCCCGCGGCCAGACGGCTGGCGAAGGCCTCGTCGTTGGCCGCCTCGCCCGGATCGAAGCGCAGGTTCTCGAGCAGCTCCACCTCCGGGGCCAGCTCGGCCAGCCGCCGACGGACCGGCTCCACCGAGTAGCGAGGATCGGGGCGCCCCCGCGGTCGGCCGAGATGGGTGCAGGCCGTGACCGAGGCCCCCTGATGCAGGAGCCACCGCAGGGTGGGCAGCGCGGCCCGGATGCGCAGGTCGTCGACGATCTCGGCTTCGTCGTCGAGCGGAACGTTGAAGTCGACCCGCACCAGCACCGAGCGGCCCTCCAGCGGGCCCAGATCCGCCAGGCCGGGAACAGGCGCCACGGGAACGCGGATGTCGGCGCGAGCGTCGCTCAGCGGTTGGCGGCGCCGACGATGATCGCCATGTCCACCAGCCGGTTGGAGTAGCCCCACTCGTTGTCGTACCAGCCGTTGACCTTCACCAGGTCGCCCATGGCCATGGTCAGCCCCGCGTCGAAAGTGCACGACGCGGGCGAGCCGACGATGTCGGCAGACACCAGCGGGGCCTCGCTGTAGTCGAGCACCCCCGCCAGCGGGCCGTCGGCGGCGGCCGCTGCGAAGGCCCGGTTGATCTCGTCCACGCTCGGCTCGGAGGCCAGCTTGGCGGTGAAGTCGGTGATGGAGCCGTCGGGGATGGGAACCCTCAGCGAGATGCCGTCGAGGTGCCCCTGCATGGCCTCCAGCACCAGCCCGGTGGCTCGGGCCGCGCCGGTGGAGGTGGGCACAATGTTGATCGCCGCGCCGCGGGCCCGGCGCAGGTCGGAGTGGGGGCCGTCCACCAGCGCCTGGTCGCCGGTGTAGGCGTGGACGGTGGTCATCAGGCCCCGCTGCACCCCGAAGGCGTCGTCGAGCACCTTCACCATGGGCACGAAGCAGTTGGTGGTGCAGGACGCGTTCGACACCACGGTGTGGACGGCCGGATCGAAGTCGGAGTCGTTGACCCCGACCACGAAGGTGGCGTCGGCGCCCGAGCACGGCGCGGAGACCAGCACCCGGGGGGCGCCGCCGTGGAGATGGCGGGCGGCGGCGTCGCGCTTGGTGAAGATGCCGGTGGACTCCACCACCACGTCCACGCCCAGCTCGCCCCACGGCAGATCCTCGGGGTTGCGCACCGACAGGACCCGCAGCGAGTCGCCGCCGACGCTCAGCACGTCGCCAGCCACCGAGACCTCGGCATCGAGGCGGCCGTGGACCGAGTCGTGGCCCAGCAGGTGGGCCATGGTGTCGATCGACCCGAGGTCGTTGACCGCCACCACGTCGAGGTCGGCGCCCTGCCGGCGGGCCGCCCGGTAGAGGTTGCGTCCGATGCGGCCGAAGCCGTTGATGCCAACTCGAATGCTCATGGCAGAGAGGCTAGTTGTATCTCCCGCCCTTGTTCGCTTCGCTCACGAGCCGTTCGGGCGAGGCGCGCTCGCCTACTTGTCGATGTCGCGGTGCACCACCGCGGGCGCGTCCAGCACTCCGGCGAAGTGCTCGGTCACCGCCACCGAGCGGTGCCGTCCGCCGGTGCAGCCGAAGGCCACCGTCAGATACGACTTGCCCTCGGCCACGTACTGGGGCACCAGCAGCTCGAGCAGCGACTCCATGCGGGCCAGGAACTCCCCCGTCACCGGCTGGCGCATCACGTAGTCGGCGACCGCGCCGTCGAGCCCGCTCAGGGGCCGCAGCTCGTCCACATAGTGGGGGTTGGGCAGGAAACGGCAGTCGATCACGATGTCCACGTCGAGGGGGATGCCGTGGGTGTAGCCGAACGACAGCACCGTGATCCGCATGGCCTGGCCCTCGCCCACCCCGAACAGCTCGGCCATGCGCTCGCGCAGCTGGTGGATGTTGAGGTCGGTGGTGTCGATGACCACATCCGCGGTGGCCCGCACCGGCTCCAGCGCCGACCTCTCCGCCTCGATGGCCTCGGCCATGGTGCCCGCCTCCGCGAACGGATGGCGCCGGCGGGTGGACTCGTAGCGGCGGACCAGCGCGTCGGTGGCCGCATCGAGGAACAGGATGCGCAGGCCGTCGAACCCCTCCCGCAGGCCGTCGATCATGGCCACGATCTCGTCGTGGTAGCGGCCGGTGCCCACCACCAGGGCCAGCCGGTCGACGCCCGCGCCGGGCGCCCCGGCCAGGTCGGCCACCTTGCCCATGAGCGACGGCGGCAGGTTGTCCATCACGAACCAGCCGAGATCCTCGAGGTTGTTGGCGGCGTGGCTGCGGCCCGCTCCCGACATCCCCGCGACGACGACGAATGCGCTCACTCCCCGATCATCGTAAGCGAAGTGGACCAGTGCGGGGATGACCCCGCGGCGACACGGCGGCTCTCAAGGATTCACGCTCGCTCCGTGCAGGTGCAGGACTCTTGTAGCGTTGTGGCGGTGTGCCGCGCCCGGATTGGGGTGGATGTTGGGGGGACGTTCACCGATGTCGCCTTGGCGCGGGCGGACGGGACGTTCTCGTCGATCAAGGTGCTGACCACCCACGAGCGTCCCGAGGAGGCGGTCCTGGCCGGCATATCAGCGGTCATCGAGCGCGAGAGTGTTGACTTCGGCCAGATCACTCAGATCATCCACGGTACGACCCTGGCCACCAACGCCCTGATCGAGCGCCGGGGTGCCCGGACCGCACTGGTGACCACCGCAGGGTTCCGAGACGTGATCGAGACCCGCACCGAGAGCCGCTTCGAGCAGTACGACCTCGACATCGTGCTCCCCGCGCCCCTGATCGAGCGCAAGGACCGCTTCGGCGTGCCCGAGAGGATCGGCGCCCGGGGCGAAGTGCTGCTGCGGCTCGACGAGCGGGCCGCCCGCGAGGTGGTGGCGCGGCTGGTGGACGGCGGGTACGAGTCGGTGGCGGTCGGCTTCATTCACAGCTACCGCAACAGTGACCATGAGCGTCGCTTCCGCGACTTGGTCGGTGCGGCTGCTCCCAACACCGCCGTGTCACTGAGCTGCGAGGTGTCGCCCCAGATGCGGGAGTTCGAGCGATTCAACACCGTCTGCGCCAACGCCTACGTGCGGCCCCTGATCGCCTCGTACCTGCGCCGGCTCGAATCGGAACTGCGCCGCAGGGGAGCGGCGTGCCCGCTGCTGCTGGTCCATTCCGGCGGGGGCCTGATGAGCGGCGAGACAGCGGCCGCGTTCCCCGTGCGCCTGGTCGAGTCGGGGCCGGCCGGGGGCGCGATCTTCGCCGCCCACCTGGCCCGGACCCATCGCCGCGACCGGATCGTCTCCTACGACATGGGCGGCACCACCGCCAAGATCGCGCTGATCGAGGACGCCTCTCCCCGCACGGCCAAGACCTTCGAGACGGCCCGAACCGACCGGTTCAAGAAGGGCAGCGGTATGCCGATCTCGGTGCCGTCCATCGAGATGATCGAGATCGGGGCGGGCGGCGGGTCCATTGCCACCGTCGACTCCCTGGGCCAGATCCGGGTGGGGCCCCACAGCGCGGGGGCCGAGCCCGGCCCGGCGAGCTACGGTCTGGGCGGCACGGTCGCCACCGTCACCGATGCCAACGTGGTTCTGGGCCGGCTGCATCCCGACACCTTCGGTGCGGCCGATATCTCGCTTGATCCGATCCTGGCCTCCGACGCCCTTCGAGCCGCGGTAGGCGTCGGCCTCGGCCTCGATGCCGACGGCGCCGCGGTGGGGGTGGCCGAGATGGTGGACGAGAACATGGCCAACGCGGCCCGCACCCACGCAGTGGAGAGCGGCAAGGACCTGGCCGGCTATTCGATGGTGGCCTTCGGCGGCGCGGCGCCGCTGCACGCCTCCCGGCTGCTCGAGAAGCTAGGGATCGCCGAGGTGCTGGTTCCGGTGGGCGCCGGGGTCGGCTCGGCCATCGGCTTCCTGCTTGCCCCGTTCTCCTACGAGGGGACTAGGAGCTTCTACACCACCTCCGACGATTTCGATACCGAAGGTGTGCGGAACCTGCTCGACGAGTTGGCCGCCGAGGCGGAGACGTTCGTGCGGACGAGCACGGCCGAGCCGGTCACCGTCGAGCGCGAGGTGTCGATGCGGTACCGGGGCCAGGGCTGGGAGATCCCGGTAGCGCTGCCGCTCGGCCAGTTCGACGAGATGGCCGCACAGGAATTGATCAACGCCTTCATCAAGGCCTACGAGGCGTGCTTCGGACGGGCTATCGACGGTCCGGCCATCGAGGCAGTGAGTTGGTCGGTGCGGGTTTCGGCGATTCAGGACGCCCCCCAGAGGGTGGAGCCGGTCGCGGCCGGCGAGCCCCTCGAAGCTGCCGCCACCCGGCTGGTGCACGACACGACCGCGGGCCGCAAGGTACCCGCCGCACTATTCGAGCGCAGTTCCCTGAGGGCGGGCGACACAGTGGACGGCCCCGCGCTGATAACCGAGAAGCAGACCACCACCGTCGTCTCCTGCGGGCACACCGCGGTGGTACAGGGCGATCTGACGCTCAGGGTGGCCAGAGCAGCACAACAGGAGACCACCGCGGGTCTGCGGGTCGACTCCGCGCGAGACGCCGGCGCGGTGCGCGCCCGTGCCGAGCACGCCGTTGCTGCGGGCACCCCGGACGACCGCGCCCGGGCTGACGGCGAAGTGTCGCTACAGATCATGTGGAACCGGCTGATCTCGGTGGTCGAAGAGCAGGCCCTTACCCTGGTGCGCACCGCGTTCTCCACGTCGGTGCGAGAGGCGGGCGACCTCTCGGCGGGAGTGTTCGACCGCGAGGGCCGCATGATCGCCCAGGCGGTGACCGGCACGCCCGGCCACGTCAACACCATGGCCGCGTCGCTGGGCCATTTCATCGACGAGACCGGAATTGAGAACATGGGCCCCGGCGACATCTACCTCACCAACGATCCGTGGAAGGCCACCGGCCACCTCCACGACATCACGGTGGCCACGCCGGTGTTCGCCAACCAGACTGAGACTCCGATCGGCTTCTTCGCCTCTACCGCCCACGTCGTCGACATTGGCGGACGGGGGTTCGGACCCGATGCCCGCGAGCTGTATGAGGAGGGCATCCGCATCCCGATCATGCGCTGGGCCGAGCGGGGCCGGCTCAACCGCGACCTGGTAGAGATCGTCCGCCACAATGTGCGCGAGCCCGACCAGGTGATCGGCGATATCCACGGTCTGGCGGCCTGCAACGAGACCGGCCGGCGGCGACTGCTGGACATGCTCGAGGAGTTCGCGGCCCCCGACCTCGACGAGCTGGCCGCGTTCGTGTTCGATCGCACCCGCCGGGCCACGCTCGACGCCCTGTCCACCGTCCCCAACGGCGTCTACCGCAACACGATGCGGGTGGACGGCTATGGCGACCCGGTCACCCTGGCGGCAACGGTCACCGTCACCGACACCGGCATGCACACCGACTTCGCCGGCACGTCGCCGGTCAGCCCGTTTGGGATCAACGTGCCGCTCACCTACGCACAGGCCTACTTCACCTACGGGATGCTGGTGGCGCTGGCCCCCGAACTGCCCAACAACTATGCGTCGCTGGAGCCGTTCACGGTGAGTGCGCCACCCGGCGCGATCCTCAACGCGGCACCGCCCGACCCGGTGGCGGTGCGCCACGTGATCGGCCATTTCGTCACCGATCTGTGCCTCGGCGCCATCGCCGAGGCCCGGCCCAACGTGATTCCGGCCGAGGGCGCTGGAGCGCTGTGGAACTTCCAGGCCAGCGCCCGCAGTGCCGACCCGGCCGACCCGCACCCCCCGGTGGAGATGCTGATGTTCAACAGCGGCGGCAGCGGTGCCCGGCCTGGCCGCGACGGACTCACCGCCACCGCCTTCCCGTCGGGGGTGAGAACCATGAGCGTGGAGGCCACCGAGCAGGTGGGCCCGATAGTGGTCTGGCGCAAGGAGATCCGGCCCGACAGCGGCGGCGCGGGCCGGTACCGGGGCGGGCTGGGCCAGGTGATCGAGATCGCTCCGGCCGACGGCTACCGCTTCGAGTTCTCGGCCATGTTCGACCGGGTCGACAATCCGGCTCGGGGACGGGCGGGCGGCTGCGACGGCGCTCCCGGCGAAGTGCGTCTCGACGATGGCACACCGTTCGGGTCGAAGGGCAAACAGACGGTGCCCCCCGGACGGCGGCTGATCCTGGAACTCCCCGGCGGAGGCGGCTTCGGCGACCCGGCCGAGCGGGACCCAGCCGCAGCCGCCAACGACCGGGCCCAGGGCTACGTGTCGTAGCCAGGCACGGCTTCCAGCGTGCGAGCCCGCGCTCCAACCGGCTCACAACCGCCGGTCGTCGTCTGTCTCGCTGATCTTGATCTGCTGGCAGCGGTGAACAGCTTCGCCGCGTGTGGCGACCCCCAACTTGACGTACAACGTCTGCAGTCTTCGCCGCACGGTGCGGTCGCTATAGCCGAGATCGCGAGCCATCTGGGCAACACCGGCATTGCCGGCCAGGCCGGAAACAAGCTTTAGAGGCCGAGCGAATAGGCGAGCGAATCCGGTTCATACGGGCGAGGCCGTGGCCCGAGCGGCCCGTGAGCGCAGCGAACAAGAGCGGGAAAGACACCCTTGCTGCGCAACAGACTCTCACCTATTTGCGCTCGCTCTTAGTTCGGTCGGATCCAGTTCTTCGGGCATCTCAGCTGCCAGGACCCGCGTCGCGAGACTCTGAGCGAGGCCCATCGGAAGGAGCGCCTCACCGGTGGCGGCCGTCCGAGCTGTCGCCACGATGATTTCGCTTTGCAGTTCAGCTGACAGTGCCGCCGAAAGCGGTGTGGACGTTCTCGGCTACTCGGTCGGGCAGCCACGGCAGGGCCTTGAGCTCCTGCAGGCCGGCTCGCTGCACGGCCCTGACGCCGCCCAGCTCTTTGGTGAGGCGGGCCTTGCGGGCGGGGCCGAGGCCGGAGATGCCGTCTAGGGCGGAGGCAGTCATGCGCTTGTCCCGCAGGCTGCGGTGGTAGGCGACCGCCACCCGGTGGCTCTCGTCGCGGATGCGCTGGAGCATGTAGAGGGCCTCGGACTGGCGCGGGATCCGCACGGGCTCGGGTTGGCCGGGCACGAACACTTCCTCGAACTGCTTGGCCAGCGCCGCGGCGGGGATCTCGTCGTCGAGGCCCAGCTCCTCCAGCACCTGCACCGCCACCCCCAACTGGCCCTTGCCGCCGTCCACCAGCAACAGCTGGGGCGGATACGAGAAGCGGCCGTCGCGCTCGGCCACCGGCCGGGCCCGCTGCTCCAGGTAGCCGCTCAGGCGCCGGGTCAGCACCTCGTGCATGGCCGCGAAGTCGTCGTTGCCCGGCACTGAGCGGATCTTGAAGCGCCGGTAGTCGGCCTTCTTGGGCAGGCCGTCCTCAAGCACCACCATCGAGCCCACGTAGTCCTGCCCCGAAAGGTGGCTCATGTCGTAGCACTCGATCCGCAGCGGCGCCTCGGCCAGCCCCAGGTGCTGCTGGAGCTCGTTGAGGGCCCGGGCCCGGCTGTTGTGGTCGGTGCTGCGCTTGAGCCGGTGGCGGGCGAAGGACTCCTCGGCGTTGCGGGTGACGGTGGCTTGCAGCGCCCGCTTGGCCCCCCGCTGAGGCACCCGGATCTGCACCTGCGACTCCCGCATCTCGCTGAGCCACTCGGTGTAGAGCCCGGCCTCGGCCGGCAGGGCGGGGACGAGCACCTGCTTGGGCCAGCCCAGCGGGTTGTCGTCGAAGTAGAGCCGCTCCAGCGCCCGGCTCACCAGCTCGGCCCGGTCGAGCTCCTCGGCCTTGTCGATCGTGAAGCCCCGCCGCCCCATCACCCGGCCCCGGCGCACGAAGAACACCTGCACCGCGGCCTCCAGCGCGTCGTCCGCCACCCCGATCACGTCGAAGTCTTCGCGGCGGGAGCCCACCATCTGCTGGGTCTCCACCGCTTTGCGCACCGCGGCCAGCCGGTCGCGCAGCCGGGCCGCCCGCTCGTAGTCCAGCTCCGCCGAGGCGGCCGACATCTCACACTCGAGCCGGTCCAGCACCGGGTCGCTGTCGCCCTCCAGGAAGCGCAGCAGCTCGGCCACCATCTCGGCGTAGTCGTCGGCCGAGACCTCGCCCACGCACGGCCCCGAGCACTTCTCGATGTGGTACAGCAGGCAGGGCTTGCCCAGGCTGGCGTAGCGGCGGAACTTGCCGTCGGTGCAGGTGCGGATGGGGAAAGTGCGCAGCAGCAGGTCGAGGGTGTCGCGGATGGCGTAGGCGTGGCCGTAGGGGCCGAAGTAGCGGTTGCCCTTGCGGCGCCGGCCCCGCATCACCATGGCCCGGGGCCACTCGTCGACCATGGTCACGCACAGGAACGGGTACGACTTGTCGTCGGTGTAGCGCACGTTGAACCGGGGCCGGTGGCGCTGGATCAGCGAGAACTCGAGCATCAGGGCCTCGACCTCGTTGGCCACCTGGATCCATTCCAGCGACGCGGCCGACTCCACCATCTGGCGGGTGCGCAGCGGCAGGTGCGAGCCGAAGTAGTTGTTGAGCCGGGAGCGCAGGCTCTTGGCCTTGCCGACGTAGATGACCCGGCCCTCGCCGTCGAGGAACTGGTACGACCCGGGCGCGTCGGGCACCGACCCGGCCGCGGGCCGCTTCAGCACGGTGCCGGCCACCCCCGCCAAGACCGCGCCTCCGGCCGTGTCAGCACAGCATGGCCCGCAGGTATCGGCCGGTGTGGCTCTCGGGCACGTCGGCCACCTGCTCGGGGGTGCCCTCGGCCACGATCCGCCCCCCGCCCGAACCCCCCTCGGGCCCGAGGTCGATGATCCAGTCGGCGGTCTTGACCACGTCGAGGTTGTGCTCGATCACCACCACCGTGTTGCCCGCATCCACTAGTCGGCCCAGCACGCCCAGCAGCTTGCGCACGTCCTCGAAGTGCAGCCCGGTGGTGGGCTCGTCGAGGATGTACATGGTGTGGCCGGTGGAGCGCTTGGCCAGCTCGCTGGAGAGCTTCACCCGCTGGGCCTCGCCGCCCGACAGGGTGGGCGCGGGCTGGCCCAGGCGCACGTAGCCGAGCCCCACGTCCACCAGGGTGGCCATGTGGCGGGCGATGGCCGGCTGGTTGGCGAAGAACTCCAGCGCCTCGGCGCAGGGCATGTCCAGCACCTCGGAGATGTTGCGGCCCTTGAAGGTCACCTCCAGGGTGTCGCGGTTGTAGCGCTTGCCCTTGCACACCTCGCAGGGGACGTAGACGTCGGGCAGGAAGTGCATCTCGATGCGGATGGTGCCGTCGCCCCGGCAGGCCTCGCAGCGCCCGCCCTTCACGTTGAACGAGAAGCGCCCCGGCAGGTAGCCCCTCACCCTCGACTCGGTGGTGTTGGAGAAGAGCTTGCGCACATGGTCGAACACGCCGGTGTAGGTGGCCGGGTTGGACCGGGGGGTGCGCCCGATGGGCGACTGGTCGATGCAGATCACCTTGTCGAGATGGCCGGCGCCGTCGATGCGGGTGTGGCGCCCGGGCGGGGACTTCGAGCGGTAGATGTGCTGCATCAGGGCCCGGTGCAGGATCTCGTTGACCAGCGACGACTTGCCCGAGCCCGACACGCCGGTCACGCACACCAAGCGCTGCAGCGGGAAGGCCGCGTCGATGTCGGCCAGGTTGTTCTCGCGGGCGCCGCGCACCACCAGGCGGGTGCCGTCGCCCTGGCGGCGGATCTGGGGCACCTCGATGCGGCGCCGGCCCGACAGGTACTGGCCGGTGACCGACTCCTCCACATCGAGCAGCCCCTCCAGCGGCCCGGAATGCACGACGGTTCCGCCGTGCTCGCCCGCGCCGGGCCCGATGTCCACCACATGGTCGGCCACCCGGATGGTCTCCTCGTCGTGCTCCACCACCATCACGGTGTTGCCCAGGTCGCGCATCCGCAGCAGGGTCTCGATGAGGCGGCGGTTGTCTCGCTGGTGCAGCCCGATGGACGGCTCGTCGAGCACGTACAGCACCCCGACCAGGCCCGAGCCCACCTGGCTGGCCAGCCGGATGCGCTGGGCCTCGCCCCCGGCCAGGGTGGCCGCGCTGCGAGACAGGGTGAGGTAGTCGAGGCCCACGTCGAGCAGGAAGCCCAGCCGGGACCGGATCTCTTTGAGCACCTGCTCGGCGATCATGGTGTCGCGGTCATCCAGGCTCAGCTCGGCCAGGGTCTTGGTGGCCTCGGCGATCGACATGGCGCACAGCTCGTGGATGTTGCGGCCGTCGACGGTCACCGCCAGCGACAGCGGGTTGAGCCGGGCGCCGCCGCAGTCGCTGCACGGCACCTGGCGCATGTAGCCCTCGATGTGCTCGCGGGCCGAGTCGCTCTCGGACTCGTCGTGGCGGCGCATCAGATGCGGAACGATGCCCTCGAAACGGGCCTGGTACACCCGGCGGCGCCCGAAGCGGTTCTGGTAGCGGACCTGCACCCGGCCCTTGACTCCCTTGGCGTGCAGCAGCATGTCGCGCTGGCGACCGCTGAGCCGCCGCCATGCCACGTCGCGGGGGATGGCGTACTCCTCGCACACCGCCTGCAGCAGGCGGGGGTAGTAGCGCGACCGGCTCTCGGCCCAGGGCGCGATGGCTCCGCCGGCCACGGTGGCGTCGGGGTCGGGGACGACGAGTGCAGGATCGACCTCGAACACGGTGCCGAGGCCGTCGCAGTGGGTGCAGGCGCCGTAGGGGGAGTTGAACGAGAAGTTGCGGGGGGCGAGCTCCTCGAACGACTTGCCGTCGGAGGGCCGGGCCAGATGCTGGCTGAACACGATCCGGCCGAGCGCCTCGCCGTCGTTGTCCGTGTCGGGCGAGCGGGGCGAGTCGCCGTTCCCGTTCGCCGCGTGGGCCGGGCCGCCGGCTTCGTCGCCGGTGTCGCCGGGCTGCGAGACGATGTCGATCTCGGCGATGCCGCCGGCGAGGCGCAGGGCGGTCTCCACCGAGTCGGTGAGCCGGCGCTCCACCCCGTCGCGCAGCACGAGGCGATCGACGACCACCGCGATGTCGTGCATCTCGTAGCGGGCCAGCTCCAGGCCGTCGGCGCCGCCGGAGAGGCCGGTGGCGCCGGCCAGGTCGGCCAGTTCCACCAGCTCGCCGTCGACTATGGCCCGGGCGAATCCCTGCTGGGCCAGGTCGGCCAGCAGCGTGTCGTAGGTGCCCTTGCGGCCCCGCACTACCGGCGCCAGCACCTGGAAGCGGGTGCCGGGGGCCATGGCCAGGATGCGGTCCACGATCTGCTGGGGGGTCTGGCGCATGAGCCGCTCGCCGGTCTCGGGATCGTGGGGCACGCCGATGCGGGCGTAGAGCAGCCGCAGGTAGTCGTAGACCTCGGTGACGGTGCCCACGGTGGAGCGGGGGTTGCGAGACGCGCTCTTCTGGTCGATGGAGATGGCCGGGGACAGTCCCTCGATGAAATCGACGTCGGGCTTGTCCATCTGGCCGAGGAACTGGCGGGCGTAGGCGGACAGCGACTCCACGTAGCGGCGCTGGCCCTCGGCATAGATGGTGTCGAAGGCGAGGGAGCTCTTGCCCGACCCGGAGAGCCCGGTGATGACGATGAGCCGGTCGCGGGGCAAGTCGAGATCAACGTCTCGGAGGTTGTGCTCGCGCGCCCCCGAGATCGTCAGCCGCTCAGCCACGCCCAGACTCTACCCGCTGCCCCATCCCATGCAGCGAACGTTTGTTCGTATTGACTCCTGATCGCGCCCAGAGCGGCGCGCCGGGCGGCGGTCAGCGCCAGAGCGCGGCGGCCACGGTGGCGTTGTCGTTGAGACCGAGTTGCTGGGCATTGCGCAGCACCCGGGCAGCGATGTCGTCGGCTGTGTGGGGGGCGGGCCCGCAGGCCGCTCCGATGCCGCCGTCGGCGGAGTCGTCCGACAGCCAATCGGCGCCGTGCTCGTACACGAACGGTTCCCAGGCGCCGTCGCTGGCCAGGATCACCGCATCGGGCTGCGTTCCGGCCCCGGACTCCCCCACGATCTCGACTTCGACGATCCCCGAGCCGATGTCGCCTCCCGGCGGCGGCATGCCCAGGCAGATGTCGATGCTGCCGTCGGATTGCCGGTGGGGACGCCCGCAGCAGAATCCCTTGAGCCCGTCGGGCCCGGCGGTGGCCACGAAGGGCAGGGTGTCGCCCATCCAGCCGATCAAGAGGCCTTCATCGGGAGTCCAGGCGGCGACGGTCAAGGTGCTCATCGGAAACATCGACAGCGGCAGGCGCTGCTGCCACGCCTCCGGGCCGGTCAAGGCCAGCACCCGCTCGTTGGCCTCCCCGAAGGCGACCGCCATCTCGTCGGCGCCGGCGATCCGCGGGGGCAGCCCCTCGATAGCAGCCTGAGCGGCCTCGTCGCCGCGGACATGGCCGCCAAGTCCGTCGGCCACCGCAATCACCCAGCTGCCGTCGTCGTCCGAGACGGTCGCTGAAGCCCGGTCCTCGTTCACCCGCCGCGGCCCGACCTCGCTCAAGGCCGCCACCGACGCCACCCGCCCGGACCGGTCCGCAGCCTCACCCACCCCCCGATCATGCCACCGCCAAGCCCCCAGCGGCATAATGCTCGCCTCACCCGGCAACCCTCCCACGTTCAGCTTGGGCGGTAGACGTGTCGGCGGTGCTGGATCCGGTGCACCATCACCACCTGGTCCTCTTCCATGATCCGGTAGATGATGCGATAGTCGCCTCTCCGAGCGGACCAGAGACCTCTGAACTCACCCTTGAGCGGCTTCCCTACCCGCCATGGATTCTCAGCAATGGCACCGACAACAGTGCCCATCGCGGCGTGACGCACCTTCTCGGGCAGCTGGCCCAGGTTGCGCATCGCCTCCGAGGTGATCCGCACCCGATACAACGGGCGGCCTCAGAATAGATTGGGAAAGGGCAGATGCTTCCCCTCGGCAGCCTCTTGCATCGATGTGCGCAGTGACTCGACCAACTCGGGATCGCTCATAATGTCGAGGGTCTCCTCAATGGATTCCAGTTCGTCAGGACTCATCAACACGAACGAGGGCCGGCCGTGGCGGGTCACCAGGATCCGATCGCGCTGATGCTCAACGCGGTCAGCTATCTCGGATAGACGCGTTTTGACTTCGGAGAATGGGATTGTGTCGGGCATAAGGCCAACTATAGGTCTGAATATTGACCTACCACAAGGGATTAGCCGCGGATTTCTTGCAGCTCTTGGCGTAGGTCCTTGATCTCGTCTCTTAGGCGGGCGGCGTACTCGAAGCGGAGGTCTCCGGCGGCTTCGCGCATCTCCTCGTCGAGGGTGCGGATCAGGCGCTCCAGCTCGGCGTCGGGCAGCTCGCCCAGGTCGGGGCCGTCGCGGCGGCGCCGGGCGCCGGCCAGGCTCTGGCCCGAGGCTCGATCCGGCACCGGGGCGGTGTCGCGTTCGGGGCGGATCAGCGCCAGGATGTCGGTGACCGCCTTGCGGATCGTGGTCGGGTCGATGCCGTGAGCCTCGTTGTGGGCCTGCTGGAGGCCCCGCCGGCGCATCGTCTCGGAGATGGCCCGCCGCATCGAGTCGGTCACCGCGTCGGCGTACATCACCACCTGGCCGTCCACGTTGCGGGCCGCTCGACCGATGGTCTGGATCAGCGACGTCTCGCTGCGCAGGAAGCCCTCCTTGTCGGCGTCGAGGATGGCCACCAACGACACCTCGGGCAGGTCCAGCCCCTCGCGCAGCAGGTTGATCCCCACCAGCACGTCGAACTCCCCCAGCCTCAGGTCGCGCAGGATCTCGATGCGGCGCACCGTGTCCACCTCGCTGTGCAGGTAGCGCACCCGCAGGCCCAGCTCCAGCAGGTAGTCGGTGAGGTCCTCGGCCATCTTCTTGGTGAGGGTGGTCACCAGCACCCGGTGGCCCTGCTCCACCCGCTGCCCGATCAGTTCCTGGAGGTCGTCGATCTGGCCCTTGGTCGGCTTCACCACCACCTCGGGATCGACCAGCCCGGTGGGCCGCACGATCTGCTCCACCACCTGCTCGGACACATCGAGCTCGTAGGCGCCGGGCGTGGCCGACATGAAGATCACCTGGTTGAGCCGGCTCATCACCTCGTCGAAGCGCAGCGGCCGGTTGTCGGCCGCCGACGGCAGCCGGAAGCCGTGCTCGATCAACACCTCCTTGCGGCTGCGGTCGCCCTCGTACTGGCCGTGCAACTGGGGAACGGCCACGTGCGACTCGTCGATCACCATCAGGAAGTCGTCGGGGAAGTAGTCGAGCAGCGTGTACGGCGACTCGCCCGGACCCCGCCCGTCGATGGGGGCCGAGTAGTTCTCGATGCCGTTGCAGTAGCCCAGCTCGGCCATCATCTCGAGGTCGTAGCTGGTGCGTATCTGCAGCCGCTGGGCCTCCAGCAGCTTGCCGTCGGCCTCGAAGCGGGCCAGCCGCTCGGCCAACTCGGCCTCGATGCGCCCCACGGCGGCCTGCATGCGCTCGGCGCTGGTGGCGTAGTGGGTGGCCGGGAACACCACCAGGTCGTCCAAGTCCTCCAGCCGCTCGCCGGTGAGCGGGTCGACCGCGGTGATGCGGTCCACCTCGTCGCCGAACAGCTCGATGCGGACCGCGGTCTCGTCGTAGGCCCGATGCACCTCGATGGTGTCGCCCCGCACCCGGAACTTGCCCCGGGTGAGGTTCATGTCGTTGCGCTCGTACTGCATGTCCACCAGCCGGCGCAGGATGGAGCGCTGGTCGCAGATGCCGCCCCGGTTCAGCACCAGCAGCTGGGTCTCGTACTCCTCGGGCGAGCCGAGGCCGTAGATGGCCGACACCGAGGCCACCACTATGGTGTCGCGGCGGGTGAGCAGGGCCGAGGTGGCCGAGTGGCGCAGCCGGTCGATCTCGTCGTTGACCGACGAGTCCTTCTCGATGTAGGTGTCGCTGGCCGGCATGTAGGCCTCGGGCTGGTAGTAGTCGTAATAGCTGACGAAGTACTCCACCCGGTTGTGGGGGAACAGCTCCCGCAGCTCGTTGGCCAGCTGGGCGGCCAGCGACTTGTTGGGGGCCAGCACCAGCGTGGGCCGCTGGGCCCGCTCGATGGTCCATGCGATGGTGGCGCTCTTGCCCGACCCGGTGATGCCCAGCAGCGTCTGGAATCGGTGCCCGTCGGCCACGCCCGCGGCCAGCGCCTCGATGGCGGTGGGCTGGTCGCCGGCGGGCTCGAACGGGGCGACCACCTCGAAGGGCCTGCGGTCGCTGGGCACGGTCACCGGCGCCATCAGTCGCGATGCTAACGGCGCGCCGCCGGTCAGCCGAGGGAGGCGGCCCAGCGGTAGCAGGCCTCTATCTGGGGCTCCAGCTCCTCTACGGTGCCGTTGTTGTCGATCACGAAGTCGGCCACCGCTAGGCGGGCGCTGCGGTCGGCCTGTTGGGAGATGCGGGCCTTGGCGTCGTCGGCGGACAGGCCCCGCTGCGACACCAGGCGCCGCACCGCGGTGTCGGGGTCGGCGTCCACCACCACGACGCCGGCCACACTGCGGTAGCGCTCTGCGATGGGCTCGCCGTCGGGGCGGACCAGCAGCGGGATATCGAGCACCACCACCGCGTCGGGGGAACGCTCGGCCGCGGCCGCTCGGCGCTCGGCCATCTCGGCCGCCAAGGCGGGGTGGACGATGGCGTTGAGGGCGGCCAGTTCGTCGGCGTCGTCGAACACCCTTGCCGCGACCGCGGCCCGGTCCAGGGTGCCGTCGGCGGCCACAACCGCCTCTCCCCAGCGCTGCACCATCGCCTGGTACACGGGCTCGCCCGGCGCCTGCAGGCGGCGCACGATCTGATCGGCGTCGATGAGGACCGCGCCCCGTTCGACCAGTCCGGCGCCCACCGTCGACTTGCCGGCGCCGATGCCCCCCGTCAGAGCGATCTCAGCCAGGACTCACGTCTCGTCGGCTGAGTCGGCCGGTTCCTCGGCGGCAGCGTCTTCGTCGGTCGCCTCGGCGTACCCGCCCTCGGCTGCCTCGACGTCCTCGTCGGAGGCATCGGCGTCTTCGGAGTAGTAGTCCTCCCAGGCCTGCTGGCCCTCCGAGCCGGTGGTGCCGATGTAGTTGCCCTCCTCGTCGTAGGCGTGGTCGCCGAAGTGCTCCTGGTACTCGGCCGCCACCACGCCGCCCTCGGCGGCCTGCTTGATCGACAGGCTTATGCGGCGGCGCTGAAGGTCGAGGTCGATGATCTTCACCCACAGCTCCTCGCCGGGGGTCACCACCTGCTCGGGCAGCTCCACATGGTGCGCCGACATCTCCGAGATGTGCACCAGGCCCTCGATGCCGTCGCCGACCTGCACGAACGACCCGAACGGCACCAGCTTGGTGATGCGCCCGTACACCAGCTCCCCCACCCGGTGGCCGGCCGCGAACTCTTGCCACGGATCCTGCTGGGTAGCCTTGAGCGACAGGCTGATGCGCTCCCGGTCAAGGTCGACCTCCAGCACCTGCACGTCGATGCGGTCGCCGGCCGACACCACCGCGCTGGGATGGTCGACGTGCTTCCAGGACAGCTCCGACACATGGACCAGGCCGTCCATCCCGCCGAGGTCAACGAAGGCGCCGAAGTTCACCACCGACGACACCACGCCGCTGCGGACCTCGCCCGGCCTGAGATTGTCGAGGAACGCCTCGCGCTGCTCGCGCTGGGTCTCCTCCAGCCAAGCCCGCCGGCTCAGCACCACGTTGTTGCGATTCTTGTCGAGCTCGATGATCTTGGCGTCGAGCTCACGGCCCACATAGGGCTGGAGGTCGCGCACCCGGCGCAGCTCCACCAGCGACGCGGGCAGGAAGCCCCGCAGGCCGATGTCGACGATCAGCCCGCCCTTGACCACCTCGATGACCATGCCCTTGACGGCCTCGTTGGCCTCGCGCTGCTCTTCGATCCGTCCCCAGGCCCGCTCGTACTGGGCCCGCTTCTTGGACAGGATCAGCCGGCCCTCCTTGTCCTCGCGGGTGATGACCAGGGCCTCGATCCGCTCGCCCATGTCGACCACGTCGCCGGGGTCGATGTCGTGGCGGATGCTCAGCTCCCGGTTGGGGATGACGCCCTCGGACTTGTAGCCGATGTCGAGGAGGACCTCCTCCTTGTCGATCCGCACCACCGTGCCCTCCACGATCTGGCCGTCCTCGACCACCACCATGGTGGAGGCGTAGGCATCGTCGAGGCTGATGTCGCCGAGGTCGTCCTCGACGATCTGGCGGGGGATGTAGGAGCCGTCCTCGGCGAAGGTGCCCATCTCGGGCGTGGCGGGCGGATCTAGGACGGCGGTGTCGGTCACGGTGTCTTTCCGGGCTGGTTGGTCGGGGCTATGGGACCCGGAGAGGCTACCGGCCCGGAGTCGGAATCGGTTGTCCCGGCCGGCGGGGCTAGTCGTTGTCGGTGATGGTTGTTGTGGCTGTTTGGGGGTTGGCGGTTTGGTAGCCGCCGGATGGTTGGAGGGTGAGGGTCAGCTGGGTGTCGGGTTCGGGTGTGTTGTCGTCGTGGGTGCCGATGCGCACGATGGTGCGGGCGCGGCTGATTGGGATGGTTTTGGCGCCGGTGGTGGTGGCTGCGTTGCCTCCGGTTTGGGTGAGGGTGTAGCGCACGGCGATGGTCCAGTCGGGGGCGGGGCGGGCGGTGAT
>JAJEDD010000012.1 GCA_022821685.1 Acidimicrobiia bacterium
ACCGCGCCCCGAACACCGACACTCACCGTCACAGCAGGCCCCCCCATCACCGAGGGCCAACCCGCCATATACATCATCACCGCCCGCCCCGCCCCCGACTGGACCATCGCCGTGCGCTACACCCTCACCCAAACCGGAGGCGACGCAGCCGCCGCCACCGGCGCCAAAACCATCCCAATCAGCCGCGCCCGCACCATCGTGCGCATCGGCACCCACGACGACAACACACCCGAACCCGACACCCAGCTGACCCTCACCCTCCAACCATCCGGCGGCTACCAAACAGCCGCCCCCCAAACAGCCACAACAACCATCACCGACAACGACAGCTGACCAGCGGTCAGGCGTCGTCGTCGAACTCTTCGGGCATTAGGACGAACTCGGGATAGGTCTCTATTCCCAGCTCGGCGGTGTCCTGGCCCAGGCGCTCGGCCTCGGCCCCCACCCGCAGGCCCATCACCATGTCCATCAGCTTCCACACGATGAGCGACACGACGAAGGTGAAGGCTCCGACGGCCAGCACGCCCACGAGCTGCGTGCCGAAGCTGGCGCCGCCCGCGATGCTGGCCGCCAGCGTCCCCCAGATGCCGCACACAAGGTGGGCCGGGATGGCGCCCACCACGTCGTCGATCTTGATGCGCTCCAGGCTCTTGATGGCCAGCGTGCAGATCACGCCGCCGATGGCGCCGATGATGACCGCCCACCAGTGCTCGGTGATGTCGGGGGCGGCGGTGATCGAGACCAGCCCGGCCAGCGCGCCGTTGAGGCCGGCGAACAGGTCCATGCGGCCGAATATCGGGCGGGAGACGACCAGCGCGGCCACCACCCCGGCCGCGGCGGCCAGGTTGGTGTTGACCAGGATGTTGCTCATGGCCACCGCGTCGGCCGCGCTGCCCAGAGCCAGCTGCGACCCGCCGTTGAAGCCGAACCAGCCCAGCCACAGGATCAGCACGCCCAGCGTGACCACCAGCACGTTGGAGGGCGGGGTGGACTTGACCGTGCCGTCGGAGCGGAACTTGCCCAGCCGCGGCCCGATCACCAGCACCCCGGCCAGCGCGGCCCAGCCGCCGGTGCTGTGAACGATGGTCGACCCGGCGAAGTCGACGAAACCCTGCTCGGCGAGCCAGCCGCCGCCCCAGTACCAGGACCCGACGATGGGATAGATGAAGGCGGTCAGGATCAGGGTGAACAGGAAGAACGCCCACATCTTGATCCGCTCCGCGATGGCGCCCGACACGATCGACGCCGCGGTGGCCACGAACACCATCTGGAAGAACCAGTCCGACATCACCGCGTAGCCGTTGCCGACCACCTCGCCGAGGTGCTCGGTCGCGCCGTCGAGCAGGCCCAGCTCGGCGTCGGACGGCCCGTACAGGAACTGGAACGAGCCGATCACGTCGCCGACCTCGACGTACATCAGGTTGTAGCCGACGAAGTAGTAGGCCAGACCGGCGATGGAGTAGATGCCGATGTTCTTGAGGCAGATCATCGAGGCGTTCTTGGTGCGCACCGCGCCCGACTCCAGCATGGTGAAGCCGGCGCACATCCACATCACCAGCGCGCCCCAGATCAGGAAGGCGAACGTGTTCAGGATGAACCGCAGCTCCTCGCGAGGCAGGCCCGCACGCTCGCTTTGTCCTGCGTCGGCCAGACCTGCTCCGGGCAGGGCCACCAGGAGCGCGATCGGCAGCAGCGCAATCCCCACCACCTTCAAACCGCGTCGTAATACGGGAGTCATTGCGGGGGCCTCCTTAGGTGATGGACAGGCCGAGACCGCAGCCGACCTTAGCGCACGGCACCTTCTCGGTGGTGAAGCGGAGCGTAGAAGTCGCGGTTGGCGGCCAGCAGGTCGAACACCGTGTCGTTGCAGGGGGGCAGCTCGGCGTCGGAGGTCCCCAGCGGCGTGGTCCGCTCGCCCCAGCGGGCAACGGTCGATCCCCAGGTGACGCCCCCGCCGAAGGCGGTCTGCACCACGATCGCGCCCGGCTGTACCAGCCCGGATTCGAGCGCGTCGCACATCGCCATCGGCACCGACGCGGCCGCCGAGTTGCCGTGGGTGGCGATGTTGAGCATCACCCGGTCGGGGTCGAGGCCGAGCCGCCGGCCTGCGGCGGCGATGATTCGCTCGTTGGCCTGATGCGGGATCACCGCGTCCACCTCGGCCAGGCTGAGCCCGGCCTGGTCCAGCGCCCGCCGCACCGACTTCTCGATGCCCTGCACCGCGATCTTGAACACGGCCCGGCCGTCGAAGTGCAGGCGGTGCACGAACGGATCCCGCACGCTGCTCAGGCGGCCCCGAGTGCCCAGGGTGGGGAACACCATGGTGCGCCCGGCCGCGCCGTCGGCGCCGAGGTCGGTGCCCAGCACCCCGTCGCCGCCCTGCGACGGCTCCAGCACCGCCGCGCCGGCGCCGTCGCCGAAGAGGATGCAGGTGGACCGGTCCCAGTAGTCCATCACCCAGTGCAGCTTCTCGGCCCCCACCAGCAGCACCCGCTCGGCCACGCCGCCGGCGATCATCGACGCCGCCGCGGCGGTGCCGTAGATCCAGCCGCTGCAGGCCGCGTTGAGGTCGAAGGCCGCCGCGTTAGTCGCCCCCAGGCGCTCCTGCAGCACGCAGGCGTTGCTAGGGCAGGTGATCTCGGGGGTGACGGTGGCCAGGATGAGCATGTCGATGTCGGCGGGCTCCAGCCCGGCCGCGGCCAGGGCCCGCAGGGCGGCCACCTCGGCCAGGTCGGTGGTCTCCACATGGGAGATGCCCCGCTCGCGGATGCCGGTGCGCTCCACGATCCAGTCGTTGTCGGTGTCGACGAGCTGCTCGAGGTCGGCGTTGGTGAGCTTCACCGGGGGCACGCACTTGCCCCAGCCCGTGAACGTGGCCCGCGCTGTCATCAGGCGGCCCAAGTTCCCCGCACTGCCATGAGCCCGCTCCGGTCGTCTGCTCGGTCGGGCGCCGAGTCTCAGGCCCGCTCGGCGGCCAGGGCGACCACGGTGTTGAGCAGCACGTTGGCGCCGGCCACGAGATCGTCGGGCTCGGTGTGCTCGGCCGGGTTGTGGCTGATGCCCTTCACGCTGGGCACGAACACCATTCCCGCCGGGCACACCCCGGCCAGGATCTGGGCGTCGTGGCCCGCGCCCGACGGCATCCGCCGCACCGACAGCCCCAGCGCCGCCGCGGTCGACTCCACCAGCTCCACCACCCGGGGGTCGAACACCACCGGCTCGAAGCGGGCCACCCACTTGGTGTCGATCTCCACGTCCTCGGCCTCGGCCACCCGCCGCACCTCGGCCAGCAGTTGGCGCTCAGCCGACTGCAGATCGTCGTCGTCGGTGTTGCGCAGGTCGATGATGAGCTGGGCCCGGGCCGCCACCACGTTCACCAGATCCGGGTGCAGCCTCAACGCCCCCACCGTGCCCACCTGGGTGCCGCCCATCTCCGCCGCGATGCGCCTCACCGCCACCACCAGCTCGCCCGCGGCCAGGCCCGCGTCGCGGCGCATGCTCATCGGGGTGGTGCCGGCGTGGTTGGACTGCCCGGTGATGTTCACCTCGGTCCAGGAGATGCCCTGCACGCCGGTGACCGCCCCGATCCGCATGCCGTCGCGCTCCAGCACCGGCCCCTGCTCGATGTGGAGCTCCACGAAGGCGTAGGGCGCCGGGCCCGGGCACGGCATGGGGCCTCGGTAGCCGATGCGGTCGAGCTCGTCGCCCACCGCCACTCCGTCGGCGTCGGTGGTGGACATGACCTCCTCGACGGTGAGCCCCCCGGTGTAGCAGAGGCTGCCCATCATGTCGGGCGGGAACCGGGAGCCCTCCTCGTTGGTGAAGAAGGCCGCGGCCAGCGGGCGCTGCAGCTCGACGCCGCTCTCGATGGCGGTCTCGATCACCTCCAGCGCGGCCAGCACCCCGAGGTTGCCGTCGTACTTGCCGCCGGTGGCGACGGTGTCGATGTGCGAGCCCATCATCACCGGCGGACCGCTGCCCGTGTCGCGCTGGGCGGCCACGACGTTGCCGATGGTGTCGATGCTCACTTCGAGGCCGAGGTCGCGCATCCAGGTGACCACCAGGTCGCGTCCGGCCTTGTCGGCGTCGGTGAGGGCGAGCCGGTTGTTGCCCCCTCCGGGGATGGGTCCGATCTCGGCCAGATCCCACAGCCGCTGCAGCAGGCGTTCGCCGTTGATCTCCAGAAGTCGTCGCCCCGCCATTAGAGCGTGCGCGGGTAGGTGCAAGCTCGTCGCGTCGCGGCGGGGTCATTCCCGCTCTTGTTCGCTGCGCTCACGGGCCGCTCGGGCCACGGCCTCGCCCGTATGGACATGAATCACTCGCCTACTCGCTCGGCCTCTTAGGCGCCGAGGCTAGCCGCCGCCCGCCCGATGAGCGCCGCCCACAGAGGGTCTATTCGGCCAGGAAGTCGAGGATCGCGTCTGGAGTTGTTCGGCCAGGAAGTCGAGGATCGCGTGCGGAGCTATTCCGCTAGGAACTCGAGGATTGCGTCCAGCGACTCTTGTTGCTGTTCGATGTAGTGGCCGTGGCCGCTGCCCTCGAAGACGGCCAGCCGGGCGTCGGGGAGGTTCTCGGCCACGTAGCGGGCGCCGGCGCCGCCCGGCCCGGCGTCGAGCGGGGTGAGCACGTCGTCGGATCCCACCATCACCAGCACCGGCGCGGTCACCCGGTGGAGCTGGTCGGTGACGTCTGTGTCGATCATGGCCCCGCAGGCGTCGATGAACACGTCGGTGCCCACGTTGCGGGCTGTGACCTCCTGCATCAGGTCGAGGGCCTGATCGCCGCCGTTCGGCCCGTCGAGGTAGGCCCGCGAGAAGGCATGGGTGAGCAACTGCTCGGCCACCTCCCGCGACGCCACCCCGTAGGCCCGGGCCAGGCTCTGCCACCCCCGGAACTGGAGCACCCCCATGCGGTCGCAGCGGCCCACCGCCCCCGCCCCGAGGAGCAGCTTGTCGACCTTGTGCGGGTAGCGGGCCGCGAAGTTCACCGCGATGAAGCTGCCCATCGACCCGCCGTGGATGTGGGCCCGCTCCAGCCCCAGCGCGTCCATCAGCCCGGCCAGGTCGTCGCTCCAGGTGTCGAGGGTGTAGCGCTGGGCCGGGCGGTCGCTGCTGCCGTAGCCGCGGTGGTCGTAGTCGAGCACCCGGTAGTGCTGCGACAGGCCGGGCGTGATGGTGGCGTAGCCCTCGTGGGCACTGACCGCGCCTCCGATCTGCACGACGGTCTCGCCCTCGCCGCTGAACCGGTACCAGAGCTCTGCCCCGTTGACCTTCACCTTGGGCATCGACGTCCTCCCCCGAATCGACTGTCCCGCGGATGGGATGCTGACTCGGGCGGCAGCCTATATTGACCGCCGTGCCGCTGGATTCCGTGGTGGACGTGCCGGGGCTGTGCCCGCCGCCGGAGCCGTACTCGTACGCGGTGCGGGCGGGCGACACCCTCTACCTGGCCGGACAGGTGGCCCTCAACGAGGCCGGCGAGGTGGTGGGTGCCACCGTCGCCGAGCAGGCCCGGCAGGTGTGGGACAACATCGCGGCGGTGTTGGACGCCTCGGGCAGCTCCATCGCCGACGTGGTGAAGGTCACGTACTTCATGCAGGACGTGCGCGAGATCGCCGCGGAGATCGAGGTCCGGCGCGAGGTGTTCGCGGGCCGGCCGTTCCCGGCGGTGACCGCCTGTCAGGCCGCGGCCCTGGGCCTGCCCGGCCTCATGATGGAGGTGGACGTGACCGCGGTGATCGGCGCCGGCGGTGAATGACGATCCGGTGGCGGTGGCAGCGGCCCGGCTGCGGGCCCTGGGGCTCGACCATCCGGTGATCGACCCGGCCGCCACCGCGGCCGATCTGGCCGACCGGATCGCCCAGAGCGCCAGCCTGGACGAGCTGCTGGCCGACCGCGGCGGGCTCGACCCCACCGCCTTCGATCCGAGATGGCCCCCCGGCGAGGACCCGCAGGCCGAAGCGTGACTTCCGTCGCCGAGGCTGGGCGGGCGCTGCGCTCGGGCCGCACCAGCAGCCGCAAGCTCACCGAGGCCAGCCTGGCCGCCGCAGCCGCACTCGACGGCGACCTGTCGGCCTTCGTGGCCGTGGACTCCGACGGTGCTCTGGCCGCGGCCGACGCCGCCGACGAGGCCATCGCCGCGGGCCGCGACCTCGGCCCCCTCATGGGCGTGCCGGTCGGGATCAAAGACATCGTCGACGTGGCCGGGCTGCCAACCCGGTGCGGCTCGCCCGCCTATCCGGCTGCCCCGGCCGCGGCCGACGCCGCGCTGGTGCGGCGCCTGCGCCACAGCGGCGCGGTGATCGTGGGAAAGACCACCACCCACGAACTGGCCTGCGGCGTGTACAGCCCGCCGGTGTCGAACCCGTGGGACCTCGACCGCATCCCCGGCGGGTCGAGCGGCGGCTCGGGCGCGGCGGTGGCGGCCGGGATCGTGCCCATGGCGATCGGCAGCGACACCGGCGGCTCGATCCGCATCCCGGCTTCGCTGTGCGCCACGGTGGGGCTCAAAGCCACCTACGGCCGGGTGTCGCGGGCCGGGGTGGCCGCCCTGGCCTGGTCGCTCGACCATCTCGGACCCCTCACCGCCACCGTGGCGTGTGCCGCCGCCGCCCTCGAAGTGTTGGCCGGGCCCGACCCGCTCGACCCCTCGGCGGCGTCGGTGCCCGTGCCGGCGTACTCCCGCAGCCTGGACCGCGGCGTGGACGGGCTGCGCATCGGGGTGCTCAGCGGGGCGCCGCTGGAGCCGATGCAGCCCGACGTGGCCGAGGCGTTCGCCGCCGCGTCCGACCTGCTCGGCGGGCAGGGCGCGGCCACCGTCGGCGTGGAGGTGCCCGAGCTGCAACACGGCCTCGCCGCCGAGTTCGGGATCGTCGCCCCCGAGGCCGCCGCCTACCACCGCGAACTGCTGCACAGCCGCCCCGAGCAGATCGACCCCGGCATCCGCACCCTGCTGGTGGCCGGCCTCATGCTGGAGCCCGAGCACTACTTCAAGGCGCTGCAGGCCCGTCGGGCCGTCGCCGACGCCCTGCGCCGCACCTTCGCCCACAACCGGCTCGACGCGCTGATCACCCCCACCCTGCCCGCCACCGCCGCCGCCAAGGACGCAGACGACTTCTGCTTCGGCGATGTCGTCGAGCCGGTGACGCTGGCCTACGTGCGCACCACCGGACCGTTCAACCTGTCGGGTCTGCCCGCGCTGTCGGTGCCCGCCGGCTTCGACCGCGACGGCCTGCCCATCGGGCTGCAGATCGCGGCGAGGCCCTTCGACGAGGAGACCGCGCTGCGGGTCGGCGCCTGCTTCGAGTCGGCCGCGGGCGTGGCGTCGAGACGGCCGCCGAGGCGCGCCCCCGACGAATACGTATTAGATCCAGCCTGAATCCAGCAAGGAGGCGGCGGCATGGCTTTCTGTGATCTGCCCACCGGCATCGAGATGTACTACGAGGTGGAGGGAACCGGCGACCCGCTGCTGCTGATCATGGGCACAGCCGCCGACCACACCACCTGGGCCGCCCAGGTGGCCGCCTACCGGCACCGCTACACCGTCATCACCTACGATGCCCGCGGCACCGGCCAGTCCACCCACCCCACCGATGTGGGCGACTACTCGATGCGGATACTGGCCGACGACGCAGCCGCCCTCCTCGACCGTCTCGGCGTGGCCCGGGCCCACGTCTCGGGGCTGTCGCTGGGCTCGGCCAACGCCCAGGAACTGGCCGTCAACCACCCCGAAAGGGTGGCCACCCTGCAACTGCACTGCACTTGGGGCCGCTCCGACGAGTGGTTCATCCGCATGATCGACACCAACGAGACCTACATCCTCCACGACGACCCCGCCGGCTACATCCGCACCGCCCTGCTGTGGGTGGCCAGCCCCACGTTCATCAACGACCAGCCCGACGACGTGGCCGCCTTCGAGCGGGGCTTCATCCTCGAGAACCCCCATCCGCCGTCGAAGGAGGGGATGCTCGGCCACTTCCACGCCGACAAGACCCACGACGCCCTCGACCGCCTCGGCGCCGTCGAGGCGCCCACCCTGATCACGTCGGGCGAGGTCGACTGGCAGGTTCCCACCCGCTACGGACTGGAGGTGCAGCGGGCCATTGCGGGCTCCACCATGCATGTGTTCCGCGGCCCCCACTCCAGCCACATCGCCTTCCACGAGATGGCAGACGAGTGGAACGCGTTCACCCTCGCCTGGCTCGACCGCCAGGTCCGCATCGGCACGCGGTGACGCCCAGGCGCCGACGGCTCGACCTCGAGATGGTGCGCCGGGGCCTGACCGGCAGCCGCAGCGAGGCCCGCCGCCTGGTGGAGGCTGGGCGGGTGACGGTGCGGGGGGCGCACGCGACCAAGGCGTCGCGCCTGGTGGACCCGGCCGAGCCGCTGGAGGTGGCGGCCAACCGGCCCCGCTACGTGTCGAGGGGCGGCCACAAGCTCGAGGCGGCGCTGGCCGGCTTCGGCATCGCCGCGGCCGGCTGCCGGGCCGTCGATGTGGGCGCGTCCACCGGCGGGTTCACCGACTGTCTGCTGCAGCACGGCGCGGCGGCGGTCGTGGCCGTCGATGTGGGCCGCAACCAGCTCCACGAGCGGCTGCGGGCCGACCCGCGGGTGACTTCGCTGGAGCGCACCGACGTGCGGGCCGTCAGCGCCGAGGCGGTGGGCGGGCCGGCCGAGATAGTGGTGGCCGACCTGTCGTTCATCTCGCTGCGCCTGGTGGCCGCCGACCTCTGCCGGCTGGCCAGCGCGGAGTTGGTGATGCTGGTGAAGCCCCAGTTTGAGGCGGGCCGGGCCGAGGCCGACCGGGGCCGCGGCGTGATCCGCGACCCAGAGGTGTGGCGCAGGGCGATTCTTGGAGCGGCCCGCGCCGTTGTGGGCGCGGGAGCGGCCATCATGGGGGTCATGGTCTCGCCTCTCACCGGCGCCGAGGGCAACGTCGAGTTCCTGCTGCACGCCGACGCCCGGCCCGGCGCCGTAGGCGTGAGCGACCTCGCCGCCGCCGTAGACCAAGCCGTGGCCGACGCGGCAGCGTTACGGGACGCCTGAGCGATGGCGGTCATCGGTCTGATCGTTCACCAGGGACGCCCGGAGGCGACCGCCGCGGCCCGCGAGCTGTCGGAGTGGCTGGCCGCCGAGGGCCACCGGGCTCGTATGCCGCCCGAGGAGGCGGCTGCGGCCGCGTGCGCAGACCTGGAAGTCGCCCCGGAGCGCTTCGCGGCCGGCCTCGACGCGGTCGTGACCCTCGGTGGCGACGGCTCGATCCTTCGGGCCGTGGAGCTGGTCGGCGCCGCCGGCGTGCCCATCCTCGGGGTGAACTTCGGCCGGATGGGCTACCTCACCGAGGTGGCGCCCGCCGACGCCCACGCCGCCATCCGCCGGATGCTGGCCGGAGACCACGGGGTGGAGGAGCGGATGCTGCTCACCGTGGAGTTCGCCGGCGGGCAGCGGCGGGTGGCCCTCAACGAGGCGGTGGTGGAGCGGCCCGCGGCCTCCTACGCCCTGCGCCTGGGGGTGTGGTTCGACGGCGAGCGTTTCACCACCTACGCGGCCGACGGCCTCATCGTGTCCACCCCGACCGGCTCCACCGCCTACTCGCTGTCGGCGGGGGGACCGGTCGTCGATCCCACCCACCGCGCCCTGCTGCTCACCCCGGTGTCGCCCCACATGCTGTTCGACCGGTCGATGGTGGTGGCCGCCGACACCACCCTGCAGCTTCAGGTCCTGTCGGATCGGGGCGCGGTGCTGTCGGTGGACGGGCGCCGGCTGGCCGAGCTCAACCATCACGACGAGGTGGTGTGCTCCGCCTCGCCGCATCCGGCCCGTCTGGTGACCTTCGGCGCCCGCCGGTTCCATCAGGTGCTCAAGACCAAGTTCGGACTGAACGACCGGTGAAGCCTTGCTTGAAGCGTTGATCGTCGCGTGCTGACTGAGCTGGCTGTTCGCAACCTGGGCGTGATCGACGAGCTGTCTATCGTCCTCGGCGACGGCATGACGGCCGTGACCGGCGAGACCGGCGCGGGCAAGACGCTGGTGGTGGGCGCCATCGACCTGCTCACCGGAGGCCGGGCCGACACAGGGCTGGTGCGTCCCGGCGCCGCCGCGGCCGAGATCGAGGGCCGCTTCGTCGTTGGCGAAACCGAGACGGTGGTGCGCCGCGTCATCCCATCCGACGGTCGGTCCCGGGCCTACATCGACGGGCACCTCGCCACCGTGGCCGCCCTCGGCGAGCTGGGCGGCGCCCTAGTGGACCTCCACGGCCAGCACGCCCACCAGTCGCTGCTGGGCGGCGGGGTCCAGCGGGCCGCTCTCGACCGCTTCGGCGCGGTCGACACCGCCCGGCTGGAGGGCCTCGTCGACGACCTGCGTGCCGTTGACGGCGCGCTGGCCGAGGTGGGCGGCGATGCCCGGGCCCGCCTGCGCGAGATCGACCTGCTGCGCCACCAACTGGCCGAGATCGACGCCGCCGCCATCGCCGGACCCGACGAGGACGAGCGCCTCGACGCCGAAGAGTCGGCGCTGGCCGACGCCGCCGCCCACCGCGAGGCTGGAGCGCTGGTGGTCGGGCTGCTCGGCGCCGACGGCGCGGTTTCGGACGGTTTGGGCCGGGCCCAGGCCGCGCTGTCCGGTCGTACGCCCTTCGCGGCGCTGGCCGGCCGCCTGGCCGACGCCGCGGCCGAGATCGCCGACGCCGCCGCCGAGGCCCGAGCCCTGTCGGAGGCCATCAACGACGATCCGGCCGCCCTGGCCGCGTTGCGCGACCGCCGCCAGCTCCTGGCCGGACTGCGGCGCAAGTACGGCTCCACGCTGGGCGAGGTGCTCGACTACCGAGCCGAGACCGCGGCCCGCCTCGCCGAACTGGAGGGCCACGAGGAGCGGGCCGCCGCGCTGGAGCAGCGCCGATCCGAGCTCTCGAAGCGCCTCGGAGCTGAGAGGTCTCGCGTGCGCCAGGAACGGGCCGCAGCCGCGCCCCGGCTGGCCGAGGCGGTGGAGCAGCATCTGGGGGGTCTGGCCATGGCCGGCGCCCGTCTCGCCGTGTGCGTGGATGGCGAAGCGGGCGAGCAGGTGTCTTTCCGGCTGGCGGCCAACCCCGGCCACGAGCCCATGGCCCTGCGCAGCGTGGCCAGCGGCGGCGAGCTGGCCCGGACCATGCTGGCGCTGAGGCTGGTGCTCACCGCCGGGCCGCCGACGCTGGTGTTCGACGAGGTCGATGCCGGCATCGGGGGCGCCGCCGCCCAGGCCGTGGGCCGCAGCCTGGCCGAGCTGACCGGCGCCCATCAGGTGATCGTGGTGACCCACCTCCCGCAGGTGGCGGCCCACGCCAACCATCACGTCGCGCTGGAGAAGTCCGGCGCGGCGGTGAGCCTGCGGGCGCTGCACGGCGAGGATCGTCTCATCGAGCTGTCGAGGATGCTGTCGGGATCGCCCCAGTCAGCCTCAGCCCGCCAACACGCCGAAGAGCTGCTGGCCGCCGCCTCCTCAGCGCACCGTGGAGTCTGACCAATCGTCGGGGCCATCGTCGGGGCGGTCGGAGGGCCAACCGGCGGTGCCTCGTCCGGTGCCGGGCGCCGGTCCGCGGGCTGTGGGCCCGAGCGCGGTAGGGTGAGATCCCGATGACAAAGCACGTCTTCGTCACCGGTGGAGTGGTCAGCGGATTGGGCAAGGGGCTGACCGGGGCTTCGCTGGGCCGTCTGCTCAAGGCCCGGGGCCTGCGAGTGACCATGCTCAAGCTCGATCCCTACCTGAACGTGGATCCGGGCACCATGAACCCGTTCGAGCACGGCGAGGTGTTCGTCACCGACGACGGCGGCGAGACCGACCTCGACCTCGGCCACTACGAGCGCTTCATCGACGAGAGCCTCACCAGCGAGTCCAACGGCACCACCGGGTCGATCTACTCCGAGGTGATCGCAGCCGAGCGCCGGGGCGACTACCTCGGCCGCACCGTGCAGGTCATCCCCCATGTGACCGACGAGATCAAGCGGCGCATCGCCCGCCTCGCCGGCGACGACGTCGACGTGGTGATAACCGAGGTGGGCGGCACCGTCGGCGACATCGAGATCCTGCCGTTCCTGGAGGCTGTGCGGCAGTTCCGCCTCGATGTGGGCCGCGAGAACGTCTGCTTCGTGCATGTGACCCTGGTGCCGTTCATCGGCCCGTCGGGCGAGCAGAAGACCAAGCCCACCCAGCACTCCGTCACCGAATTGCGCTCCCGGGGGGTGCAGCCCGACGCCATCGTGTGCCGCTGCGAGACCCCCCTCACCAGGGATCTCGAGCTCAAGATCTCGAACCTGTGCGACGTGTCGCCCCGGGGGGTGATCACCTGCCCCGACGCGGCCAGCCTCTACGAGATACCGCTGATCCTGCAGTCGCAGGGGCTCGACGAGGTGGTGTGCCGCCAGCTCGGCTTCGACGCCCGGCCGGTGGACCTGGCCGAGTGGGAGGCGCTGGTGGGCCGCATCCGGGAGGCCGCCACGCCGGTGCGCATCGGCCTGATCGGCAAGTACGTGAGCCTGCCCGACGCCTACCTGTCGGTGATCGAGGCGCTCAACCACGCCGCCATCCACCACGGCGCCGAGATCGAGATCGAGTGGGTGCAGGCCGAGGAGGTGGAGGGACTGCTGGTCGCCGGCCGGTTGCGCGACCTCGACGGCATCGTCATCCCCGGCGGCTTCGGCGAGCGGGGCATCGAGGGCAAGATCGCAGCCGCGGGCTACGCCCGCGAGCAGCTGATCCCGTGCCTGGGCCTGTGTCTGGGCATGCAGGTGATGACCATCGAATACGCCCGCAACGCCCTGGGGCTCGCCGAGGCCAACTCCACCGAGTTCGCGGCCCGGACCCCGCATCCGGTGATCGACCTCATGGACAGCCAGCGCGGCGTCACCGACTACGGCGGGACCATGCGCCTGGGCGCCTACGTGGCCCAGCTTCGGGCCGGATCGCAGGTGGCCCGGGCCTACGGCGAGGAGGTGGTGTCGGAGCGGCACCGTCACCGCTACGAGTTCAACCCCCGCTACAGGAGCCGTTTCGAGGCGTCCGACGTGGTGCTGAGCGGCGAGTCGCCCGACGGCAGGCTGGTGGAGTTCATCGAGCTGGAGGGCCACCCGTTCTGGGTGGGCACGCAGGCCCATCCCGAGTTCAAGAGCCGCCCCAACCGGCCCGCGCCGCTGTTCAGCGGGTTGGTGGCCGCCGCCCTGGTGCGCGCCGCGGGCCGCAACCCCCGCCTGCCCGACATGAGCGACTTCACCGCTGAGCCCTCGGCGTCGGCCTGAGAACATGCGCGGATTGCTCCCAAGCGTCTGGCGTTGCGGCGTTGTCATTCCCGCTCTTGTTCGCTGTGCTCACGGGCCGCCCAAACCCCGGCGACGCAGCCCACGGCCTCGCAAGCTCGGCCTCTGAGCACAGTGTCGGAGTTTCGCAAGGTCGGTGAGCGTGAGATCCACGCCGGACGGGTGGTGCGCCTGACCGAGAGCGTCTTCGCTGCCCCCGACGGCGGACGCATGAAGCGCGACATTGTGCACCACCCCGGCGCGGTGGCGGTGGTGGCGGTCGATGGCGACGAGGTGGTGCTGCTGCGCCAGTACCGCACCCCGGTGCAGGGCGAGCTGCTGGAGATCCCGGCCGGCACCCGCGACGTGGCCGGCGAGGATCCCGCCGGCACGGCCCGCCGCGAGCTGGCCGAGGAGGCCGGTCTGGCCTGCGAGTCGCTGGAGGAGCTGGGCACCTTCTTCAACTCGCCCGGATTCTGCGACGAGCTGTCGCACCTGTATCTGGCCCGCGGTCTCAGCGGGGTGCCCCGCCGCCCCGACGGCGCCGAGGAGGAGTGGATGACGGTGGAGCGCGTCAGTTTGCAAGAAGCCGAGGCCATGATCGACAGCGGAGAGATCCAAGACGCCAAGACCATCATCGGCGTGTTGCTGGCCCTGCGCCGCCTGGCCAGATGACCGGGGCGCGGTTGCCTGCGGTTGGTGCGCTGTCTCAGAGCCGGGCAGCCGGAGGCACATGACTGCCGCGGCGGCGCCCGCGCAGGCGAGCCTCGACGCCAGGGCCGAGGAGTTCCTGGCCTGGCTGGCGGTGGAGCGGGGCCGTTCGCCGCGCACGGTGGAGGCCTACCGGCGGGATCTGGTCCGCTACCAGGGTCATCTCGCCGGCAGCGGGCCTAGAGGCCGAGCGGATAGGCGAGCGAATCCTGCCCATACGGGCGAGGCCGTGGCCCGAGCGGCCCGTGAGCGCAGCGAACAAGAGCGGGAAACACCCCCTCGCGGCGCGAGAACCTCGCACCTATCCCCGCATGCGCTCAGCCTGGATCACGTCTCGGAGGCCGATGTGGCGGCCTTCGTGCGGGGCCTCCAGCGCGGCGGCCTGGCACCGGCGTCGGTCACCAGGGCGCTGGTGTCGGTGAGGGGGCTTCACCGGTTCCTGGTCGCCGAGGGCCACCGGGCCGACGATCCCAGCGCCGATGTGGAGATCCCGAGCCTGCCCCGAGGCCTTCCCAAGGCCCTGTCGGCCGAGCAGGTCGTGTCGCTGATGGAGGCCGTGATGGGCGACGATCCGCCGGCCCGCCGGGATCGGGCCGTGCTGGAGCTGCTCTACGGCACCGGCTGTCGGATCTCGGAGGCCGGCTCGCTGTCGCTGCCCGACGTCGACCTCCACGACGGCCTGGTCCGGGTCACCGGCAAGGGCGCCAAGGAGCGGATCGTGCCGCTGGGCCGCTGCGCGGCGGAGGCGCTGGCGCGGTGGCTGTCCCCCGAGGGCCGGGGCAAGCTGGAGCCGGACCGCTGGGCCCGCCGAGGCGACGCCGAGGCCGTGTTCCTGAACCGACGGGGAGGGCGCCTGAGCCGCCAGGGCCTGTGGCTGACAGTGCGCCGCCACGCCGACACGGCCGGCCTCGGATCGCAGCTGACCCCCCATGTGCTGCGCCACTCGTGCGCCACCCACATGCTCGACGGCGGCGCCGACATACGAATAGTGCAGGAGATGCTCGGCCACGCCTCAGTCTCCACCACCCAGATCTACACCCGGGTCTCAACCGAGCGCCTGAGGGCCGTCTACCGAGCCGCCCACCCCCGAGCCACCGCCTGAAACAAAATATTCCGCAGAAACAAAATATTCCGCAAGAACAAAATCATGGAGGCTGCTAGAGTCGAGCCGGCCAGTGCTCGATCCGGCTGGCCGCAGGACTACAGGAGGCCCCTGACTGTGCGTCCGGTCAATCCGTTCTCGCCGTCGTTCGGGATCAGTCCCCCGGTCCTGGCTGGGCGGCGGGAGGTGCTGCGCAGCTTCGACTCGGTGTTCGACAACGTGCGCAGTCCGAGCCACGCCACCCTGTTGTGGGGGTTGAGGGGCACGGGCAAGACCGTCTTGCTGAACGCGCTCGAGGATCGTGCCAGAGCCGAGGGCTGGCTGGTCGTCTCGGCGGCGGCCGTCGGCCGTGAGGGACTGATTGACCAGATCCGCTCGAAGGCGTCGGCATTGCTGGACTCGGTTCGGAGCATGCAGGAGGCGCCTTCGCGGCGTGCCGTCACCGGAGTGTCTGTCATGGGCACAGGAATCCAGTTCGAGCGTGCGAGCGCGGCGGAGCGTGCGGAGGCTGAGGAAGCGGACTTGGAGACGGTCTTGGAGACGCTGGGGGAGTGGCTCATCGAGCAGGGCACCGGGTTGTTGGTGACGATCGACGAACTGCATGTGAGCGCGACCGACGAGATCAGGGAGTTCGGCAGCGTCTTCCAGTTGGCGTCGCGGCGGGCAGAGCGGCCCGTGGCGTTCGTGGGCGCGGCTCTGCCGGAGTTGGAGGACCGGCTGACGGCAGGTGATGCCAGCACGTTCTTGCAGCGGTGCCGCCGTCATGAGATTTCGAACCTGCGCCCGTCGGAGGCTGCGATCGCGCTGCGAGAGCCCATCGAGGAGGCTGGAGGCCGCATCGACGACGATGCCCTCGAGATTGCGGTGGAAGCCTCCATGGGCCAGCCGTACCTCGTGCAGATGATCGGCTCGTATCTGTGGGACGACGCTGAAGACTTGGCCCGAGGGGCGACCGCGGACGAGGCCCGCCGCGCCGTGGCCGACGCGGCGGCGCAGTTCGGCCGCCATGTGCATGGGCCGGTGTGGAACCGCCTGTCGGACCTCGACAAGCGGTTCCTAGTGGCGATGCTCGCCGACGCCGGGACCAGCGCCATCGCCGACGTAGGTCGCCGCTGGGGCCACAGCCCCCGCAGCCTCAGCACCTACCGAAAGCGGCTGCTCTCGGCGGGCATGATCAGCTCGGTCGGCCGTGGCCGAGCCGCGTTCGCCGACCCCACAATACGTCAGTACGTAGAAACCAGAGCAGCCGCCGAAGGATTCGGCCCAGACGGGTGACATCCCACCACGCCGCCGCGGCGGCCAGCCTGCTACGAGAGTGTTCTCGATTCGAATCGCCCACCGGATGTCGAACTGGTCGCTCGACAGGATCTTGCCGTCACTGTTCGGCAGGGCCACCACGAACTTCTCGTCAACGCGGTGGTGCTCGCCTTCGATTCGCCCGGTTTGCCAGATGCGCCCGTCGTGAAAGTAGACGCGTGTATTGGCCTGTATCTCGGCGACTTCTACCTGCCACAAGTCTGACTCGCGCTCGACGTACGGCTCCTTGACAGGAGCTCGGAAGTAGCGGATACGAACTGTCGCGTCCTCGATGCCCACGAGTCGGCCGATTCCCAGTTCTGGGTCGCCGACGACGAACCGGCCCAGATCAGATGGATCAACCGGCCGAGCCGCCGTCCCGCCAACCCTTCGCCCGGACATTGAGCGAGACTATGAGACGTCTCTGGTGTGCGGCGAGTCGGTGGTTGGGAGCATTATCGCTTGGCTGTCAACGGCTCCACTATTCGTCCCCGTACTCAAGGAACGCGCGCCGGCCCGCGACTCTGGAGAGGCGGCGGTGCTTGCTCAGTAGGTGGCCGGTGAGCAACTTGATGTCTTTGTGAGTGTTCTGGAGCTCATTCCACCGACGCTCGGAGTGCGGCCCGAACTGCCAGTAGCCGCCCGTCCACGCGCACCCGTCTCTCAGCAGTTCGAGTTCTGCTGCATAGTCGGACTCGTCAGGCAATGTTCCTTGAGCGATGTGATCTTCGGTTATGGCGTCCATCAGGTAGCCCACACTGGCGATGCCGACTCCATGCATGAGGCGCGACAGGCGAGGTGAAAGCCCCCACGCTTCATCGAACACCTTCTGAACCGCTCGCCAGAACGGCTTCAAGATCAACAGCATCTCCTCGATGTCGCCGCTCCCCGTATCAGGATCTCGGTAGTGGTAGAGGCAGCCGTCGGTCAGGCTGTTCTCGAGCATGCGCAGGATCGAGTTTCCTCGGACGACTCCGTCCGGGGTGGTGGGTGTCTGGATCAGTCGGTGGAACGGTGAGTCCTCGTCGAAGTTGAGGCGCTCGGCCACGAATGCCGGAAAGCGCTTGCGCATCAGTGCAGGCGGCAGGGGTCCATCAGTGGAGGGGAGGAGTTCGTAGACCAGGCCCTTGGGCAGGGGTTTCGTAGAGTTCACGAGGATGAACTGGGCGCGCTGCTCACCCGTGTTGGCTGTGATGAACGCGGTGATGCACAGCGGGAAGGAGTCAACCTCCGCCTCGCGAACAGCGGCGCAGCGCTGCTGCCCGTCGACGATCCACCCCGGCTTGTCCTCGTCCGGGAGATCGTTGTCCACGGGCACGATCAGCGTGCCGGTGGACACATGGCCGTTAGCCGGGGCGATGGCCTCTGAGGGTTCGAAGCGAACTCGAGTGTCGAACGCGATGACGATGGCGTTGGGGATCATCGGCGACGCTGTCTCGATGTATGAGCGGATTGCGGCTACATGAGCGAGCACCTCTGGCCTCTGGTAGCCCGCGATCTGCCGATCATCGCGTCGCACCCGGCTCACCGTCGTGAACTTCGGCAACTCCTTGCCGTCAACGGCGAACGTGTAGAGCCGCCGCTCGCGTCCCTGCCTGACTTCAAGTGCAGGAAACCGCAGCTCATATGTTGAAACGCTGTCCATGGGCCAACTAGACCCTAGTATCAGCCCGCTCGAGTTCGCGGCGCAGCCGCTCAGAGAACACGGCAAGATTGTGGAATCCTCGACGCCGGTTCCGGTCTGCCCCTCGAAAGACGATCACCTCGACCCCGATCTTCCGGCAGACGGTACACGGGCACTGCTGCCATGGTTTCGCTTCGAGTGTTCGCCGGTACTCGGTGCTCAGATCCTTGCTCGTGCCCAGCAGTTCGGCGTACTCAAGGATCGCATCGAGAACAGCCTCCACGCCAGCGCCGCCCTCGTCGTAGCTGCGCAGTCGACCCAGACAGTCACGCTCGAGCCTTCGAGCCGACCGCTGGTCGGCCAGTCCCGCGGTCACCAGTCGGCGGAGCCTGGTGTTGCCATCGACTTGAGGGATGCGAAGCGCTACGAAGCTGCCGTCGAGCGTGTAGTAGTTGTCCCTCTCGTCCATGAAGGCTTGGCGGAAGGGCGACGTGCTGTCGAAGCTCGTAACACCGAACCCGGCGAAGTCTTGCACATGCGCCGTGCGGGTGATGCCCAGAAGGTGCAACTCCACGTCAGGATCGAGGGCGACCGAAACCTCCTTGAGCGAGTCGAGGATGTCCGGGGTCTTGAGCGGCACCATCCCGCCAAGAGCAATCCGTCGATATCCGATGCTCTGCAGCCGTGTCACGGCTCCGGCGTACGAGAGCGGACTCCAACCGTGCGCCACGGCCATCGGTTCGAACCGGCACTTGCGGACCCGGTGCAGGCGGAGGAACTCCGCTGCGAGATCGATGGTGAGGTCCTGACGGAAACGCCAGTCCTCCGGAACGTCGCTGGCGCTCTTCGTGTCCAGTTCAGCGTCGTAGCCGAAGATCAGGTGGTCCATTGTGATGCCCAGGTCCAAGCCGCACTCTTCATAGAAGTCCAGGACCTCCTCGACGGTGTACACAGGCTTGTGCTCGCGCACATAAGTGAACGCCCCGCAGTCGCCCATGATCCTGAGTCCTTCGCCTCGCTGATCGAGCCGGAAGAACCGTCTTGCGCCTCCCCGGTAGAGGCGGTTGCGCTGGGCCTCGGTGTACTTGGCCGCTGTGCCCCCGGGGAGGCCGTCGACGATCGGCTTCGATATCAGCAACCCGTCGTAGGGCGGGGGTTCGATGATCTCGTGGGCGTAGCGGTCGTCCCGCTGGCGCACGCGGTGGATCGATCGCCGCTCCGTGACGAAGTCGAAGCTCGGGTCCACCTGGTCTTGGCTGTCGGGAAAGTAGAACTGCATCACGCCAGCGGTTGCCGGGCATCGTCGAAGAGTCGACCGAACCGAGCCTGCTCACAGGCATTGCCACAGTCCCGAAAACGACGGAGCGCCGCCGACTTGTTCGTGTTCGGGGCTTCCTCCAGGTGATCGAGAATCCACTCCACGATCACATCATCGCATTGTCGCCGCCGATCGAAGGAAGGCAGTTCACCGGCTCTCGCGGCCAGCGTGCCCAGGATGCTGCGGGCACTGTGAACATTGGGAGGCAGGGGGCTGCCTTCTGCCAGCACGGCCATGGCCGCACGGACACTGGTCGAGGAGAGCGAGCCACCGAGAGCGAGCCTGAGCCTGCCCGGTGCCGGCACCCAGCATTCCTCGAGTCCCGCCAGAGGAGTTCCGGCCGCGAAGATCATCACCCGTTCAGGATCACCTAGACGCTTGACAAGATCTGCCAGGTCTGCGGCCACTGCTTCGAGGTAGCTCCGTCCGATGCAGACCATCACGCTTGCGTCTGATCCGTGCTCTGCAAGATCGGCGAGACGGCGGGGATGATGGCGACCGAGAACGCCAGAGCGTGTCAGCCCATCCCACCAGTGCTGTCGAACTTGGTGGTTTGTTCCTGAGTCGAGGGCGTTGAGCACCGAGTCGGGGTGGCCGGCGGCAAAGGTGGCCCCGTAATGCGGCACCTCGTCGTGAAGGCCGACGAGACCGAGGCCAGCGGAGACAACGGAGACCCTGGTCCGTGCGTCCAAGGCACAGCGGGCTGCGAGTCCCATTCCAGCCTGCCAGTACTCACCCGCATACAGGTCGGCCGCGACACAGCGGCAAGGCGCGGCGGATACGAGGGCCGCCCACCGCTGGACCCGATCTGCGACCGGTGCCCAACCTACATTGCGCAGCCGCGGGAATCCGGGCTCCGGTGCGCGCTTACGGGCAGTGCATGACAGGACGACATGAAGTGTCTGCATCGACCGAGGAACTCAATGATGCACTCGCTGCGTCGCGCATGCCGAAGCGGCGGCAGGCAACGAGCGGCTACTCGTCCTGTTCCGGGTCGGCCAGCAGGCGCAAGTTCGCATCCCAGTTCGCACCTCGCCTCAGGTTCCGCCGCATGGTCGTCAGCTCATCTACGACAAGTTGCCGACCTGCGGACGTGTCAAGGCTCTTGGCGGTCCAGTCTCGCTTCCAGAACTCAGGATCGAGGTAGGCGAGGATGTTGTCCTCGATCTCCGTCCGCGCGGCATCGGGATCCGCCAAGTCGATGTCACCTCGGTCAGCAAGCGGCACGAGATCCTCGATCACGAATGTTGTCAGCGTCACAAGCCCCACCTTCTGCAGCAACTTCGACTCTCGAGTCCACAGGTCGGGCCAGCGGTCTTTGACAGCCGACCACAGGGTGAAGAAGAACTCGATGAGCGAGTCGTCGTTGGCAAGGTCCGGGAGGTTCTTCTTCTGAATCGCTGCGATGGCCTGCTCGACAGAGGCCGGGCGAATCAGGTTCGTTCGATCGGCGTCCGCATCGGTCGGCTCTGTCGGCCACTCGACAAACTTGTAGAAGGGCGACTCAGGGGAACTGTCGACCACCCCGACGAAGGTGTGCCGACCGAGCCCGATTCTCGCCGTCTTGAGTCGGTCCGCGAGTTTCTCGTCCTCGTATCGAAGGGCGAGAAGCTTCACATGATCTGTCGGCACTTTGGATGCTTTGCTGTTGACCACTAGGAATTGGAACGCTATCTCTTCATCCTCTGGGTTGATCAGCGCCACAACGTTCAGTGGCAAGCCTGGGTCGTGTTTCTCGACTCCGTACAGTCGGTGCTGTCCGTCGATGACGAGTCCGGGTCGGGGATTGGCATCTGCCGGAATGGTGAGAGTTGCGCATGCCCCGATCGGCGGCTCCTCAAGGTCGGGCACTTGAAGCGCCACAACGAGGGCGGTCGGGATCGTGTTGCGCTCATCCTGTTGGAGGAAGCGTGCGATCGCCCGAACTCTGGATTCATTCCGAAGGCGTTGGTGCCCCGTGCCCTCATGTTTCAACCTTTCGACCTCGGCCCATTTCGCTACGTCTCCCGCTGGAGCGACGAAGGATGCCAACATGGGGCCGACGCCAACCCGCTGACGGCTGAAGATTGCTGAGTACTCATAGACCATCTCTCGTTCTCCCATCAATAGCTGAACTCCAAATTGAACAGGTCCACGGCCGTTGCCTCGTTCAGCACGACCGGACGATCAGGCCGACCGAGCTTAAGGTAGGCGTCTCGAAGGCTGCAATCCTCGTCTCGGGCCAGTTGCTTCGCGGCGCGGGCCTGTACCGCGAATCTCATTACTTTAGGTATGTATTCGATAGCTTGCACTCCCAAGCCAGCTACGTAGGACTGGACCGGGTACATGGCCCAGGAAGGCTTGTCGGCTTTGGCCTCGTTGCACGATTGGCAGGCCCCAAGGAGATTCTCAAGGTCAGAGTTTCCCCCGTAGGCACGCGGCCACACATGATCGAGCGTCAAGGCTCGGTGGCCGTCCGCGCTGGAGTCCACCTCAGTTCCGCAGAGGTAGCAATACGGCATCTCTCGCATGGCCCAGGAGGTGACCGATCGGCGGACGGGGTCGCTGATTGGCTGACTTGCTGAGCGGATCGCTGGCAGCAGGCGTTCGTACACATCACCTGCCAACATGTAATCCACCACCATCGTTTCGATGATCGCCTGTTTAATCTCTGTCTCCGCAGCTGGGAGGTCGTGTCTATCGATCAGCACTTGTCCGGCCGAGATGAGGCGCCGCGTCAATTGCAGGCTGACCATCTCCTGGAACGCCTCCACCCAGGCGTCTCCTCGATTCGACGCGAGCAAGGCATTGCCGAGACGGCTCCAGCGTTGCCCCCCGGCCGTCGAGATGGTGGTCGAGGAGATAGCGGGCCAAATGCTGGCCGTTGGTCTCGTAGGGATGCATTCCGACCTCCCGTGGCTTGGCTGATTCAGGGGGCCAGTAGGCCGATGTTTGTTCGGGCTCTCTCCAGGGTTACCGCGGCTATTGATTGGGCTTTGTCGGCGCCCAGCTTCAGGAGCCGGGCTGTCTCGGCCGGGTCGGCCTCCAGTTCGGCGAAGCGGGATTGAATGGGGCGCAGCAGCTCGACCACCGCTTCGGCTGTGTCGGCCTTGAGCGGCCCGTACATCGAGTAGCCCTCGGCAACCTGTTCGGGGGTTCGGCCGGTGGCCGCGCCCAGTATCGAAAGCAGGTTCGACACTCCCGGTTTGGCCGCGGTGTCGTAGCGCACCTCGGACTCGCTGTCGGTGACCGCCGACTTGATCTTGCGCACCACTAGGGCCGGGTCGTCGAGCAGGTCGACCGAGCCCCGGGGCGAGTCCAGTGACTTCGACATCTTGTCGGTGGGGCTCTGCAGGTCCATCACCCGGGCCCCGGCCGCGGGCACCACCGCCGCGGGCAGCTTGAAGGTGGGGCCGTAGCGCGAGTTGAACCGCTCCGCGATGTCGCGGGTGAGCTCGATGTGCTGGCGCTGATCGTCGCCCACCGGCACCTCGTCGGCGTCGTACAGCAAGATGTCGGCCGCCTGCAGCGCGGGGTAGGTGAACAGCCCGGCCGAGATGAACTCCTGGCGGCCCGACTTGTCTTTGAACTGGGTCATCCGGCTCAGCTCCCCGAACGACACCGTGCATTCCAGCAGCCAGGCGCACTCGGTGTGCTCGCGCACGTGGCTCTGCACGAAGATCGTGCAAACGTCGGGGTCCAAGCCGGCGGCCATCAGCAGCTGCGACATCCGCAGCGTCGCCTTGCCCAGCGCGCCGGGCTCCTGGGGCACGGTCACCGCGTGGAGGTCCACGACCGGGTGGAAGGCGTCGGCGGTGTGCTGGATCCTCGCCCAGTTGCGGATCGCGCCCAGGTAGTTGCCGAGGTGCAGATCGCCGCTGGGCTGGATGCCCGAAAGGACCCTGGTCATGGCCCGCCAGCGTAATGTCCGCTCTTATTCGCTCCGCTCGCGCCGCGGCCTTGGCCGGTGGCCCGGTCGCTCGGCCTCTGGGAGTAATCTCACGCTGATGGCCCTCAAGGTGACTGCACCGGCCCGCGGTGGCCCGCCAACCGGATACCAGGTGTCGACGCCTGCCTACAGCGGACCGTTCGACGTGCTGCTGCAGCTCATCCTGCGCGAGCAGGTGGAGATCTACGACGTCGAGATCGCCCGCATCGTCGATGCCTTCCTGGCCGAGATCGAACAGGCGCCGGAGTGCGACCTGGAGACGGCCACCGAGTTCCTGCTGATCGCTGCCACCCTGATCGAGTTGAAGGTCAAACGCCTGCTGCCCGCCGAGGGCACCACCGAGCTCGACGACGAACTGGAGGCCGTCTCCGAGCGGGATCTGCTGCTGGCCCGCCTCCTGGAGGGCAACACCTTCCGGGACGCGTCCCGCGCGCTGCGGCGGCTCTTCGAGGAGGCCTCCCGCAGTCGGCCCCGCACCGCGGGCGTCACCGAGGAGCGCTGGCTCATGCTGGCTCCCGACGGGCTGGAGGCGGTGTCGCCCCCCGATGTTCGCGCCGCCTACCTGCGGGCCGCCGCCCCCCGGCCCGAGCCGCGGGTGGACACCACCCACATCACCCCCATCTCGCTGACGGTGGGCGACGCGGTGGCCGAGCTGATCGAGGAGCTGGCCGTGCAACGGCGGGCCACGTTCCGGCGCCTAACCGCGGGCATCGACGACCGCCTGGAGCTCGTGGTGCGGTTCCTGGCCATTCTCGAGCTGGTCAAGCAGGGACTGGCCGACGTCCAGCAGGCCATCACCTTCGGCGACATCGTCATCTCGTGGACCGGCGGCGACGATGCCGAGGCCCGCGAGGCCGCACTGGCCGCCGTCGACGCCTACGAAGGCTGAGCGGCCCGACCGGCACGATGACGAGCACTCCCGTCCCCGACACCCCGTCTGGCGGATCCATTGCGGCTGCGCTTGAGGCGGTGCTGCTGCTGGCTGACGAGCCGGTGTCGCCGCAGGTGCTGGCGGCCGTGGTTGGGGCCTCGACCGAGCAGGTGCGCGCTGCCTGCGATGCGCTGGCCGCCGAGTACGAGGCGCAGGGTCGGGGCTTCGTGCTGGCCCGGGTGGCGGGCGGCTACCGATACCAGACGGCGCCCAGCCAGGACGACTTTGTGGAGCGGTTCGTGCGCGACGGCCACGGCGCCCGCCTGTCGGCCGCGGCGCTCGAGACCCTGGCGGTGGTGGCCTACAAGCAGCCGGTGTCGCGCCATCAGGTGGCCGAGATCCGGGGCGTGAACGTCGACGGGGTGATGCGGACGCTGCGCCGCCGCGGCTACATCGACGAGATCGCCCGGCTCCCGGGACCGGGTCAGGCGGCGCTGTACGGCACCACATCGCAGTTCTTGGAGCATCTGGGCCTCGACTCGCTCGACGACTTGCCCCCGCTCGGCGAGTTCGTTCCCAACCCCGAAGCGGTCGAAGCCATGGAGCGCCGCCTCAGGGTGGTGCCCGACCCCGATACCGGCCCCGACCCCGATACCGGCCCCGACTCCGGCCCCGGCCCCGATCCGGGCAGCCGCGATCAGTGACGGTCCGGATGCCCACCAGCCTCGACGGCGAGCACTCGGTGGTGACGGCGGCTGCAAGGCATCGGCGGCCCGCCGAGGATCACAGGCTCGACCGCGCGCGGCGCCGGTGACGCAAGCCGAGGGTGAGCGCCTGCAGAAGGTGCTGGCCCGCCAGGGAATCGGAAGCCGGCGGGCCTGCGAGGAGCTGATCGCCGAGGGCCGGGTGCTCGTCGACGGCGCCGCGGCCCGGCTGGGCGCCCGCATCGACGCGGCTCGGGCGGTGGTGGAGGTGGACGGCGTGGTGGTGGGCGTGCGCCCCGACCTCGTCCACTACCTGCTCAACAAGCCCGCAGGCGCGGTGACCACCGCCCAGGATCCGCAGGGTCGGCCCACCGTCACCGAGCTCGTCCCCGCCGAGCCCCGCGTCTTCCCGGTCGGGCGCCTCGACCTGCACACCGAGGGGCTGCTGATACTCACCAACGACGGCGACCTCGCCCACCGCCTGACCCATCCGTCGTACGGCATCGAGAAGGAATACCTCGCCCATGTGACAGGGGCGCCGAAGCGGGCCGCGGTCCGGGCCCTGCGCCAGGGCGTCGAGCTCGACGACGGGCCCACCGCCCCCGCCCGGGTGGCGCAGGTGGCGCCCGACGTGCTGCGCATCACCGTCCACGAGGGCCGCAACCGCCTGATCCGCAGAATGTGCGAGGCGGTGGGTCACCCGGTGCGTCGCCTGGTGCGCACCAGGATCGGGCCGTTGGCCGACCGCCGCCTCGCCCCCGGCGCCTGGCGTCCGCTGACCCCCGCCGAGACCAGAAGCCTCGAGAAGGCCGCAATCGCTCGCCTACCCGCTCGGCCTCCAGGGCGTGCGGGACTGAAGGCGGGCGGATCGCACCGGTAGCATCGCTGCCTATGGCCCCGACCCGCAGCGCCGTCATCGCTGGCACCGGCCTCATCGGGGGCTCGGTGGGGATGGCCCTGCGCAAGGCCGGATGGCAGGTGACCGGCATCGAGCCCGACCCGCAGCGAGCCGAGGCCGCGCTGGCCGCCGGCGCGGTGGACGGCATCGGCGGGCCCGGCCCCTGCGACCTCGCCGTGGTGGCCACGCCCCCCTCGGCGCTGGCCGGGGTGGCCCAGCAGCTGCTCGACGCAGGCGCGGCCCTCGTCACCGATGTGGGCAGCGTGAAGGCGCCGGTTTGCGCCGCGGTGGGCGATCCCCGCTTCGTGGGCGGCCATCCCATGGCCGGCAGCGAGCAGGACGGCCTGGACGGCGCCCATCCCGACCTGTTCCGCGACGCGGTCTGGGTGCTCACCCCCACCGCCAGCACCGACGACGCGGCCCTGGCCCAGGTGCGCGACGTCGTGTCGCAGCTGGGCGCCCAGCCGATCGCGCTCGCCCCGGAGCGCCACGACGCGCTGGTGGCGGTGGTCTCCCACGTTCCCCATCTCACCGCGGCCGTGCTGATGCGCATCGCCGAGGGCCGCTCCAGCGAGCATCGCGCCCTGCTGCGGCTCGCGGCCGGCGGCTTCCGCGACATGACCCGAGTAGCGGCCGGCCATCCCGCCATCTGGCCCGAGATCTGCGTCGAGAACCGGGCCGCCATCACCGACGTGCTCGACGAACTGCTCGACGAGCTGGTCGAGATGCGCCTGATCGTCTCCGGGAGGGACCGCGACGAGCTGCTGGCCCGGCTGGAGTCGGCCCGCGCCAGCCGGCGAAGCCTGGCCGTCGGCGCGCCCGAGCCCTCCCGTCTGGCCGAGGTGCGCATCGCCATCCGCGACCAGAAGGGCGAGCTGGCCAGGATCACCACTCTCGCCGCCGACCTCGACGTCAACCTCTACGACCTCGAGATCGCCCACTCCGCCGAGGGATCCCGCGGGGTGGTGCTGGCTCTGGTCGACAGCGAGGCGGCGGAGGGATTCGCACAGAGCCTGGCCGACGCCGGCTACCGGCCGTCGCTCAAATTGCTCGGATGATCCCCCCGGCGCAGTTCCCCCCGGCGCTGGACATCAAGCCGCTGGAGGCGCCGCCGCAGGCGACGGTGAGGCTGCCCGGCTCCAAGAGCATCACCAACCGGGCTCTGCTGTGCGCCGCGCTGGCGGCGGGCGAGACCACTCTCACCGGCGCCCTCTTCGCCGACGACACCGAGGCCATGGTGGCCGCGGTCACCGCGCTGGGCGCCGGGGTCAGCTGCGGACGGGGCGAGGCGATTATGCGGATCCGGGGAACGGCCGGCATCATCGGGACGGACGCGGGCACCGTGGTCGATGCCCGCATGTCGGGCACCACGGGCCGCTTCCTGGCCCCGATCCTGGCCATGTCGGCCCAGCCGGTGACCCTGGACGGCCATCCGCAGCTGAGGGACCGGCCCTTCGGCGACCTTGCTGACTCGCTGCGACAACTCGGCGTGCAGGTGGACTTCCCGGCCGGAGGTGAGGGCCTGCCCATGCGGATCCGCGGGCCCATCCGCTCCGACGAGGCGGCGGTGGCCACTGATCGTTCCAGCCAGTTCCTGTCCGGGCTCATGCTGGCCGGGCCGCTCGTGCCCGGCGGGTTGAGCTTCAAGATCGAGCGGTCGGCGGTGAGCCGGTCCTACATAGAGATGACCGCGGCGGTGATGAGGTCGTTCGGCGCCGTGGTGGCGGTCGGGCCGGAGGCGGTGCGTGTGGCGGGCACCGGCTACTCGCCGGTCAACAGCTATGCGGTGGAGCCCGACGCCTCGGCCGCCTCGTACTTCTGGGCCGCGGCCGCGATCACCTCCGGGACGGTCACGGTGGAGGGCCTCGGGTCCGGCTCGATCCAGGGCGACGCTCGCTTCGCGTCGCTGCTGCAGGAGATGGGCGCGTCGGCCGAGGAGGCCGACGGCGGCATCCGGGTGACGGGCGGCCCGCTGCGGGGCATCGACGTCGATCTCGCCGACATGTCCGACACCGCGCCCACCCTGGCCGCCGCGGCCGCGCTGGCCTCCACACCCACCACGGTGCGCGGCATCGGGTTCGTGCGGCGCAAGGAGAGTGACCGCATCGCCGCGGTTGTCACCGAGCTGCGCCGCTGCGGCGTGGCGGCCGAGGAGCTGGACGACGGGTTTGTCGTGCCCGGAGGCTCGGCGCCGGTCGGGGCCCGGGTCCGCACCTACGACGACCACCGCATCGCCATGGCGTTCTCGGTGCTGGGGCTGGCAGTGCCGCAGATGAAGATCGAGAACCCCGGTTGCGTGGCCAAGACGTTCCCCGGCTTCTACGACACGCTGGAGATGCTGCGGAGATGAGCGGCGTCGAGGGTGCGGGGGACTCCGGGGGCATGAGGGTGGTGGCCATTGACGGCCCGGCCGGTTCGGGCAAGACGAGCGTCGCCCAAGCGCTGGCCGCCCGGCTCGGCCTCGACTACCTCGACACCGGGGCGATGTACCGGGCCGTCACCTTCGCGGTGCTGCGAGCCCGCGGCGACCCCGCCGACCGCGCCTTCACCGCGGCGGTGGCCCGAACCATCGACGTGCGGGTCACCGGAGAGCAGGTGTTGGTGGACGGGGTGGACGCCACCGTCGAGATCAGGGGCACACCGGTGGATCGGGCGGTGAGCGCGGTGGCGGCCAACCCCGAGGTGCGCGCCGAGATGGTGGCCCGCCAGCGCGACTGGGCCCGTCGGCGGGGCGGCGGAGTGGTCGAGGGGCGCGACATCGGCACCGTCGTGTTCCCGCAGGCCGACCTAAAGGTCTACTTGAGGGCCGATCCCGAGGTTCGGGCGCTGCGACGGGCCCGCCAGAGCGGGGCACTCGACCTCGGCACCGGCGCCGGCGCAGTCGAGTCGGTGGCCGCGGATTTGGCCCGGCGCGACACGATCGACTCCACCCGGCAGGCCGCCCCGCTGTCGATGGCCTCCGACGCAGTGGTGATCGACACCACCGACCAGACCTTCGACGAGACCATCGAGCAGATACTGGCGCTGCTGTGATCCTTCGAGGTTGTGGGAGCAGAGGCGTGAGCATGTGGCAACGGTCCGCCATCAGACGCAGGAGCTGATGTGAGCCGCCGAGGTTGTGGGAGCAGAGGCGGGCAGGAGTTGATGTGAGCCGCAGCGTGTATGGGCGGCGGGGCTCGGGCGACGGCGCCCTCGGCCGCAGCCAGCAGCCGCGCTCGGGGCGCATCCTCTACCGGGTCCTGTGGTCGATGATCTTTGCCGTGTGCAAGGTCCTGTTCAGGCTGCGATTCGAGGGCAGGGAGAACTTCCCGTCGGGTCCGTTCATCCTGTCGCCTGTGCACCGGTCCTTCATCGACACCCTGGTGGCGGGGATGGCCACCAGCAGGCGGCTGCGCTTCATGGGCAAGGAGAGCCTGTGGGAGATCAAGCCCCTGGGAGCCTTGTTGTCGGCGCTGGGGGGCTTTCCGGTCGAGCGGGGAACGGCGGACCGAACCGCGCTGCGAGCCGCCACCGATGTGCTGTCGCTGGGCGAGCCGCTGGTGATGTTCCCCGAGGGGACGCGCCGCAGCGGCGACCGGGTCAAGCGCGAAGACATGCTCGACGGCCCCGCCTTCGTGGCGGCCCGGGCCGGGGTGCCGATCGTCCCCGTCGGGCTGGGCGGCACGGTCCGGGCTCTGCCGGTGGGGTCGGTGATCCCCCGGCCCCGGCGGGTGGTGGTGGTGGTGGGCGACCCGATCCCTCCGCCCGCCAAGGTCGACGGGCGCCTGTCGCGCCGGGCGGTCAGCGAGCACACCGATCGCCTGTTCAACGAGTTGGGCGACCTCTACGTGGAGGCCCGAGTGCTGGCCGGCCAAGAACCCGGCCCGGCCTGATCCAGCCTTATCCGGCCACGCCTGTATGGGCCGATTGCTCTCTAGCCGCTCGGCCGCTAGCCCGCGAGGCGCGAGTCGAGCCGGTCCAGCAGGTCGCTGGCGTTGATCGAGCGGTCGTTCATGGGCTCCCGCTCGGCGGCGCGCGAGCCGAGGGCGACCACCGCGGCCGTCTCCACCGCGGCCAGCAGGTCGCGGAGGTTGCGCGGCGGCGGGAAGTACTCGTCCTCGTCGATGACGTTCACCTCGGTGACGCCCTGCGCAGGCGCCAGCCGCTCGATCACCCCCCGCACTAGGTCCTCGGGCGCGGAGGCGCCGGCGGTCACGCCGACCGTGCCCTCAAGATCGGGCGGAATGTCGTCGGCGTCGTTGATCCGCAGCACCCGGCGGCAGCCCGCCTCCGCGGCCAGGTCCACCAGCGACTGGGTGTTGGATGAGTTGGCCGAGCCGATGACCAGCACCGCGTTGCACTCCGGCGCGATCTCCATCATCGCGGTCTGCCGGTTGGTGGTGGCGAAGCAAAGGTCGCTGATGCTGGGCTGCCACAGGTCGGGGAAGCGCCGGCGGGTGTACTCGAGCACGCCCTCCCACTCGCGGTGCGACAGGGTGGTCTGGGCCAGCACCGCCACCGGCTCGGTGAACTCGGGCAGGGCGGCCACCCCTCGGGCATTGTCCACCCGGTGTATGGCATCGGGGGCGACGGCCATCGTCCCCACCGCCTCCTGGTGGTCCTCGTGGCCCACGTACACGATCTGGTAGCCCTTGGCCGATCGGGTCTTCACCTCGTGATGGACCTTGGTGACGAGCGGACACACCGCGTCGACCAGGTAGCCGCCCCGGTCTCGGGCCGCCTGCACCACCTCGGGCGCCGAGCCGTGGGCCGACAGCATGATGGGCTCGCCCGCGGGAACGTCGGCGATGTCGTCCACGAAGCGGACGCCGGCGTCCTCGAAGCGCTTGACCACCTTCTGGTTGTGGATGATCTCGTGGTAGCAGTACACGGGCGGGCCGAAGGCCTGGATCATCCAGGTGAGCGCCTTGATGGCCATGTCCACACCGGCGCAGAAACCCCGGGGCGAGGCCAGCAGAACCCGGTCGATCACACCGCGGAGGCTAGCTCATCGAAACCGCATCCACGTATTGCCGCGGTCAATGCCGTAGGCTCCCCCTTGACCTCGTCGCAGGGCATACTATTTCATGCGACGAGCTTCGAGTCATCTCGCAAACCACAAGAAGTACCGAAAGGCACTATAGCCATGATCGACGAAGAACAATCCGAGCAGGCCCAGACCGAGTGGCTGGGCACAACGGCGGCTGCCAAGCGCCTCGGCATCACCACGCGAACGCTGTATCGGTTCATTGATGAGGGGTACATCGCCGCCTATCGCATGGGCCGGGTCATCCGGGTCAAGGGCGAGGATGTCGACGCCTACATCCAGTCGTGCCGGATCGAGCCGGGCACAATCTCGCATCTCTATCCCGAAGTGGCGCCCAAGGCCCCTGATTCGGATTCCGCCGGCGCCTAGGGGCTGCGCTGATAGGTGAGAGGCTCTCGCGTCGCAAGAGCGGGAATGACCCCGCTGCGGCGCGACGAGTTAGTCCCTGCCCGTGCTCGCCCCTAGCGGCGGATCTCGTAGTACCAGTTGGTCGGATCCTGCTCCACCTCGTGGGGGGTGAAGCGGGTGAACCCCTCGTTGCGCACCATCTCCTCGAGTCGGGCCGGATGCAGTCCCAGGGTGCCGAGGCCCTCGCCGTCGGGCTCTGACAGGCCCGACGACATGCAATAGAACACCGACATGGCGTACATGTAGGGCAGCAGCGGGATCTTGAGGTTGGACTCGAGGTCGCCTCGCCCCTTGATGTCGGCCACCAGCCACCAGCCATCGGGGGCCAGGCTGCGGGCGGCGGCGGCCACCGCCTGCTGCGGCCGGGGCAGATCGTGGAGCACGTCGAGGGTGACGAGCAGGTCGGCGGGGCCGAAGCGGTCCAGGTCGTCGAAGGTGCCCTGCTCAAGGGTCAGGTTGTCGAGGTCGGCCTCCTGCGCTCGGGCGCGGGCCGCGGCGAGCGCCCGCTCCGAGGGGTCGATGCCCACCACCTCGGCGGCGGGGAAGCTCGACGCCAGCAGCCTGGCCGCCACGCCGGACCCGCATCCCACGTCCACGATGCGGGCGCCGCCGGCTTGCAGCCGGTCGGTCGCTCCGTCGAAGGCGGCCAGCACCTCCGGCACCAGGAAGCTCTCCTGGCGGGCGGCGGACATGGCGCACTGCATGTGGCAGGCATGGTCGCCGTGCTCGTCCCAGGTCATCCCCACCCCGGTGCGGAAGGCCTCGGCGGTGCGCTCGATCTCGCGGTGGGTCAGCGGCGGCCCGTACACCCCCGGCATGTAGGCCCAGTGGCCGCGGTCGGTGAGCGCCACCCGCGCCTCGGGCGTGAGCGCGAACCGGCCGTCGTCGTGCTGCACGACCCCGGCCGCGACCATGCCGTGCAGCCACTCCCGCACCCAGCGCTCCCGGAGTCCGGCCGCCTCGGCCAGTTCGTCGCTGGTGCAAGGCTCGCAGCCGCTCAGGGCGTCCCAAAGCTCCAGCCGGGCGCCCAGGTGCATCAGGGCCGACACCATCTCGCCCTGCTTGATCCTGAACAGCTCCAGGATGGCCAGCGGAAGCCGGTCGGGATCGAACTCGGTGCGCACGAACCGTCAGTCTGGTGCCAGCAGGGGCCGGCTGAGGGCGATGGTCTTCATGGCTGCGAGCGGGCGACCGGAATCGAACCGGCATCATCAGCTTGGAAGGCTGAGGTTCTAGCCGTTGAACTACGCCCGCGAACCCCCAACAGTATCGCCCCCCGACCGGGCCGGTCCGCCCCGGCGGCGTGGAGGGGGAATGGGATGCACCGGTACACTCGCCGGCGTGCGCAGCAGCGTGGAGACGCTCGCCGACAACCGGGTCAAGCTGACCGTCGAGTTGGACGAGGCAGAGTTCGAGACCGAGGTCGAGGCGGCGTTCAAGCGCATCGCCCGCGAGGTGCGAATCCCGGGCTTTCGGCCCGGTCGGGCTCCCCGCCGCCTGCTGGAGGCGCAGCTGGGGCCGCAGGCCGGGCGGGTGGAGGCGCTGCGGGCGTCGCTGCCCGACTACTACGCCCGGGCCGTCGTCGAGCACGACATCGACGTCATCGACATGCCCGAGATCGAGATCACCGAGGGCTCGGAATCGGGGCCGGTGTGCTTCGACGCCACCGTCGACGTGCGGCCCGCCATCGGCGTGTCGGGCTACCAGAGCCTGAGCGTGGAGATCCCCAGTCCCAGCGTCGACGAGGCCGAGATTCAGGCCGAGATCGACCGGTTCCGCCAGCAGTTCGCCGAGCTGTCGCCCACCAAGCGGCCCGCAGCCGACGGCGACCACCTCACCATCGACATAACCGGCACCCTGGCCGGTGAGACCGTCGACGGCCTCACCACCTCCGACTACGACTACCTGCTCGGCACCGGCGCGGTGGTCCCCGAGATCGACGAGAACCTGCGAGGCGCCACCGCGGGCGACATCCTGCAGTTCACCGCCGTGCACCCTGATCCCGACGAGGACGGCACGCTCAGCTTCCGGGTGCTGGTCAAAGAAGTGCAACAGACCGTCCTGCCCGACCTCGACGACGAGTTCGTGTCCACAAACACCGAGTTCGACCGCGCCGAAGAGTTCCGCGCCGCGCTGGAGACCGGCCAGGCCAGGACCCGGGTCATGTACGCCGAGTCGGTGCGCCGCGAGGCCATTGCCTCTGCCGTCGCCGCGCTGGTCACCGACGAGGTTCCCGAGGCGATGGTGGCCTCCGAGATGGAGATCCGGCGCGAGAGCCTGGCCGGCGACCTCTCCGCCCGGGGCTACGAGCTCGACGACTACCTGGAGACCATCGGGCAGTCTCGCGAGGAGTTCGAGACCAACCTGCGTGCCGGCGCCGACCGCACCGTCAAGCTCGACCTGGCACTGCGGGCGGTGGCCGTCGCGGAGGGGCTCGAAGCCGACTCCGACGCGGTGGACGCCGAGTTGAAGCGCCTGATGGTCGGCGCCGGCAACGGCGCCGACGGTGACGCGGCCGCCAAGGCGGAGCAGCTGCGCGAGGCGCTGGCCTCGTCGGGGCGGCTCTCCGACATTCGGTCCCAGGTCTCCAAGCGGGCCGCGCTGGAGTGGATCACCGAGCGCACCGAGCTGGTCGATCCCGACGGGCAGGTCATCGACCCGGAACTGCTAAGCCTCCCCGACGACGTTGGCGACAGCCCTGACAACCCTCAGGATGTAGCTGCCGACCAGCCCCCCGACGAGACGCAAGCCCGCGACGACACCCAAGCCCGCGACGACACCCAAGACGACACCCAGGAAGAAGACCAGAGCGAGTCATGACCCCCATCAGCCCCCGCAACTATCTGGTGCCCACCGTGGTGGAGCAGACCAACCGCGGCGAGCGCGCCTTCGACCTGTACAGCCGGCTCCTCAAGGAGAACATCATCTTCTTGGGCACCCCGATAGACGATGTGGTCGCCAACCTGATCTGCGCCCAGCTGCTGCACCTCGAGTCCGAGGACCCCGACAAGGACATCAACCTCTACATCAACAGTCCCGGCGGCGACATCAACTCGCTGTTCGCCATCTACGACACGATGCAGTACATCAAGCCCGACATCACCGCCATCTGCTTCGGCCAGGCCGCGTCGGCGGCTGCGGTGCTGCTGGCGGCCGGCACCAAGGGCAAGCGCCTGGCCCTGCCCCACGCCAAGATCCTCATCCACCAGCCCTACGCCGGAGCCCACGGCGACGCCAGCGACATAGAGCGGATCGCCTCGGAGGTGGCCCGGCTCAAGCAGTCGCTGGAGGAGGTGCTGGCCGAGCACACCGGACAGCCCATAGAGCAGATCACCGCCGACACCGACCGGGACTTCGTGATGACTGCCGAGCAGGCGAAGGAGTACGGGATCATCGACGAGGTGATCGAAGCGCGTAATGTGGTCGACAACAGCAGCGCCATCAGGGCGATCAGCTGACCGGCAACAACACTCTGGGAGGGGGGCGACCGCGTGGCCAAGCTCGGTGAGGGAGGCGAGCTTCTCAAGTGCTCGTTCTGCGGCAAGTCGCAGAAGCAGGTCAAGAAGCTCATCGCCGGCCCCGGCGTCTACATCTGCGACGAGTGCATCGACCTCTGCAACGAGATCATCGACGAGGAGCTGGCCGGACCATCCGAGGATCCCGTCGACGAGCTCCCCGCCCCCCGCGAGATCTACGCCTTCCTCGACGACTACATCGTCGGCCAGGACAGCGCCAAGCGCATCCTGTCGGTCGCCGTCTACAACCACTACAAGCGGGTGCAGCTCGGTGAGAGCCAGGATCCCGAGGTAGAGCTCCAGAAGTCGAACATCCTGCTCATCGGCCCCACCGGCTGCGGCAAGACGCTCATGGCCCAGACCCTGGCCCGGATGCTGAACGTGCCCTTCGCCATCGCCGACGCCACCGCGTTGACTGAGGCCGGCTACGTGGGCGAGGACGTGGAGAACATCCTGTTGAAGCTGATCCAGGCCGCCGACTACGACGTGAAGAAGGCCGAGAAGGGGATCATCTACATCGACGAGATCGACAAGATCGCCCGCAAGAGCGAGAACCCGTCGATCACCCGCGACGTGTCGGGCGAGGGCGTCCAGCAAGCCCTGCTCAAGATCCTGGAGGGCACGTCCGCCTCGGTGCCCCCGCAGGGAGGGCGCAAGCACCCGCACCAGGAGTTCATCCAGATCGACACCACCAACGTGCTGTTCATCTGCGGCGGCGCCTTCGCCGGCATCGAGAGGATTGTGGAGCGCCGCGCCGGCACCCGGGGCGTGGGTTTCGGCGCCGACATCCGCCGCCCTGAGGACAAGGATCTGGGCGCCATCTTCTCCGAGGTGCTCCCCGAGGATCTCACCAAGTTCGGGCTGATCCCCGAGTTCATCGGGCGCCTGCCGGTGATGGGGTCGGTCGGCAGCCTCGAGCGCGACGCCCTGGTGCGCATCCTGGTGGAGCCCCGCAACGCCCTGATCAAGCAGTACCAGAAGATGTTCCGGTTCGAGAACGTCGAACTGGAGTTCTCCACCGACGCGCTGGACGAGATCGCCGACGAGGCCATCAAGCGGGCCTCGGGCGCCCGCGGCCTGCGAGCGGTGCTGGAGGAGGTCCTGCTAGACATCATGTACGACCTGCCCGGCCGCGAGGATGTCTCCACCGTGGTGATCGACCGCGAGGTCGTGGCCCGCAACGTGAACCCCACGCTGGTGCCCCGCGCCGAGGAGGACGACACCCGCTCCCGGCGCGCCAGCTGACCCCGCCGGGAGCCTCGCGTTGGACTATGGCGCGGCCCTGGACCATCTCGAAACCCTGATCAACCACGAGGTCAAGCCGCGGGCGGGCCGCGTGGCCGGCCTGAGCCTCGACTCGGTGCAGCGCCTCGCCGCCGCCATGGGCGACCCGCAGCGGTGCTACCGCGTGATCCACGTCACCGGCACCAACGGCAAGGGGTCGACGGTGCGGGTGGTGGCCCGGCTGCTGCAGGAGATGGGCTTGCGAGTCGGCGCCTACACCAGCCCCCACCTGGTGGCCCCCACCGAGCGCATCTCGGTGGACGCCGAGCCCATCGACGCCGAGGCCTTCGGTGAGGCCATAGGCGGCGTGGCCCGACTCGCCGACCACCTGCAGATGCGGGCGACCTGGTTCGAGACGGTGACCGCGGCCGCGCTGGCGCACTTCGCCGACGTGGCGGTGGACGCGGCCGTGGTCGAGGTGGGGATGCTGGGCCGCTTCGACGCCACCAACGTGGTGGAGGCGCAGGTCGCCACCATCACCAACGTCGCCATGGATCACACCGACGGTGTCGGCGACTGGCGGCGGGCGGTGGCCGGCGAGAAGGCCGGCATCATCAAGCCCGGCTCCACGGTGGTGTGCGGTGAAACCGATCCCCGCATCCGCGACGTGTTCCGGGCCGAGCCCCACGCGGCCATGTTCGAGCGGGGCCGCGACTTCGGCACGCAGCGGGAGCGGCTGGCGGTGGGCGGATGGCTGGCCGACCTGCGCACCCCCTACGGCAGCCACCGCGATGTGCTCGTGTCGCTGCACGGCCGCCACCAGCTCGACAACGTGTCGTTGGCGGTGGCATCTGCGGAGGCGTTCTTCGAGGCGCAGCTCTCCGACGAGGTGATCGGCGAGGCCCTGGCCAGCGTGAAGGTTCCCGGCCGTTTCGAGGTCGCCCGCCGCGAGCCGCTGGTGGTGTTCGACGGGGCCCACAACCCCGACGGCGCCCGCGCCGCGGCCGGCACCCTCAGCGAGGACTTCTCGCCGTCGGGGCGGCGGTTCCTGGTGGTGGGGATGCAGTCGGGCCGCGACGTGGTCGGCGTGCTTCAGGGACTGGAGGCTGCCAGCGCGGAGGTGGTGCTGTGCTGTACCGCACCCACCGCCCGGGGCATCCCGGCGACGGAGGTGGCTGCCGCGGCGGCGTCGCTCGGCGCGCCGGCCGAGGCGATCGACGACGTGGGCGCGGCCCTCGACCGCGCCCTGGAACTGGCCGAAGCCGACGACGTGGTGACCGTGACCGGCTCCTTCACCGTGATCGGCGCAGCCAAGGTAGCCCTGGGCCCGAGCGGCCCGTGAGCGCCGCGAACGTGAGTGGGAGTGAGCGGAGCTAGCGAGCCGTGAGCGCCGCGAACGTGAGCGGGAGTAACCGGCCCGAGCGGCCCGTGAGCGCAGCGAACAGGAGCGGGAGTAACCGGCCCGAGCGGCCCGTAGCATCCCGGCGGTGGATCGCACGCTGGTCATCTGCAAGCCCGACGCGGTCGAGCGCGGCCTGGTGGGCGAGATCGTCGGGCGCTTCGAGCGCAAGGGCCTGAAGCTGGTCGCGGCCGAACTGCGCACCCTCGATTCCGACGTGCTGGCGCGCCACTACGCCGAGCATGTGGGCAAGGGCTTCTACGACGATCTTGTCGCCTTCATGGGCCGCGGCCCGGTGCTGGCCGCGGTGGTGGAGGGGCCGCCCGACACTTGGAGCGTGGTCCGCCAGATGATGGGTGCCACCGATCCCATGAAGGCTGCACCGGGGACCATCCGCGGCGATCTCGGCACCGAGGTCACCGAGAATCTCGTCCATGGCAGCGACTCGGCCGAGTCGGCCCAACGCGAGATAGCGATCTTCTTCCCAGATCTACAGTAGGAACTTGCAGAAACTCATGAAAAACACGGCCCTGAGAGGCCAGTGATGCGATTTGTGCGCCGCCGCTCGCGGTGGTCTACACTCCCGCTAGCGGGCGGCCGGGTCCTTCACCGGCGTCCCCATCCGATCGAGGCATCACGATGAGCAAAGCGAGCACGCTTACGGGGCTGGGATGGGTCATGGGCCGCGACATGGCCCTGGATCTCGGCACCGCCAACACCGTGGCGTACGTGCGCGGCGAGGGGATCGTGCTCGACGAGCCGTCGGTGGTGGCCGTCAACACCCGCAACCGCAAGGTGCTGGCGGTGGGCGCTGAGGCCAAGAGCATGATCGGCCGCACCCCGTCGCACATCCAGGCCGTCCGCCCCCTCAAAGACGGCGTGATCGCCGACTTCGACATGTGCGAGGAGATGCTGCGCTTCTTCATCGAGCGGGTCCACCAGCGGCGCTGGACCAAGCCCCGGATGGTGATCGCGGTGCCGTCGGGAATCACCGGGGTGGAGCAGCGGGCCGTGCAGGAGGCCGCTGAGTCCGCCGGCGCCCGCAAGCCGACCCACATAATCGAGGAGCCCATGGCCGCGGCGATCGGCACGGGGCTCCAGGTGTGGGAGCCGACGGGCAACATGATCGTCGACATCGGCGGAGGCACCACCGAGGTGGCCGTCATCTCGCTCGGCGGCATCGTGTCGAGCCAGTCGATCCGGGTGGGGGGCGACGAGTTCGACAACGTGATCGCCCAGTACGTCAAGAAGGAGCACTCCCTGCTGATCGGGGAGCGCACCGCCGAGGAGATCAAGATTGTGCTCGGGTCGGCCTACCCCCTTGCCCGGGAGGCCAGGGCCGACATCCGGGGCCGAGATCTCGTGAGCGGATTGCCCCGAGTGGTCTCCATCACCACCCAGGACGTGCGCGAGGGCCTCGAGGAGTCGGTCACCGCCATCTGCGACGCGGTGCGAGGCACCCTCGACCACACGCCGCCGGAGCTGGCCGCCGACATCATGGAGTCGGGCATCATGCTGGCGGGCGGGGGCGCGCTGCTGCGCAATCTCGACCAGCGGATAGCCAATGAGACGGGCATGCCGATAAGGGTTGCCGAGGATCCGCTGCTTGCCGTGGTGAGGGGCTGCGGCCAGATGCTCGACAACCTGGACCAGCGGTGAGCGGGACGCACCGCGCCGCGCTGCGCAGCGGCATCACAAACCCGCGAATCTCGTAGTATCGGGCGATGGCGGTCGCCCAGCGCAGCGGGCGGTCCCGCTACCGCCTTCTGCTTCTGCTACTGACCGCGGCCACGCTGCTCACCCTCGACTTTCGCGGCTTCGGGCCGCTCGAAACGGCCCAGAGCCGGGCGCGAGACGCCCTCGAGCCGGTGGTGTCGGTGTTCGATGCAGTGCTCGGGCCGGTGGCGGAGGTCTGGACGGTCATGTTCTCCTACAACGACCTCCGCTCCGAGAATGCCGAGCTCAGAGACGAGGTCGACCGGCTCGCCAGCGCCGACATCCGCTCGGCCGCGCAGCAGGACGCGTTCGACCGGCTCCTCGACGCCACCGGGGTGACCTATGTCGACGACGTGGCACAGCTGACCGCCACGGTGCTGCGCGACTCGCCCGGCAATTTCGACGACGACGCCATATCCATCGACGCCGGGCACCGCCACGGGGTGGCGCCGGGCATGGCCGTGGTTACCTCGGCCGGATTCGTGGGCCGGGTGGAGATCGTGGACGCGGCGTCTAGCACGGTGACCGCGGTGAGCGACCCCGGCCTGGTCATCGGCGTGCGCCTGCTCGACACCGGCGACGTGGGGCTGGGTCACGGCATGGCCGGCGATCCGACCCGGTTCGTGGTGGACGCCGGCCTGCGCTGGCCCGAGACCGGGGACCTCACGGAGTTGCCCGCCATCGGCAGCCCGGTGGTGACCGCGGCCGGGAGCCGCTATCCGGCCGACATTCCGGTGGGCCGGGTGGCGTCGGTCGAGCCGGCCGAGGCGGGTCTGGCGCTGCTTGTGACCGTCGAGTTGGCCGCAAACGTGGAGGACCTCGGCTATGTCACCGTGCTGCTGCAGGCCCCCACCGACGAGGCGCCGGTCGGCCCCGACTCCCCGTTCCCCCAGGACTCGCCATGACGGCGCGGCGGCCGGCTGTGACCGCGCCCGTGTCGATGCCGCCGACGGTGTTGCGGTCGCGCCGGCTGCTGGCCGGGAGCCGCATGACCCTGATCGGGCTGCGGCTCATCGTGGTGTACCTGTTGGCGCTGCTGTTGCAGCTGACGTTCTTCTCGGAGGTGCGGGTGGCTGAAGTGGCGCCCGAGCTGCCCGCGCTAGTGGCCGTTCTGGCCGGCCTCTTCGCCGGTGCGCGCCACGGCTCGGTGATCGCCTTCTGGGCGGGCCTGCTGTGGGACGTGTACCTCTCGACGCCGCTGGGGCTGGCCGCGGCCACCTTCGCGCTGGTGGCCTACGCGCTGGGCGCAGTCACCGAGGATCTCTTCCACGACACCCGCATCCAAACCGCGGTGCTGGTGTTCATAGGCACCGCGGCCACCGTTGCCGCCTACGCCCTGCTGGGCACGGTGGTCGGCCAGCGCGGCCTGATCGAGGACCGCCTGCTGCGGGTGGTGCTGGTGGCGTCGGCCCTCAACGCCGTGCTCTCGCTGGCGGCAGCGCCCGCCATGCGCTGGGCTCTGGGCATGCGCCGGGCGAAGAGCGAGCGCAAATGGCGCAAGCCCGCCGAAGCGGCTCGCCGAGGCCGCTGATGGCCTCCAACGGCGCCGACGCCGACGAGCGCCAGGGCTTCCGGCTCTACGTGGTCGGCATTGTGGCGGTGTGCCTGGTGGCCGCCCTGTTCGCTCGCCTGTGGTACCTGCAGGTGCTCGAGAGCGAGGACCTGCAAGACGCCGCCGCCACCAACATCCTGCGAGTGGTGTACACCGAGGCGCCCAGGGGCCGCATCTTCGACGCCAAGGGCCGGATCATCGTCGACAATCGGGTGGTCCAGGTGGTGACCATCGACCGCCTGGAGTTCCGGGCCACCCTCGACGAGTCCGAGCAGCAGGCCGTCCTGCTGGAGTTGGCCGAGATCATCAGCCGCTCGGGCCGCCTCACCAAGGTGCGCCACTTCGAGGAGCGGCTGGCCAGCCTGGAGTTCGGCCCCTTCGACAACGTGCCGGTGGCCTTCGACATCGACCCCGACCTGCTGGTGTACCTGGGCGAGCGGCCCGACCTGTTCCCCGGCGTGGCGGTGGAGGAGCGCACCGTGCGCAGCTATCCCTACGGTGAGGTGGCCGCCCATCTGCTCGGCTACGTGGGCCCGCTCACCCAAGCGGAGTACCGGGCCCAGAGCGCCCAGATCGATGCGACCGACCCCGGCGCCAAGACCTACCAGCCCGGCGACGAGATCGGGAAGTCCGGAGTGGAGCGGATCTTCGAGGACGAGCTGCGGGGCATCCCCGGCGTGCGGGTGTTCGAGGTGAACCGGCTCGACGAGATCGTGAGGGTTCACGACGACCGGGGCCGTGCGCCGACACCGGGCAACGATGTGCATCTCACCATCGACCTCGACGTCCAGAGCCTAGTCGAGCGCGAGCTGCGGCGGGGCCTCGACGAGGCTCGCAGGCAGGCGCCCCCCGAAGACGACCCCGCCGCCCCCGACTTCACCGCCTCGTCGGGGGCGGCGGTGGCGGTCGATCCCCGCGACGGCTCGATCCTGGCCATGGCCTCGTTCCCCACCTTCGATCCCGGCGACTTCGTGAACGGCATCTCGCAGCGGCAGTTCAACGATCTGACCGCGGAGGAGAACTTCTCGCCGATCCTCAACCGGGCCATTCAGGGCCTCTACCCGCCCGGTTCCACGTTCAAGGTGGTGACCGCCTACGCAGCGATGACCGAGGGGGTGATCGGCGACGACGCCTTCTCGCTGATCGGGGTGGACGAGTTCTACAACGACACCGGCACGTACCGCTACCCATACTGCCTGGAGGATTCCGACACCTGCGTGTTCAACAGCCCCTACTGCTGCGAGCGCGGCGTGGATCTGCGCGACGCCATCACCGTGTCGAGCGACACCTACTTCTACCGGGTGGGCGGCGAGGGCTTCTTCCGGCGAAGGTCGCCCCTCGACGAGGGCATCCAGGAGTCGGCGCGGGCCTTCGGACTGGGATCGCACACCGGCGTCCCGCTGCCCCACGAGCGCGCCGGGGTGGTGCCCGACCGGGCCTACTACGACCTCCAGTTCGACCAGGGGGTGTTCATGCGCAGCGGCGCCCAGTGGTACGCGGGCGACACCATCAACCTGGCCATCGGCCAGGGCAACTTGCTGGCCACCCCGCTGCAGGTGGCCAACACCTACGCCGCGGTGGCCGGCGAGGGGAAGCTCCACCAGCCCAACATCGCCACCAAGATCACCGACCGCAGCGGCGAGGTTCTCGAGGAGTTCGGGCCGAGGCTGCTGCGGGAGCTGGAATGGCCCGCCGAGGTGGCCGAGCCGCTGCTCGACGGGCTCAACGGCGTCACCGCCTTCAACCTGCCCAGTAGCTCCGGCGGCGAGGCCCTGCTGCGGGGCACGGCCTATGAGGCCTTCAACCTTCCGGCCGAGGGCGGCGTCGACTTCCCCCTGGCCGCATGGCCGGTGGCGGGCAAGACCGGCACGGCTGAGAAGCAGGGAAGGGCCGATTTCGCCTGGTTCGCGGCCTTCGGCCCGGCCCCTTGGCCCGAGCGCGGCTATGACCACACGCCCGAGGTGGTGGTGGCCATGGTGCTGGAGGAGGCCGGATTCGGCGGCGATGTGGCCGCGCCGGCGGTGGCTCGGGTGCTGCTCCCGATCGCCACCGAGACCGTCGAGCGGGCCCGCACCGCCCGGGAGGTGGACGTCTGCTACGGCGAGGTCCAGCAGTTGGCGGCCTTCCTCGAGGGGGTGCGCATCGGCGAGATCAAGGTCGACGAAGACGGCGAGCCCATCTCCGAGACCCGCCCCGAGCTCTCCGAGGACTGCTCGGAGCTGGTCGGCGGCGAATCCGAAGTGGAGCGCCTCGGACTGGACGCGCTGCTGTGACCCCCACCCCCACGGAACCGACGCGCCGCGGTGTCTCGGGCCGCGTCGCCTGGAAGGCTGTCAACCTGTGACCGCCACCGCCACCGAACCGGCGCGCCGCAACGCCTCGCCCGATCCGTGGTGGCTGCTGGTCGACCCGTTCCTGATCCTCGCCGCGCTGGCCACCGCGGCCATTGGGTCGGTGCTGGTGTATTCGGCCACCAGGGGAGTGGTGAGCGACTTCACCGAGCCCAGCACCGACTACCTCGAGCGCCAGGTGCTGTTCATCGTGATGGGGGTGGTGGTCGGAGTGTGCGCCGCCTTCGTGTCGCCCCGGCTGATGCGCAGGCTCTATCCGCTGGCCTACGCGGCGATGCTGGCCGCGCTGTGGCTGGTGCTGCAGGTGGGGGTGGAGGTCAACGGAACGAAGGGCTGGTTCTCGCTGGGCGCGTTCAGGATGCAGCCGTCGGAGCCCGGCAAGCTGGTGGTGATCATCGGGCTGGCCCTGCTGCTGTCGCCCCGTCGGAGCGAGGTGGGCCTGCGGCGGGTGCTGGCCGCGGTGGGGTTGGCGGCGGCGCCCACCGCCCTGCTGCTCCTGCAGCCCGACCTGGGAACCACGCTGGTGTATCTGGTGGTGGCGGTGGTCATGGTGGTGGTGAGCGGGATCAAGGCCCGCTGGATTGCCCTGCTCGCCATCGTGGCGGTGGCGGGCACCGTGGGGGTGTACCGGTCTGATGCGCTTGCCGAATACCAGGAGGCCCGCCTGCGGGTGTACCTGTTTGAGTCCGACGTCACCGACGAGTCCGCCAGCTACGCCTTCAACGTTGAGCAGGCCCAGATCGCCATCGGCAACGGGGGGCTGCGGGGGCAGGGCCTGTTTCAGGGAACCCAGACCCGGTCCGACCTGGTGCCGCAGCAGCAGACCGACTTCATCTTCACTGTGGCCGGCGAGGAGCTGGGCCTGCGGGGTGCCTCGGTGCTGCTCGGCCTGCTCGCGGTGCTGCTGTTTCGGGTGTGGCGCACGGCCCAGCTCGCCCCGACCCCCTTCGAGCGGCTGATGTGCACCGGGATCTTCGCCATGCTGCTGTTCCAGACGTTCCAGTCGGTCGGCATGACCATGGGGATGATGCCGGTGACTGGCATCCCGCTGCCGCTGGTGAGCTACGGCGGATCGTCGATGCTCACCACCATGGCGTCGCTCGGGCTCGTGGCCGGCGTCTACCGCCGCCGCCTAGACATCGAAGGGATGCGCTAGAGGCCGACCTTGCGAGGCCGTGGGCTGTGATGCCGGGGTGTGGGCGGTCGTGAGCGCAGCGAAGGTGAGCGGGCGATATGGTGCTCAGCCCGTAGACTGCCCCGGTGAGCAGTTTGTGGCATCAACTTGAGCCCTTGCTGCCCCAGGCGTCGAAGCCGGCCCGCTACATCGGCGGTGAAGACGGAATGCAGACGCCCCGCCACGGACCCGGGATCGTGTCGTGGCTGCTCACATATCCCGACACCTACGAGATAGGCCTGCCCAACCAGGGTCTGCAGATCCTCTACGAGATCCTCAACGAGCGGCCCGACGCGGCGGCCGAGCGGGCCTATGCGCCCTGGATCGACCTCGAGGCGCTAATGCGCTCGGAGGGACTGCCGCTGTTCTCGCTCGACACCCACCGCCCGGCGGCGCTCTTCGACGTGATCGCCTTCAACCTCTCGGCCGAACTCACCTACACCAACGTGCTGAACTGCATAGACCTGGCTCAGGTGGCGGTGCGAGCGGAGGGGCGGGGCGACACCGATCCGCTGATCGGCGCCGGGGGGCACTGCACCAGCAACCCCGAGCCGCTGGCCGACTTCCTCGACTTCGCCGTTCTCGGTGACGGCGAGGAGGCGGTGGGCGACATCACCGAGGTGGTGGGCGACTGGAAGGGGTCGGGCCGTCCCGGCGGCCGCGCCGGCGTGCTGCGGGCCCTGGCTCGGGTGCCCGGCGTGTACGTGCCGTCCATGTACCGCGCCGTCTATCGCAGCGGCCGGCTGGTCGCGGTCGAGCCGCGGCACTCCGACGTGCCCGCGGTGGTGGAGAAGCGCACGGTGGCCGATCTGGCCGACTGGCCCTACCCCAAGCGCCAGCTGGTGCCGCTCACCGAGGTGGTGCACGACCGGCTCAACGTCGAGGTGTTCCGGGGCTGCACCCGGGGCTGCCGCTTCTGCCAGGCCGGGATGATCACCCGCCCGGTGCGGGAGCGTCCCGCCGAGCAGGTCCGCACCATGGTGAGCGAGGGTCTGCGGCGCACCGGCTACGACGAGGTGGCGCTCACCTCGCTGAGCACCGCCGACTTCAGTGGCATCGAGCAGGTGGTGGCCGACACCGTGAACGGCGCCGGCTGCAGCCAGGTGTCGGTGTCGCTGCCCAGCCTGCGGGTGGACGCCTTCACGGTGGGCATCGCAGCCCAGATCCAGCGGGCCCGCCGCACCGGGCTCACCTTCGCGCCGGAGGCGGGCACCTGGCGGATGCGCCAGGTGATCAACAAGCTCATCACCAACGACGACCTCTACTCGGCGGTGGAGTCGGCCTACTCGCAGGGCTGGCGCCGGATGAAGCTCTATTTCCTCACCGGGCTGCCCACCGAGACCGACGCCGACACGCTCGGCATCGCCGAGCTGGCCCGCAACTGCGTGGCGCTGGGCCGCAGCCATGTGCGCTCGCCGTCGGTGACGGTGTCGGTCGGCGGGTTCGTGCCCAAGCCGTTCACCCCGTTCCAATGGTTCGGCCAGAACACCGTGGCGGAGCTGCGCCGCAAGATCGGCCTGCTGCGCGACGACCTGCGTCGGGCCAAGGGCGTGCAGCTCAAATGGCACGATCCGGCCGCCAGCCTGGCCGAGGGTCTGGCCAGCCGGGGCGACCGCCGCCTCGGCGCGGTGATCGAGCACGTCTGGCGCCGCGGCGGCACGTTCCAGGAGTGGTCCGAGCACTTCGATCTCGGTCGCTGGCAGGCCGCGGCGTCGGCCTGCGGCATCGACATCGACGGCCATGTCCACCGGCATCGCCGCGCCGACGAGGTGCTGGCCTGGGACCATCTGTCGGCCGGACTCCACAAGGACTTCCTGTGGCAGGACTGGCAGGACGCCCTCCACGAAGTCGGTCTGGAGGACTGCCGCTGGACGCCGTGCTACGACTGCGGAGCCTGCACCGGCTACGGCATCGAGCATGTGGTGGCCTCGGCGGTGCCGCCCGCGGGGGGAAGCCAGGGCACCGGCATGGACACCGCCCGGGGCGGCGAGGTCCCGGTGCGGCTGCTGGAGCGCAAGCCAGAGGCCCAGTCCGGGCGCACCCTCGTGGGGGCTTCGGCGTGAGCCGGCGGCGGCTGCGGGCCCGCTTCTCGAAGCACGGCAAGGTGCGCTTCACCTCGCACCGCGACGTGGCCCGGATATGGGAGCGGTCGCTGCGGCGGGCCCGGGTTCCTGTCGCCTACTCGGCCGGCTTCAGCCCCCGCCCCAAGATCGCCTTCGGGCTGGCCCTGCCCACCGGATACTCCTCAGACGCCGAGTACCTCGACGTCGAGGTCGATCCGGCATGGGAGGCCGGCATCGATGACGGAACCCTCGTCGGCGCGCTGACCGCGTCGCTGCCGACGGGAATGACAGCGCTGGCCGCGGCCGAGCTCGCCGGTGGCGAGCCGTCGCTCCAGCACGCGGTGACCAGCTGCACCTGGAGGATCGACGCCGCCGCGGCCAGTGCCCGCGAGGTGTCGGAGGCGGTGTCGCGGGCCATGGATAGCAGCGAGCTGCTCGTGCAACGCGAGCGCAAGGGGCGGCTCAGCACCGACGACATCCGGCCCGCCGTGCACGCAGTCGAGGTGCAACCGAACATCAACGACGGCGTGAGGCTCATAGCCGAGCTGGCCACGCAGCCTCGGGCAGCGCGCCCGGGGGAGCTTCTGGCGAGCCTGCGGGTGCCGCTCACACTGCTGCGGGCGTGCCGTCTTCATCAATGGATCGCAACCGACGCGGGCGAGCGCCGTGAACCGCTGGCAGTCGCCGAGTTGTCGGTCGCAGGAGCGGGGGTCGCGCCATGAGGACCCCGCTCACGTACTCGAAGGAACACAATGACCACACAAAGCCAACCGGCGGGCGCATCCCGCGCCGCCGACAAGAGAGCACAACCACCTAAGAAGTCGGGCGACAAAGAAACCAAGTCCCCGGCGCCGCCGCGGCGCCCGGGCCGCAAACCGCAGATCGGCGACACCCGGCCCGCGCCGCCGACGCCCCCCAAAGAACCCGCCGGCCGCGGCTCCGAGGGCGGATCCGGCGGGCGCAGGCGCAGGCGGCGACGGGGCGGCCGGGGCGGCGGAGGCGGCGGACAGAAGTCGCAGGGCCCCGCGGTGGTGGAGGCGGTCACCTACGACGAGCCGGTCGAGCTCGACGAGAAGAGCATGCGGGGCCGGCGGGGTCGCACCCGCAAGGGCCAGGCCGTGGGCCGCTACCTCATGTGCGTCCACGTCTCCGATCAGGCCACCCAGATCGCAGTGCTCGAAGGGCGGCGCCTCATCGAGTTCCGGGTGTCTCGCCCCGCCGACGACGTCAGCCAGATCCACGGCAACATCTATCTGGGCAAGGTCCAGAACGTACTGCCCGGCATGGAGACCGCCTTCGTCGACATCGGCACGCCCAAGAACGCGGTGCTGTACCGCGGCGACGTCCAATACGACCCCGAAGAACTCGAGTCGGGCCGGGCCGAGGGCGACAAGGCCAAGCCCCGGATCGAAGACCTGCTGCGCCCCAAGCAGTCGATCCTGTGTCAGGTGACCAAGAACCCCATCGGCGAGAAGGGCGCCCGCCTCACCCAGGACGTGTCGCTGGCCGGGCGCTTCGTGGTGCTGGTGCCGAACTCGTCGGGCTTCGGGATATCCAAGCGGCTGCCCGACTCAGAGCGCAAGCGGCTGCGGTCGATCCTGGAGAGGGTCAAGCCCGAGGGCCACGGGCTGATCATGCGCACCGCGGCCGAGAAGGTGACCGCGGCCGAGGTCGAGCGCGACGTGGCCCGCCTCGTGGGCCAGTGGAACGACATCTCCAAGCTGGCCAAGTCTTCCGCCGCGCCCGCGCTGCTCTACCGGGAGCCGGAGGCGCCACTGCGCCTGATCCGCGAGGAGCTCAACTCCGACTTCCGTGGAGTGATCATCGACGACCGATCGCTCTATTCGGAGGTGTCGGGCTACGTGTCGTCGATCATCCCGCCGCTGGCGGACCGGGTGGAGCACTACGACGCCGCCAACGAGAAGCTGCCGCTGTTCGAGCGCTACTACATCACCGAGCAGCTCTCCAAGGCGCTCGAGCCCAAGGTGTGGCTGCCCTCGGGCGGCTCGCTCATCATCGAGCACACCGAGGCCCTCACCGTGGTGGACGTGAACACCGGCAAGAACGTCGGCAAGTCCAGCCTCGAGGAGACGGTGCTGGCCAACAACCTGGAGGCCGCCGACGAGCTGGCCCGCCAGCTGCGGCTGCGCGACATCGGCGGGATCATCGTGGTGGACTTCGTGGACATGGAGCAGGCCGCCAACCGGGCCCAGGTCACCAAGCGCTTCCGCGACGCGCTGGCCCGCGACAAGACCCGCACCCAGGTGCTCGACATCAGCGGCCTGGGGCTGGTGGAGATGACCCGCAAGCGCAGCGGCGAGGGGCTCCTCGATTCGCTGTCGGACATCTGCGGCGACTGCTCGGGCCGTGGCTACCGCCTCCTCGCCGACCTCGTGGATTAGCAACCCCTTGTCGGTAGCCTCTGGTCGCTATGTACGCAGTGGTTGAGACCGGCGGGAAGCAGTACCGCGTCGAGCAGGGCTCCACTATCGAGGTGGAGCGGGTCGCCGAGCCCGGCTCGGAGATCTCGCTGCGACCGGTGATGCTGGTCGACGGCACCGCCGTGCTGGCCACGCCCGCCGACCTGGCCGGCGCCAGCGTAACCGCCGTCGTCGTGGACGAGCATCGGGGCCCCAAGATCCGCGGCTTCACCTACAAGTCCAAGAGCAACCAGCGGCGCCGCTGGGGCCACCGCCAGACCTTGGCCACCATCGAGATCACCGACATCCGGAAGGGCTGATTCGACATGTCCAAGACCAAGGGCGGAGGATCCACCCGCAACGGCCGCGACTCGAACGCACAGCGCCTCGGGGTGAAGGTGTACGACGGGGGCCGGGTCCTCGCCGGGGCGATCATCGTGCGCCAGCGGGGCACCCGCATCCATCCCGGCACCAACGTGGGGCGGGGCGGCGACGACACGCTGTTCGCCAAGGCCGACGGCGTGGTGCGCTTCGGCGCCCGCCACGGCCGCAAACTGGTCGAGGTCGTCCCGGCCGAAGTCTGAACATAGGGTCGCCCGGCCGGCGGGTCCTGTCGTCGAGCTCCGTTCGACCGACAGGGCTTCGCCCTATCGTCGGTCGCCCGGACTCGCCGCCAACCCCCGGCCTCGCCGGTCGCGGCCGGTAGCCGATCTCGGGGCCATCTTCGCGGTCAGTCCCTGGCCGGGAAGCCTGCGCTTAGAGCGAGCGCAAATAGGTGAGAGCCAGTCGCGTCGCAGCGGGGTCATTCCCGCTCTTGTTCGCTGTGCTCACGGGCCGCCCAAACCACAGCGTCACAGCCCACGGCCTCGCCCGTATGGGCCGGAATCGCTCACCTATTCGCTCGGCCTCTTAGGCTTTAGGGGTGTCCGGGTTTGTTGATGAGTGCAACTTGCATGTCACCGCTGGAGACGGCGGGGCCGGGTGTGTGGCCTTTCGCCGGGAGGCTCATGTGGCTCGGGGCGGGCCTTCGGGCGGCGACGGCGGCAGCGGGGGAGACGTCTGGCTGGTGGCCGACCGCAACGTCGCGTCACTCTTGGCGTTTCGTGATTATCCCCACCGCCGGGCCACCGACGGCAAGCACGGCTCGGGCGCCAATCGCCACGGAGCGCGGGGCGCCGATCTGGAGGTGAAGGTCCCGGTGGGCACCGTGGTGCTCGACCACGGCGATCATTCGCAGCTGGCCGACTTGTCGGCTCACGGCGAGCGCTGGCTGGCCGCGGCCGCGGGTGAGGGCGGCCGGGGCAACGCACGCTTCCTGTCCAACCGCAGGCGGGCGCCTGCCTTCGCCGAGCAGGGCGAGTACGGCGAGCGCCGCTGGCTGCGCCTGGAGCTGAAGCTGCTGGCCGACGTGGCCATCGTCGGGTTCCCCAACGTCGGCAAGTCGACATTCATCAGCCGGGTGGCGGCGGCCAAGCCGAAGATCGCCGACTACCCCTTCACCACGCTGGAACCCAACCTGGGCGTGTGCCGGCTCGACGACACCTTCGAGATGGTGCTGGCCGACATCCCGGGACTGATAGAGGGCGCCAGCGAGGGCCGGGGACTCGGCCACCGCTTCCTGCGCCATGTGGAGAGGGCCCGCGTGCTGCTCGTGCTGATCGACCTGTGCGAGCTGGCCGGCTGCCCGCCCGCCGACCAACTGGCTGTGCTGCTGCGGGAGCTGGGCCGCTACCGCCCCGAGCTGCTGGCCAGGCCCCGGCTGGTAGTGGGCAGCCGAGCCGACACTGCCCCAGGCCAGTCGTTCAACCCAAACTCGGCAGCCACCTCAAGTGAGCCGTTCGGCCCGGACTCGGCCGGCGGCTCAGGCGAGCCGTTCGGCCCAGGCGATGCGGGCGGGCCGGGGGTGGTTAGGCGCCTTTCGTCGGTCACCGGTGAGGGGGTGCAGGAGGTTCTCGGCGAGTTGAGCAGGATGGTGACCGAGGCCCGCGCCAGCGAGACCGTCCCGGAAGCGCCGGTGGTGCATCGGCCTCTGCCGCCTGCCCAGGAGGTGACGGTGCGGCGATTGGACGCTCGGATCTGGGCAGTGGAGGGACGGGCGGCGCGCCGGGCGGTGGCGTTGAGCGACCTGACCGATCCCGGTGCCGTCGCCTACGTCCAGGATCGGCTCCGCAGCCTCGGAGTGGAGCGGGTGCTGGCCCGAGCCGGCGCCGCTTATGGCGACGAGGTGCGCATAGGCGATTTCAGCTTCACCTACCTCGACGATGCCGCCGAAGTCGCCAGCGGCACCGGCGCCCGGCGCGGAGGTGTCCGGTGAAGGTCGAATCGAGCGCCACGGCCGTTGAGCCTGTGCACGGCATCGGCACCGGGCGGGACGGTGTCCGGTGAAGGTCGAACCGAGCACGATGGTCGTTGGGCTTGCTCGCGGCGTCGGTGCCCGGCACAGGAGGGTCCGGTGACCGGCGGAGCGTCAGACGCGTCTGAGGCTGGGCGCACGATTGTGGCCAAGATCGGCACTTCGTCCATCACCGACGACGTCGGCGCCATCGACCGTGCCAGTGTGGAGAAGCTCTGCTCGGAGGTTGCTGATCTCCGGTCGGGCGGCAACCGGGTGGTGGTGGTCACCAGCGGCGCCATCGCGGCCGGCCTGCCCGAGCTGGGGATGGGCGGCGACCGGCGGCCGGCGAGCATGGAGACGCTGCAGGCGGTGGCCACCGTCGGCCAGAGCGCGCTGATGGGCATGTACCGGGAGGTGTTCGCCCGCCTCGGCGTGGTGGCCGGCCAGGTGCTGCTGGTGCCGCTCGACTTCGTGATCCGCAGCCAGTACGTGCATGCCGCCGCCACCCTGCGCAAGCTCCTCGATCTCGGTGTGGTGCCCATCGTCAACGAGAACGACGCGGTGGCCGACGACGAGATCCGCTGGGGCGACAACGACCGGCTGGCCGCGCTGGTGGCCAACCTGGTCCAAGCCGACCTGCTGGTGCTGCTGACCGACACCGAGGGGGTCCTCACCGAAGATCCCCGGCGCAACTCCGACGCCTCGCTGATCGAGGAGATCGTCGAGTTCGACCAACTCCTCACCAGCCGCGCCGGCGGCGCGGGCACGCCGCGGGGCAGCGGCGGCATGGCGTCCAAGCTCACCGCGGCCCGGGTGGCGTCGCTGTCGGGCGTGTCCACCGTGATCGCCGACGCCAAGCGGCCTGACGTGCTGGCCGACGCCGCAGCCGGCGCGGCCGGGGTGGGCACGCTGGTGCGGGCCTCGGCCCAGCGGCTGCCGGCCCGCAAGCTGTGGATCGGCTTCGCAGTCGGCTCGCAGGGCGAGATTGAGGTGGACGCCGGGGCAAGGGCCGCGCTGGAGCGGGGCAAGTCGCTGCTGGCCATCGGAGTCAAGCAGGTGACCGGCACCTTCGACGCAGGCGCGCCCGTAGAAGTGCTGGACGAGGACGGCACCGTGTTCGCCAAGGGCCTGACTCGCCACAGCAGCGACGATCTCCGCACCGCCGCCGGCCACCGCCGCGAAGATCTCCCCCCAGGCGCCCCCCACATAGCAATCCACGCCAACGACCTAGTAGTCCTCCCCAACTCTTGAACCCTCCCGCTGGCTACGATGGTCGGCGAACAGCCCCGGCATGGATGAGGACAATGTCCGACAACACCGGCGACGATTCCTTGCATATGCCCTCCCTGCGGATCGAGGGCTTTCGCGGCATCGACAGTCTCACCATTAGCCGCCTCGGCCGAGTGACGCTGGTAGCGGGCAGGAACGGAACTGGCAAGACAACCGTGCTGGACGCAGTCCGCATCTTCGCCGACCGCGGCTATGCGACATCGATGGCCGAAGTGCTGAGGCAGAATGAAGAGTTCGACATCAGCTCGCCTGGCGATGATGGATCGCAGGCGATGCTTGACTTCGCGGCCCTGTTCTACGGGAGGGTCTCAGCGGAGGGCGCGACGTTCCGGGTGGGCGCGGTGGACTCCGATGGCCCGATGCTGAGTGTCTCAACCATGAACGCAGACGATGTTCCCAGGGAGCGCCGCGACAAGAGATGGGACGTGGCTTCGGCGAGGATGGGTCAGTTACTGAACGTCTCTTTCGGAGAATTCGACGGCTACGCCTCACTATCTCCCACGGAGATTCCTGTGGCATCCCGACGGTTCGTGCGCCGAGGCATTACGCAGGATCGGTGGCCGGATCCCATCAAGTGCCTGTCGCTTGGGCCGGAGCCGTTGCCGAGTCCAAGACTCGACGAACTCTGGGGCGAGATTGCGCTCACACCGGATGAGGAAGCGGCAGTTGAGTCCATGCGGCTAGCCGTTCATTCCGAGATCGACGGTGTGGCCCTGGTTCCCGGCGTTGGTCGCTCTCATCCTCTCTTCCTCGTGCGTCTGAATGGACATCGCGTTCCGCTCCCGAGTCTTGGAGATGGTGCCGTGAGGTTGTTTGGCGTCGCGGTCGCCTTGGCTGGCTCGGCTGGTGGCCTGCTGCTCATCGATGAGGTGGAGAACGGCATCCATCATTCGTTGCAGCACGACTTCTGGCGCCTGGTGCTTCGTGCCGCGGCGGACAACAACGCTCAGGTCATCGCAACGACTCACGGCTGGGACTGCATCAGGGGGTTCGCATCCGCTTCTAGCGAGAACAACGATGTGGAGGGGGTCGTGGTTCGCCTAGAGCGCGACGAGGGCGGTCTCCGCGCCGTGGAGTATTCCGAAGAGGAGCTTGAGACAGCCACGGTTCAGGGCATAGAGGTCAGGTGACGGCCCGGTGGCGCTGCCCGGTGGAACCTCCGACCGCGTGCTGCTCGTGGAAGGGCAGGATGACGATCACGTAATCAGGCATCTGTGCGACCGTTCAGGCCTGGTGCGCGACTTCAGCATCGTTCAGAAGGGCGGATTCTCAGACCTCTCCAAGAGCATTCCCGTCGAGTTGGCCGTGCCGGGCCGATTGGCTCTCGGAGTGGTCGTAGACGCCAATGACGACCCCACTGCTCGCTGGCAGGCAGTCCGTGATCGTTGCAGGCGCCGGGACATCGCCTTGCCTAGCCACTCCGACCCTCAGGGGGTCGTTGTGGAGGGCCGCCTGCGTGTCGGGGTGTGGCTCATGCCCGACAACCAGAATCCCGGGCAACTCGAAAATCTGGTAGCGGACATGATCCCTGCGGAGGATGTCGTCTGGCGCCTCGCCCAGGAGTTCGTCGACCGCATCCCTGAGCCAGAGCGGCCCAGGCCGGCGATCAAGGCGCAGGTGCATGCGTGGCTCGCCACACGAGCAGAGGCGAGTCGGATGGGCTCCGCTATCCGAACTGGGCACCTGGACGCTTCCTCGCCAGCGGCAATCAGCTTCATCAGCTGGCTAAGGCACCTGTTCCACGATTCGGCGGCAGGCGAAACCTAGCGCCGCCGCTCAACTCCATACTGTTGCGACCGATTACCGGATTCGGGCGTTGGGGGAGTCGGGAGCTGCCGCGTGTGTTGCAGGACGCCTGGCCACGCCTATAGGGGTCAGAGCGGCTATAGTCCTCGCACTGCTCCCCGCCTTCCCGGCTCGGCCGGGAATGGCGGAGCATATCTCTTGCGGGGGGGGGGGGATCAGTCTTCGGCTGCTTTAGGGGTGGCTGGATCTACTACGGAGGCTTCGGCTATCTCGTCTTGGGTGGGGTCGGGCAGGCCTAGATTCTCTCGCAGCTGGTCTAGGCGGGCCTTGGCTTCCTGGTTGCGGGCTGCGGCTTCGATCTCGAGCATCCGGCCCTCGGCACTTTCTCCCTCGACCAATTCAGCTGCGCCCTTGGCCTTGGCATAGCGGGCTTCGATCTTGTTTCGGACCTCGGCCAGCGTCGGCACGTCCTCCCCGACGGCCTCCGACAGGGTGCTCATCGCCTCGTTCATCTGCTCCTGCATCCGGGCCTGGTCGATTTGGCCGAGGAGCTTCTGGCGTTCGCTCAGCTTCTCTTGGAGGCTCAGCGCGTTCTGGGCCACTGCGGCTTTGGCTTGGTCGGCAGCCTCGGAAGTCTGGAAGAGGAGGCTCTTGAGGCTCTCGATCTCATCCTCGAGCGTGATGAGCCGGCCTGCCAGTTGCTCGGCCGCATTTGTGTAGGAACTCGCTTTGGCCTCGTCACCGGCGCTGGTGGCTTCCTCGGCCATCATGATCGCCTGGCGAGCGTTGCGGTTGACCCGCTCCAGTTCGGAGATGGCCCGGTTGAGGCGCATCTCGGTCTGCTTCTGGTTGGCGATCACGTTGGCGGCCTGGTCCTTGAGGCGGCGATGCTGCTCGCGGGCCTCGCCGATGGCCTGCTCAAGCTGGACCTTGGGATCGGCCTTCTCCTCCCAGCGCCCTCCCAGACGGGCGGTCAGATACTTCCAGCGGCGCTTGAGGAGCTTCCACATGGCTACGACTCTAGTGCCGCCCCGTCCGCAATAGCGGCGCACGCAGAATCTCTGGCCCTTCCGCGGCGGGGGCTGCTCCCGCCCAAAGGCCGAGCGAATGGGTGGGAGAATCCGGTCCATACGGGCGAGGCCGTGGCCCGAGCGGCCCGTGAGCGCAGCGAACAAGAGCGGGAATCACCCCGCTGTGACACGACCGGCTTTCACCTATTCGCGCGCCTGCTTATGCCAGAGTGCGGTGCGCAGCGGGCGCAGCAGCAGGTGGGCCTCGGCGACGCCGCGGCGGTGGGCGATCACCGTGTACACGCCGACCGCGAACGCCACTGCCACCGGGGCCGACACCAGCACGGGCCAGCCGCCGATCAGCAGCTTGAGGGCGGCGGTCGCCGCGAAAGCGGTCGCCGCGGCCGTCATCGGGGCGCCCAGCGCGGCCCGGACCGCTTCGTCGGCCCGCAGTCGGCGGGCCAGCATCACGATCTCGGTCCAGGCCGCGGCCGCCGACCCCAGGGCCAGGCCTGCCGCGCCCAGCCGCACCGCGTCGCCCAGGGCCCGCTCGGCCTCGGGCAGCGCCCACGCCAGTCCAAGGGGGCCGGTGGTGCTGAGAAAGCCATCGGAATCGACCATCACGCGGTCGAGGGGGAACATCACCGCCATGCCGACCGCGGCGGCCACCGCCACCCGCACCGCCGCGATCCGGGCCGGACCCGACGTGTCGCCGCGGGCGTAGCAGACATTCTGAAGCACCCTGCTCACCCCGGTGGCCGGCAGCCCCAGCCCGTAGGCACCCACCACGAACCACACCAGCACGGTGTCGGCCTCCGAGAACAGGCCGCCCTCGAACAGCAGACCCACCACCAAGTCGCCGGCCGCCAGGTACACGGCTGCGGCCATCAGCATCCAGAAGGCCACCTTGCGGGTGGCGGAGCGGTACCGCGCCGCCAGCGCCACCGGGTCGTCGGCCTGGCGTGACATCTCCGGCAACTCGGCTGCGGCCACGCTCATGGCGAACAGGCTCACCGGCAGCATGTAGAGGATCTGGCCCCGGTACAGGGCGGCCACCGCCCCTGTGGCCAGCAGCGACGCCAGCATCAGATCGACGTAGGCCGAGACCTGCACCACGCCCCGGCCCAGCACCGCGGGGCCGAAGCGGCGCCTGATCTCGCGCAGGGCGGGGTGGCCGCTGGCCCACCTGAGCCGCAGCCGGTGGGCCAGTCGCAGCGTGAGCGGAAGCTGCACCAGCAGCTGGGCCAGGCCTCCGCCGGCCACGCCCCAGGCCAGGGCTCGGGCCACCCCGTCGAGGTCGAAGGCGAGGAGCCAGGCCACGATCAGGGCCCCGACCTGCACCGCGTTCCACAGCACCGGCGCGGCGTACGACAAGAAGAAGCGCCGATGGCTGTTGAGCACCCCCAGGCACCACGCCGACAGGACTGCGAAGCCCGTGCCCAGCGCAGTGATGCGCACCAGCGACACGGCCAGGTCGAAACGGTCGGCGGTGAGCCCGGGCGCCAGCACGAAGGTGATCGGTCGGGCCAGGGTGACGATCAGCGCCACCGACAGCCCCACCACCACCATCAGCGCGGCCGCCACCGCGCCGGCCACCCGGCCGGGATCGTCGTGGTCGTCGCTGTCGTCGAGCAGCCGGCTGTAGGCGGGGACGAAGCTGGCCGACAGCACGCCCTCGCCGAGCAGGTTCTGGAGCATGTTCGGGATGCGCATGGCCACCGCGAAGGCGTCGCCGGCCGCAGTGTTGCCCAACAGCCGGGAAGCGACCGTCTCGCGTCCCAGACCGGCCAGGCGGCTCGCCGCGATTCCCAGCGCCACCATCACCGAGCCCGACGCCCGGCGAGGCGGCCTCGATTCAGCCATTACGAACGGAGTCCATGAAGTGTCGGGAGCGAGGCTAGCCGCACCTTGTCCGAGGTCTTGAAGCCGTGGCCGCGGGCGCAGGGTCGACGAAGTGCCGGGGACGAGGCTAGTCGCACCGTCCTATAGCCTGAGACGATGAGCAGCGCGGCAGCCAGCCCGGCAGCCCCCGCCATGGCGCCCGCCGAGGTCGCCGTGGCGCCGGACATGCCCGCCCCTACGCCGGTGGTGGAGCTGGCCGCTCGGGCCAAGGCTGCATCCAGGGCGATGGCTGCGGCGTCCACCGCGGCCAAGGACGCCGCCCTGCACGCTGCGGCCGACCTGCTGGTGACCCGAGCCGACCAGATCTGCGCGGCCAACGCCATCGACGTTGAGCGGGCCATCGCCGGCGGCACCCCGGCGCCGCTCGTCGACCGCCTCCGCCTGTCGCCGGCCCGCATCGATGCCATGGCCGACGGCCTGCGGCAGATAGCGGCCCGGCCCGACCCCATCGGCGAGGTGGCCGACGGCTGGGTGAGGCCCAACGGGCTGCGCATCGAGCGGGTCCGGGTGCCCCTCGGCGTGGTGGCCATCATCTACGAGAGCCGCCCCAACGTCACCTCCGACGCGGCCGGCCTCTGCCTCAAGTCGGGCAACGCCGCCTTCCTGCGGGGCTCGTCGTCGGCCATCGCGTCCAACCTGGCCATCGCAGCCGCCATCCGCGACGCGGTCTCAGCGGCTGGCCTGCCCGCCGACGCCCTCGTGCTGGTGGAGGACACCTCCCGGCACGCCGCGACCGAGTTCATGCAGCAGAACGACTACATCGACTGCCTGATCCCCCGGGGCGGGCCGTCGCTCATCTCCTCGGTGCTCGAGCACGCCACCGTGCCGGTCGTGATCGACGGGGCGGGCAACTGCCACGCCTACGTGGACGCCTCCGCCGACCTCGACGCCGCCCTCGGCATCGTCGTCAACGGCAAGACCCAGCGGCCGGGGGTGTGCAACGCGCTGGAGTCGCTGGTGGTCCACGCCGCGGTCGCGGCCGAGTTCCTGCCCCGGGCCGCGGTCGCGCTCGACGGTGTGGAGCTGCTCGGCGACGAGCGGGCCCGCCAGTCCGTGCCGTCGATGGGAGAGGCGACCGACGCCGACCACGCCGCCGAGTTCCTCGACCTCAAGATGTCGGTGCGGGTGGTGGACAGCCTCGATGAGGCCATCGCCCATGTGAACGACCACGGATCGGGCCACTCCGAGACCATCATCACCGCCGACCTCGCCGCGGCCGACCGGTTCACCCAGCAGGTGGACGCCGCCGCCGTGCTCGTCAACGCCTCCACCCGGTTCGTGGACGGCGAAGAGTTCGGATTCGGGGCCGAGATCGGCATCAGCACCCAGAAGCTCCACGCCCGCGGCCCCATGGGACTCGACCAGCTCACCACGCTCAAATTCGTCGTGCGCGGCGAGGGCCACGTCCGCTGACCGCCGTGTCGCACCGCTTCAGCGACGTAGAGGCCGTCCAGCGGGACCTCTCCACCGTCGACTACCTCTGCGACTCGGGCCTGGCCGGGGTCGTCTACCTGGCCGACCGGCTCGACAAGCCCGTGCTCGTCGAGGGTCCGGCCGGAACCGGCAAGACCCAGCTGGCCAAGAGCGTGGCCGAGATGACCAGCAGCCGCCTGATCCGCCTTCAGTGCTACGAGGGCCTCGACGAGGCCAAGGCGCTCTATGAGTGGAACTACAAGAAGCAGCTGCTGCGCATCCAGACTGAGCGCGACGCCGACGCCGGCTGGGACGACATCTCCGACGACATCTTCTCCGACGAGTTCCTGCTGGCCCGCCCCCTGCTGGAGGCCATCAGGGCCGTCGACCCCATCGTGCTGCTGATCGACGAGGTCGACCGGGTGGAGGTGGAGACCGAGGCCCTGCTGCTGGAGATCCTCAGCGAGTACCAGGTGTCGATCCCGGAGCTGGGCACCATGGAGGCGCTGCAGGTGCCGCTGGTGTTCCTCACCTCCAACAACACCCGCGAGCTGAGCGAGGCCCTCAAGCGGCGCTGCCTGTACCTGCACATCGACTACCCGACCATGGAGCGGGAGAAGCAGATCGTGCTGGCCAAGGTCCCCGACCTGGCCGAGAGCCTGGCCGACCAGGTGGCCCGGGTGGTCCGCTCCATCCGCCGGCTCGAGCTCAAGAAGCCGCCATCGGTGTCCGAGACCCTCGACTGGGCCCGCACGCTGGTGTTGTTGGGGGTGCAGCACATCGACGCCGACGTAGCCGCCGAGACGGTCAACATCCTGCTGAAGTACCAGAGCGACATCGCCAAGGCGAACAAGGAGCTGGCAACCGTCGACGGCCTCGACCCCTAGAGGCCGAGCGAATTGGTGCGCGAGTCCGGCCCATACGGGCGAGGCCGTGGCCCGAGCGGCCCGTGAGCGCAGCGAACAAGAGCGGGATGCGGGAGACCGCGAGGTCTGGGGGACTCGCTGACACCGGCCTGCCCGAACTGCCGGTCGAGGCGGGGGACCCTCTCCTGGACCTTCTCAACGGCTTCATCGTCGAGCTGCGGGCGGTGGGCATTCCCGCCAGCCTCACCGAGAACCTCGACGCCATGGAGGCGGTGAAGCACATCCCCATCGGCGACCGCGACGCCTTCAAGTACGCCCTGGCCGCCACGCTGGTGAAGAACCAGGCCCACTGGAACGCCTTCGAGACCGTGTTCGAGGTGTATTTCTCGCTTCGGGGCGCGCAGTACGAGATCGCAGCCGCCGACCTCGACGATGCCGACGACGCCGAGGCCGCCGAGGCCGAGTCCGAAGGCGACCGGGGCTCCAGTGGCGACATGCTCAGCCCAGAGGAGCTGGCCGAGATGCTCTACCGGGCGCTGCTGCGGGGCGACTCCGAGATGCTGCGGGCCGCGGCCAAGGGGGCGGTGCGCCGCTACGCGGGGATGGAGCCCGGCCGTCCGGTGGGGGGCACCTACTACCTGTACCGCACCCTGCGCAACCTCGACCTCGAGGGTGTGCTGGAGCGCCTCATGGACGCCGAGCAGCACACCGCCGGCGACATCGACGACTTGGACCTGCACCTGCGGCGCGACGAGTTCGAGCTGCGCATCGCCGAGCTGAAGCGCCAGATCGAAGCCGAGATCCGGCGCAGGCTGGTGGCCGACCGGGGCGTGGAGGCCATGGCCAAGACGTTGCGCAAGCCGCTGCCGGCCGACATCGACTTCATGCACGCCTCCCGCGAGGAGATGGCCAGCCTGCGCAAGGCCATCTACCCGCTGACCCGCAAGCTGGCCGCCCGTCTGGCGCGCAAGCGCCGCCACGGCCGGTCCGGGCCGCTCGACTTCCGGTCCACGGTGCGCCACTCGCTGTCGTACGGGGGGGTGCCGGTGGAGCCGAAGTTCCGCCACCCGAGGCCCCACAAGCCCGACATCATGGTGGTGGCCGACGTGTCGGGGTCGGTGGCCGCCTTCGCCCGCTTCACGCTGCACCTCGTGTACGCCATCTCCAGCCAGTTCTCCAAGGTCCGGTCGTTCGTGTTCATCGACGGGCTCGACGAGGTGACCGGCTTCTTCGAGGGCACCGACGACATCGCCGAGGCCGTGCACCGGGTCAACACCGAGGCCGACGTGGTGTGGGTGGACGGCCACTCCGACTACGGCCACGCGCTCGGCGTGTTCTGGGACAAGTTCGCCGACGACGTGGGCCCTCGCACCACCGTGCTGATCCTCGGCGACGCCCGCAACAACTACCACGCCCCCGAGAGCTGGATCGTCAAGGCTCTGCGCCAGAAGGCCCGCCACGTCTTCTGGCTCAACCCCGAGCCCCGCAGCTACTGGGACACCGGCGACTCGATAGTGGGCGAGTACGCCCCCCACTGCGACGGCGTGTTCGAGGTCCGCAACCTGCGCCAACTAGAAGCTTTCGTAGACCGCCTCGCCTAGAGCGAGCGAAAATAGGTGAGAGCCAGTCGCGTCGCAGCGGGGTCTTTCCCGCTCTTGTTCGCTTCGCTCACGGGCTGCTCGGGCCACGGCCTTGCCCGTATGGGCCGGAATCGCTCACCTATTCGCTCGGCCTCTTAGCCTGAATCCACCGGTGGGCTGGTCGGGGTGGGCTGGTTGGGGTGTTGTGGCTGGTGTTTGGCTGGTTGGGGTGCGGTGGGTGCTGTTGGGGCGTGTCGGGCCGGCGGCTGGGGTTGTGGC
>JAJEDD010000035.1 GCA_022821685.1 Acidimicrobiia bacterium
ATTCGAGTGCTCCCGCTCCGATCAGGTACACGAACGACTCGAACACCGCGAAGGTGAACACCAGCAGGGCTACCAGCCCGAACAGTCCGAGCCCTCCCCGGGCCACCGCGTAGGGATAGAACAGCACGATCTCGACGTCGAAGACTATGAAGATCATGGCCACCAGGAAGAACCGGACCGGGAATCGCTCGGGAGTGTCGCGCGACGGCACGATCCCGCACTCGTAGGGATCCAGCTTGGGCTCGGTCGGCCTGCGGGGGGCCAGCAGGCCCGAGGCGACGAAGCTCCCCGCCGCGAACAGCGCTGCCAGCACGAACAGCGCGAACAGGGGCAGGTACTGGCCGAGCACCGTTCAGGCGACCACCCGCAGGCGGTCGCGGCTCGAATCCTGCGGCCGCGCCGCCCCGAACCACTCCAAGACACTGGCCGGGACGGTGGAGGCAGCCATCTCAGGCGTCCACCCGGGTTCCGGCGTCGCGCTGTCGCCAGGCCAGCTTGTCGCGCTCGTGCAGGAACAGGCACAGGGCCGCGAAGATGCACAGCGAACCCAGGGTCACCAGCGCCGGCTTGAGGCGGAGGTTGCCGAGGTCGCGCACCATGATCACCGAGATCACCGGCTTCGACTCGTCCACCACCGGCCGCGGCGGGGGCTGGCCGGGCAGCAGCGGCTGATGGATCACCTCCTGGACCTGCACCACCCCGTAGCGGGTGGGATGGGTGATGGTCAAGGCGGTGCGGATCTGGGTCCAGATCCGGTCGAGGCGGTTCGGGTCGTCGGGCAGGCCTCGCTTGCCGCCGATGGTGTAGGCGTCGAGCAGCTTGAAGTCGTCCTGGGCGGTGAAGGCCAGGTCGGGGCTCTCCAGCAGCATGGCCACCGCGGAGGCCTGGGCCTCGCCCGCCTCGGCGGTGGACAGCAGCGTCCAGCCCCCGAAGTTCAGCCTCCCCGACGACTCGGCCTCCGCGACCACGCCGGGCGACACGGCGGCCAGCTCCGACAGCGTGGTGGCCTGGTTGCGGGCCAGCTCGTCGGCGACGAGGTTGTCGATCTCGGCTGAGCTCAGCCCCTCGGTCTGGTCGGCGGTGAGCGTGTCTCGGGTGACCAGACCGAACTCGGCCTGGGCCACCGGGTCACTGGAGTCCAACACCAGGTTGAAGGCCGTCGGCAGCTCACCGGCGTCGGGCAGGGTGGTGGCCTGCTCTAAGGCGGCCGCGTCGAGGTCGCCGACATTGATCTCCCGAAGCTGCCAGGTGGGGGAGTCGCCGGCCCAGCCGATCCCGTAGATCCACCAGACCAGGGCCATGATCACCATCCAGCCGAAGAAGCCGGTGACCGCGATTGCGGTACCCAGCCGGGTGCCGGTGTTGAGCGCGAGCAGCAGCCAGACCGAGCCCATCAGCACGACCACGCCCGCGAAGACGGCCATGAAGCCCCGGATCTCCGGATCCCAGGCCAGCCCAGCGATCAGGTCGAGAGCCGTCATTTGGCTGGTCCCTTCACAGCGGGCGCGGCTTTATCGCCACACATCTCAGAGGTTCCTCTCGAAGGCGACGATGGCGTCGATCTGGTCCTGGGTGAGGGTGGCCGGGTAGATCACGCCCAAGTCGTCGTCGGTGCGGGGACCGAAGCCGGGCATCTGGCCGTTGCCCCCCGAGCCGCCCCGGCCGTAGGTCTGGCCGATGCTCTGGCCGGCGGAGATGAAGTCGGCGTGCAGTTCGGCCGTCTCGAACTGGTCCAGGGTGCTGCCCCCGGTGAGGTTGGGGCCGAAGTAGCCGCCGCCGAGGCTGTAGGAGTCGAGGATCGGCCCGGCATGGCCGTCGATGCTGTCGTCGCCGTCGATGGTGGCGTCGAACGACCAGCCGTAGGTGTGGCAGCGGGCACAGCTGTAGGTGCCGCCCGCGGCCGGGTTGTTGAACAGGATCTCGCCGTAGGTCCAGTAGAGCTCGCTGCCGGGGGCCTCGCCCGAGGCCAGCAGCTCCAGCCCGGCGGCGCGGATGGCCTCGTCGTCGCCGGCCAGCGACTCGTCGGCGGCCAGGGCCATGGCTCGAGCCTGCTCCACCGCGGCGTCGACGGTGCCCAGCCACTCGTCCACCGCCGCGTCGTCGTCGCGGCCCAGATGCTCGGCGATGCCCTCGCGCACCCCGCCGTCCACGATCTCGCGCAGCTCCGACTCGGGGATCTGGATCCGGCGCATGTAGTGGATCAGGTACTCGATCTGCTGCGGCGTGAGGGGACCGCCGCCGGGCGCCCCCCAAGCCGGCATCACGTTGTTGCGGCCGTAGTTGAGCACATGGCGGACCTCGTCCTCGCTGAAGCGAGAAAGCACGGTGTTGAGCGCCGGCGCGGCCCAGGCCACGGTGGCCACGAAGTTGCCCTCGGCGTCGGTGAGGGTGACCGGCGCGGAGCCGCCGGTGCCCTCGGCGCCGTGGCACTGCTGGCAGTCGGAGCCCTCGGTGTAGAGCTCGCCGCCGCGGTCGGCGAAGATACGGTCGGTGTTGGAGATCAGCCCCTCGTGGCGGCCGGGCTCGCCCAGCCAGTAGAGCGGCAGCCCCACCCCGATGATGGCCAGCATGGCCAGCCCGGCCAGCAGCGACTTGTCGAGCTTGGAGCCCTCCAGTTCCTCGTCCTCCAGGTAGGGCTGGCGGTTGGAGGCCAGCTCGATCTCGCTGCCGACCTCGGCGCGGGAGGCCCGGGCGTTGAGGATCAGGTACACCACGTACCCGATGAACACGATGGCCAGGATGACGAACCCGATGGTTCTCTGCGTCGAGGCGGCTAGCAGCATGCGCGGCGTTGACTCCTGCGGATCAGATCGAGTCGAACCACTAGTGGCCCCCGGTGGCCTGGCCGGTGCAGGCCGGACCTTCGGCTTCCTGGCCGGTGGTGTTGGTGCCGATGGGCGGCCCCTGGATGACCGTGCCGGTGTCCACCACGAGCGAGCCGTCGGGGGTGATCTCGGTGGCGAAGCGGTCCATGCCCCGGGGCGCGGGCCCGGCCCGCTTCTCGCCCACCTGGTTGTACTTCGAGCCGTGGCACGGGCACTCGAACCACTGCGAGGGCACGCACTCCGGCACCCGGCAGCCCAGATGGGGGCACTTCTGGTACAGGGCCACGATTCCACCGTCGAGCCCCAGCTGCTGGCCCGCGGTCATCCCCGCCAGTTCGGGTCCCGAGTAGGTGGCGGCTGCCTTCTCCACCGCGCCGTTGGGGTATTCGGTCAGCCACATGCGGCCCTCTGGCTTGTACAGGAACCCCGAGTTGTCGCGAATCTCGGCCAGCAGGTCGCTCACCAGGCCCACCTTGATCTTGGAGCCGAAGCCGCTGCCGCCCTGGGGCCACAAGAAGGCGATGCAGGCCACGCCGAAACCCGAGAGGCTCAGGCTCATCAGCATCACGATCGTCCGGTTGAAGAACTGGCGACGGCTCACGCCGATCGTCTCGGGATCGGGCGGCACGTAGGGAGCGGGGGGTCCCCCACCCTCGGCCGGCACCAGTGCGCCGGCCCGGGCCGCGGCCGCGGCTCTCTCGACCTCGCGTCCGGTGGGCGGCGCCTCTGCCCGCAGGGCCGCCGAGGATCGGTCGCGGCTGCGGGTCTCGCGCGACAGCATGCCGATGGCCGCATCGGACTGGCGGCGGCGCACCGCGGCCAGCACCGCGATGAGGGCCAGCACGGCCAGGGCGGCCAAGGCGATGTAGATCATCGGTTGCCTCCTCGCGGGGGGCGGTGGGAGCCGGGCGCCGCGGTCACAGCTCGAAGAACAGTCCCGCTTCCCAGGGGAAGACGAAGTTGAAGCCCGGACCCCTGAAGAAGGAGCCGATGATCACCAGCACCGCCCAGAACATGAGGTGGATGGTCATCAGGCTGATGGCGAACTTGCGGTCCTCGGGCTTCTTGGACGGGTTCTTGTCGATGTAGGGGGCGATCATCAGCGCCAGCAGCCCGATGCCGGGAATGGTGACGCCGGCCACCATCGGATGGAACATGGTCAGCAGTTCCTGGAGGCCGAGGAAGTACCACGGCGCTTTGGACGGGTTGGGCGTCTGGTTGTAGTTGGCCAGCTCCAGCAGCGGGGCGTTCACGAAGATCGAGAAGATCAGGGTGAAGGCGGTGATGAACAGCGCGGCCACGAACTCGACCACCAGCAGGTGGGGCCACACATGCACCTTGTCCTGCGGCTTGGACTTCACGTCCTGGATCGAGCCCGACTTCACCACCGTCAGCAGCCGCTGGGTGTGGCCGCCGGGTCCGGTGGCTGTCGGTGCCACCGGCGGTGCGGCCACGGCCACCCCTCCGCCGCCGGCTGCCGCGGTCTCGGCGGCCTGAGCCTCTGGAGTCCCTCCGGCTGCCTGGACCCGCGCCGCCTTGGACCGTTCCAACAAGTGCGGCGGGATCTTGCTGGCCGCAGCTTGCGGCTCGGGCGCGGCCGCGGAGTCGCCGCCGCCGGCCTGGGCGGCTTTGGCTGCCTCGGCCTTGGCTCTGGCCTCCTCGGCCCGCTTGCGCAGGTGCTCGGGGATCTCCACCATGGACGCCTACCTCTGCTCCACGCTTGAAGCGAGCGCGAATTGGTAAGAGCCGATCGCGTCGCGGCGGGGTCTTCCCCGCTCTTGTTCGCTGCGCTCACGGGCCGCCCAACCCCCAGCGACACAGCCCACGGCCGCGCCCGTATGGGCCTGGATCGCCCGCCTATTCGCTCGGCCTCTCGCCGACGGTTGCCTCATTGCGGTGCTGCCACCTCGCCGCTCGCCTACAGCGGACCCGAGATGCCGCCGTCTTTGCGGACCCGCCAGAAGTGGATGGCCAAAAAGATGACCAGCACGAACGGCAGCATCAGCACATGCAGCACGTACCAGCGCAGCAGCGTGTCCGTTCCGATCTCCACCCCGCCGAGCAGCACGAACCGCACCTGGTCGCCGAACACGGGGGTGTACCCCATCATGTTGGTGCCCACCGTCACCGCCCACAGGGCCAGCTGGTCCCACGGCAGCAGATACCCGGTGAACGACAGCAGCAGCGTCAGCTTCAGCAGGATCACCCCGATCACCCAGTTGAACTCTCGGGGCGGCTTGTAGGCCCCGTGGTAGAACACTCGGGCCATGTGCAGGAACACGGTGATCACCATGAGGTGGGCCCCCCAGCGGTGCATGTTGCGCACCAGCAGCCCGAAGGTCACCGAGGTCTGCAGGATGTAGATGTCGTCCCAGGCCTGGGCCGCGGTCGGGCGATAGAAGAACATCAAGAAGATGCCGGTGACGGTCTCCAGAATGAACAGGAAGAAGCTCAGGCCGCCCAGGCACAGGGTGTAGCTCACCTTCACGGCGTGGCGCTTCACCTTCACCGGGTGCAGGTGGTACAGCACGCTGTTCATGATCACGTAAGACCGGTTGCGGGGGCTGTCGGTGTAGCCCTTGCGGAAGATCGAACCGGGGCGGAAGATCGACGACCAGGCCTGCGAGCCCTGCACCTGGTCGCCGATCTTGGTCATCTGGGCGCCTAGGCGCTCCGGCAGCGGCGGCTTGCGCTCTTCGGTGTCGATGGCCATGGGTCTCCTGCGGATCTAAGTCGGGGGGGGGGGGGGGCTAGGCGAGCCGCATACCGTAGCCGTAGCCGTGGGAGTTGGTTCTCTGGTGGGGGTCGCCCCCTGCGGGAGGATCGCCCATCTTGCCGAGAATTATCACGCCGGTAGGACAGCGGTCGACGCACAGGGCGCAGCGGGTGCACACGTCGTCGTCGATGGTGAAGATCACCCGGTCGGCGGGGTCTATCCCGGGCCGCTCGGTGCCGACAGCCTCGTCCACCGCGTCGGTGGTGACCATGAAGATGCACTTCCACGGGCAGATGTCCACGCAGCCCTCGCACATGATGCACTCGGACTGGTCGATGTGGATGAACTGCTTGGGCTTGACCGCCCGCGCCAGCCAATCGGCGTCCACCTCCTGCAGCACGTAGTCGTCGCGGAACTCCGGCATGGGCGGGTTGGCGTCGGTGGTGGTCATGCCTCGGCGCCCTCTCGCACCAGGGGACGGCCGAAGCTCGACAGCTCGACCGCCTCGGCGGCCTCCGCCTTCTTGCCCCGGTTCTGCCAGACCATCCACAGCGCCACCTGCCCACCGACGGCTACGACGTAGATGCCGCTGGCGATGACGTCGCGGATCACCACGTAGGTGATCGTGAACGGGAAGCTGCCGCCCTGGGCCTGGGCCCGCAGGATGCCGCCCGGACCGACGAAGAACTTGTCGGTGCGCCAGTTGAGCTCGTTGTCGGCCCAGGCCAGCCACTGGTGGGGCACCACCCCGTACACCCAGAACATGGCGAAGAAGACGATCATCGCCCCGAACATGGCCTCGCCCCAGGTGACCGGGGTCCCGACCGGCCGGCGCTTGGTGTAGGCGAGGATGCCGCCGACCAGCACGACCGTGACCACGATTGACAGAGCGAAGGCGACCACCGGTTCTCCTCGGCGACGACTACTGACGGCGGGCAGTGTAGTCCGAGCGGGGCGGACCCTCCCCGGATCGGCGTAGGTCTATCAGCGCCGGCGCCCCGATCCGAACACCAGCCGCGGCAAACCTGCTCAGCCGCGGAATTTCGAGGCGTAGCCAATGCGCATGGCCGGGCGGAAGATCAACTCGGTGGCTGCGTACATCGAGCCCACAATCCCGTCGAGCACCTCGGCGCTGACCTGCGCCACCGGGGTGGCGCCCGACAAGAAGACGGCGTCCTCGGGCCCGATCTCCAGCTTCAGCCCGGTGAGCGACCGGTTGCGGCGCAGCAGGTGCTCATAGAAGCGGGCCTGGTTCTCCTCCGGCGCCGGGACCAGGTAGGTCTCGTAGTGCAGCGTGCGCTGCCCGAGGGTGAACCAGATCGTCCACACGTCCTTCTCCTCGCCGCAGACCCGCACATACCACCGCCGCTGGTCCGGTTCGCCCCGCTCGACGGCGGCAATGGCGCCGTTGGCGGAGGCTGCCGCCGTCAACCACTGATCGATTCGGCCCTCCAAAGCGTCGAGTTCCTGGGGCGAAGCGAGCGGCGCCGTCATGCGAGCAAGAGGGTAGTCATGTCGTGCGACCCGCGGCGCCGCCTGCTTTTTGACCAAAATGTGAGGCGGCAGTAGCTTCGAGGCGTGCTCTGTGCAGCGCAGCCATTCACTGCCTCGTCACCCCCTCCCGGATTGATGAAGCGCGCGAATTGGAGGCCGTTTGCTTCGGTGCTGTCGGTCATTCTGGTCGCGGGGTTGCTTGAGGTTGGGCTGGCAGGTGCCGCGGCAGGAACTTCGAGCCAGTCAAGCACCTCGACTCTGGGTCCGTGTGACACGGGCTGGGTTGCGCCAACCCCGACAGCCGTAGCGGTCACCAGTGTGCCGATCAAGGTCGCTTCGACCGACGCCGACTATTTCGTGCTGTATGTGAATCGCACACTCCGCGGCGGCACCTCCAAAGACATTGCGGTTTCGGTAACGCTGGGCCAGCCGGGCACGACCACCTTGTCGGACAATCTGGCCGCGTTGGACGCCAGCGACTACCGGGTCGAAAAATATCAGGTTGCCTCGCCTGCCGACATCGACGGAGACTGCATCGACGACATAACCGAGCTCAACGACCTCGGGAACCTCAACCCGATAAACCCGGCGTCCACCATGTCCGTCGACCGCGGGCGCACAGCCATCGACTCCCACACGACGTTCCAGCAAATGTCCTATCAGGGGAAAGCGGTTCTCATCGACACACATCTGAGGAATCTGGAGTATGTGAAGTTCTGGCTATTGCGTCCGCCTGGCGGCGAGCCTGAGATCTACTTCATGAACACGAACACGCACCGGTCGCACATCAATTTTGCAATCGCTATGCCGTTGCCGCATGCGAAGCGGGCTGGGGCCATGCGCGGTGAGATCGTGTTCCACCCCAATGTGGTGGCGCCTGACGGTTCTTTGGGCACTTACCGCTTTGCGTTCCAGCCGCTGGATCGGTTCACGTTCGAAGATGTGGCCTATTCGTATGAGCTTCTGGCTGCGTCCATGCCGGCGCTCGAGAACAACCTCATGTACTATCCGATGCCCTCCAATGTCGATCTCTACGAGAAGGAGAAGGCCAAGTACGACGCTTCGAGGGTGAATGTTCTGTTGCAGAATGATGTGATGCCCGACGTTGAGTACACGATGCTCAACCAGGCTGAGAGCTATGGCCTGTTGCGCGAGATCGAACCGGGTGAGACTCCCGGACCTCGAGATGTCGCCATTCTTGCCCGGCTGCCCAATGACCTGCCGCGGGTAGCGGGCATCATCACGACCGTTCCGCAGACGCCGCTGTCACATGTGAACCTGCGAGCGATACAGAACAAAGTGCCCAACGCCTTCATCCGCGACGCGCTTGACGACGATGACATTGACGGTCTGATCGACACTCACGTCTACTACAAGACGACCGCGAGCGGCTATACCCTGCGGGCTGCGACCAAGGCCGAAGTTGACGCCCATCACGCCACCTCAAGGCCTGCGAATGCGCAGGTTCCCGAGCGAGACCTGACGGTGCAGGCGGTCACCTCGCTCGACGACATCGAATTCGACGACTGGAACGCCTTCGGCGTGAAGGCGGCGAACGTGGCGGAATTGAGCGGGCTCACCACGCTGGCCAGCGGGGTGGCGCCCGATGGCTTCGCCATCCCGTTCTACTTCTACGACGAGTTCATGAAGCAGGCAACAGTCTCTGAGAAGACGCTTCTGGGCAAGAAGAAGTGGCCCGATGATGAGAAGATCACGCTGGCGGCCGGGACCACGCTCGCCAACGCGGTGACGCAGATGCTGGCCCACACGAAGTTCCAGGCGGATTACGAGATCCAGGAGGAGATGCTCGACGACTTGCGCGACGCCATAGAGGACGCGACCACGCCCCAGTTCATCATCGACGCTCTGGTTGCCATGCATGCCACGTACCCCGACGGCCAGTCGCTGCGCTACCGCTCTAGCACCAACAACGAGGATCTGCCCAACTTCAACGGCGCCGGCCTCTACGACTCCAAGACGCAAGACCCCGATGAGACCCTGAAGGACGGTATCGACAAGTCGATCAAGGGGGTATGGGCCAGCCTGTGGAACTTCAGAGCATTCCTTGAGCGTGAGTACCACCGTGTCGACCACACGGCGACGGCGATGGGCGTGTTGGTGCATCCCAACTATTCCGACGAGCTGGCCAACGGCGTGGCCGTCAGCTTCGATCCCATCACGGGACTCGACGACATGTACTACGTCAACACCCAACTCGGAGAGGATCTGGTCACCAATCCCGAGGCGAACTCGGTGCCCGAGCAGCTGCTGCTGGACTCGGCCGGCACGGCCAACGTGCTGGCCCGCTCCAACCTCGCCGAGGCCGACAAGCTGTTGATGACCGACGCGCAGATGGTTCAGCTGCGCCGCAGCCTCAAGATCATCCACGACCACTTCGCGACGCTCTATGGGATCGCCGACGGCGACGATTTCGCCATGGAGATCGAGTTCAAGATCACCGCGGCCAACAAGCTCGCCATCAAGCAGGCCCGTCCCTGGGTCTTCGCGCCCCCGCTGTCGCTGACGCCCTCGGTCACCCTCGCGTTCGGGACCGCCGAGGTTGCCGAAGGGACGCCGCTGTCGCTCACGGTGGCCCGCATCGGTGGCATCCTGGCGGATCCGCTCACCGTCGGTCTGTCGTGGAGCGAGTCCGGCGCCATGCTGGCGGGCACACCGCCGACATCGTTGACCATCTCGGCCAACACCACATCCGCCACCGTGACCGTGGCCACGACCGACGACAACACCCCCGAACCCGACAGCGTCGTCACCGTCACCATCGGCCCGAGCAGCGACTACGAAGCAGCTGGCACCGGAACCGCGTCCGCCACTGCGACCGACGACGACCGCTCGACCGTCAAGATCAAGCCACCGCAGACCGCGCTCAGCGAGGGCGACAGTGTCGTGTTCGCTCTGACCCGAACCGGCGGCGACATGACGAAGGTGCTGGTCGTGGACGTTGCCGTCAGCGAGACCGGCGCCATGCTGGCCGGCACACCGCCGACATCGGTGGCCTTTGGGTCTAACGTACGCAACGCTGCGCTCACGCTGGCCACGATCGACGACGACGCCTCCGAACCCGACAGCGCCATCATCGCGACGGTCGTTCCGCGCCATGACTACGGCGTCGCCGCGCCCGGCAAAGCGGTCGCCTTTATTGCCGAGGACGATTCACCGGTCTCGGCTGATGTTTGTGTGGTGGGGTTGTCGGGCGACGTGAGCCTTTCCCATTCGTGGATCGACATGTGTGGTTCTGCGGAAGGACAAGGCCGCTACGCGCGCTACTACTCGTTCTCGTTGGCGAGTGCGAGCACGGTGACGATCGATCTTGAGGCGTCGGTAGACACATATCTGCGCCTGCGGAGAGGTTCCAACAAGAAGTCTGGTGCCACCTTGACCTTTGACGATGACGGCGGCGCCGGGACCAACTCTCAAATCATTGAGACGCTGACGGCGGGCGATTACACGATAGAGGCGACCACCTACTACCAAGCCAGGACGGGGCCATTCACTTTGACCTTGACGGGCGCTGGTCTGCCCGTGCCGCCGTCGACGGAGCCGGAGGTGAGCATCACGGCAGGCGGTGCTGTCGTCGAGGGCCATAGTGCGGCGTTCACTGTCACGGCCGAGCCGGTGCCGTCGAGCGCGTTGACAGTGGATGTGACGGTCGCTTCGTCGGGTGACTTCGGTGCGAGCACAGGGCCGCGGCAGGTGACGATTCCTGCTTCGGGCAGCGCAACGTTGTCGGTCGCCACCAGCGACGACAGCGTCGACGAGGCAGACGGGTCGGTCACTGTCACCGTCAACAGCGGCTCGGGCTACGCCGTGTCGGCCACCGCGGGCACGGCGACTGTCGCGGTGAGCGACGACGACGATCCGGTGTGCGCATCGAACCTTCCCTCCGATGCGGTGACGGTGTCGGAGGTGACGGGCTGGCGTGACGCTCACGATCATGACAGTGCGCATGTGCTGCGCTGGGATCGGGTGCTGACCGCTTTGGGCACCGACACCGGCGAGACCGCCATGACCGTGGCCGAGTCGCAGGCGAATGAGGATCAGTTCATGGCGTCGCGCTGGGATCGGGTCACCCGCACCCTCCAGGCGCTGGAGGCCTGCAACAACCCGCCGGTGGAGCCCGAGGTGAGCATCACGGCCGGTTCCGGTGTGACCGAGGGCGGTGACGCGGTGTTCACCGTGACCGCGGTCCAGGCGCCGTAGGCTGCGTTGTCGGTGGATGTGACGGTGGCGCAGTCCGGCGACTTCGGTGCGGCGACGGGCTCTCAGCAGGTGACGGTTTCGACGTCTGGCACTGCGACGCTGACGGTCTCGACTGTCAACGACAGCACCGATGAGGCCGATGGCTCGGTGACGGTGACGGTCGATGACGGCTCGGGCTACACGGTGTCGTCGGTGGCGGGCTCCGCCACGGTTGCGGTGGCCGATGATGATGATCCGCCGCCGCAGCCGCCGGTATGCACGGTGCAGTTGCCGTCTGATGCGGTGACGGTGTCGGAGGTGACGGGCTGGCGTGACGCTCACGATCATGACAGCGCGCATGTGCTGCGCTGGAATCGGGTGCTGACCGCGTTGGGCGTCGACACCGGCGAGACGGCCATGACTGTGGCGGAGTCGCGCGGCAACGAGGGCCAGTTCATGTTGAGCCGCTGGGACCGCGTCACTCGGACCCTCGAAGCGCACGCACAGTGCAACAACCCGTCGCCGCCACCCCCGCCGCCGCCTCCGCCGCCGCCGGTGGTCGAGCCCGAGGTGAGCATCACCGCAGGCAGCGACGTGACTGAGGGCGGCGACGCGGTGTTCACTGTGGCTGCGGATCCGGCGCCGTCGGCTGCGTTGACGGTGGACGTGACGGTCACCCAGAGCGGCGAGTTCGGCGCGGCGACCGGTTCGCGGCAGGTGACGATCCCCACATCGGGCAGCGCGACACTGACGGTGGCCACGACCGGTGACAGCGTCGACGAAGTAGACGGCTCTGTGACGGTGACAGTCAACAACGGCTCGGGCTACACGGTCTCCGCGACACAAGGCTCAGCGGCCGTTGCGGTGTCAGACGACGACGATCCCGCACCCCCGCCGCCGCCGCCGGTGGTCGAGCCCGAGGTGAGCATCACCGCGGGCAGCGGCGTGACCGAGGGCGGCGACGCGGTGTTCACCGTCACTGCTGACCCCGTGCCCGCAAGCCCGCTGACGGTTGATGTCGCGGTGGCGGCGTCAGGCGATTTCGGCGCGGCGACGGGCTCGCGGCAGGTGACGGTCCCCACTTCGGGGAGCGCGACGCTGACGGTGTCCACGACCAACGACGATGTTGATGAGCCGGATGGTTCGGTGACGGTGACGGTCGATGGCGGCTCGGGCTACACGGTGTCGGCGACACATGGCTCGGCGGCGGTCGCGGTCGCCGACGACGACCCGCCTCAGCCTCCGCCAGTGTCGAAGCCGTCGATCTCGGTGGGTGACGCGACGGCCGGCGAGGGCGACGGCGCGGCCGAGTTCACCGTGGAGCTCAGCGCCGCGAGCGCCGGCACGGTGACGGTGTACTACTCCGTGTTCGGCGGCACCGCGACGGCCTATGACGACTACCGGCCCGTGTGGAGCAGCGTCACCTTCGCCCCGGGCGAGACCTCCAAAACCGTGCAGGTCTCAATCATCGACGACCGCACCCCCGGCGAGGGAACCGAGACCGTCACGCTGAAGGTGAGCCTCTTCGACACCACCCACGCCACAATGGGCGACAGCCAAGCCACCTTGACCATCACCGACAACGACTAGAGGCCGAGCGGATAGACCCCGCTGCGACAAGACCGCCCTCACCTACCCGCGCACGCTGTCAGCCGCGAGCGCAGTCGACCAGGACCCGGGTGGCGAGACCGTCGAAGATTCTGCGCAGGCGGCCGGCGGTGGCCTTCCAGGAGTACCGGCCGGCCATCTCGGCGCCCCGGCGGGCCATCGAGGCGGCCAGCGCCGGGTTGTCGAGGATGGATAGCACCGCCTCGGTGTAGCGGGCCGGATCGCGCCCAGCAATGCGCAGGCCGCTGCGGCCGTGGTCGACCAGCGTTCGCAGGCCGCCCACATCGGCCGCCACCACCGGCACGCCGCAGGCCGCCGCCTCCAGGGCGACCAGGCCGAACGACTCCGACCGGCTGGGAACCAGGCACACGTCCGCGGCCCGATAGTAGGTCGACAGCAGGTGGTGGGGCTGCGGAGGCACCAGCCTCACCCGGTCGCCCAGACCGTGGCGGCGGACTGCGGCCTCGAAGCGGCCCAGCGCGCGCTCCCCCTCCGGGCCCGAGGCGCCGCCCACCACCAGAAGCTGGGCGTCGCGATGGCTGCGTCCGACCCCGGCCAGGGTCTCGACCGCGACGTCCAGTCCCTTCAGGGGCTGCAGGCGGCCCACGAACAGCAGCACCGGCCCGCCCTCGAGGCCCAGCGCGGCGCGGGCGCCCTGCGGTGATCCCACCGAGAACAATGCGCCGTCAACCCCCGGCGCCACCACGTCGATGCGCCTCGGATCGGCCCCGTAGAGGTCGGCAAGCTGCTGCACCTCGGTCACGGAGTTGGCGGTGATCACGTCGGAACAGGCGATGATCTCAGCCTCGGCGTCGCTGCGGCGCCGCGGCTCGGGATCGCCGGTGGTGGCCTTGACCCGGGCGAGGGTGTGGAACGTGGACACCAGCGGCAGGTCGAGGTCGTGCTTGAGCCGGTGTCCGGCTGCTCCCGACAGCCAGTAGTTGGCGTGCAGCACATCGACCGGATGGTCGCGGATCCACGCTTCCGTGCCGCGGGCGAAGTCGTCCACCACGGCCGGCAGCGACTCCTTGGCCAGATCGGGCGCTCCCGCGGCGATGTGGACGACCCTGAAGCCGGGCTCGACCTCGACAACGGTCGGGGCGTCGCTGTGGCGGCGGACGAACACGGTGGCATCGACGCCCGTCTGGGCCAGCGCGGAGGAGAGCTCGCGCACGTAGACGTTCATCCCGCCCGCATCGCCGCGGCCCGGCAGCAGCAGCGGCGAGGTGTGGAGCGACAGAACCGCGACACGACTCACGAACGGTGGAGGATACCGGCGGCCCCCGCTGGAGACTGAGCCGCAAGCCGACGGCCAAGAGGCCGAGCGAATAGGCGCCGCCGGCAATCAGGATTAAGCGTGCGTCGAAGCGGGCCGCCGATTCGGGGCGTCAGCTGGCGAGGGCGTCCGGCGAAGCCCCGGTTGCGCCGCCGAAGTCGCTGAGAGCCAGCAGGTATCCCTCGGCCCGCTCCGCGTAGGGGTTGCGGTTCACGAGGGCATGGAACTCGGGCGAGTGCTCGGCCACCACCAGGTGTGCCAGCTCGTGGATGATCACATGGTCGAGCACCCACGGGGGCGCGTCGGCCAAGCGAGTCGAGATCCGGATGTCGCCGCTTCCCGTCGTGCAGGATCCCCACCGCAGGCGCTGGCGGGACGACCACTGGATCGACCGCGGCTCGGGCAGGCCGAAGCGGGCCGCGAGCTCTCGGGCCCTGGGCTCCAGCGGCAGGCGTCCGCAGCGCCACTTCTCCTCGAAGCGGCTCAGAACCTTGCTCACTAGGGCCTGCTCCTCGTCCTTGGTGGTCCACGCCGGCACCCGCACCACCAGAACGCCGTCGGACATGCGGGCCGACACCGTCTTCTCCCGTCGGGAACTGCGGATCACCCGCACCGGCGGCAGGCTCTGGGAGGCGGTCTCGTCGAGGGATGTCTCGATGGTGCTCATCGTCGCTCTTGGGTGGCAGCGGGCCTGAGGCACGCACCGTCGCCGGTGAGCGCGATTCGCTTCTGTGAGCGCACCCGGTCCGACCCTGCCGGGCCACCGCTGGCTATGCGCTCGAAGATGCAACCGAGGTTCGGTACGGGTGTATAGGCCAAGCCGGCACGCGAGTCAACGGGCATTTGGCGGCACGAGCTTCGCAACTCGGCTGTGGGGGCGCGAAGACAGGGGACGAGTGAGTTGACCATGGTTGCGAGCGACGGTAACCGGGCAGCACCCACTGGCCGCGGATGCTGAGCAACTGGCGCTGGCTACCGTGTCTTCGAGCGCTGCCCGCTCGTGTTCGCGGCGTTCACGGGCCGCGGCCGCAAGCTTGGCCTCCGCCCGCTGATGGGCGACCGGCGATGGCTACCATGGCGGCGTGGCATGTCTGCGGCTGTTCGCGTCGGCTCGGGAGGCGGCCGGAACCGGTCGCGACGACGTGCCGGGCGCCACTGTGAGCGAGGTGCTGCAGGAGGCTTGCCGCCGATACGGCCATGACTTCGCCGGACTGCTCGCAACTTGTCGGGTGTGGTGCAACGGCGAGCCGGCCGCTCCCGACGCACCGGTGGGAGCCGAAGACGAGATCGCGGTGTTGCCGCCAGTCTCAGGCGGCGCAGGCGCAGATTGCGCGCTACTGGGCCTCTGGGGTTTCAAGTTCGGCGGCGAGTGCCTCCGCTGCGGACAGGTCGTCGGAGTCGAGGGCTGAGAGGGCTGCGTCCACCGTGTCGAGGTCGCGCTCGATGCCTTCGAGCTGAGCCGCTTCGGTGTCCGGCTCGGGCTCGGCGGCGACCCGGCCCTCTGGTCCGCTCGACTCGCTCACGTCACGAGAGTAACCGCGCGGGCGCCGAGATCTGAAAGACTGGTCGCCGTGGCTCTCAACGTTCTCGGCGGCGAACTGCAGCCGTGCTCCTTCGATCCGCTCACCGGCTGGTTCCGCGACGGCTGCTGCAACACCGACTCCGGCGACTACGGGGTGCACACGGTGTGCGTGGTGATGACCGCCGAGTTCCTCGAGTTCTCCAAGGCGGCCGGCAACGATCTCTCGACCCCGCAGACGGCCATCGGCTTCGACGGGCTGAAACCCGGCGACCACTGGTGCCTCTGCGCGCCGCGCTGGACCGAGGCGCTGGAGGCCGGGGCCGCCCCCCAGGTCGTGTTGGAGGCGACCCACGCCCGCACGCTGGAATGGGCAGACCTCGGCGACCTCCAGGCCCACCGCTTCACCGGCAAGCCTGCTTAGAGAGGCAGTGACAACCTCGCGTCCTCTTTGTTGGGAGGTGCCGCCACAATGGATGCGGGCCGCTAGCTCATCGGGTAGAGCAGGAGACTTTTAATCTCAAGGTGCCGGGTTCGAGCCCCGGGCGGCCCACCGCTCCGACTAGCTGGTCAGCATGGCCTCTAATGCCGTGTGGCCGGTGACTGGGTAGCCTTGGCGCTCGTGGAGTGGAATCCAGAATCTGAGGATCAAGGTCCGTTCTGGCCCGGCGCCGCTGAGAGGCGAAGCCCCCGGTGGGTGCCGATACTGCTGGCAATGGCGGTGGTGATCCTCGTCGTGGGCGGGGTGATCTGGTGGCTCGGCCGCGATGCCGGCGACGACAGTGACGCCCCGGCCGCAGCCGACGACACCGCCGAGGTGAGCGAAGACTCCGAAGCGGCCGCCGAGCCCGCCGACGAAGATGATGCCGCGGCCAACAATGACGGCCAAGCCGATCAGGCCGCCGATGCTGGCGACACCCCGGCGGTCACCGTCGCTACCACATCCACGACACTGCCGGTCGCCCCTACCACGGTGGAGGCCACCACCACCACCCTCACCACGGTGCCGCCCCAGAACCCGGAGCAATTCGGCCCGTCGACGCTGAGCAATCGGTCCACCGTGTCGACCGTCGGCCTCGACAGCGTCACCTTCGGGATGACCGTGACCGAGGCCCAGCAGGCGGCGGGGACGGTGCTGGTTCCGGGCGGACCGACCGGCGCCTGCTATCACGTCGTCCCCGACGACGCACCCGAGGGCATCGTCTTCCTGGTTCACCAGGGCACCATCGAGCGCGTCGACATCAACAGCGGACCGATCACCACCCGCTCTGGAGTGGGTGTCGGGACTCCCGAGAGCAGGGTCACCGACCTGTTCGGCGACCGGATCGAGCGGGAGGTGCGACTCGACGGCACCGTCGATCTGGTCTATGTGCCCACCGATCCCGGCGACCAGAACTACCGGGTGGTGTTCAATGTCTCTGAGGGCGCGGTGCGGGCCTTCAAGTCCGGGCGACTTCCCCAGGTGATGCTCGACACAGGCTGCGAGACGCCCTCTTAGCCTGGCCGCGCTTCGGGGCCTCGACCGTTCAGGAGGGCAGCCCGCGCTCGTAGCCGTGGCAGTGGATCTCGAACTCTCCGAAGCCCACCTCTTCGGCCTCGCCCGTCTCCAGGTCGAGATCTTGCACGAAGCGGATGGCGGAGGCTCGTATCACGTCGGCCTGCAGGTACAGGTCGAGCGGACTCTCGAGCGACGGCTCGATCCGCGTCCCGTCCGCGAGGACCAGTCCCACGTACGGGTCGGCCAGAAAGGCTTGCAGGTACAACTCGACTGCGTCGCCGGAGCCGGGATCGCCGCCCACCCCGATCACGACCACCTCGCCGGCCCCGAGCTCATGGCAGGTGACCTCGAACTCGTAGCGGGTTCCGCCGATTTCAGCCGTCCCCACCGAGCGGGGCTGCTCCGGCGGCGGCGCGGTGGTGGTCACCACGTCTTCGACGACAGGCTCTGCGGTCACCAGCGGGCCGTCGGCGGTGTCGGCGCAGCCTCCGGCCAGAACCGCTACTGCCCACAGCAGGAGGCCCGCACGGCGCGCTGTGTTGAGAAGCGCACCCCCGGACCGCATCGCGCCACGCTACGCGCTCCGCCGATCAGGCGCAGAATCACGAGGCCGCGCTCTGCGCGCCGGGCGCGCTCCAAGGAGTCCCAGATGTAGGGTTGGGCGGTGCCGTCTCAGAGCGAGTTGCGCAAGCGCCGGGTGCGGGCCGAGAGGCAGCCCGCCGCCAGCGGGCAGCACTATCGCTCTCGCCGGGATCGGCAGCGTCGCCTGTTCGCAGTGGTGGCGGTGCTGGTGGTGACGATGATGGTGGCGTCGCTGGCTGTGGGCCTGCTGGCGTAGCTCTAGGCGAAGCGGATGAGTACGGCCAAGCGAGATCGCCAACGCGAGAACCGGCGCCAGCGCATAGCCGCCGATGAGGCCGCGGCCAAGCAGTACGCCACCCGTCGGCGCATCAAGCTCATCGGCATCGCGGTGGTGGTGGTGGCCGCCGCTCTCGCGGTGCTCGGGTTCCTCCAGAGCGACGACTCCGAACCCGATCAGGCCGTGGAGCCCGCCTTGGACGACCAGCAGGCCGATGAGCAGCAGGCTGACCCGGCCGCGGAACCAGACGACGATTCCGGCGCTGATGCCGCAGCCGCACAGGACATCGAGCCAGCTGCGGAGCCGGACGACGAGCAGCAAGCTGATTCAGCCTCGACACCCGACGCTGAACAAGACGTCACTGCCTCGAACCCGGGATGTCCGGCGGTCGACGGATCAAGTCCCCGGGTGATCGACTTCGACGGCCCCCATCCCATGTGCATCGACCCCGAGGCTGGCTATGTGGCCACGTTCGACACCAGCGAGGGCGAGATGCGATTCGAGCTGACCCCGTCGCAGACCCCGCTGACTGTCAACAACTTCGTGACGCTGGCCCGCTGGGGCTACTACGACGACACTCTGCTGTTCCGCACCGATCCGTCGATCGACATCATCCAGGGCGGCTCCCCCCACACCAACGACAACCGGGATCCCGGTCCCGGGTACACGATTCCCGACGAGCCCGCCTTCGAGATCGCCCCCGACACCGGAGCCCTCGTCGGCCCCTACCGCTACCTGCCCGGCCAGCTCGTAATGGCCCGGTCAGCCGGACCCGACTCGGCCAGCGCCCAGTTCTTTCTGACCACCGGACCCAACACCGCCCTGCTGGACGGCCAGGGCACGTACGTGGTGTTCGGCAACACCGACGAGGCCGGACTGGCCGTGGCCCAGTCGATCATCGCCCTTCACGAACCGGGCGGATCGCTGGGCGGCGCACCGTCGAGGGACGTGACCGTCCACTCGGTAACCATCGAAGAGACCCCCTCCAGCGGCTGAGACCTCGGTCAGACAGACGGGTGGCTTACCATCCGGAGCCTGAGCGGAATCAACCGCGTGTTGACGGGGTCGACAACCAACAGCAGCCCCTCCAGCGTGTAGGCCCCGAGCAGCGGTTCGACACCGTTGTCGCCGAACAGCACCGGAGTGGTCACCGTGCGTTCGCCGATGGACACCACCACCTCGCCGAGGTCGAAGTCGACGAGGCTGCCGTCGGCCAGCTCGACGGTGCGGGTGCCCGAAGGCTCCACGCCCAGCTTTGTCAGCAGGTCAGACGGGACCAGGGTGAAGTAGGCGCCAGTGTCGACCAGCGCGTCGATCTCCAATGACCGTTCCCCGTCGATGCTCTCTAAGCGGACAGTCTGGCTGAATGTGCTCATATCAAGTCCTCTCTCAGTCAATTCAAAACAGCATTGAACCTTATGGCATTGGACTCTGCAACTCTATTTCCAGCTGGCGTAGCTGGTGCGGCGGCGCCAGCGGCGGCCTGCGTAGCGCCAGCGGGGCGAGGGCGGCGGGCCGGCTGCGCCTGTGGGATGGGGCCAGATCTCGGCGTGGAGCTGCTCGACCGCGTTGGCGATCGCAGCCCGCTCCGACTCGGTCGGTGCCGGGGTGATCGACACGATCTTCAGGGTGGCTGCGGCCTCGCCGTCGGCGGTCACAGTGGGACGTTGCCGTGCTTGCGCTCCGGCAGTTCCTCGCGCTTGGACTCGAGCATCCGCAGACCGGCCACGATCTTGCGCCGAGTCTGCGACGGCTCGATCACCTCGTCCACGAAGCCCCGCTCGGCGGCGACATAGGGGTTGGCCAGCCGCTGGGTGTAGTCGTCCACCAGCTCGCTGCGGCGGGCCGCCGGGTCGGCTGCGGAGGCCAACTCCCGGCGGTAGATGATCTCCACCGCGCCCTGCGGCCCCATCACGGCGATCTCGGCCGAAGGCCAGGCAAACGAGAGATCCGATCCCACGCCCTTGGAGTCCATCACCACGTAGGCGCCGCCGTAGGCCTTGCGGGTTATCACCGAGATGCGGGGCACGGCTGCCTCGCAGTAGGCGTACAGCAGCTTGGCGCCGTGGCGGATGATCCCGCCGTGCTCCTGGTCGACGCCGGGCAAGAAGCCGGGGACGTCCACGAAGGTGACCAGCGGGATGTTGAAGGCGTCGCAGGTGCGCACGAAGCGGGCCGCCTTCTCGGCCGACTCGATGTCGAGCACGCCGGCCAGCACCATCGGCTGGTTGCCCACCACCCCCACCGAGCGGCCGTCGATGCGGGCGAACCCGCACACGATGCTTCGGGCCCAGGCGGCGTGGTACTCGAGGAAGTCGCCGTCGTCGGCCACCTCGACGATCACGTCCTTCATGTCGTAGGGGACGTTGGGGCTGTCGGGCAGCAGGGTGTCGAGCGCCGGGCATTCCCGTTCGGGGTCGTCGGCCGACTTGTACGACGGCGGCTGCTCGAGGTTGTTGGACGGCAGGAACGACAGCAGCGCCTTCACGTCGTCGAGCACGTCGTGCTCGTCGGCGCCTACGAACGTGGCCACGCCCGACTTGGTGCTGTGGCTGGTGGCGCCGCCGAGGTCCTCGAGGGTGACGGCCTCGCCGGTGACGGCGCGCACCACGTCGGGCCCGGTGATGAACATGTGCGACTTCTCGCGCACCATGAAGATGAAATCGGTCATGGCCGGGCTGTACACCGCCCCCCCGGCGCACGGTCCGAGGATCACGCTGATCTGGGGGATCACGCCCGAGGCCTGGACGTTGCGGTAGAAGATGCCGCCGTAGCCGTCGAGCGAGACGACGCCCTCCTGGATGCGGGCGCCGGCGCCGTCGTTGAGCCCGATGATGGGCGCCCCGACCGACACCGCCAGGTCCATCACCTTGTGGAGCTTCTCGGCGAACACCTCGCCCAGCGCGCCGCCCATGACGGTGAAGTCCTGGGCGAACACGAAGACCTTGCGGCCGTCGATGGTCCCCCAGCCGCAGATCACGCCGTCGGTGTAGGGACGGTCGTCGAGCCCGGCGGTGTGGGCCCGGTGCCGGGCCAGCATGTCGAGTTCGTGGAACGAGCCGTCGTCGAGCAGGTAGTCGAGGCGCTCGCGGGCCAGCAGCTTGCCCTTGTCGTGCTGGCGCTGGACCGCCCGCTCGGGTCCGGCCGACCGCGCCTCGGACTTGCGAGCCCTCAGATCCTCGATCTTGTCGTGCAGAGAGGCCTCAGCCACAACCCCAGAGGCTACCGGTGGCGCAGATGGAGCCAGCCGCCCCGACCGCGGGCGTCCAGTTTCATCCCGAGTCGGTGCTCACCACTCGGGCCGAGAGCTGTCAGTGGAGCAACCCTGCGGTTCGACCCGTGGGCGGTTGTGTCGTTGTCGTCGGCGCGGGTGGAGCCGACCGCCTCGCGAGGGCTGCACCGCTGTCTCGTAGTGTGGTGCCGTGGATTGGCGGCAAGCGCTCGGGGTTCGATGATGGCTGGGGGTCGGGCGCCGTACCTGGAGCCGGGGAGGATCGGCTCGCTCACGCTGGCGAACCGGCTGGTCAGGGCGTCCACCTCCGAGACGATGGCCGGACCCGACGGTGCTGGGACCCCGGCCCTGGCTGACTTGTACGGCACGCTGGCCGCCGGCGGGGCGGGGTTGATCCTCACCGGGCACATCTACGTGGAGCGCCGCGGCCAGGCCAGCGCCCACCAGCCCGGCCTCTACGACGACCGCCTGGTCGAGTCGATGGTGCAGGTCACCGACGCGGTGCATGCCCGCGGGGGCCGGATCTTCGCTGAGATCGGCCACGCCGGCAGCCAGACCATGCTGCCCGAGGTGGGGCCCATCGCTCCGTCGCCCACTGCCAACGAGATGTACGGCCTCCAGCCCCGCGAGGCCACCACCGACGACATCGTCGATGTGATCGCCGCCTTCGGTCAGGCGGCCCGCAGGGCGAGGGAGGCCGGGTTCGACGGGGTCCACATCCACGGAGGCAACGGCTATCTGATCTCAGAGTTCTCTTCGCCTGTCACCAACGTGCGCACCGACGAATGGGGCGGCGACGCCGAGCGCCGCGGCCGATTCGTGCTGGCCGTCTACGACGCGGTGCGCGCCGCGGTGGGCGACGACTTCTGCGTGACGGCCCGCATCGGGATCGGCGACTCCATCGCGGGAGGACTCGAGGCGCCCGAGAGCGTGGAGCGGGTGGGCCTGCTGGCCGAGCGAGGTCTCGACGCGGTGGAGGTGTCGTACGGGATCATGAAGAGCTATCTCGAGAACATCCGCACCTATGTGGCCGTCGGCCCGGGCCAGGCCGTCCGCAACGCTCTGGTGCAGCGGCTGGTGAAGCCCCAGGGACCCGAGGCCTACTACCGGCACTTCGCCCGGGCCGTGAAGGAGGCGGTGGACATCCCGGTGATCCTCGTAGGCGGGATCCGCACCACTCAGACGATGGCGGATGTGATCGGGTCGGGCGACGCCGACTTTGTGGCCATGTCGCGGCCGTTCATCCGCGAGCCCGATCTGGCCAACAAGCTGGCCGCGGGGCGCACCGGCACCGTCGAGTGCGTGTCGTGCAACATGTGCCTCGTCCACGACGGCTTCGATCCGCTCCGCTGCTGGCGCACCAGTCCCGCCGCGGTGGGCGCCCACATCTACGCCCGCCACATCCGCGGCCGGCTCGGACGCGGCTAGACGGCGGCCGGGTCTAGCCGGACTCGCCGCCAGCGCCCGCGGCCTCAGCCATCCCAGGGGAGAGAAAGCTGTCGTCGTACTGGAACAGGCTGAGGTCCACGACCAGTTCGGGCGGCGGTGCCTCGATGCTGATGGCCGCGTCGAAGTCGTAGAACTCCACGGTGATCACGCTTGAGGGAACCACCTCGTCGGGATCGGCAAAGCCCGCGAGCATCGCGGCCACATCGAAGGACAGGCGGCGCACCAGGTTGTCGTCGTCGATCCAGATCTCGACCTCGAATCCGGTGTCGAACATGGAGAGTATCTCCTCGAGGGCTCCCGCGAGCGGGTCGGTGGAGCTGTCGTCGAAGAACTCGCCGTCGGGGGTGTCGGTCTCGTCCTCGCCGAAGGGCTCGCCCAGGGCCTCGCCGATCATGTCCAACAGCGACAACTGCAGTCTCACCCGGGTGGCCTCAGTGCCCCGCACGTCCTCGCGGCCGATGACTTGCGGGTTGCGGGCGCCGGACAGGATGGTGCCGATGTCGCCCAGCGGATCGCACTCGGGGGCCAGAGTGTCGACCGACAGGGGGAAGACGCACATCAGATCCCCGCCCGATGCCATGGCGTCGGTGGCGGGATCCCCGGTGGTGAACGGCTCGGCTGTGTGCCAGGCCTCGTCGATCCCCAGTTCGGCCAGGGTCTCCGCCGGCACCGGGGGCCGCACGTAGATCACCCCGCCCACGTAGCGGAACTCGGCGTCGGCGCCCTCGGGGAATCTCGGGTCGCTTCCCGACGGCAGCTCGATCATGACGGCGAGGTCGCCGTCGGTGTCGGACTCGAAGCGAGCGGGCAGGCTGGCGTCCGGCCCGGCTTGGAAGGTTGCCTCCCCCCTCACGGAGCGGCCGTCGAGCTGTGTCATGGCTGATGCCAGCAGCCCGGCAGCATCGACGGTTTCGGCGGTGTCTCCGTCACCGGTCGTGCCGGCATCGGGTGGAGCATCGCTGTCACCGGCCGTGTCGGCATCAGAAGCGGCGTCTGCCTCTCCATCATCGGGCGTGGCACCGTCTTCCGGCGCGTCTGTATCCGCCTCGCTGGATTCAGGCTCTGCCACTTCCGCGGCCGGCTCGCTTGCCGCAGTGGCAGCAGTGGCAGCAGTGTCGGCCTGATCCTGGGAGTCGGCGGTGGTGACGACGGGGTCTGCGTCGGTGCCGCAGGCCGCGGCCAGCAGCGCCGCTGTGACCAGCACCCCGGCCATTCGCAATCGGGACATATGTGCCTCCTTGGGTTGGCACACGGTTTGTGCCTGACACTACAGACGCACGCCTGCCGCCACGGGTTCCAAGATTTTGCCGAGTGTCAACCGAATGTTCGTCCGCTGCCAATGACTGACCCGCCTGCCGTCAGCAAGGCTTGAACCCGCCATTGTCAACCGTCGGAACGGCCCGACACTTCTCCGAGAGGCAGCCATGTCATCCGGCGACCGCACCCAGCCCGAGACCGTCAAGCTCACCACCGAGCAGCTGCTGCTCATCAGGCAGGCCTCGGTGAGGCTCCAGAAGAAGTTCGAGGGAACCTTCAACGCCGAGACCATCGAGCGCTACATCACCGACTCGCAAACCCAGATCGAGTCTCGGGCCCGGTTCGCTAGCTGGCTGCCCATCCTGATCGAGCGCTTCACCCACGACCGGCTGCTGGCGCTGGCCCGCCTCGAGGTGGGCGCTCTCGACCGGCCCGGCGTGCTGTTCCTGTGTGTGCACAACGCGGGCCGCTCCCAGATGGCGGCTGGGTACCTGCGGCATATGGCCATCGACCGCATCGACATCTTCACCGGCGGTTCCGACCCCGGCTATGAAGTCAACAGGGTGGTGGTGGCGGCCATGGCCGAGGAGGGCATCGACATCTCGACTGAGTACCCCAAGCCCTGGACCGACGAGATCGCCCGGGCCGCGGACGTGATCGTCACCATGGGGTGCGGCGACGCCTGCGGTGTCTATCCGGGCAAGCGCTACGAGGACTGGGTGCTGGACGATCCCTCCGGCCAGCCCATTGAGGCGGTGCGAGCCATCCGCAACGACATTAAGAGCAGGGTCGAGCAACTTCTCGCCACCCTGGTCTGACCCACGCTCCATCAAGCGGAGAGGACCTCGCTCAGGCCGACGGCTGCAGGAATCTCTACCTGGTCGAAGCGGCACGAATCGGGGATTCGGTCCGGGCGCCAGCGCACGAAGCGGGTGGTGCCCCGGAAGCGGCCGTTCAGCATGGCCTCGTACTTCACCTCGGCCACCAACTCCAGCCGCAGCGGCACCCAGGGCTGTTGCCGACGCTGGCCGGACCAGCGGTTGGGGGTGCCCGGCATCACCGCACCCTCACGGTGGGCGGCCGGATCCATCCACTCTGCCCAGGGATGCCCGCTGGGGTTGTCCATCACATGGGGCTGCAGCTCGTCGAGCAGCTCGCGGCGGCGCTGAGCGGTGAAGCTGGCCGCCACCCCGCAGTGGTGCAGGTTGCCGGAGTCGTCGTGGAGGCCCACCACCAGCGAGCCGACGCCCTCGCCGTCGACGTGCATCCGGTAGCCGGCCACGGCCACATCGACGGTGCGGGTGTGCTTGACCTTGAACTGGGTCCGCTTGTTGGGCTCGTAGATCCTGCCACGGGGCTTGGCGATGAGGCCGTCGAGCCCGGCGCCCTCGAAGCGCTCGTACCAGTGGCGGGCCAGGTCACGGTCGAGGGTGGAGGGGGCCAGGCGAACCGGGGTCTCGAAGGCACCTGCCATCGTCTCCAGCAGCGCCCGCCGATGACGGAACGGTTCGCCCATGAGGTCAGCGTCGGCCAGTGCCAGGGCATCGAAGGCGATGAACTCGGCCGGGGTCTCGGCCGCCAGCCGGTTGATCCGGCTCTCGGCCGGGTGGATCCGCTGCTGCAGAGCGTCGAATCCGAGCCGGTCGTCCACGGGCACGATGATCTCGCCGTCTACCACCGCCCGGTCGGGCAGCCCGGCTTTGAGGGGTTCGATCAGCTCGGGGAAGTAGCGGGTGAGGGGCCGCTCGTTGCGGCTGCCCAACTCCACCTCGTCACCGTGGCGGAACACGATGCAGCGAAAGCCGTCCCACTTCGGCTCGAAGGCCAGGTCGCCGTCGGGGATTCCGCTCACGGCCTTGGCCAGCATCGGCTTCACCGGCGGCATCACGGGCAGATCCACAATCCTGAGCCTACGTTACTGACAGGATCCGGCCGGATGACTCGTTCTGTGGCGCAGCCAGCATCGGGAGTGCTCCTCGCCGCCAGGGCGGGCTGGCGATCGGCGGGTTTAGGCCAAGGCCAGTTGGTGGGCGCGGGCTGCTAGCCGGTCGGCGCCGAGCTCGGCGCAGCGCTCGTCGAAACCGGGCACCGGGCCTCGCCATTGCATCTCGTCGACGGTGGCCGACACTGGGGCGCCCAGCTCGACGGTGGCGATCCGGCGGTACAGCAGCGCCTCCTCGAAGCCGTCTCGCAGGGCGGCCGCCAGCTTGGCCGCACCCCTGACCGGCACGTCCCACTGCTCGGCGTCGAGCGGGATGGCGGTGATGTGGCCGTAGTGGGCCAGCAGGGCCGACGCCGACTTCGCCCCCCATCCCGGCAGGCCCGGGAAGCCGTCGGCCGAGTCGCCCACCAAGCCGAGATAGTCGGGGATCGAGGCGGGCGGCACCCCGAACTTCTCCACCACCCCGGCGTGGTCGTAGAGCACCCGCTGGCGGCGGTCGTACTGCACCACCCGCCCGTCGGCGGTCACGCACTGGGCCAGATCCTTGTCGGGCGTGCAGATCAGCACCCGCTCCACCCTGGGATCGGTGGCGGCCACCGCGGCGGCGGAGGCCAGCCCGTCGTCGGCCTCGTGCTCGATCTGGGGCCACACCGCGAACCCGGCCAGCTTCAGCAGCTCCTCCAGCTCGCTGAACTGGGCCTTGAGGTCGGGATCCACGCCGCTGCCGTCCTTGTAGCCGTCGAGCATCTCGTTGCGGAACGACTCGATCACATGGTCGGTGGCGATGCCGATGTGGGTGGCGCCGTCGGACAGGAGGTCGAGCATCGAGTTGAGCACGCCCCGCTGGGCGCCCCGGCGCGGGTCGCGGTTCGACTTGGCGTAGTGGTAGCGGAACAGCTCGTAGGTGCCGTCGATCAGATGCACACGCACCGCGCTGGCCTCGCTATTCCTCGACGAGCTCTATCAGCGTGCCGAACGAGCCCTGGGGGTGGATGAAGGCGATGGTGGTGTTGCGGCTGCCGGGCCTCGGAACCTCGTCGATGGGCGTGGCCCCGGCCCTCACCATCGCCGCGAGGGCGGCGGCGCAGTCCGGCACCCGGTAGCCCACATGGTGCAGGCCCTCGCCCCGCTTGTCGAGGAACCGGGCCACCGGCGAGTCGTCGCGGGTGGGCGAGATGAGCTGCACATAGCTCTCGGCCACCGCCAGCAGGGCCTCCTCCACTCCGTCGTGCTCGGCCGTCTCGCGGTGGGCGACCTCGGCGCCGAGAGCGTCCCGGTACCAGACGATGGCTGCGTCGAGATCGCGCACGGCGATGGCCACATGGTCGATCTCGGTGAGCACGACCGCAGCCTACGCGACCGTTCTGTCCCGGTGGGCCGCCTCGGGGTCAGGCGCCGTCGATCGAGCGGCGACCCTCGAAGGCCCGGCCCAGGGTGAGCTCGTCGGCGTATTCGAGGTCGCCGCCCACCGGCAGGCCGCTGGCGATGCGGGTCACCTGCACCCCGGCGGGCTTGAGGTACTTGTGGACCAGCATGGCGGTGGCCTCGCCCTCCAGGTTGGGGTTGGTAGCCACGATCACCTCGGTGATGTCGTCGTCGGCCACCCGGGTCAGCAGCTCCTTGATGCGGAGCTGGTCGACGCCGATGCCGTCGATCGGGCTGAACGCGCCCTGCAGCACGTGATAGCGGCCACCGAACTCGCCGGTGCGCTCAACCGCCACCACATCCTGGGCGTCTTCCACCACACAGACCAGCTTTGGGTCGCGCTTGGGGTCGCGGCACACCGCGCACTCGCCGCCCTGCTCGGCCAGGTTGAAGCAGCGGGGGCAGTACGACACCTTCGCCTTGGCTTCGGAGATGGCCCGGGCCAGTCGATCAGCGTCCTCGGTGGGTGACTTCAACAGGTAGAACGCCACTCGCTGAGCCGACTTGGGCCCGATGCCGGGTAGCCGGCCGAGCTGGTCGATCAGCTCCTGAACCGCTCCCGAATAGCTCATCTCGCGCCGTCGATCTGCATGAGCCGCTTCCTATTCGCTCAGCCTCTAGGCCTCGTTGCCCGCGGGTTCGGGCAGGACCGTCAGCTCCGCGCCGGGAAACGTGGCTTTGATCTTCTGTTCGATGTCGTGGGCGTGGCTGGGGGCCTCGGCCAGGTCATCGAGGTCGGCTAGGTCGAATCCGTCATCGGTTTCGGGATGCTCGGATGGAGCGCCCTGCTCCGGCGGCGGGGCGGGCACGGCTTCCGACGCAGCCTGACCGGGCCGAACCGCCGGTGGAGATGCCGCTTGATCTGCATCGGTCGAGGATCCCGGCCCCGTAGCAGATTCCGGCTCAGCCTGATCTGCCTCCACCGTCGGTTCGGATCCGACGGGAGCCGCCTCGAAGGTGGCGGCGGTGGCATGGCCCACCAGTTCTCGCCAGAGGGCTTGGAGTTGGGCGGGCTCGCGCCGGCGTTCCGGGTCGGGTTCGAGTTCCAGTGCCTTTGCCACCACCAACGACTGGTCCAGGCCCAGATGTTGGCGAGCTAATTCCACTACCTCTTTGGGTGTTCCGGGCTGCATCTCGGCCAGGTCGGGCACCGGCACGGGCGGCGGGGGGGCAACCGGCGGTGGCGGCGCAGCCGAACCGGATGTGACGCTCTTGGCCGCCGCCGACCGGTGCTGGGACAGGGTCTTGCGCGCCGCCGCCGCGGGCCGGCTATCGACAGCCGGCACCGATGAGGCACCGGCTTGCTCGGCTGGCGGCGGTGGCGGAGTGCTATGGGCCGGAGGCGGGGGAGAGGAGCCAGGCGATGGCGGGGCGCCATGGGCCGGAGAGGAGGGCGCGAACTCGGTCGAAGGCCGTGGGGCACGGCGCTCTGCAGCCGGTGGCGACGGGGGCGCGGGCGCCGATCCGTCAACAGCGGGAACCGGCGAGCCGTCCAGTCGGGCTTCCAGCTGCCTGACCCGCTGGGCCAGCGCTTCGAGGGACCGGTCCTCGTCGGGGTGGCAGAGCCGCATCAGCGCCACTTCAATGTCGATCCTCGGGTCCGGCGCCTGGCGCATGTCGATCAGGGCCCGACCCAGCGTCTCCAGCGCCCGGGTGATGGCGGCCGGCGCCATGCGCTCGGCGAGGTCGGCGGCCCTGCCCCGCTCGTGCTCCGACAGGCGGGGCGGCGGGTCGCCCATGGCGGTGAGGAAGGCGTCGCGCAGCCCGGCCAGCACCATCTCGCCGACGGTGCGGGGATCCCGCCCCCGGCCCACGGCGTCGCCCACCGCGGCCAGCGCGGCGGCGCGGTCGCCGGCGGCCAGCGCGCCGAGAATGGCGTCGGTCGAGGAGTCGAGCTCGGCGGTGCCGCCGCCGGTGACGATCCGCTCCAGCGCGGTGAGGCTGTCGCGCACCGATCCCTTGCCCTCGGCCACGGCCTGGTCGACGGCCTCGCTGTCCACATCGAGCTCGGCGTCGGCCACCACTTGGCGGAGATGGTCGGACATGATGTCGGCGTCGATCAGGCCAAGCTCGAACACCTGGCAGCGGCTCCTGATGGTGTGCACCACCTTGTGGGGCTCGGTGGTGGCCAGCACCCAGGTCACATGGTCGGGGGGCTCCTCCAGGGTCTTGAGCAGCGCGTTCTCGGCGCCGGCGGTGAGCATGTGAACCTCGTCGAGCAGGTACACCTTGGCCCGGCCCGGCGACGTCAGGTTGACCTTCTCGAGCAGGCCCCGCATGTCGTCGACCTTGTTGTTGGAGGCGGCGTCGAGTTCTTGCAGGTCGAAGGAGCGGCCCTCCTGGATCGACAGGCAGGACTCGCAGTCGCAGCAGGGCTCGCCGTCGTCGCCGATGTCGGTGCAGTTCAGCGCCTTGGCCAGCACCCTGGCGGTGGAGGTCTTGCCGCTGCCTCGGGGACCGTGCAGCAGATAGGCGTGGCCGACCTTGCCGGTGCGCACGGCCGTCTGGAGGGCCCGCACGACATGGTCCTGGCCCTTGATCTCGGCGAAGTTCTGGGGCCGGTAGCGACGGTAGAGAGATTGGTAGGCCACCACCGACGACTCTAGACGGGGGCTCTGACAGCCCGCGGTTAGCCAGTCGCCCAGATGCCGAGGCCAGCCGACTGCCGCGCCAACGCCCGCTCCCGGGAGTGACGGCTCGCTTGGGGCGGCGTGGAACGGATGCGCTCGGAGTGGGGCCGCGTCGGCGCCCGCTTCCGGGAGTGACGGCCAGGCTGTCTGCGGCACCCAGGCGGATCTGCTGAGAGCTGCTGCCTTCCGGCCCTGACCCGGTTCACAGGCACCCGTTGCACAGGACCCGGCCGTCACACCCCGAAGCGGGCGCGATCAGCGCACACGATACCCTCGCGGGTCCGAACCCGCGGCTCGGGACGGGGCTAGCCGGCCCCGACCCGGCAGCAGGGATCGGGGAGGGTTGCCAGAGCGGCCGAATGGGCACGCTTGGAAAGCGTGTGAGGCGAGAGCCTCCGTGGGTTCAAATCCCACACCCTCCGCGTTGTGTGATGTGTCAAGACATCGGGTCCTCAGGCGGGGCTGTAGTTGAGGACCGAGGACTGTCCTGCGATGGCTACGACTCTCACGAGCAGTGACTTGCCGTCTGCGTCCGTCAGGTGCAGATCCTCTTCGCCCGGCACGAAGGGTACGGGCTGCTGCTGTCCGCCGTTGATGGCGATGTTGGAGGCGTAGAGATATGTCCTGTCGCTGGTGTCGAGAATCGGGTTGAGCCGGCTGGCAAGACCGGGCACATGACCGGTCGACTTTGCGAACACGACCGAACCGCCCTCGGCCTTGGGGGCCAGCTCGACGGCGAGCGCTCGCTCCATCGGCACCCAGCCTCGTTCGACATGCGCCGTATGGCCATCGCAAGCCACGAACACAGTCATGGGCAGGTGAACCGAGTGCAGGTCAAGGCGCGCCTCGCCCTCGCCGTCCGTGCGGTTCCGCTTCCAGGTGTTGTTCGGAAACAAGGCCAGCACATCCGCGCCTGCGAGCGGGGATCCGCTGCTTCGTACCGTGACCACAACGGTGGCCGGATCCGCGTGTACTTCGGCGGCGGGCAGCGTGAGGCACAACTCGGAATCATCGATGAGCCCGAACTGTGGGTTCCTGCCGGACAGTTCGATGGTCTCGCGGCTGATGATGGACACGCCGTCGCCGCGCCGCTCCATGAAGTACTGCCTGCCTCCGGCACCCTCGATCTCACCGACGCTCATGCGGCCAAGGATCGAGGCGAGCACCTCGTTGCGGGTCACTTGCCGCTCCACCATGCTGTCCACGGTCAGGTTGTTGGGCAGCCCACCCGGTGATCTCAGCTCGAGGCGATCAGAGAAGACCGACAACCGGATTCTGCTGCCCCGGATCGAATAGTCGCGGTGCACGACCGCGTTCACCAGCGCCTCGAAGACTGCCCTTGAGCTGTATTCGGGCAGGTTCACACGGGCGGGGTCTTTGCGTGCACCGATACGCATGTTTCGCAAGACAAACGCGAGTGCGTGGGTGATCTGCTCGTTGATCGGACCGGCGATGTCATGTGCGTCTACCTGCCCGGACGCGCGGTCGGTGCCCTTGTAGCGAACGGCCGTGACCTCCGCGCCCGGAAGGAACTCCCGGGGCTGTCGGGTACACGTCAGAATGCCTGCCACCGTGGCCAGAACCGTCCCGTAGCTGTTGGTGTGCAACAGGCCGAGCTTCTCGAGCGCCAATTGGGGATCGCGCAGGCCCTCAGCGCTGAGCAAGCGCTTCCAAAGCTCCTTGTCGAGAGTTGAGAAGCCCGTACTGGCGACGGTCTGCTCGTCGAATCCGGTGAACCGAGCCTGGCCGCGCCGCTGCGCCAAGCGCATCCGCTCGTCTGGCGACATGGGCTGCTTGGCGCTGCCGACGCGCACGAAGCTGCCGCCGGGGCTGTCGAATTGCGCGTCGCCCTCCGGAATCGAGACAAGGAGGAACGACTGTTCGTCCAGTTCCCTGCGGTACGCCTCAATCCTGATCCTCGGCTTGATGGAGTTCGTGCAGATCTCCCTGACCTGACGTTCGAGCACGTCCAGTTGGTCGCGGGACATTCCTGGCACCTCGCCTGCGTCGGTAACGCCGAGCAGCAGAACGCCGCCTCGGGCATTCGCAAAGGCGGCGATCTCGTCGGCCCAGCTGTCGCGCTGATGCCGCGGCGGGTCACTGTTGCGAAAGTCAACGCTCTTGAATTCCCAAGCGCTGTCCTCGCCGAGGCGAAGCTGGCGCCGAATCTCGTCGTCGGTGTACGCCATCGTCATCCTGCCCTCGCGAGCGGCCGCATCGGTATCTGCCACGCTACCCCGGCATGGTGCCCGGCAACCGCGACTCCGAGTGCCTCGCAGCCGACACTGGCCCGGCTGGCATCGCGATTCTGTGAGGGTTGACCGGCACGAGGGCTCGGCATCGCGGGCTCACCCTCGGCTCGCCGGTACGGTGCTGGTATGGACGCGGGGGTGCCGGGCGGCGGCAACGCCCCTGAGCAGGAGCGTTCTTGGCGGGCTGCGGTGGGCCTTGTCGGTGTGTTGGCCGGTCTGATTGCGGTTGTCTGGCTTCTGAGCCTGACCACCGGCGACGGCGACGCCGCCGAAACTGACCGCGACAGCCGTGAGGCGGCCGGGCCGGTGGACGATGAGACAGTCGAGGCGCCTGCCACTACCGGCCCGCTTCCTGCGACCGAGACACAGGCCGGCACCGAATCCACATCCGAGGAGGGCGAACCGGCTGAGCCGTTCAGCGAGCTGGTGGGTGCGCTGATGTACTTGAGCGGACGCCATGTGGTGCGGGTGGACTTGGCCACCGGCACCGTGCAGCGGGTGTTGATCGAGCCGACCGGCCTGCGCCTCGAGCTTGGCGACCTGGAGATGCTCACCGACGACGATCGAACGGTTGGCCTGTTCTGGATCGACGGCGAGATGTCGGCGGTGCTGGTGGCGTCGGGCGCGGACCTGGTGCCCTCGGACCATCCAGTGGTCGACTTCTGGGTGGTCAGCCAGCCCGACGGGCCCGACGGCGCCTTCCGGATGGATGCCTGGCACGACTACGGCATCCTCACCGGCGGGTTGCGGGCGCCCGCGGGCTCCGAGGTGCTGGCCGTGCGCAACGGCGGTGTGCTGGTGATTCCGCCGGTGGGCCGCACCTACCGCCCGACCTTCGACGGCTTCGAGGTGGTGAGCGAGCACCGGCTCTTGGTCGCCAGCGATCGGCTGCGGGTGGAGCAGCGCTGCGACGACCAGCTCTCGTGCACGGTGGTGGTTGTGGACTTGACCGACGACGAGGCGACGGTGCTGCCCGACGACTTCGTGGCCGAACTGGCCGACATCTCCGTGTCGCCCGACAGTCGCTGGCTGCTCAACGACACCAGTCCGGCCTGGCTGTATGACCGGCACACCGAGCGGCTGCGACTGCTCGACGGCGGCGGCTACGGCCGGCCGCTCTGGTTCGCCGACTCGGTGGCCTGGCTGACCTCGGACCGCACGCCGACCCTGGTGGTGGCCCGGCTAGAGCCGCTGGCCGAAGGCCAGAACTGGTTCGCCGTCGAGCTGGCCGGCCTGGACGCAGACCCCTCGCCGGGCTCGTCGTTCCGGCTCGACCCGACCGCTAGAGGCCGAGCGGATAGGTGAGCGATTCCGGCCCATACGGGCGAGGCCGTGGCCCGAGCGGCCCGTGAGCGCAGCGAACAAGAGCGGGAATGACCCCGCTGCGACGCGACACGTTCTTGCCTACCCCGCGCACGCTCTTAGCCGGCCGTGAGCTCGGCCGCTCCGAACACCACGCTGAAGCGAACACACCAGACCGCCACCGTGGAGTAGCGGTCGAGGTCGAGCCCGACCGGGATCTCGTAGTTCTGCGAGCCGACGTTGCCTTTGAGGTCGCCGAGGTCGACGAAGTCGTCGTCGAACTGGCCGGCCGGCGCGTCCGGCGAAGCCGCCGACAGATACACGTTCAAGTCGGGGCCGTTGTCGGTGCGGAAGTCCTCGAATCGCAGGAAGCGCTGCCCGCTGCCGTCGCCGAGCACCAAGGCGCGGCCCTCGGTGGGATGGGAGCGGTCGATGAACGACCCGGACGCCTCCACGATGATCTGAGGCTCAACCGGCTCGGGCTGCGTCTCAGCGGGCGGCTGGGTCTCGGACTCGTCAGCGGGCGCAGTCTCTTCAGCACTGTCGGCCGCTTCCTCATCGCCGGGTAGTGGCTCCGGCACGCTCGCTTCGGCCTGTCTGGACTCCTCGGGCATGTCCACATCGGGCATGGGCATATCGGGCATGGGCTCGTCGACCTCAACGACGGTGGGCATGTCGTCGGCCGCCATGGCAGCGTTCATGGCGTCGGCCATTTCGGTGGTCGTCTCGTCGCCATCGATGCTCGACGGGGCCGGGCCGGCGGTGAAGAACGGGAGCGCCTCGTCCACCTCGTCGTCCTGGAAGTAGGTCTGGAAGGCGAAGAAGCCGAACACCAGCCAGGCGCCCACCCCGGCCAGCACCACCCCAGCGGGCAGCGCCCAGCGCCAATGCCGTCGAATCCATGATCTCATGGCGCCAAGTATTGCCGGTTGCGCTCGCTGGCCGGAGCTTGCCGGTTGTGTGCGCTCGGGTAGGTTCGTGACCATGAGCGCGATGGCAGTGTGGGTGAACGGGCAGATGGTTGATCCCGGCGAGCCGCACCTGCAAGCCGACGACCACGGCGTGATCGTGGGCGACGGCGTGTTCGAGACCCTGCTCGTGGTGCGTAGCGGCCACCGGGCGGAGGCGTTCGCGGTGCGGCGCCATCTTGTGCGGCTGCGACACTCGGCCCGGGTCCTGCGCTTCGAGTGCCCCTACCGCGACGACGAGCTGCGGGCCGCCATAGCCCAGTGCCTGGAGGCCGCCCCCGAGGCCGGGATCGTGCGAGTCACGGCCACCAGCGGCGGGGGTCCGCTGGGCTCGGGCCGCAGCGGCGCTCGAGGCTCGGCCACCGTGATCGCCGGCAACCGGCCGCCTGAATACCCGCCGGGGACGGCGGTGGCCACCGTGCCCTTCACCCGCAACGAGCGGGGGGCCATGGCCGGGGTCAAGACCACCTCCTACGCCGAGAACGTGCTGGCCCTCGAGATGGCCCGCGAGCGGGGCGCGTCGGAGGCGATCTTCGCCGACACTCGGGGCCGGGTGAGCGAGGGGACCGGCTCGAACATCTTCTGGTCCGACGGCGAGTGGCTGCACACGCCGCCGCTGGATACGGGCTGTCTGGCCGGGGTGACGCGGGCGCTGCTGCTGGAGCATCTCGACGTCGTCGAGACGCGCCTGGCGATGGAGGACCTGCCGGGAGTGCCCGAGGCGTTCCTGGCCTCCTCGACCCGCACCGTTCAATCGATAGCCCGAATCGACGACACCGACCTGCCGACAGTGGACGGCCCGCTGACCCGGACCGCCTGGCAGACGATGGCCGATCTGATAGCCACCGACATCGACCCATGACCCACGACGAGCTGATGGCCCCGGCGCTGGCCGAGGCCCGGCTGGCGCCCTCTCACGGCGACGTGCCCGTGGGCGCGGCGGTGTGGCTCGACGGCGAGGTGGTCGCCCAGCGTCACAACGAGCGGGAGCGCACCGGCGACCCCACCGCCCACGCCGAGATGCTGGCTCTACGTGACGCCGCGGCCCGCCTGGGCCGCTGGCGCCTGGACGGGGTGGAGGTGGCCGTGACCCTGGAGCCGTGCCCGATGTGCGCGGGCGCGCTACAGCAGGCCCGGGTGGGCCGGGTGATCTTCGGCGCTGACGACCCCAAAGCCGGTGCCCTCGGGTCGCTCTACAACCTCGGCGCAGATCCCCGGCTCAACCACGAATTCGAGGTAGTGCCCGGCGTGCGGGCCACCGAGTGCGCCGCATTGTTGCAGGACTTCTTCACCGACCTGCGAAGTGCGGCAGGCGGCTCGGAGGGTGGCCGGTAGCCTCTACGGCGGAGAGTTGCCAGAGCGGACGAATGGGGCGGCCTCGAAAGCCGTTGTGGCCTCCGGGTCACCATGGGTTCGAATCCCATACTCTCCGCCAGATTACCGAAGGTCATGGGCCTTCTCGCATCAGACGACACGCCGTAAACGTCGCAGACAAGTAGACGCGTCTCATGACGGGCAGCGAAGCCGTCAGAGATCATCGCATCGCCTACCTGGAGTGTTGGCCGTCTCCGCGGCGCTGGCCTGGGTGACGGCGACCGTAACTGTCACACCCCTGCTGTGTGCTTCTTGGTGTGGATCCTCCTCGAATAGATCGGCGGGCGCGAGGCGTGCAATTGCGTCTTGGGGATGAGCAGAGGGTGCGCGCCCGGGCCGACCGCAGCGTGCAGACTGAGGGCGTGACGGCTGGCTCCGCGATCTCGCTGTTCTCTGGCGCCGGGGGCCTCGACTTGGGGATCGAGTCGGCAGGTTTCGCCATCCTGGCTGCGGTGGAATGGGACGACGATGCCTGCGACTCCATGGAGAAGAACGCCCCGACGTATTTTCCTAGTCTCCGTGAGGTGGTTCGGGCCGATCTCTACCCGCTCGTCACCGGCGTCGGCGAGGGTCTGACCACGCGCGACATCCTGCGAGCGGCGGGCCTGTCGAGCCGGGAGAGGCCCGACTTGCTCGTGGGCGGGCCACCATGCGTTGCGTTTTCCAAGTCGGGCTTCTGGCTCGACTGGAAGCGCGATGGCGTCGACCCTGCAGCGAGTCTGCTGCAGGCCTATACCCGTGTGCTTGCCGAGACGAGGCCCCGGTACTTCATCCTTGAGAACGTGTATGCGCTGACCTTCAACAACAAGGCGAGCAGGCCGGCGTTCACTCGCCTGCTGGCGGAGATCGAAGCTGCCGGGTACCGCTTCAGGTGGCAGGTGTTGAACGCGGCCGACTTCGGTGTGCCCCAGGCCCGGCCCCGGTTGTGTGTGGTGGGCTGCCGCAAGCGAGACACACTGCCTGATCTGCCGGAACCGACCCATCACGGGCCGTGGGAAAGACGAACCACGACCGGTGGGCCGTTGCCCCATGTCACCGCAGGCGAGGCGCTTGCGGGGTTGATCGCCGCCCCTGAGCCGGAGGAGGTTGTGCGGGGGCGCTGGGGTCATCTCCTGCCGGAGATCCCGCCGGGTGGCAACTACCTGCACTTCACCGCGAAGCGCGGCCACCCTGAGCCGATCTTCGAGTGGCGGTCTCGGTATTGGTCGTTCCTGTTGAAGCTCGATCCCCACAGGCCGTCACCGACGATCCAGGCTCAGCCCGGCCCCAACGTCGGCCCGTTCCACTGGGACAGCCGCCGCCTGCGCGTCCCGGAGCTTCGTAGGCTCTTCACGTTCCCGGACGACTTCGCGTTCGTGGGCAAGCGAGCATCAGTGCAGGCTCAGATCGGGAACTCGGTGCCTCCCCTGTTCTCGGAGCAAGTCGCTCGGGCCGTGGCGGCCGCATGCTGACCCGGCTGAACTGAGGAGCGGGCCGTGGAGGAGCTAGCCGGCCGCAGCTACATCCCCAAGCGGTACCGCATCTCCAAGTCCCGCACACCCGTCGTGGACCTGCTGCTCAAAGGTATCGAGGACGGAGGCGGACGAGTGGTCTCGTCCTCCTTCCCCGCCAAGAGGCTGGCGCCCATCCTCGTAGGTGCCGAGGACGGGGACAACCACCGGTATGGCCTTCTCGTCTACCCGTTCACCACGACGAGACGAGCCACCCGAAACCGACCCGCCACAGAGCACCGCTTCCAGATCCGATATGGCGACCCAGAACGAGTCCGACACGAACCGAACCCGGTCGGCCACGATCCCGCTGGAGTCGACATCACTCTCGTACTCGCCGTCGATCCCGAGACGGGCATCATCGTCGGTCTGGATCCCCTCGTCTACGCGCAGCTCCCGATGGGAATCTCGGGCTACTACCGGGACACGAACGCTGAAGCAGTGAGGGTCACGGGCTGGGCTTGGTGGGCCAGGGAGAAAACAAGACCGCGCACGGCTCAGGGCGAGGCCTGGGACGGCCTCGAATCCATGGTCGGCTTCCGTCCTGACCGCTTGCTCGACTACGCCCGCTTCGAGGCACTCGCAACGAGCCTCGGCTTCGACACGGGTCTGCGCGCTGTTCAGACCCAGCGCGCCGCGAACCAGGCCGGCCTCGCAACGAGCCTCGGCTTCGACACGGGTCTGCGCCTCAGCCTCGCCGAACACTTTGTTGACGGCACTATCGGTCGCCACGACCTTGAGACTCTCTACGGTGTCAGCGCAGCCACCATCCTCGACATCATCGAGTCGAACTTCCGCCTCGGCGTCGCTGTGCGGGGGAGCGTAGCGGAACACCACTTGGGCAACCTCCTCGACGGCGATCCCTGCATCGCCGGCTACGAGACGATCGACGAGGACGGAATGCCGGACTTCCGGATCTGGCTCGGCGACGGACGCGAGCTGACGATCGAGTGCAAGAACGCTCTCAGCGAGACCTACAAGGACGGCGACGCCAAGGTTGAAACCCAGAAGACACGCGACTCCGGTGCAGGAAGGAAATACGCCTACGACGCCTTCGACATCGTCGCAGCATGCATGTTCTCGGTGACCAAGCGATGGACATTCAAGTTCAAGTGGGCCCGCGATCTCACACCGTGGACCACAGACAACACAAGGATCGGCGCCATCCAGCGGATCGACGACACCTGGGTCGATTCCCTCGACGACCTACTCAAGCGCGAGGCTCCGCCGCACGAGAGACACCCCGGTGATTCCTGACTAATCCGGTCGAAATAGTCATCATGGGTCGCTAGCCTGCGAGCCGGTCCGCCACCAACTGGAGGAATGCCATGGGACTTCGCATCAACGACACCGCGCCCGACTTCACCGCCGATACCACCGAGGGGGCGATCAGCTTCCACGAGTGGATCGGCGACGGATGGGCGCTGCTGTTCTCGCACCCGAAGGACTTCACACCGGTCTGCACCACCGAGTTGGGCGCCGTAGCCGGCCTGAAGTCGGAGTTCGCGGCCCGCAACTGCAAGATCATCGGCATCAGCGTCGACGGGGTGAGCGATCATGTCGGCTGGTCGGCCGACATCGAGAAGGCCACCGGCAACGCGGTCAACTACCCGCTGATCGGCGACCCCGAGCTCAACGTGGTGAAGCTCTACGACATGCTCCCCGCCGACGCCGGCGACACGTCGCAGGGACGCACCGCGGCCGACAACGCCACCGCCCGCTCGGTGTTCATCATCGGCCCCGACAAGAAGATCAAGGCCACCCTCACCTACCCGATGACCACGGGCCGCAACTTCGTCGAGATCCTGCGGCTGCTCGACTCGGTGCAGCTCACCGCTTCCGAGCAGGTCGCCACCCCGGCCAATTGGAACCAGGGCGAGGACGTGATCATCGTCCCGGCCGTCTCCAACGAGGCCGCCGCCGAGAAGTACCCCGACGGCTGGAAGGCGCCCCTGCCCTACCTGCGGGTAATCCCCCAGCCCGGCGCCTGATCGCCAGAGGCCGAGCGACTGGGCGAGCGATTCTGGCGCTTGCTCTGAATCTTTAGGAGGGGATGCCGGCTACGGCTTCTATCTCGACCTTCATGCCGGGGACGGCCATTCCGCTGATGCCGATGAGGGTGCTGCATGGGCGGTGATCGCCGAAGAACTCCTGGCGCACCGGGTTGATCTTGGCCCGGTCGTCCACATCGAGCAGGTAGACAATCACCTTGAGCACATCGGCGAAGGTCGCTCCCGCCGCGGCGAGGATCGCCTCGATGTTGAGCAGAACCTGCCGGGTCTGGGCCGCCGCGTCGTCGCCGCCGACCAGGTTTCCCTCGCCGTCGAGTGGTGCGCAGCCGGAGATGAACAACAAGTCGCCGAACCGCGTCGCATCCGTGTAGTGACTGAGCGGCTCGCTCAGCTGTGCGACGCGGATTTCCTCTTTCTGGGGCAACGGACAACCTCCTGTGGTCCCGCAACTCGAAGGTCTGGCCTCCGGGCTCTTGCCCGCCTCAGCGCAGGCGAACGCTCAACCTAGGGGCCGAGTGAATGGGGGAGCGAGTCCGGCCCGGATACGGGCGAGACCTCGGAGAACACGCCTACACCCGACGTGGGTCGGCTCTTGGCGCTGGTCGGCACCCTCGGTGTCGGCAGCCGACACATAATGGGCGGTGTGAGCAGGGGTGGTTTGCCCGGCATCGAGGCCGCTGGCGTTGAGGCGTGGCTGCGGAACCATATTGCTGTGCTGCGTGGGCCTCTGGCGTTTGAGTCCATTGCGGGGGGACACTCCAACCTGACCTATCTGGTGACCGACCGCGGCGGGCGCCGGGTGGTGCTGCGCAGGCCGCCGCTGGGGGAGCTGCTCCCCGGCGCCCACGACATGGGGCGGGAGTACCGGGCGATCAGCGCGCTCGGGCCGACCGAAGTTCCGGTGCCCGAGGCGCTGGGACTCTGCGACGACCACTCCGTGACCGGCGCCCCGTTCTATGTGATGAGCTTCGTGGAGGGGCATGTCCTGCACGACGAGCAGATCGCCACCGAGGTCTATGGCGCCGGGGCCCGCCGCCGGGTGGGCCTCTCGCTGGCCGAGACCCTCGAAGCGCTGCACTCTGTGGACATCGACGCAGTCGGCGTCGGCAGCCTCGGCCGCCGCGACGATTACGTGGGACGCCAGCTCAGGCGCTGGCACCGCCAGTACGACGCCTCCCGGGCCATGCCGGTGCCGCTGCTCGACGAGCTGTACGAGACGCTGCTGGACGTTCGGCCGCCGCAGCAGAAGGCGTCGCTGGTGCACGGCGACTACCGGCTCGGCAACTGCATCACCGACGACCGCGGCGAGATCGCGGCCATCTTGGACTGGGAGATCTGCACCCTCGGCGATCCCCTCGCCGATGTCGGCTACATGCTGGTCACCTGGGCCGAGCCCGGCGACGAGCACCACGGGATCTCGGTGGCCCCCTCGATGGCTCCGGGGTTCGCCACCAGAGCCGAACTGCTGGAGCGCTACGCGTCGGCCAGCGGCCTCGACCTCTCAGCGATCCGCTTCTACGTTGCCTTCAGCCACTGGAAGAGCGCCTGCATCACCGAGGGCGTCTACGCCCGCTACGTCAAGGGCCAGAAGCCCACGACCGGCATCGATACCGAAGCGATCGGGGCAGGCGTAGAAGTCCAGGCCCGGCTCGCGGCCCAAGCCCTCGAATCCTGACCTGGCCGCAGGCGGTGGACTTCAGGCGACTGTCACTCCGGCAGACGCCAGCTCTGCTAGGGCCGCGGCGGTTGAGTCGGCGGCCACTCCGGCGCAGTGGGTGACCAGCACGGCGGTGTCGAAGCCGGCCTCGGCCGCGGCCAGGGCGGTGGCCCGCACGCAGTAGTCGGTGGCGAGGCCCACCACGTCCACCGCCTCCACCTTGCGCTCGGCCAGCCATTGGCGCAGCCCCACGTCCTCGCTCGAGGCGGCCACCCCCTCGAAGCTGCTGTAGCCGCTGCTGTATTGGCCCTTGAGGAACACCTCGTCTACCGCCACCTGCAGGCTCGGCGAGAACGCGGCGCCCTGAGTGCCGGCCGCGCAGTGCACCGGCCACGACTCAGCAAAGTCTGGGCTGGCACCGGGCGCGGCGAAGTGCTCGCCGGGGTCGATGTGCCAGTCCTTGGACGCCACCACATAGTCGTAGCGGCCCCCGGCCCGGTCGAGGCCGACCAGATCGGTGATGGAGGCGGCCACCGCATGCCCGCCCTCCACCGCCAGCGATCCGCCCTCGCAGAAGTCGTTCTGCACGTCCACGATGATCAGCGCCCTTCCCATCGGATCTCCCTGTTGTTCGGCTTGCGCCCGCGCCGACCGCCGCGCCGCGCCGTTGGATGATTCTGTCGCAGCCGGCGACTCCATGCCCACCCACTCGGTGGGGACGGCCGGGGATCGCCGAGGATGCGGAACCCGATCCTCGCCGCGCAGACGCCGGCGGCGCTCCTCGCAGCGGCGGCGGGCCGCGGCCGGGTCGTCGCTCCAGGCCCGCTCGCCGCGGGCCACCAGCACCACCTGGGGATCGTGAGCGTCGTTGGGTCCGGTGTCGTCGCCGGCGGGCGACAGCACCTCCGCCGTCCAGAAGCCGGCCGCGTCGACACTGCGATGCACCTGCTTGCGTCCGCCCACGGTGGTCTTGCCCGGCGACAGCTTGCCCACCGCCCGCAGCGGCGCAGCTTCTCCGGCGCCGTCGGCGATGGCCACAAGCTTGTACACCACCGACGCGGTGGGATGCCCCGATCCGGTGACCAGGCTGGTGCCCACCAGATAGGCGTCGATGGGGGCGGATGCCTCCTCCAGCTCGGCCACACGGAACTCGTCGAGATCGCCGGAGGCCACGATGCGGCACCCCGAAGCGCCCAGCGAGTCGAGCAGGGTTCGGGCCCGGATGCTGGCCGCCAGCAGGTTGCCGCTGTCGATGCGCACCGCGCCGATGTTTGGTCCCACCGCCTGCACCGCCCGGCGGATGCCCTCGAGCACGTCGAAGGTGTCGACCAGATAGGTGGATCCGGCGCCGAGAGCGTCGCGCTGCGCCCTGAAGGCGGTGTGCTCGTCGGAGTGGGCCAGCACGAAGGCGTGGGCGGTGGTGCCGCCGGTGGGGATGCCGTAGCGCCGGCCCGCTTCCAGGTTGGAGGTGGTGTCGAAGCCGCCGATGTGGGCCGCCCGAGCCGCGGCCACCGCCGCGTCGGGGTCGGCTCGGCGGCTGCCCCCCTCGATCAGCAGGCGGTCGTGGGCCACGTCGCGCACCCGGGCCGCGGCCGAAGCCACCGCACAGTCGTAGTTGAGGATCGACAGCACCACCGTCTCGAGCACCACGCACTCGGCGAAGGTTCCCTCCACGGTGAGCACCGGCGAATAAGGGAAGAACAGCTCTCCATCGGGGTATCCGGTCACGTCGCCGCGGAAGCGGTAGGAGCGCAGCCAGTCGACCACATCGGGGTCGGAGACCACGCCCGCACCCACGAGGTGGTCGACGGTCTCGTCGTCGAAGCGGAACCGCTCGATGGCGTCGATGACGCGGTCGGCGCCGGCCACCACGCCGTAGGCCCGTCCCGCCGGCAGCCGACGGGCGAAGGCCTCGAACACGGCGCGGCGCTCGGCGATCCCGGACTGGAGGGCCGAGGCCACCATCGTGATCTCGTAGTGGTCGGTCTTCAGGGCCACCGGGGCACTGCGATCCACGGCTCAACGCTACCGGTGCAGCCTGCGCTCCGTAGGCTCGGATTCGATGATGACATGACCGGCCTCGTCGGCGCGGACCAGACCCTCACGGTGGGCGAGCTCGCCCAGGTGCTGCGCTGGACGCTGGACGAGTCGTTCCCGAGCGGCGTCTGGGTGGCAGGGGAGATCGACAGCATCACCCGAGCCCGCAGCGGCCACGTCTATTTCGACCTGGTGGAGCGTCCCGAGCACGCCGAGCCGGGCGCGCCGCCGCAGGCCTCGGTGAGCGTGGTGCTGTTCCGCGACGACAAGGACCGGGTCAACCAGACGATCCGCCGCCACGGCAACGCCATCCGCATGGACAACGGGGTCAGCGTGCGCATCGGTGGGATGCTCGACTTCTACCCGCGGCGTGGGCAGCTGCAGCTGCGGATGATCGCCATCGACCCGGCCCACACGCTGGGAGCGCTCGCCGCCGACCGCGAGGCGCTGCTGCGGGCTCTGGCCGCCGACGGGTCGCTGCGCCGCAACGCCGACGCCCCGCCGGCGCCGGTGCCGCTGCGGGTGGGGCTGGTGACGTCGTTGGGCAGCGCCGCCCACGCCGACGTCATGCGGGTTCTGGCCGGCAGCGGCTTCGCCTTCGAGGTGTTGGAGGCCGACACGCCGGTGCAGGGCTCCGAAGCGCCCGAGGCGGTTGCCGCCGCGGTCGAGGCCGTCGGCGCCCGAGCCGATGTGGTGGTGCTGGCCCGAGGCGGCGGCAGCCGCACCGACCTCGTCGCCTTCGACCACGAGCTTGTGGCCCGGGCCATTGCGGTGTGCGGGCGCCCGGTCTTCACCGGCATAGGCCACGAGACCGACCGCAGCGTGGCCGACGAGACCGCCCACACCGCCTGCTCGACACCCACCGCCGCAGCCGAGGCCGTGGTGCAGCTGGTCGATGGCTGGCTGGAGAGGCTCGACGGCACCGGCCGGTCGGTCGCAGTGTGCAGCCGCAGGATTCTGGCCGCGGCCGAGCACCGAGTCGACAAGATGGCCGTCGACGCCGTCCGGGGGGCGAGGACCGCATCTCAGCGAGCGGGGCACAACCTCGACACGGCCGCTCAGCGGGTCGCCCACACTGGGCGGGCCTCCACGGCTCGGGCCGGGCGCCGGGTGGCCGCCGTCTCCCACCGGCTGGCCCAGGCCGGACCCGCAGCCGAGCGGAGGGCCCGCAGCCGCCTCGACCGGGCCTCGGCGGGGCTGTCGGTGTCCGGCAGCCACGAGATCCGCCACGCCCAGCGCCATCTCGACGCCATCGCCACCAGGGTCAGAGCCCTCGACCCGGCTCTGATCCTGCGCCGGGGATGGTCGTTGACCCGCCGCGACGACGGGAGGCTGGTGCGCTCGGTGCAGGATGTCTCGCCCGGCGACGGCATCGTCACCCACCTATCCGATGGCGAGTTGGACAGTACGATCCTTGACCAGAGGCCGAGCGGAAGGAAGCAGCCGGCAGAGGGACGGAGCGAGGCCGACACGACGCGAGCGGCCCGTGAGTGCAGCGAACAAGAGCGGGAATGATGGCCCGAGCGGCCCGTGAGTGCAGCGAACAAGAGCGGGAACGATGGCGCGAGAGCAGCGAGGACCGAAACGATGAGCACTGAAGATCCAGCTGTCGGTGCTGGCGCCGACGAGCCTGGCTACGCCGCGGCGATGGCCGAGCTCGAGCAGATCCTGGAGGAGCTGGAGGGCGAGGATCCCGATGTGGACGTGTTGGCCGGCCGAGTCGAGCGGGCCGCCACTCTCATCGAGATCTGTCGCCGCAGGATCACCAACGCCGGCATCCAGGTCGAGCGGGTGGTGGCCGCGCTGGAATCAGACACCGAGACATGACCGTTCTCCCACCGGAATCAACGCCACCAAGGATCTCAGGGGTTCTCAACTACAGGAATCTCGTGTGACCGAACCTGCCGTACCGCGAGCCGAACCCCCCGCCGAGCTGAGCGAGATAGCGGCCCGAGTCGAAGTCCGCCTCGGCGAGATACTGGCCGCCGAGCGGCACCAGTGGGCCGAACTGGATCCGAGTCTCGATGAGCCGCTGGGCGACCTGGCCGACATGGTGCTGGGCGGCGGGAAGCGCATCCGGCCCGCCTACTGCCATTGGGGATGGCTGCTGGGCGGCGGCGCCTCCGACGGCACCGGCGCGCTCGACGGCGGCTGCGCCCTGGAGCTGCTGCACGCCTTCGCCCTAGCCCACGACGATGTGATGGACGGCTCCGACACTCGCCGGGGCGCGCCGACGGTGTGGCGCAAGTTCGTGCAGCGCCACCGCCAGCGCGGGTGGCAGGGCGAGGACCGGCGCTTCGGCGAGGCTGCTGCGGTGCTGGCGGGAGACATGGCCATGGTGCTCGCCGACCGCACCCTGGGGTGGGTGTCCCCCGAAACCCGGGCCGTGTGGGACGGGCTGCGCACCGAGCTCAACATGGGTCAGTACCTGGACGTGGTCGGAAGCGCCCGCGGCAGCGCCACCGCAGAGGAGGCCCGCAAGATCATCGAGCACAAGACGGCCCGCTACACGGTGGTGCGGCCGCTGCAGCTCGGCGCCGCGCTGGCCGGCCGGCCCGACCTGGCCGAGCCGCTGGCCCGCCACGGCCGCCCCGTCGGGATGGCCTTCCAGCTGCGAGACGACATACTGGGCGCGTTCGGAGACCCGGCCGCCACCGGCAAGCCCGTCGGCGACGACCTGCGGGAAGGAAAACCCACGCTGCTAATGGCCATGGCCCGATCGGCCGCCACCCCCGCACAGCAGGCGGTCTTGGATGCCGTCGGCTCAAACATGGACGATGAGAAAGTGGCCGAAGTCCAGCAGACGATCGTCGACACCGGTGCCCTGGCCCGCCTAGAAGACGAGATCACAGAGTTCCTGGAGGAGGCCTTGGCCGCGCTGGACCCCCTGCCCGACGTGCCCGCAGCCAAGCAGCCCCTAGCCGCAACCGCCCGCTACATAGCCACCCGCCAAGCCTGACCCCACGGCGGTCGAGCCGGACTTCGTGACCTCGAGCACGGGTCGTTAGGTTGCGCGATGACAGGGGGAGAGCTGTGAGCACTGCGAGAGCTGCGACGCTGCTGGGGCCGGAGCGCCTGGAGATCCGGGAGTATCCGGTGCCGGAATTGGCCGACGACGGGGCGCTGCTGCGGATCGGCGTCGGCGGAGTGTGCGGCACCGACGTCAAGTACTTCAAGGGCCGTATCGACATGCCCTACCCGGTGATCCTCGGTCACGAGATCTTCGGCCGGGTCGAGCGGCTGGGTCGGCGAGCCGCTGCGATTCACGGGGTAGCCGAGGGCGACCGGGTGATCCTCAAAGGCTCGCGGGGCTGCGGCCACTGCCGGGACTGCCGCGACGGCGCCCCCCGGTTCTGTCCCCAGCGCACCCTCTACGGCAGCGCGACGAGCGCGGCCGACCCGCCCCACCTCTTCGGTGGCTTGGCCGAATACCTGTACGTGAACCCGGACGCCGAGCTGTTCATCGGGGCCATTGCCAACGAGATCGAAGGCATCTGCCCCACCAAGGCAGTGATCCGACCATGACCCAGTCGCGGTTGCTGCGCCGCATCGTCGATCCGGTCTGCCGGCTCTAAAGCGTCGATCTGTCCGAGGTCCACGACCACGGCCACGCCTGGGTGGCCTACGGCCTGCTGCGACCCGGCAAGGCGAGGCGGACTGCTTACTTGGTGAGATGATGCTTGTTACCAAGTACAGTGAGACTGTGGGAGAAGTTCGGCAGTACCTGGTGGCATCGTCCGGACAGATGTCCTTGCCGGCGGCGGCACGGCATCGGTGGGATCTTGATGATGGGGGGCCGGTCGATGTGATCGACCTCGGCTTCGCAGTGCTGACGCTCCCCCGAGGGGAGGGTCGCCGCCTCTTGAACGACCTCGTGAGCCGCGACGATCACGCTGCGTTTGTACGCTCGCTGGACGACGACCCCGAACTCGCCACCACATGAGCAGGGCTGTCCTGGACGATCACCTGCTGCGCGACCTGCTCGCTGACAACGAGAGCACGGGACTCGCTCAGATCCTCGCGGACCACGAACCAGCGACCACGAACCTCTACCTCGTGCGACTATGCCGCAGCGTGGTGTCTGGGGCTGGCGGAGCACTGACAGGCTCCTGGCCGGCCAGCGCTCGGCGAGAACTCGGCCGCCGGTTGGTTGCGCTTCCCGACGACATCGCAGTCGTTCCGATGCGAACCATCGCCTTCCGGATGGCTGAACTCGCCAATGCTCACCGGCTGTCCTCTCTGAGCGCCGAAGCGATGGCTGCGGCAGAACACCTCAATGCTCCTCTTTGCGTGTGGACCGGAGACGACGGCCCCCGTCTCCGATCAGCGATGGGGGCCGTTGGCAGCGACTATCGCACCATCAGCCGCTGACATCTGCCGCGAGGGCGGACTTAGAGCGAGCGTAAATAGGTGAGAGCCAGTCGCGTCGCAGCGGGGTCATTCCCGCTCTTGTTCGCTGCGCTCACGGGTCGCTCGGGCCACGGCCTCGCCCGTATGGGCCGGAATCGCTCACCTATTCGCTCGGCCTCTTAGGTGAGGTTCAGGATGGTTGGGGCTTCGGTGTGGCGGAGTTGGGGTTTGTTGACTTTGTGGGTGGCGCCTCTGGGGAGTTCGTCGAGGATCTCCAGGTAGCGGGGCTGGCAGAAGTCGGGGAGGGTGGCTTGGCAGTGGTGCTGGAGTTCAGCCGGGTCGATGGTGTGGCCGGGTTCGGGTACGACAACCAGCTTGACTTCCTCCTCGCCCAGATCTGAGGGCACGCCCACTGCGGCGCACTCGGCGATGCCGTCGAAGGCGCAGACCGCCCGCTCGACCTCGGTGGAGGAGATCATCTCGCCCCGGCGGCGGATGGCGTCGGCGGCCCGGTCCATCCAGCGGATGTAGCCGTCGGCCTCGATGGTGGCCAGGTCGCCGGTGTGGAACCAGCCGTTGCGGAATGCAGCCTGGGTGGCCTCGGGCTGGCGGTGATACCCGGTCATCATCACGCCCGGCACTCGCGGCCGCACCACCAGCTCGCCCACCGTTCCCGGCGGTACCTCGTTGTCGTCGGCGTCCACTGCCGCCACCTCGTACTGGGGCACCGGCCGGCCCGATGCCCGGTAGCGCATGGGGTCGTCGGGGCCGGTCGTCGAGAAGTGGCCGGTCTCGGTCATGGCGAACCCGGTGACCAGCTTCAGCCCGAACCGCTCCTCGAACGCGGCCCGGCGGTCCATGGGTATTCCGGCTGCACCGTGCATCATCCGCACGCTGTGGTCCTGGTCGGCCGGGCCGGGCTCCTGGCGCAGCAGGATCGACGACACCGCTCCCACCACGCCCACTTCGGTGGCCCCCGCGGCGCGCACCTGGTCCCAGAACGTGCCGGCCGAGAAGCGCGATACCAGCGCAGCCCTACCGTCGACCACCAGCGCGGTGCCCAGAGTCGAGAACCGGGCGTTGACGTGGTACAGGGGCAGCGCCGAGAACATCACGTCGTCGGCGGTGAGCCCCCACTGCGCGATCTTGATGCGGGCCTGCTCTATGGGGAACGCTTGCGGCAGCACCGCGCCCTTGGCCGGCCCGGTGGTGCCCGACGTGTAGATGATGTTCATCGCTTCGTCGGGGCTTGGCCGATTGAACGGCGGCGGACGGCCGCCCGATGCCCGGAGCTCGGCGTAGTCGACGACCGTGACGCCCGCAGAGTCGAATACGCCGTGTCCGGCCCCCGAATCATCCGCCGAGCCGCGCGGGACCGCTGACTCAATCCCCGTTGTGCCTTGACCGGCCCGCGCCGCATCCCCGGAGCCGCGCTCAACCGTCGGTTCTGTCTTCGCTCCGGCGTGCGCGGTCTGCGAGGCCCTGCTCTCGCCGCGCTCCACCACCATCTCCACACCCGACACCAAGGCCAGTTGCTCGGCCACTCGGTCGGTGAGCGAGCGGGCGACGATCAGTGTTGCTGCGCCCGAGTGGTCCAACACATGGGCCAGCTGCCGGCCCCGCAGGCCCGCGTTGACCGGGCACTCGATCGCCTCCAGCCGCAGCAGGGCCAGCATGGTGACCACCGCTTCGGGATGGTTGGTCGACATGTGGCCCACCACCTGGCCTGACCCCACTCCGGCTGCGGCCAGCCCGCCGGCCAGGCCCTCGGCCGCCTGGATCAGCTCCGCCCAGGTCCACAGCCTGCCGTCGAAGTCGAGCACCACCCGTTCCGGGTGTTCTTCGGCCCGCGCCAAGCACAGCGACCACAGATCCCGGTGCTTGGTGCCGCTCACAATCGACCGTCCGCCGTCACCTGCGCCGCCAGCACCGAGACCGGCGACCGTGTATGCATGCGAGCGACGCTGCCGGTGCAACAAGCGAATGGCCGAGAACCGTGGGAACTAGCGGCCATGTACACCGAGCGCGCCAACGCTGCCGACTGGGAGAGCCGTCGCCGGTCAACTGTTCACTACCCGGAACACTGGGAGCGTGAGGCCCTCTGAGCGGTCTTCGAAGGTGACCTCGACCCGGTCGCCGATGGCGAGGCTGTCGGTGTCGGACTCGACGATGTTGGTCAGCATTCTGGGTCCCTCGTCCAGCTCGACCACTGCTACCACGTAGGGCACGTCGTCGGCCCAGGTGTCGTCGTAGAAGGGCACGTGGACCTCGGTGAACGTCCAGACCGCTCCCGTGCCGCTCATCGTCTGCCACGTCAGCTTGTCGCTCCAGCAGTTGGGGCAGAGATCTCGGGGCGGGAAGAACACCAGCCCACAGGCGTCGCAGCGCGGCAGCTTCAGCTCGTGACGGGCTGCCGCCTCCCAGTACGGCGCAGCGGATCTATCGCGAAGATCGGGACAAGGCTTGCCGGTCATGGCGCCGTTCGCGGTTGCTCGGGTTCGGGCGGGGTGCCGATCATCAACGCGGTGCCCTAACGCTGAGTTCGGGGCGGGGCTTGCCGGTCATCGGCCCCGGCCCAGCACCATGGTTGAGAACGTGGAGAAGACCCCGCCGTTGCCGTGGACCACCACCGTTTCGGCACCGTCGACCTGGCGGCGCCCGGCCGTGCCCTGCAGCTGTCGCACCGCGTCGAGCAGATGGAAGACCCCGCCAGCGTGGCCGTGCGACAGCATCCCGCCGTGCAGATTCACCGGACAGTCCGAGCCCAGCGCCAGCGCCCCCGACTCGGCGTAGGGACCGCCCTCGCCCTCTCCGCACAGGCCCAGCGCCTCCACCCCGGCCACCACGCTGAAGGTGCAGGCGTCGTGGATGTAGGCCGCGTCGGCGTCGGCTGCAGAAAGCCCCGCTCGCTCGAAGGCTCGGGCCGCGGCTATTGGTCCACCCAGCTCCCCCAGGTCGGGGGCCTGCGACGCAATGTGGTGGGTGGTCGCCGCGCCGTATCCCAGCACCCGGGCGAAGGGCACGCCCAGGCTGCGGGCCCACTCAACCGAGGTTGCCACGAAGGCCCCGCCCGCGTCGGAGATCAGCGAGCAGTCGAGCCGGCGCAGCGGCGACGAGATCATGGGCGAAGCCTGGTGGTCGGCCAGGGTGATGGGCTCGCGCTTGTGGGCGTTGTCGTTGAGCGAGGCGTGGTGTCGGGAGGCCACCGCCACCGCGCCCAGCTGCTCGCTGGTGGTGCCGTAGAGGTGCATGTGGCGCTGGGCGAACAGGGCGTAGCCGCTGATCATGGCGATCTGGCCGTAGGGGGCCTCGAAGTCCTCGCCGCCGGTGAGGGTGCCCGGCGCCCGGCCCCGACCGGAGCGGCGAATGGAGAGGCCGTTCTCGCCGTAGGCGCACAACGCGGCGGTACACATGCCGGCGTCTATGGCGGCGGCCACGTTGAGCAGGGCGGCGTGGTGGGTGCCGGGGCCCCCCACGTCGGTGACCACAGCCAACTCGGGCCGCAGCCCAAGATGCTCGGCCAGCCGGGCGGCGTGCAGCATCATCGCCTGGGAGTAGCCCGAGAACGAGAACACCCCGTCGATGTCGGCTTTGGCCAGCCCGGCATCCGCTACGGCGGCTACCGCGGCCTCGGCCTGCAAGCTGATGGCGCTGCGGCCCGGCAGCTTCCCGATCGCTGTCTCGGCCACGCCGACGATGGCGATGCCGTCGAGCACGCTCACCCCGACCGCTCCCACAGCAGGCTGTCGGCGTCGGCTCGCCGGCATGACCATCGGGGCGGGATGGCATGGACGCTCCCTGCGGACTCGATCAGCGCGGGACCGTGCACGACATCCTCGGCGGTCAGGTCGTTTAGGTCGATGAGCAGCGTTGACAGGACACCCTCAGGCCAGCACACGTTGCGCTCTCGGGCTCGCGAATCGCCCTGCCGCCGGTCACCGGCCAGCCGATCGCCGCACTCGACATCCTGAGCACCGCGGCCTGGGCGCGAGACCCGGGGGCCCTCATCGGGCGCCTCCGCGGCGCCGCCAGCGCCCCGGCCTGAAGCGCAGCCGTACCGCAGGCCTGCATGATGGGTGGGCGACCGAGTGCTGGGCATGGTTTCGTGGCCGGCTGCGAGCGCGCGCGCTATTTCGGCGGGCATCTCCGGCGGCAAGGAGAGCGTCTCAACGGCCGCCGCGACGATTGGCGGTGCCGTACCGTCGGCATGGCCGGCTGCGGCGAGCACCTGAGACGCGACCTCGGCGAGGTCTCCGTCAACGGTCGCTTCGACCATCTGCTCCGCCCCACTGTCATCGACCAGCTCGACGACGGCCGGGGCCTCGGTGACCGGCAGCCGCTCGGCCTGGAGGTCGAGCCGGGCACGGGCCAGCAGACGGGCTAGGACGGTGGTCGCCCGCTCACCGGGCTCCATGCTCGCCTCGTAGCGTTGCCTGACAAGGCTGTCAACCAGGCCGCGAGCGCTGTAGACGCCACTATGGGCGAACGACCGGACCCGGCCGATCCCTGCCCGTTCCGCCACCGGTCCGGCGTGCAGGCCTCCGGCCCCGCCGAAGGCATACAGGGTGGAATCGGCCGGATCGACGCCCGCAACAGCGAGCATCTCGTCGATGGCCTCGGCTGCCTTGGCGTGGGCTGCGGCATGCACGAGCCGGGCCGCCGCCTCGGGATCGCCGCCGGCTAGGGGAGCCAGCGCAGCGGCGGCCAACTCCGCGTCCAGCACTATGTCGCCGGGCAGCTGCTCGCCGTGGGCCAGCAGCCCCAGCACCACGTCGGCGTCGGTGAGGGTCGGCTCGGTGCCGCCTCTGCCGAACGCGGCCGGTCCCGGCACCGCCCCAGCGCTGGCCGGACCCACCGTCACCGCCCCCGCCGGGTCGACCGATGCAATGGACGATCCGCCCAGCCCGACCGACACGATGCCGGGAACGGGAAGCCTCACCGGCACGCCCCGGATCTCGGGCGTGTCGTCGGTCCGGTAGGACCCGTCGCACACCAGCCCGAGGTCGAGGGTGGTGCCGCCCATGTCGAAGCCGACCACCACGGCGTCGCCGCAGCGGCGGGCCTCGGCCGCGGCCAGGCCCAGTCCGGCGGCGGGGCCCGAGCTGTAGGTGCTGATGGCGGTGGTGCGGGGCATCCGGCTGAACGTGCCGTCGGAGCGGGCTGCCAGCAGCGGCACCGGTAGACCGGCTTGGCCGAGGATGCCCTCGGTGCGGTACAGCAGCTTGGCCATGGGCCGGCTCAAGTAGGCGTTGAGGACGGCGGTGTTGGTGCGCAGCCCGTCGTCGGCCACATCGGCCGTCTCCCATCCCAGGGTGAGCGGCATCGAGCGCAGGTAGTGGACGGGGTAGCGGTCCCTCACCAGCTCCCGCAGCTCCAGCTCGGCGTGGCGGCGCGAGGCGGGCAGGCTCACCACCGTCTGGCGCACGCCCCGCTGCACCAGATCGCGGCACAGCGCCAGCACAGTCTCCATGGGTGCGCCCTCGGTGACGCCGACCACATCGTCGGATCGCACAAACACTCCCAGCGCCGCGGCCGGCTCACTGGTTCCGTACAGCGACTCCTCGGCTCCGGCCTCCACCATCAAACCCACCGGGTCGCCCGTTCCGGTGACCACGGCATTGGTGCCGATGGTGGTGGCCAGCCGAAACAAACCGATTCGGCCCAGGAAGTCCTCCAGCGCCAGGTCGAAGGCCTCGGCCCCCTCGGCCAGACAGGCCATCACCGAGCGGGTCAGGTCGAAGTGAGTGGTGGGGACCTTGGCAGCCACCGTCCGCTCGCCGTCGGAGAAGTACCCGTCGGTGAAGGTTCCGCCCATGTCGATCCCCACCGAGTAGCTCACCACGAGCCTCCCGTCGGTCTGGTCCGCAACAGGCGTCGCGCGCCATCCGGTCGCCGGCCCGCCGCCGTCGGGCGTGGCGCGGTCACTGCCGGTCCTCCCGGCCCAGTTCAGCGATCAGTCTTGCCGTGAGCCTCACCAAATCTGGGTCAGTGCCAGCGCTGAGGGGGGCGGTCACGACTGTGTCCGCCGGGGTTGGGCGGCTGATGCAGTCGGTGGCGGACTGCGGCGAGGCGAGGGCGGTGGCGGGCAGGAAGGCGAAGCCCTCCGAGCAGTGGTCGGGGCCGACCCAATGCTCGTACGCGAGCTGTGCTGCAGCATTGGCGGCGGAATGGGTCGCCACGAGGATCACCTCCACTCGCAGGTGGGCTGCCGACCGCACGATGGGCCGATGAGCTTCGACCATCTGGTCCGCGCCGTCATGTTCCAGGAGCGAGCGCAGATTGGTGGGAGTCGGTCGTGTCGCAGCGGGGCCATTCCCGCTCTTGTTCGCTGCGCTCACGGGCCGCTCGGGCCACGGCCTCGCCCGTATGGGCCGGATTCGCTCACCTGTTCGCTCGGCCTCTACACCATCGGCCCAGGTCTCCAGCACGGCTATCCGCTCGACGCCTCGCTCGGCAAGCTCGCGCAACCGGTCACAGGCCAAGTCCGAAGCGGCATCGACCGCGTCCTCTGGCGCCGCGCTCGACCCGGCCCGGAGACTCCAAGTCAACGGACCTGAGACCAGCCCCATCACCCCAGGTGCGCCCGGCATCCGGGCCAGCGCAGCCGCAACGGCGTCCCCATCGAAGTCTGCACCAGCCCGCTGCGTCACAGCGGGGTCATTCCCGCTCTTGTTCGCTGCGCTCACGGGCTGCCCAGACTCCCACAACGCATCCGACGGCCTCGCTCGTATGGGCCGAACCCGCTCGTCAACCCGCTTGGCCTCTAGACCCAGTTCAGCCCGCAGGGCCGCGTCCTCGGCTTCCGGCGACCAGGGGGCGCAACAGTGGGCCAGTCCCAGCGACCTGGTTCCCTCGTCGATGCAGCGGACCTGACCGTCGAGATCCTCGGGCCAGGCCCGGCCCAACGCCGCCGCGCACACTGCACCCGGCACCAACGCCGTCAACCGGCTCATCGGCAGTTCCCAGCACCCATCAGCGCCGCCGCACCGCGCGAGCATTCGTCTCCCAGCGCCGTCAACCGGCTCAGAGGGCTCGCAAATAGGTGAGGGCCTGTTTCGTCACGGCGGGGTATTCCCCGCTCTTGTTCGCTGCGCTCACGGGCCGCTCGGGCCACGGCCTCGCCCGTATGGGCCGGATCCGCTCGCCTATTCGCTCGGCCTCTTGCTGCCTCGCCTCCGGTCGGGGGGTGGGCACTCGTCGGATCCGCCGAACCTGTTCCTGTCGGCATGGCAGTCAGGTCATCGGTGCCATGCGCCGCTGTCGGCGGCAGGCTCGGTCGGGTACTGGCGGTCGTCGATCTTCTGCACCGGCGCCGGGAACTCGCCGTAGTGGCGCAGCGCCTCGGGCGGGGGCCGGCGCTGCGACCATTCGGCCACGAACTCGGAGTAGGGCCGGCCCTGTCGCTTGCGCTCGGCTCGGATCTCGGTTCGGCGGGCCTCGGTGGCCTCGGCGTCCACCCGGCTGCCGCCCGCGGCCAGCACCACGCCGTAGAGCCGGACAGCCACCTCGGGCGAGGTGATCCCGTCGGCCACATCGGCCAGCACCGCATCGGGGTCGCGCTCCAGCACGTCGCCGTAGCCGCCGCCGCAGCCCCGGGCCAGCACCACCACGTCGCCGTCGCGCACCGTCTCGCCCTCGGAGTTGGTGTGCCCGAAGGCGTAGTCGCCCGAAATGCGGCGCCGGTCGGCGAGCTCCCGCACGCTCATGGGAAGGTCGCGGCTGCCGGCGGCCATGAGCTCCTTGGCGTTGGAGCCCCGGATAATGATGCGGGGCTGGGCCGCGCCGGAGTAGCCGCCGAACAGCCCGTAGTTCTTGGTGAACCGGCTGCCGGTGCCCACCGAGTTGCTGCGCAGCTCGGGCGTGCCGTGGATCACGAAGCAGTCGGTGAGGCCGACCCCGCCCCGGTAGCGGCCCAGCCCGCACACGTCGCGGTCGAAGCGGTTGCGGAACAGGTACACCCACGGGAACTTGCGCTCCTGCTCCTCGGGGCCGGGGCAGTCCACCACCATGGCCCAGAAGAACCCGGCGCTGTGCTCGCCGTCGAGGTCGAAGCGAGCCCCCTGGCCGGTGGCGTTGCCGTTGGCGGGGCCGCCCGCGATCTGGTTGCCGTACTGGCCGGCGCCGCCGAACTGGATCAGCAGCAGATTCTCGGCGAACGGCGCGGTCACCCCGGCGCGGTGCGGGCTGTCGTGCAGCATCCGCATGGCGGCCAGCAGCAGGCCCTGCACCACCACCCGGCCGGTGTGGCTGCCCGAGCCGGTGCCCGAGTCGCGGCTGGGGGCATTGACGATGCTGGGCGGGGCGGTGAGCTTGATCGGGTCGAACAGGCCGATCGACCAGCGCAGCCCCCGGAACACGGTCGGGAACAGCGCCGCCGCCGAAGCGGCCCGGGCCAGGTGCCAGCGCAGATGGAACGGGCCGATGCGGGGCTCGGGCGAGGCGCCGGCCAGGTCGATCACCAGCTCGTCGCCCCGTTTGTGGAGCTCCACCGGCAGGCGGATCAGCCCGTCGTCGATGCCGATGGTGTCGAGGAACACCACCGAGCGGTAGACGCCGTCGTTGAAGCCGGCGATGCGGCGGCGGGCCAGCGCGGCCGAGGCCTTGATCGACTGGCGCAGCCCGGCGGCCACGAAGGCGGCGCCCCGGCGCTCCACCTCTCGCAGCAATTGCTGGCGCAGCCGCACGCACACCGCCAGGCGGGCCTTCATGTCGAGGGAGTTCTGGCGGGGGGTGCGCACCGAGTTCAACAGGAACTCGAGGTGGTCGGTGTGGAACCGGAAGTCAGTGCCCACCCGCAGCGGGGTGATGTGCAGGCCCTCCTCGTAGCGGGTGCCGATCTCGGGCGACCAGCCGCCCGGCGAGCGCGAGCCGGTCTCGCCCTGATGCCCGCCGCAGGCCACCCAGGCCAGCAGCTCGCCGTCGGAGAACACCGGCATCATCAAGAAGTGGTCGTAGGTGTGCACCCCGCCCGCGTCGGGGTCGTTGAAGAAGAAGATGTCGCCGTCGGCCAAGCCCACGGTGGGGTCGTCGACGTAGTGCTTGAGCACGTACTTGACCGGGCCGTAGTGCAGCAGGGCGTGGAGGATCACGCCGGTGGACATGCCGGCCAGGTCGCCCTTGGCGGTGAAGATGCCCACGCCGAGGTCGCCGGCCTGCAGCATCTCGGCCATGCTGAGGTACTTGCAGACGTCGCGGCCGTCGTCGATGATCGAGTCGAGCTTGTGCAGGAAGATCTCCAAGTCGACGGGGTCGAGACGGCCCTCGGCGGCCAGCTCCAGCTCGGTGGGTTCCTCCAGCACCTCGCGGTGCAGCACCTCGGGGTCGAGGCCGGGGCCGGGCTTCATGAGCGGCCGTCCGAAGCGGGCGACGCGCTCGTCCAAGGCCATGCCGGCCACATCCAGGGTCCGGGCGGCGGTCACGTCGCTGCCTCGGTGGTGAGCCAGCCGGTGCGGTGTTCGTCGAGGGTGTAGGTCCAGCCCGGAGGCACGGCCACGGTGGTGTCGACGTCCTCCATCAGGGCCGGACCCTCGGCCGAGAACCCGTCTGCGAGCGCGGCGCGGTCATAGACCGGAGTCTCGACCGGGCCCGCGCCGGGCCAGCAGACCTCCCGCACGGTGTGGCCCGGCTGCTCGCCCCGCCCCGAGAGCGCCCCGGCGCGGTGGTCTTTCTCGCTCCCGTCAGCTCCGCTCGCAGGCCGCTCGGGCTTGGCAGCGGATCGCGCCCCGTTGGCCCGGCCGCTGAGCTGATACCCCGAGGCGCCGGCCACCAGCCGGAAGAGCTGCACCAGGATGCCTCCGTAGGGGTGGATCGACCCCTCGCCGTAGGCCGCCGCGAACACCTCGTTGAAGGCGTCGCACACCGCAGCCGCGTCGTCGGAGCCCTCCAGCAGCAGCCGGGGCGACTCGAGCCGCACGGTGTGGTGCTGGCCCCCGTAGTTCATGTCCAGCTCCAACCGGAGCGTCACCGAGTCCATGCCGAACCCCTCCTCGGCCATGTCCCGCTCGGCCAGCTCGATAAGGCTGCGCACCACCGAGTTGAAGGCGTCGGTCTCGTCGGTGTGGGCCTCTCCGTCGAAGAGCTGCACCATGCGGGTGCGCTCGTAGGTCTGCATCACGCCCATGGTGGCCACCCCGTAGGCGTTGAACTCGCTGCCGTGGGGGAAGGTGGCCACGGTGTGCACGTCGGCGTATCCGGCGATGGCGGCGGCGTGCACCGGTCCGGCCCCGCCGAAGGCGAACATGGTGAAGTCGCGGGGGTCGTGGCCCTCCAACGCGGTCTGGCGGTAGATCTCCTGGCCCATCACACCGTCGATCAGGCGCCGCACCCGCAGCGCCGCCTCGGCCACGTCGATGCCCAACGGATCGGCGATGCGGCGGGCCAGGGCCCGCTCGGCTCGGCGACGGCTCAGTGGCATGGCCCCGCCCAGGAACCGGTCGGGGTCGATGAAGCCCAGCACCACGTCGGCGTCGGTGACGGTCGGCTCGGCGCCTCCCTGCGAATAGCAGGCCGGGCCGGGCATGGAGCCGGCGCTGCGGGGCCCCACCCGCAGTTCGCCGGTGTCGGTGAGGTGGGCGATAGAGCCGCCGCCCGCGCCGATCGAGTAGTTGGCGATCACCGGCAGATGCACCCGCCAGCGGTCGATCACCGGATCGAACTCGTAGTTGCGGTCCTGCCCGTCGATCACCAGGCCCACATCGAAGCTGGTGCCGCCCATGTCGGCGGTGATCACCCGGTCGAGCCCGTAGTCGCGGGCCGCCACCGCGGCGCCGGCCAGACCGGCCACCGGCCCGCTGCCCAGCAGGTGCAGGGCGGTGGTGCGGCTGGGCGAGGCCACCCCGCCGATGTTGCGGGCCACCAGCAGCGGCTTGCGGCAGCCGAGGGCCCGCAGCCGGTCGCCCAGGTCGATGACATGCTGCTCGGTGTCGGGGGCCAAAAAGGCGCTGAGGATGGTGGTGATGCTTCGCCGGTATTCGTCGAGGCGGGGGGCCACCTCCGACGACAGCAGCACCGGGCAGCGGCCCAGCACCGAGTCGGGATACTCCCGCCGCACGATCTCGGCCACCTGCCGCTCATGGGCCGGGTTCATGAACGACCAGGCCAGGCACACCGCGATGGCCCGCACCCCCTGGCGGACCAGGTGGTCGACCGCGGCCAGCACGTCGTCGGTGCTCAGCGGCATGAGCACCTCGCCGAAGCAGTCGATGCGCTCGCGCACCCCCACCCGCAGCGACCGGGGCACCAGGTCGTCGGGCCGCTGGGCCCGGGTGCGGTCGATCTGCACCTCCAGGGGCATGCCGTCGGCCCAGGAGCGGGAGCGGGCCACATGCACGGTGTCCTCCTGTCCGGCGGTGGTGATGAGCCCCACCTTGGGGCCGGTCCGCTCGATCAGGGCATTGGTGCCCACCGTGGTGGAGTACTTGACTGCGTCGGCGGCGGCGAAGGCATCGGCGGGGTCGCAGCCGAGCCGTCGGGCCGCCTCGCCGATGGCGGCGATCATCCCGTCGGACAAATCGGCATGGGTGGTCAGCGACTTGCCGGTGGCCCGACGGCCGTCGAGCACCACGAAGGCGTCGGTGAAGGTCCCCCCGATGTCCACGTCGAGCAGGCTCGGCCCGGCGCTCGCACCGGCGGCTTCAGCAGACGGCATCGAGGTCGAGCTCTATGTCGTGGGTGATGGGATGGCCCGGCGGCAGGTACTCCACGTCGAACATCACCGCGCAGGACGGGCAGTAGAACTCCACGATCCGGCACCACTGCGGATCGGGGCTGAACCCGAACTCGGTGGGAGGGTCGAACGGGACGTGGATCTCCCGCGGGTCGCGGTCGTAGAGGAGGCAGCCCTCCTTGTAGTTGCGCTCCGCCGGCCCGAGGTCGCGCCCGCACCGGTTGCAGATCCAGCGCCGCGAGGCCGGGTCGAGGTCGAGCGCCTCGGTGATGCGCCGCCGCTCAGCGCCGGAGTCCGTGGCCACGCAGCGATCCTCCCCCCGCTCAGCCCCTGAGTGGCCAGACTGTATACCGTCCGCTTTCTGGGGGTCAGTTGAGCGGCCGCGACGCGCTTCGGCGGCGCCCCGCCACACTTGGGGGGTGAGCAGCGATGCCGCGCCCGCGGCTGATGAAGTACGTCGGCAGGCAGCGCGGCGGCGCACGTTCGCCATCATCTCGCATCCCGATGCGGGCAAGACCACCCTCACCGAGAAGTTCCTGCTCTACGGCGGGGCGCTCACCGCCGGGGCGGGCTCGGTGAAGGCCAAGCGCGACCGCCGGGCCACCGCCTCGGACTGGATGGAGCTGGAGCGCCGCCGGGGCATCTCGGTCACCTCGGCGGTGGTGCAGTTCGGCTACCGCGACCGGGTGCTAAACCTGCTCGACACCCCCGGCCACGGCGACTTCTCCGAGGACACCTACCGGGTGCTCGCCGCGGTGGACGCGGCGGTGATGGTGCTCGACGGGGCCAAGGGCATCGAGGCCCAGACCCGCAAGCTGTTCGAGGTGTGCCGCAACCGGGAGATCCCCATCGTCACCTTCATCAACAAGTGGGACCGCCCGGCCCGCGACCCGCTCGAGCTGCTCGACGAGATCGAGGACCAGCTCGTGCTCGACCCGGTGCCGGTCACCTGGCCCGTCGGCGACGGCGACCGGTTCAGCGGCGTGATCGACCGACGCGCCGGCCATTTCGTGCGGTTCGGACGCACCGCCGGGGGCGCGGCCGCCGCCGACGAGGAGATCGTGGCCGCGGCCCGAGCCGAAGCCGAGGAGGGGTCGACCTGGGGTGAGGCCCGAGAGGCGATCGAGCTGCTCGACGGGGCCGGCGCCGAGCTCGACGCCAAGCGCTTCGAGGCGGGCGAGCTGTCGCCGGTGTTCTTCGGCTCGGCCCTCACCAACTTCGGGGTGCGGCTGCTGCTCGACGCCATCGTCGACATGGCCCCCGCCCCGGCCGCCCGCGGTGACGCCGACGGCGACCCCCGCCCGCTCGACTCCGGCTTCAGCGCGTCGGTGTTCAAGGTGCAGTCCAACATGGACCCCGCCCACCGCGACCGCATGGCCTTCCTGCGGGTGTGCTCGGGCCGTTTCGAGCGGGGCATGACCATCACCTGCGGGCGCACCGGCAAGACGCTGGCCACCAAGTACGCCCACACCGTGGTGGGCCGCGACCGCAGCACGGCTGAGGACGCCTGGCCCGGCGACGTGATCGGCCTGGTCAACGCGGCCGACCTGCGGGTGGGCGACGCGGTTCACGCCGCGGGAGAGCCGGTGCGCTGGACGCCGGTTCCGGCCTTCGCGCCCAGCAGCTTCCGGCTGGCCCGCTGCACCGACACCTCCAAGGCCAAGCAGTTCCGCTCCGGGGTGCGCCAGCTCGACTCCGAGGGGGTGGTGCAGGTGCTGCGCCGGCCCGAGGGCGGCGAGAGCGCCCCCATCCTGGCCGCGGTGGGGCCGCTGCAGTTCGATGTGGCCGAGCATCGGCTCCGCCACGAGTTCGGTGCCCCGGTGGAGCTGGCCCCGGCCCCGTGGACCACCGCCCGGCGCACCGACGAGGCCTCGGCCGCGGCGCTGCGGGCCATGTCCGGCGTGACGGTGGCAGCCCGCGACGACGGCGATCTGCTGGCCCTGTTCGAGAGCCCCTACTGGCTGGCCCGCCTCCAGTCCGACCACCCCGACCTGACCCTGCACCGCCTGATAGGCGAAGGCTGAACAGGAACTCCTCGGTGTTGGCGGTGCCCCCGGCCGACCAGGACACTTGTTGACATGCCGGGGGGCTTGTCTAGGATGACGCCGTGGGGCGTCGATACTTGCTGTTCATTGAAGCGGACTCCGATGAAGATGCCCGCAATACGATCAACGAGCTGCTGTCGCTGCCCCGCCCCATCTCGACAGAGATGAAGGGCCCGGTCTCGATCGACGTGGTAGATGTGACAGAGCGAATCGTGAACCAGCCTTCAGAGATGGCCTCCTAAGCTGCCGGGGGGAGCGGCGGGACCGACTGGTCGTACAGCCACCGCTCGAGCAGGTCCACCGCGTCGGGTCCGGCGAACTCTTCGACGATCCCGAGGAACTCCTCGGTGTTGGTAGTGCCGCCGGCTGACCGGTTGTGGTGGGTCCGCAGGATCTCGTAGAACGTGTTGTCGCCGATGTGCAGGCGCAGGGCGTGCAGGGTGGCGGCGCCGCGGAAATAGATCGACGGGCCGAACAGTTCCCGGATCTCGATGCCTTTGGGCGGTCCCATGCCGTCCGCGGTCAGCCAGGCGTGAATATCGGCCATGGTGCGGTCGAAGTCTGCGCCGTAGTGCTCGGCCTCGAACATGAGGTGCAGGTAGGTGGCGAAGCCCTCGTTCAGCCAGATCTCGCTCCAGTCGTCGGGCGACACCGAGTTGCCCAGCCACTGGTGGGCGGCCTCGTGGGCGATGATGCCGGGGCCGATGGTGGCCGGCCCGTGGATCGACAGCGTCTGGTTCTCCAGCGCCAGGCCGAGCATGAACGGCATCACGATGGTGCCGTAGGCGTCGAACGGGTAGGGGCCGAGGCGCTCTTCCAGGAAGGCGATCACGCTCGGCGTGACCGAAAGCGCTTGCACCGTCTCGGCCGGAGCGTTGCGGGGCACGTAGTCGCGCAGCCGCGGCCCGCCCGCATGCAGCGGTCCGTGGTCGATGCGCTCGAAGTCGCCGATGTAGACCGCGGCCAGGTAGCTGGCCATCGGGTCGTCCATGCGCCATGTGTAGGTGGCTTCGCCGTCGTCGGCGGTCTCGGCGACCAGAAGGCCGTTCGAGGCGGCGGTGGTGCCCTCGGGCACGGTGATCTCGATTTGGTAGGTGGCCTTGTCGGTGGGGTGGTTGTTGGACGGGAACCAGGTCATCGACCCCGAGGGCTCGCCCAGGGTGTAGATCACCCCGCCACGCTGCAGCCAGCCCATCTCCGAGAACGGCACGCCGGGGTCCATGATCGGCTCGGGCATCCCCGAATAGTGGACCTCCACCTCGAACTGCGACCCGGCCACGAGCGAGTCGGCGGGCTGGACGGACAGCTCATGGCCGGATCGACTGAACGCGGCGTGGGCGCCGTCCACGGTCACCGAGTGGACCTCCAGCCCCGAGAGGTCCAAGTTGAACGAAGCCAGATCCTCAGCAGCCAGAGCGACAATGGCGGCAGAGGCTTCGATCGTGTTGGTCGCGGGGTCGACATCGAGGCTGATCTCGTAGTGCTGCACGTCGTAGCCGGGGTTGCCCAGCCCTGGATAGAAGCTGTCACCAACCCCAACCGGATCAATCACCTCCACCGTCTCGGCAGGCGCCACCGTCGTCGTCGTGGTCGGCAACTCCGCCGCTGCGGCAGTAGTGGTTGGCGTCGGCGCCGCCTCGGCGGTGGTGGCGGTTGATACCGGGATTGTCGTAGTCGCAGTGGCTGACGCCGGAACCGACGTGGTGACGGCCACAGAAGTGGGTGAGGCGGCGTCAGGAGTCTCCATCTCCGGTCCGCCACAGCCAGCAGCCAGCACCGCCGTGGCCACCATGGCCGGCCTCAGGCGAAGAATCATCGTCCGCAGCCTACGTTCGTCCACAAACGAGCCCCATAGCTCGTAACTTCGCTGCTGTCACCGAACGGATTGTCAATCAGCCTTCGGAGCTGGCCTCCTAGAAGAGTCAGGATTGGCCGGTCTGTTGCAGGTAGGTCAGGCTGTCGAAGTAGTCGACTCGTTTTGTGATCAGGCCGTCTTGGACGGTTAGGCGCATTACTCCCTGGATCTCTATGTTCGATCCTTCTACCTCGGCTCGCATGGTGTAGGCGGCTGCGGCTCGGTCGTCCTCGACGATTATGTCGACGACCTCGTAGGCGAGCCCGGCGAAGGTGGTCAAAAAGTCGGCCAGGCGCTGCTGGTAGGCCGCCTTGCCCCGGCTGGGCAATCCCAACGCGCTGGTGTGGACGTTCTCGAAGTCGTCGCTCACATGGGCGGCCACCTGCGCCGGGTCGCCCGAGGCGAACGAGGCCAGATACGCCGCCGCCGCAGCCCGGGTGGCGGCCGCCGCCGGCCCGCCCGCGGGCACAGAGAGGCTCAGCGCATCACCTTCTGGGCGTGCGCGTACACGCCCTGGTCGTAGCTGAGCTCGATCATGTTGCCGTCGGGATCGTTGATCATGCAGATGTAGCCGATGGGCGGCGGCATTTCGGTGGGGGGCATGGCCAGGCAGCCCTCGTCTCGGGCCCGCTCGGCGGCCTCGTCGAGCTCCTCGCGGCTGGTGACCTCCACCCCCAGGTGGGCGAAGGGCGCCAGCGTGGCGATGGGGGCGTCCTTGAACGGATCCGACTCGGGAAAGAACTGGGCCAGCACCAGGATGAACGGCTTGTCGGGGGAGTCGTCGTGTCCCAGCCAGGCGCCGTAGCCGTCGTCGTCGGAGCGCTTGTCGAGCAGCTTGAGCGGCGTGTGGGCGGTGTACCAGTTGATGCTGGCGTCGATGTCGGTCACCCGCAGCGCCACATGGGTCCAGCGGGCCTGCGGCGGATGCACCGCATAGGTGTCGGTGTTGGCGGGCATGGCTCGGCTACTCCTGGGTCCAGCCCTCGGGAACCTGGGGATCATCGCCGCCCTTGGTCCACAGCACGATGGTGTTGCCCCACGGATCCATGAAGGCGTTGTTGAAGCCGTTGAACTCGGCGAAGAAGTGGTGGCGCCACAGGTCGGTGGCGCCGCGGGCCACAGCCCGATCCGAGATGGCGTCCATGTCGTCGTCGTCGGACACCAGGATCCAGACCCGCACGCCGTGGCCGTCGCGGCTCAGGTGGCGGGGCTCGAGGCCTCCGGCGGTGGGATGGGGCCGGCGGTTGGCCACATGGGTGATGCCGAGGTGGAGGTTGCCCACCGGGCTCTGGGTGCCGTCGGGGAGCCGGAAGTTCTGCCCCGGGGCGACCTGGTAGAACGATCCGGCCGGCCGGGCGTTCATGGTCCAGCCGAACACCTCGTGGTAGAAGTCGGCGGTGGCCTCGGTGTCGTCGGTGGGCAGGTCGACGAAGATGAGGGTGTTCGGGTAGGGCTCGGTCATGGTGCGCTCCGAGGGCCGGCGGCGTGGCGGCTCAACCTAGCCGCGGCCGATGAGCCGGGTCTAGCGCAATCGGGGCCCGACCCGCTCGCCGGCGGTGCTGCTGGCACCACGGCCCGCTGGGCGCCCCCGGTCTAGCGCAGTCGGGGCTCGACCCGCTCGCCGTCGGCGAACAACGCCTGGCCCTCGGCCATGGCCGCCACGCTGGTCCCGGCGGCGAGGATCGACGGGGCCACCGCCAGCGCATCGCGGCGGCCCATGTCGCTGGCGGCCCAGATGGCCCGCAGCGTGCCCTGCACCGCGGTGGGCGGCTGCGAGGAGATGATCTCGGCCAGCCGGTCGGCGGCGCTTTGAAGCTCGGCGAGGGGCACCACCTCCGACACCAGCCCGACCCGCTGGGCGGTCGCCGCGGTCATCCGCTCGTGGCTGCCGACCAGGGCGAGCCGCAGCACCTCCCCCAGAGGCATGCGGGGCACCAGCTTCATCGGCTCGTACACCGCGGCCAGCCCGTAGGTCACGTGCGGGTCGAAGAAGGTGGCGCAGTCGGCGGCGATGACGATGTCGGACTCCGCCACCAGGTAGAAGGCGCCTCCGCAGCAGATGCCGTTGATGGCGGCGATCACCGGCTTCCACAGGTCGCACGCCTTGGGGCCGAGATCGTCGCCGGGGTCGTCGTGCATGTAGTGGTTGGACGTGCCGTAGAGCTTGCTGCCGTCGCCCTCGAGGGCCGAGAACCCCTCGGCACGGTCGATGCCCGCGCAGAAGGCCCGGTCGCCGGTCGCGGTCAGCACCACGGCCCGCACCTCGTCGATGCCGCGCAGCGCCCGCCAGGTGGACCGGACCTCCTGGCGCATCCGGTCGTTGAAGGCGTTGAGCACCTCGGGGCGGTCGAGGGTGACGCGGCACACACGGCCGGCGACGTCGACTCGGATCGTCTCGAACCGCTCCGGCTCGAACGCCACGGTGCGGTCGGCGGCGGTCACGACCGCCAACCCTACCGGTCCGCCCCGGTCCGAAGAGCGAGTGCAAGCCTGTGAGAGTCCTTCGCGTCGCAGCGGGGTCATTCCTGCGGTTGTTCGCGGCGCGCACGGGCCGCCCAAACCCCAGCATCACAGCCCACGGCCTCGCAAGCTCGGCCTCCAGGGCTGTGACAGGAATCACAGGGCTTGAAGTTTGCCGCGTGCATTACGCTGTCCGGGACTGGGGGCAGTCCCGGATCTGCGGAACAACACCGGAGGTGCGATGGCTCGCGACACGACCGCATCGGGCGTCGAGTGGCGCACGGTAGCGGTCGCGGTCGCGGTGCATGGCCTGTGGCTGTCGGTGTTGGCCCTCAGCGGCACTGCGCCCTGGCCGGTGACGATCTTGGCACTCGGCCTGATCGCGACCTGGCACGGCTCGCTGCAGCATGAGACCATCCACGGCCACCCCTTCGCCAGCCAGCGTCTGAACGCGTTGGTGGGCTCGCTGCCGATGTCGCTGCATCTGCCCTATCTGGTGTATCGGCGCTACCACCGCGACCATCACGAATGCGAGGAGCTGACCGACCCCACCGACGACACCGAGAGCTTCTACGTGACGGCCGCGCAGTGGCAGTCGATGGGTCGCATCCGCAGGGCGTTGGTGCTGGCCCACCACACCCTGCTCGGCCGCCTGGTGTTGGGACCGCCCCGGTACATCGCCGGCGTGCTGGTGCATCAGGCCCGCGAGATCCGGCGGGGCGACAGGGAGTTGGCCCGGTGGTGGGCGGCTCATGCGGTGGCCGCGGCCGCGCTGGCGGCCTTCGTGGTGGTGGTCATGGGGGTGCCCTGGTGGCAGTACTTGCTGGGCGCCACCTACCTGGGCACCTCGCTGACCCTGATGCGGTCGTACTGCGAGCACCGCTGGATCGACGGCGCCACCCGCTCGGCGGTGGTCCGGTCGGGGCGGTTCTTCAGCCTGCTGTACCTCTACAACAACCTCCACCACGTCCACCACGCCGATCCTGCGGTGGCCTGGTACCGGCTGTCGGCCCACGCCGAGGCCACCGGCGGCTACGAGGAGGCCGCAGCCGGGGCAGGGCTCTACCGCGGCTATTTCGAGTTGGCCCGCCGCTTCGGTGTGCGGCCCTTCGACCATCCCGTTCACCCCACCCAGCGAGCCGGGATCCTCACCTGACCAAACAGGACTCGCCTCTGTCCCCGGTCCTGGCGGCGGCACTCACACCCGACGATGTTGGTGACGGACGGGGTTGCAACAGTTAGAGTGGCTGTTCGTGCGAGGCCGGGCACTGCAGAGGACTGGTTCGGGCGTGCGCTGCGGCGCCGTGGTCGAGACGGCTGAGAGGTCGGTGCTGTGGCGGTGAAGCTGTCTGATTCGGCCCGTTCGGCACCCCCCCCCCCCTCGAGGCGGCGTGTTTGTAGACGCCGTATTGGGGGGCCGCTGGGTCAGGCGATGTCTGGTCGTCTGTTTGGCGGCGGTGCTGTTGGGGTCGCTGTTGTCGGCGGCGCCGGTGCCGTTGTTGTCGGATCCGGGGTCGCCGCTGGCGCCGTCTGAGGCGGGGGCGCAGCAGGTCGCCTCGCAGGCGGTCCTGCATCGCAGCAAGATTGTTGAGGGCCAGACGCGCGCCTTCGAGGTCAGCAACGTCGCGACGCGGCCCGAGTACTACCTGCACGTCAGCGTGGCGGGCTCCTTCACTGCTGAGGCGAGCGATGTCACGATCACGACCAACAATCTGTTGGGCCAGGCGCTGACGGTCACGCCCGACGCCGACGGCCCGCGCGCCTATCCGGACGCGGTGTACAGGAAGATCCGTTTCGAGGTGACGGCGAACTCCGACAGCGACGGCGCGGGCGACGAGACCTTCGGCGTGCGGCTCTGCACTACCGCGGACTGCACCGGCGGCACGGTTCTGGGCGACTGGACGGTCACGATCACCGAGCCGCAGGCGGACACCAACATCAGCGGCGCGACGGGCGCGACGGTCACTGTCCTCGGCGGCAGCCGCCTGACGATGATGGAGACCAGCGAGAACGACGACCCCCGCGACAAGCAGGCCAGGCTGCGCGTCACGCTGGCGGCATCGCCGACGGCGGACCTCGTGCTCGTCGCGCGGACGAACGATACCGTCAGAACAGGACTGGACTCCCAGGGCGATCCCACCACGCGCCCGACCGCCCGCGGCGTGGGCCCCGACTCGCCCGACGCCCCGGGGGTCGACGTCGAGGTGGCGCGCTGGAGTTCGGGGGCGACGGGCGCGGATCTCACGAAGGAGGCGGTGTTCTTCGCCAACGACAACGTCGCCGACGCCCGAGGCGGCGCGCACCGGGGCAACTTCCTGTTCCGTCTGCTGGTGCTGGACGGTGACTACGACGACGGCCGTCAAGGCAACGGCACCGCCTACTCGGGCGTCACCATCCCGAACGTGCCGTTCTCGGTGATCGACGACGACCCGACACGCGTGCGCGTCCAGCCCACATCGCCTGCGGACAGCACCGCCACCGAGGGCAGCACGAGCGATACGGCCAAGTTTCTCGTCAAGGTCGACCGCGCGTTGGCCGGGTCCGAGCGGGTCAGCGTCCCGCTGCGCTTCACCGGCGCGACGCTGGGGACGGAGTTCACGATCGCGCTCGACGGCACGCCGACGGGCGCGACTCTCAACGCCAACACGGGCGTGGTGACGTTCACCGGCGCGGGCGCGCAGGAGGCGACGGTGGTGGTGACCGCGGCGTCCAACGACGGCAACAACACCGCCGAAACGCTGTCGGTCAACATCCCGCAGCACTCGGACACCTGGCGCGACCGCCACATCGGCACCAACCTCGCCGGCGGCGCCTGCTCCGGCGTCGCCTGCCCCGGCTACGACAAGGACGACGGCGCGCAGCGCGGCTACAAGATGACCCTGGTGGAGGCCACCGCGGGCCTGTCGGTCATCGACCCGGGCGACGGCCGCTTAGAAGAGGGCGACAGATACAGGTACCACGTTCGGCTCAACACCGAGCCCAGTGCCAGTGTGACTGTGGCGATCTCGGCCTCGCCGGCGGGGAAGGTGCGCTTCGACGCGGGCCTAACCCTGCCGCAACCGACCACGACGCTGACGTTCACAACCGGCAATTGGCTGACCCCGTTGCCCGTCATTGTCCACGGGACTCCTGCGACAGGTAACGACGAGGTCGACGAGCCGGACGTGCAGGTCGTTTTGACCCATGACCTCAGCAGCAGCGACAGCGCCTACAACGCGGCGCCCGACGTCGTCCACTCGCTCACGTACCTGGACGACGATTCCACCAAGGTCACCATGACAGGCGCCGGCGTGCGGGCGACATCGTCGGACAGCAACATCTCGGAGGTGATGCTGGAGGGCGACGCCACCCGCGTCGACCGCTCGTTGACGATCTCGCTGAGCCGCCCGCTGGTAGCCGGCGAGTACGCGCGTATCCCGCTGATCCTGCAGGCGGAGGGTCACTCCACCGTCGACGGCGACTGCGACACCAGCGGGCCAAACGTCCCCGATCACGCCCTGGAGCACTGCGTGGTCGTCGACAGCACGCGCGGGCCGCGGATCAGCGCGAATGTGGCCTGGCCGCTGCGACACAACGACTTCGTGATGACGGCTGCGGGCACGGGCGTCTCGCTGGCGGGCGTCGAGCGCTTCACGCCCAACTACCGCGGCTACCGCGTGCTGGAGTTCCGCGGCGCAGGAGCGCAGACCGCCACCTTCGCGTTGCACGCCCGCGACGGCTTCGACGACGGTGAGGGCTTCGACGAGGAGTTCTCAGTCGGCTTCCTGATGCCGGACGAGATTGAGGCGCTGTGGACCGGGAACTTCGACGCGGGCATCGAGCTGTTGGCCGACGGCAAGACGGCCTGGTTCGGCATCGAGGACGATGACCCGTTGCTTTTGGCTGACGCCGCCGTGGCGGCGGACTGGTCGCTGCTGCCCAGCGGGCTCGGTGCCGGCGACCGCTTCCGCCTGATCTACGTCACCAGCCAGACAACGACAGCGGCGAGCGGCGACCTCTCCACCTACGACACGTTCGTCCGAGCGGAGATCACAGGCAACCACCTGAGCAACGGCGGCATCACCGGCATGGTCCCCCACGCCGCAGTATTCAAGGCCATCGGCGAGAACTCCGACACGGCGGCTCGCGACCACGCAGAGTTCAACCGGAACGACGCAGAGCACCCCGATGTCCCCGTCTACTGGGTGGGCGGCAGCAAGGTCGCCGACGACAACGCCGACTTCACCGACGGCACCTGGGACGACGAGGCCAACCCGCGCCACGCCGACGGGTCGGCGGCCACGATCAACTCCGACGGCTACTGGACCGGCAGCATCCGCAACGGTGACGCCTCCGGGCAGTCGTGTGACGAGATCTCTGCCGGAATTCGCAGCACGCCCGAACCGCGGTTGGGAGTGGTGCATGTCACGGCCGGGCTGCTGAACAGCAGCGACGCCCTCGGGTTCCCGCTGGGACCCCCCGACAGAGGGAGCAGTTGCGGCGAACAGCACGGCTACAGCCACGCTCGCAGCGAGCAGCGCCCGATGTACGCGCTGTCCGGGGTGTTCGTCGTGGAAGCGACGCCGGGCGTGACGATCGCGGACGCCTCCGCCGCCGAGGGCAGCCCGGCCGTCTTCACCGTCACCCTGCCCGGCGGCTACAGCAACTCGGCCGGAGTGAGCGTCCCCTACACCCTCGCCGACGGCCGCGGCGTCTCCAGCGATCCCGCCTATCGCGTCGCCACCAGCGCCGACTACAGCAACACCGCCGGCAGCGTCACCATCGCCGCCAACAGCACCAGCGCCACCTTCAGCGTCGCGACCGCGCAGGACTCCACCTACGAGAGCGACCACTACTTCACCGTCACCCTCGGCACCCCGACGAGCACCGGCACCGCGCCGCCGCTCGACTCCCTCAACGCCACCGCCGTCGGCACGATCACCGACGGCGCCGACGCGCCCACCATCCAGTTCAGTTCGGCCGCCGCCACCGGCTCGGAGTCCAGCGGCACGGCGACGCTGACCATCACCAAGACCGGCGCGACGCTCGTGCCCGCCTCGGCGACGTGGACCACCGCCGACGGCACGGGCGCGAGCGCCGCGACGCACCCCGGTGACTACACGTCGGCCACGGGGACGGTGCAGTTCGCGCCCAACGTCGCATCAAAGACCATCAGCGTCGCCATCACCGCCGACACCACCGCAGAGAGCGCCGAGACGTTCACGGTGCAGCTCGACAACCCCCTCGATGCGACGCTCGGCAGCGCCGCTGTGGCCACCGTCACTGTGACCGACGCCGTCACCGTGCCAGCCGCCGACGTGAACATCACGCTGTCGGCGTCGGACGGCGACAGCGACGGCAATGCGGTGGAGAACGGCGCGGGCACCACCGGCTATCGCACGATCACTGTGACCCTCAGCCGGGCCTTGACCGGCGCTGAGACGGTCACGGTGCCGCTGACCGTGCAGGGCGCCACCGTGGGCGACGACTACACGTTCGGCTTGCAGCCGGCGACACAGACCGGCGTGACGCTGCTGAGCTCGGGCGCGACCTACACGGCGCAGAACCCGGCGCTGCGGTTCGTGTCCGGCGGCGCCAGCGCGACACTTCGGCTGCGGCCGGTCAACGACAGCGACCGCGAGCAGCCCTACGCGGTCGTGAGCTTCGGCGACGGCAGCCGCGCGCCGTCGGGCGTCAACGTGACGGTGGGCGATGTCAGCGGCGGCCCGGTGGGCGTGGTGCTGGTGGACGACGAGACCGGCGACATCATCGTGCCGTCGGTGTTCGGTCTTCTGCCGTTCGATGTTGGGCCGGGCGACGAGTTCCGTCTGCTGTTCCGCACGTCGCCTGAGTTCTTGACGGACGCGACGTCGACCGACATCGACTATTACGACGCTTTCGTTCAGAACGCGTTGGCGGTGAACGGGCACGAGGCCGTTCTGCCGTATGCGGGGTTCTTCAAGGTGCTGGGCAGCACCCGCAGCGGCAGCGGCAGCACGGGCGCGACGGCGCGGTTCCACAACAGCCTCGTGACGACCGGGGAGCGCAACGACCACCACGACCAGGCAGGCGACTTGTGGGCGGACGGCTCCCAGCGCAGCATGCGCGGCCAGGCGGACCCCGGCACGCCGGTGTACTGGCTGGGCGGTGCGCGCATCGCCAACAACTACGCCGACCTGTGCGACATCGACTGGACGGGCACTCCCGGCGTCGACAACGGCTTCGACCAGGACGACCCGCGCAGCGAGGACGGCACGCAGAACATCCCCGACGGCAACGTGACCAACGGGCGCAGGTACGAGCCGTGGACGGGGTCGGGCAACGCCTGCGAGTCGTGGAACCACCCCCTCGGCGCGAACACCGTGTCGCGGGGCGGGTGGAGCAGCCAGAACAACCTGCTGCACGCCGCCGCGGCGGCCAACACCCAGCAGCGCCCCCTCTACGGCCTGTCACCGGTGCTCAAGCACGACGACGTGCCGACGGTGGCTTTCACGAATGCCGTTACGGTTGCGTTCGAGTCGACCGCGAGCGTGACCGTCACGGTGCGAGTCAGCGAGGCGCAGTCGTCGCCGCTGACGGTGTACTACAGCGTCGAGGAAACCGGCGACGGCGAGGCGCACGCGACTGCTGGCGACGACTTCACCGCGGTGGCCAACGGCACGGTCACCATCGCGGCGAACGCCACCACAGCCACGATCACCCTGCCCATCGTCAATGACACCACCGCTGAAGTCTCCGAGAGCTTCCGCGTCGCGTTGAAGGCCGACGCCGCCTACGCGCTGAGTGCGGGCCAGTCCATATTGGTGCAGATCAGCGACGACGACACGCTGGAATTTGACTTTCGCGCGCGGCGGTACACGGTGATGGAGAGCGCCGGGCCGGTGGCGGTCAACTACATACTGCACGGATCGAGGTCGTTCGATGTGGACTTCACGCTTACGCCGTCGGGCGGCACCGCGGCGGGCGCGAGCGGCGGCACGGGCGCGGACTACGACAGCGACCCGCTGAGCCACACCCTCACCGGCGGCAGCAACGCCGGCACCTTCAACGTGCCCATCACAGACGACAGCACCGCGGAGCCCGACGAGTGGTTCGAAGCGGAGATCTCCACAGACACCCCGGTGACATACCCGGGGGGCCGCAAAGTGCGCATCGACATCTTGGACGACGACCACCCCAAAGGGCTGCTGTTCAGCCAGCCGGGCGGCGTCGATGTAGACGAGGGCGACAGCGCCACCTACACGGTGCGGCTCACCGAGGCGCCGACCGGCACCGTGACGGTCACCATCACCGGCGCCGCGGGCGGCGTGACGGTCGACACCGACACGACGACGGACGGCGACCAGAACACGCTCACGTTCACCACGACTGACTGGTTCACCGCCCAGACCGTGACTGTCACCTCCGCCACCGACGCCAACGACGCAGACGAGGCCGTCACCCTCGCGCATGCCACCTCAGGCGGCGGCTACACGTCGACCCACAACAAGGACCTCACCGCCACCGTCGACGACACCATGGCATCGCGGGTGGTGTCTGTCGGTCTGCCCGATGTGGAGGGCGTGACCCGTGTGGACGGCAGGCTGCCCGCGCAGGAGTCCGAGGGTGCGACCGGCATCGGTTTCGAGGTGACCGTCGACCCGCAGCAGACCGCCGACCTCACGGTTTGCGTCAGCGTCGCCGAGACCGGCGGGGACCGGGTCGCCGCCGGCGACGAGGGCGTCAAGACGGTGACGATCCCCGCGAACAGCCCTACGGGCATCCACACCGTGACATGGACCGACACCGCGGCTGACGACCGCGACAGCGTCGTCACCGTCACCGCGGTGGCGCCCAACACGGCGGGCTGCACCGGCGCCGGCAGCTACACCGTCGCGCCCGGCGCCCAGCCCGAGGACCCCCAGCCCGCAGACAGCATCGTGATCCAAGACGACGAGCAGACCGTGGTGTCGCTGACATCGACCGACACGGGGATGTCCGAGGGCGACGCCTCCGACACTGCGGTGCTGACGGTGAGCCTGTCGAGGCGGCTGTACGCCGGCGAATTCATCGACGCCGTCGTCGCGTTGACGACCTCGACGGGGGCGGCGCTGCCAGGTTCGGCGTCGCCCGACTTCTCGGTGGCCGTCTCAGGTGCCGGGGTCACGGCGACCGGCATTTCGTCGGCGAATGTGCGTCTGATGCTCACCGGCCACGACACCAATACGGTGCAGACAGCCACGATCACCCTGACCCCGGTTTCAGGGCGCGACGACGGCGACACCGGCGACGAGATGATCGCCGCAGCGCTGAATGTGCTGAGCGGCACTGGCACCAGCACGGTGATCAGCGGCGGCGCTGCGGCGCACGGCAGCGACAACTCGGTGAGTGTGACCATCGACGATGACGAGGTGCCGGGCACGCCCGGGATCACCGTGACGCCCAGCGACTTGCGCGTGCTCGAGAACGGGACGGCGACCTACACGATCGCGTTGGACTCGGAGCCGACCGCGGACGTGACGCTGGCCATCACCCGGGCCGGCGCGAACTCGAACGCGGCGACGGTGAGCCCGACGTCGCACACGTTCACCCCTGGCAGTTCCGGCAATTGGAACACCGCGTTGACGGTGACGCTTACGGGCAATGACGAGCCGAACCAGAACCGGCACCGTCCCGACTTCCAGCTTCAGCACGACTTCGGCGGATCAGACAGCAACTACGGCGGCAACGCCTTCGATTTCACCAAGACGGTGCCGGTGGGCGACGCGCCCGAGATCGAGGTGTGGGAGATGTGGCGGCCCTACCCGCGTGGTGTGAAGCGCACCGACCACACGCTGCGGCGCCCCCAGACGGTGACCAGCAAAGCCGAGGTGATCCCCGGCCAGGAGATCGTGGCCAACGCGCTGGGCTACAAGGTGACGATCTCGAGTCGTCCGGTGGGCACAGTGACGGTGACCGCGACGGTGAATGATCCGAACATCGCGGGCATCGCGTTGACCCGCAATGGAGCGCCGCAGGACTCTTTGACACTGACGTTCGAGGACCGCGACCCCGACCCGGGCTGCCATTACGCCTACCATCACGAGAACTTCTATTACGACAACGACGGCAACCGGGTGGACGGCACCGGCGAGGACTACGACGCCACGCCGGACACGTCGTGGAAGTGCGCTCGCACGGTGTTCGTGTTCAAGCGGGTCCCCGACAACGTGAACGGCTGCACTGACATCACCCACACCGTGTCCGGCGGCAGTGCCCGCAGCGCTGTCACCGCGCCCCACTCGTGGGCATCGGGGCTGATGCGCGCCTACGTGTGGGCCGGCAACGGCTACTCGGACACCGTCTGCGACCCGATCACCTACCAGGCCAGCGGCGCGGCGCTGCCGGTGGTGTCCAAAATGACCCACCAGGTGCCCACCGCCAAGGTGAGCGGCCTGACCGTCGCCGATGTCGACGCGAGCACCGCTCGGGCGACGTGGACCGCGGTGCCCAACGCCACCTCCTACGACGTGCGCTACGCGGCCACCACCTACAACGGCCAGCCGCTGGAACACCGCTACTACCGCCGCTTCGGCAGAGCGAACGTCACAGGCACCTCCTGGACGTTCACCCACAACACGCGGGCGTCCGCGGACTTCCGGGTCCATGTCACCCCCGTCTACAAACCCGCACGCGCGCAGGGTGTGTGGGTGCAGACCTTCAGAGGCCTCGCCGCCATGACCGTGCACACCGTGACCGTCGGCCTACCCCAACAAGACGACGCGCCCGCCGTACCCGACGCCGCGCCCGCGAATGTGGCCGTCCACTTCGTCGACGCCGCCACCGCCAAAGTCACCTGGGACCCCGTCGAGCACGCCACCAGCTACTACGTCGACTACCAGGGCAACGGAACCGACCCGCTCAACTACGTGCAGGGCGCAGTCAACGGCCACACCGAGACCTCGTGGACGTTCACCCACAACGCCGCCGAGAAGATGGTCATCACCGTCACCGTCACCCCCCAGTACACCGACGGCAACGGCGCCGTCCAGCGGCTGCACAGCCTCGCCACATCCACCGACCTTGATTTGGCCAATCCCACCTGTGACACCGCCGGCGCCATCGACCAAGCCCGCGCCGCCCACACATGGCACACCGCCAACAACGGCGACAGCGAAACACTGTTCTGGCAGATCCTCAACCACCTCGGCGCCGACCCCATGCCCGACCCGCCGGCAGGGGCCACCCCCGACCCCACCACCGCCGCCGCCGTCAAAGCCTTCAGCGACAACAAGCCATGGCCAGGCTGGGAACCCATCGTCACCGCAATGCAATGCACCGAACTGATCAACCCTCCACCCCCGGAGATCAGCATCACCGCCGGAGCCGACATTGACGAGGGCGGCGACGCCACCTACACCATCACCGCCGACCCCGCACCCCCAGCGGCGCTGGACGTGACCGTCACCATCACACAAACCGGCGACTACGGCGCCAACACGGGGTCACAAACCGTCACCATCCCCACATCGGGCACCGCCACCCTCACCATCGCCACAGACGACGACAGCACCGACGAACCCGACGGGTCGGTCACCGCCACCATCGACGCGGGCGGCGACTACACCGTCTCGTCGAGCAACGGAGCTGCGACCGTCGCAGTCGCCGACAACGACGACCCGGTGCCGGTCGCCGACGAGGATGATGATCCGGCACCTGTTTGCGCGTCGAGCCCGCCGTCGGACGCGGTGACAGTGTCGGTGGTGACCGGCTGGCGCGACGGCCACTCCGCAGCGGCCCACGTGAAGCGATGGAACCAGGTGCTGGCCGCCTTGGGGGTCGAGACCGGCGAGTCGAAGATGACCGTGCAGCAGTCCCGCGCCAACGAGAGCAAGTTCATGTACAGCCGCTGGGACCGCGTCACCCGCACCCTCGAAGCACTCGAACAATGCAACATCAACAACCCGCCTCCGCCGCCTCCTCCTCCGGCGGATCCTCCTCCGCCGCCTCCTCCTCCGGCGGATCCGCCGCCGCCGCCTCCTCCGCCGCCGGCGGATCCCGAGGTCGGCGTCGCGGCCGGCGCCGATGTCACCGAGGGCGGCGACGCGACGTTCACCATCACCGCCGACCCCGCACCCCCAGCGGCGCTGGACGTGACCGTCACCATCACACAAACCGGCGACTACGGCGCCAACACGGGGACACAAACCGTCACCATCCCCATATCGGGCACCGCCACCGTCACCATCGCCACAGACGACGACAGCACAGACGAACCCGACGGATCGATCACCGCTGCCATCGACGCCGCCAGCGGCTACACCGTGTCCGCGGCCGCGTCGTCGGCGACGGTCGCAGTCGCCGACGACGATGATCCGCCTCCTCCGCCTCCTCCGCCTCCTCCGCCGGATCCCGAGGTCGGCGTCGCGGCCGGCGCCGACGTCACCGAGGGCGGCGACGCGACGTTCACCATCACCGCGGATCCCGCACCCGCAGCACCGCTGACAGTCACCGTGTCGGTCACCCAAACCGGCGACTACGGTGCCACCACCGGCACCCGAACCCTCACCATCCCCACCACCGGCACCGCCACCCTCACCGTCGGCACGACCAACGACACCGCCGACGAACCCGACGGATCGATCACCGCTGCCATCGACGCGGCCAGCGGCTACACCGTGTCCGCGGCCGCGTCGTCGGCGACGGTCGCAGTCGCCGACGATGACAATCCGCCCCCGCCGTCGTCGTCGAAGCCGTCGATCTCTGTGGATGACGCGACCGCCGGCGAGGGCGACGGCACGGTCGAGTTCACTGTGAGGCTCAGCGCGGCCAGCAGCTCCGCCGTGACCGTGTACTACTTCACCAACCAAGGCACCGCTCTGCCCTACGCCGACTACCGGCCCGAGTGGGGCCAGGTCACCTTCGCTGCGGGCGACACCTCAAAGACCGTGCAGGTCTCCCTCATCGACGACCGCACCCCCGGCGAAGGAGACGAGACATTCGTGCTCAAGCTGGTCCTGTCCGACACCGCCCACGCCACGCTCGCCGACAGCCAAGCACAGGGCACCATCACCGACAACGACTGAACGCACCAACCCCCAAGCCAACTACCCCCAACACCACCGCCAACGCGGTCGCACAGCTAGCGGTGGGAGGCTCAACTATTCGTCGAGCAGGCGGCGGGCGACGGTTCGGGCTTCGTCGAGGCTCTCGACGAAGTTGTCGGCGGGGATCTGGCGCAGCACGTCGAGAGCGTGCAGGCTGGTGCCGGTCATGCCCGACATGCCCATCACGATGCATTGCGTGTCGGCGTCGCGGGCGGTGTCGGCCAACTGGCCGATGGTCAAAGCGGCGCTGTCGTCCATGTAGAGAGTGTCGGTGAAGTCGAAGATCACCACCTCGTGCTCGGCCATGTCGTGGTTGATGGTCTTGAACAGCCGGGTGGACGAGGCCACGGTGAAGCTGCCCCGCAGCGACAGCAGGCCGACACGGGCCGCGAACGGGTCGTCGGAGCCGAGATCGAGCGCCGAGTCGTCGTCAGCGTCGGGATCGGCCAGGAACGTCATGTCCAGCAGCGGGGTGGAGATCACCTTGTCGAGCTCCAGGCGCTCCACCTGCCGGGCGCCGGTGAGCGCGGCCGCCACCAGGCCGACCGCCACCGCGATCACCAGGTCTGAGATGATCGACAGTCCCAGCGTCAGCGCCAGCACCACCACGTTCTCCCGGGGGACACGGTGGATATGGGCCAGATAGCGCCAGTCGATGATGTCGAACCCGATCTTGATGAGGATGCCGGCCAGCACCGCGTGGGGTATGGAGTCCACGTAGCGGCCCAGTCCCAGAACCAGCGCGGCCAGGATGGTGGCGCACAGCACTCCCGACACTCGGGAGCGGCCGCCGGCCCGGACGTTGGCCACCGTGCACGACGTGGCCCCCGCGCCCGGAACCCCGCCCACCAGCGCCACCACCACATTGGCGAACCCGACGCCCACCAGCTCGCGGTTGGGGTCGTGGCTCTGGCGGGTCAGCGAGTCGGCCACCCTGGCGGTGAGGAGGCTGTTGATGGACCCGAGCAGGGCGATGGTGACCGCAGCCGGCAGTGCCGACCCGAGGTCGCCCCAGGCCATCTCCGGCAGGTGCAGGTCGGGGAGGCCGGTGGGCACCTCCCCGATCACCGGTGCGTCGCTCAGCCACAGCACACCGGCGAGGGTTCCGATGATCAGCGCGGCCACCGAGGGGGGCAGGAACTTGCGTAGCTGGGGAGGCCAGAAGATGCACACCGCCAGGGTGACGAGGCCCAGCGCCAGCGCGCTCGGGTCGGCGCCGGTGATCGCGTCGGGCCATTCGCGCAGCGATTTGAGCGCACCGCCGAGCGCGACCTCGGTGCCGAAGAAGGGCAGCACCTGCACCACGATGATGATCAGGCCGACAGCGCTGGTGAAGCCCGACACCACCGCATAGGGCGTGTAGGCCACGAACGAGCCCAGCCGCAGCGCGCCGAGCAGCGCCTGGATCACCCCGGCCATGGCCACGATGGTCAGCGCCTTGCCCAGGTCTCCGTCGGCGTAGTCCACGAAGACGACAGCCATGGCCACCGACAGCGGGGCGGTGGGACCCGAGATCTGGGTCTTTGACCCTCCCAGCAGCGCGGCCAGCATGCCCACCACGACGGCGCTGTACAGACCCTCGATGGCACCCAGCCCCGAGGCGACTCCGAAGGCCAACGACAGCGGCAGAGCCACCACGGCCGCGGTCAACCCCCCGAAGATGTCTCCCCTGGCCGCTTGGAGCTTGTCGCTGATCTGCAAGCCCATTCAGCCTGCACACTAGATCAACGGCGGTCCCGGAGGCCGAGCTTGCGAGGCCCTTGGGCCCGAGCGGCCCGTGAGCGCAGCGAACAGGAGCGGGAGAGCTGGCCCGAGCGGCCCGTGAGCGCAGCGAACAGGAGCGGGAGAGCTGGCCCGTGCGGCCCGTGAGCGCAGCGAACAGGAGCGGGAGAGCTGGCCCGAGCGG
>JAJEDD010000045.1 GCA_022821685.1 Acidimicrobiia bacterium
GCGCCACCAACCAGCCACAACCCCAGCCGCCGGCCCGACACGCCCCAACAGCACCCACCGCACCCCAACCAGCCAAACACCAGCCACAACACCCCAACCAGCCCACCCCGACCAGCCCACCGGTGGATTCAGGCTAAGAGGCCGAGTGGATAGGTGAGCGATTCCGGCCCATACGGGCGAGGCCGTGGCCCGAGCGGCCCGTGAGCGAAGCGAACAAGAGCGGGAATGACAACGCCGCAACGCGAGACGCCTGGGAGCAATCCGCGCATGCTCTAACGTCCGCCTCTCCTAGCTTCTCCTAGACTCCGGGGGTTCATTTCCCTGGAAGGACCGCGCCATCGGACAGCTGCTGAACAATCTCCGGGGGCGGCTGCTGCCTTTGGGCACCTCTTGGATTCTCTGGGGGCTGGTCTTCAACGGACTCACCACCTACGGGTACCTGGCGGTGGCCCAGCGCGCCCTCGGCGACGACGGCTACGGCAGCCTGGCCGTGCTGTGGGCGCTGGTCAACATCGGCGGATTCGGCCTGTTCCAGCCCCTCGAGCAGGAGGTGGCCCGGGCCACCGCGGAGCGGGCCAGCCGGGGAGTGGGCAGCGGGCCGGTGCTGCGCCGGGCCGCGGTGCTGGGCGCGGCGCAGTTCGCTTTGGTGACCGCGGGCCTGGCAGTGGCCTGGCCGCTGGGGCTCGACGGCCTGCTCGATGGCCGGGCAGAGCTGCTGGCGGCCCTGCTGGCGGCCCTGGGCGCGTTCGCCGGGGCCCAGCTCGTGCGGGGCATCCTCGGCGGACGGCACCTGTTCGACCGCTACGCCTGGTACTTCGTGGTCGAGGGCGGTGCCCGCATGGCGGTGGCGCTGGGGCTGGCCGTCGTCGGGGTGGCCGCAGTAGGCGCCTACGGGCTGGCCATCGCGGTGGCGTTGATCGCGGCGACGCTGGCCGCGGCCGGCCGCGACCGTTCGTTCGTGCAGCCCGGCCCGCCCGCCTCCTATCGCGAGCTCACGCCCGCGCTGGGCTTCCTGCTGGTGGCCGCGGTCGGCGAGGCCTTCATCCTCAATGTCGGGCCGGTGGCGCTCGACATCGTGGCCGGCGACGAGCTGGGCGCCGACGCGGCCGGCGTGTTCCTCAACGGCATGCTCATCGCCCGCATCCCGCTGTTCTTCTTTCAGGCGGTGAAGGCCAGCCTGCTGCCCACCCTGGCCACCCTGGCCGGCCGGGGCGACCTGGTCGGGTTCCGCAATATGCAGCTCAAGATCACCGCCGCGGTGGCCGCGGTGGCCCTGGCCACCACGGCAGTGTCGGCGGTGGTCGGTCCGGCGGTGGTGCGGGCCGTGTTCGGCGATGAGCTGGGCCGCAGCGACATGGCGCTGCTGGCCGCCAGCGGGGGAGGGCTGATGCTGATGCTGTCGCTGGCGCTGGGCCTGGTGGCGCTGGACCACACCCGCTTGGCCGTGGTCGGATGGGTCGCCGGGATCGCGGCCTTCGCGGTGGTGGTCGGCTTCGACTTCGAGCCGTTCCTGCGGGTGGAGCTGGCCCTGCTGGCCGCGGTTGTGGCCGGCTCGCTGGTGGCGGGCGGCCTGCTGCGCCACCAATACGCAGCCCACGCCCGCACCGACTCGACCTGAAGCCGGCCGGCAACCCTCACAGCCGATCAGCCCCGGCTCGGCTCGGTTTGCTACAACTTTCTTGAAACTTTGCTGAAACTTTCCTGAAACATCAACGGGGATCGATTGGTGCTGTGCCTTTGAGTTTCAGGAGCAGCCTTCGTCCTAGCTTCAGGCACGGATAGCCCAGGCGGGCGGCTGTCGGTGAGCTGAACACCAGCCGGTTGATCCGGTTGAAGACGCCGCGGCTGTCTGCTAGCAGCGCGAGCGCGTTGAGCGCCTCGTGGCCGACGTAGTAGCGCCCGCCGATCTCGGCGACCATGCCCTGGTCGAGGTCGTGGGGCAGGCTGCGAACCGCCTCCACGACCGGGCCGCCCCCGCGGGCATCGACGAGGATGAGCTCGGCGACCGACGCTCTAAGTCGCAGGAACTGGGCGTAGTTGCGGCACAGCGGGCACTCACCGTCATAGATGAGCCGGACTTGATCAACCTGTTGGCTTGTTCTCACCGCTGGCGCCGCTGCGGGGCGGCGATTCCGGCGAAGGCGAGGTCGCATCCGTCGCGGACCTCGTCGGCCTGCTTGAGGAAGTAGGCGTCCTTGGCCGGCCAGGTGTGACCCTCGTCGTGGCGCACGAGCATGTAGCCCATTCCGTGGGTCCGATATGTGCCCCGGCGGTCCGACTTCGACACGTCCTCGATCAGGGCGCGGTCCACGCTGGCCGGGATCTCCCGCCATCCGAGCAGCGCATCGAGGTCGTGGCGGGCGATCATCATCGCGCCGCCGGCGATGCTCGCCGAGCGGCGCTCGGCGCGGTTGCGGAACCGGTGGACGGTCCGATCCGAGTTGGCCAGGTACACGTACTCGGCCGCCTTCCCGACCAGAGCGGCCCCGGAATACTCGTGGGCCAGCACCAGATCCCAGAGATGCTCAGGACCGTAGAAGTCGTCGTCGTCGAACTTGGTGAGCAGGGTGCCGGTCGATTCAGCCACCGCGGCGTTGAGCACTGCGCCCAGCGGCCTCGCCGCGGCCACGGGCACGGCCCGAGCCGCCAGATCGACAGACTCGAGCAGCTCGTCGATCTCGCGGAGGTCGAAACCCTCGCCGTGCATGGCCAGCACGAGCTCGACCCGGGGATACGTCTGGGAGGCCACCGCCTCAACGGCCGCCGACACGCGATGAGGCCGCCGTGTGGCCAGCAGCACCGACACCAGCGGCACCGGCGGGCCGGTGCGTCCGCCGGAGGCGAGGACCTGGCGTGCTCGGGCCCGCAGCGAGTGGTCGCGCAGGGCGCAGCGGCGCATGGCGATGCTCAAGGCCTCCCGCTCATGGGTGTCGGCGGCGGCAACCCGGTCGTCGATCATGAGCGTGTAGAGGCCCGTCCCCAGATAGCGGCCCAACTCGGGATCTGGTTCGGTTACCCGGACCACCATGCCGGTAGCCGCCATAGCGGCCAGCCTGCCCGCCCGAGCGACCACATCAGCGTGGCAGTCGGCCGAATCGTCGACGTGATGGGCTCGACCCAGCCGCTTGAGCCGGAGGGGATCGAGGCCCCGGCGCAGCACCGCACTCGTAGTGGTGCCCGAGGCGCGGTGGGCTGCGGGCCAGTCTTGAGGGTTGAAGCTCTCGGCGTCGAAAGCGGGCACCGAAGCCGACGGATCCATCTCGGAGAGAACCACCACTGTGTCCACCGGCACGCCGCGACCGTGGTCGGGCGTGTCGGCCACGACCGCCTGAGTCTGCGAGCTGATCGTCCCGTCCACGTCGGCCGCGGAGGCGAACACGGCTGTGGCGACCGGTCCGACGGTCGCCATCTTCGGCCCGAGCCGGTAGCGGGCCTGCGTCCGGAATCGCAGCCTGACATCCACCTCACCGAGGCGCTTTCTGGCGATCACCCCGACACTGTCTGCGGCCCACCGGTAGAACTCCCTGGCATCGTCGCGGCTGCGGATCCTCGACGCCTCCCTCTGGACGGATCTGCTGACCCCCAGCACCCGCCTGATGTTGCGGCTGAGGAAGTGCCGGAGCTGGCGCAGCCGTCGCAGCGTGCGGCGGATGAACCAGCGCACCGCGCGGACGCCGCGGGCGGGCGACAGCCGGGGCGCGTCGGCGGCGACCGGCGCCAGGTCGTCCATGTCCAAATCGTCGGGGTCGAGCGGCGTTACCGCCTCACACTGGGCGGGCGAGACCCCCCTGCGAGCGGCGCGGTGCAGGACCCACGCTCTCACGATGCTCACGCCCGCCTGAGGGTTCACCGGATTGGTGGACGCAGCGGCGTCGTCGCCCAACTGCCGGCGCAAACTACCGATGGCGTCGGGACCCACGGTCGCGTCGCCCGGCATCGTGACGTGGAACGAGGCCGCACAGAAGGCCTCGACCGCGGCGCCCGCCCCCCCGAAGCAGACCCGGTGGTCGCCGGCCAGCAGCCGCCGCAGCTTCTCGTGGTCCGCGGATCGGGTCGTGTCCCCCCCGGGCGGCTCCTCGATCCAGACCACCAGGTCGTGAACCTCGTTGGCGAGGAGCTGCTCGACGGTCTCGATCTGCGCCACATCCCCGGACCCGGTCGCTCGCAGGGTCACCACGTACTGCGGCACGGTGAAGCTGCGGCCCGGGACGGCCCGCCTGAACCCCTGGTGAGCGATGAGCTGCGAGATCTTGGCCCGCTGCAATTCCAGGCTGGCGGACTCGTCCGCGCTGGGCGCCGCCCCCTCGCCCTGGTGCCAGCACATGGCCTCGCGGGCTGGTACCAGCAGCCCGCCCATGGTGTAGGCGCGGTAGCCGAACTCGGTGTCCTCGGTGCCCCACTGGGTGAAGCTCTCGTCGTACCCGCCCACGGTCTCGTAGAACTCCGCAGAAACCCCCAGGTTCCCTCCCGTCACCACTCTGAAGATGTCGTCGGTGGAGGTGAGGTTGTTGGTGCGCCTCATGTGGAACTCGATCCACTCGGGCCTTCGCGCCGGGCGTCCGGCCAAGAGGTCCTCCAGCGAGCCGGCCCGGCCCCGCACATCGTCGGCGCCGATTCCGGCCACGTCCACATGGGCCCTGAAGCCGAGCGTGAGCACATCGCTGGCGGCGTGGTGCCAGCGGGCATGTTCCGACAGCCAGCCCGCCTCCGGCATCATGTCGCAGTCGAGGAACACCAGGATCGGATGCGACGCGGCGCGCGCCCCGGTGTTGCGGGCCCGAGCCAGCCCGAAACCGAGGTCCTCCTGGTGCACCACCCGTATGGACAGCGGGCTGTCGGACGGGGCCTCGAGCGGCAGGCGCGAGCCGTCGTCGACGATCACGACCTCGAACAGCTCCCGTGGATAGTCCTGACCCTCGAGGGCGGCCAGCGTCAACTCCAGTGCCTCGGGTGCCTCGTAGTAGGTGACGACCACGCTGATCCGCAGCGTCGGGCGGAACGTCTCCGGCGGATCGACGGCCAGAGAGGTCCATAGGTTTCCGCCGACGTCGGCCGGGGGCGGCGTGCTGCTCATTCGACCATCATCGCGCCGTCGCGCGCCCCGGACGTGTCGCCTTGGGCGACTCGGGGCGCCCGGGCGGGCTCCGTGCCCGCATGCGGGTGTGCCGCCGGGGCGGGCCTCAGTGCTTCCCGCTCTTGTTCGCTGCGCTCACGGGCCGCTCGGGCCACGGCCTCGCCCGCAGGAGCCGGATTCGCGTCCACACGCGCTCGGCCTCTGAGCGCCGCGGCCATCAACAGCACCCAGCTGTAGGAGAACCACAGCACGAAGCTCTCTGTGACGTTCTCCATCAGCAGGAAGGCTACGAGCGCGGCCCACATCCAGGTGTCCGCATTCGGGCGCCGCCACAGGGCCAGCCCGGTGTTGCGTGCGGCCAGAATCACAATGGCCGCGAAGGGCACCACGCCCAGCAGGCCCAGGCCCAGGGCCACCTCGACCAGGCTGTTGTGGGCGCTGCCCCGCCGCAGCAGCACATGCTGGGTCAGTTCCTCGATGTCCCAGAAGGTGAAGAAGCCGTAGCCGGCCAGCGGCCTGTCGGAGATCCGGTCCCATACCAGGCTCCAGATGGTGCGGCGCTGGCTGAGGGTGGGCACGTTCCACACCGCGGCCAGGCAGGCCGCGGCGGCCGCCGCGCTCGCTCCGGCCGCAGCCGCGGTGATCTTGGCGGCAGAACTCATGCCCCGGCGTTGTGCAACCAGGTGGTGGAGCAGGGGAAGGCTCGACACCACCAGAGCGGCGATGAGCGACACCCAGGCGGTGCGGCTGCCCGCGCCGGTCAGGGCTGCCGTTGACGCCAGCGCGAGCCCGACGGCCGCGGCCCGAAGGACGCGGCGGGATTCCAGGGCGAAGCGGATCCCGGCCAGCACGCCGATGGCGGCCAGCGGGGCCAGGGAGTTGCGGTTGGTGTACACGCCCTTCCAGTAGCCGTTGGCGTCGAGACCGAGGTCGGGCCGCAGCGCGATCAGCAGAAGGCTGGCCGCGACCGCCGCCGCGGCCATCAGAGCGACCGTCGCAGTGGCGTCGCGGGTGTCAAGCCGCGCTATCGCCCACGCCAGCAGAGCCATGCCGACGTAGACGGCCGAGCGCCATGCCGTGGCGGCCGGGTCGGCACTCCAAAGCGTGGAAGCAACGGCGGCCAGCGCGAACCAGCCGACCGCGGCGGCGGCAACCGGATCGGTGGCCTTGAGCGATCGGCGCCGCGCCCCCGCCACGTCCCATGCGGCCAGCGCGGCGCCGGCGAGGGCCGCCGCAGCCAGGAACGGCCACACTGCGAGGTCCTCCCAGCGGCCGGTGCGGTCCAGCACGCTCTTGGAGAACAGCAGCACGGGACCGTTGGTGAACACGATCAGGGCCGCCGACGCCACCACCACCTTGACGGTCTCGGATGTGTTCACCGCAACTGTTCGACGAGATCGAATCAACAGCAGCATTATGGCGCTGTGCTTGCCAGCACCGGCAAGATTCTAGGATCGTGGCGGTGAGCGACCCCGATCAGCGCCTCTACGACCTCACGCGCCCCCCGTCGGCGGCGGCGTATCTCTCCGAGGCATGGCGTCGCAGGGAGTTCGCCATCCTGGTTCCCGCCCAGGATCTCCGGGCCCAGAACATGGGCACCGTTCTGGGGCAGCTCTGGCACATCGCCAACCCCGCGCTGCTGGTCGGCGTGTACTTCCTGATCTTCGGAGTGGTGATCGACACCAGCCGCGGGGTCGAGAACTTTCTGGGCTTCCTGATTGTCGGAGTGGTGCTGTTCCACCTCACCCAGCGCGTCGTCCAAGACTCGGCCGTCTGCATCAGCCGCAACCTGGGCCTGATCCGCTCGGTGCAGTTCCCCCGCATCCTGTTGCCCGCCGCGACCCTCAATGGGCAGACCGCCGCCTTCGTGCCCGCGCTGGTTCTGGCCATGGCCGCGGTGGTCGCCACCGGCGAGCGCCCGTCGATGAGGTGGCTGGTGCTGCCCGCGGTGCTCGTGGCGCAGTTCATGTTCAACTTCGGGGCGGCCCTGCTGGTGGCCCGGATCGGGACCTCGCTGTCCGACCTGCAGCAACTGCTGCCCCACCTGTTCAGGCTGCTGTTCTACGCCTCAGGGGTGATATTCAGCGTCGAGGCGTTCGTGACCAGTCCGGGCTGGAGACGGGCCTTCGCCCTGAATCCGATCTACGACGTGATCACCTGTGCCCGCTGGTGCCTGGTGGGGGAGTCGGTCGACGGCTGGGTGGTGGTCGGCCTGCTGGCATGGTGCATTGCCCTGCCCGTGATCGGCTTCGCGGCCTTCCACCGGTCCGAGCAGCGGCTGGGAGCGTGACGGCGATGGATCCGTCCGTCACCGTGCGGGTGCGCGACGCCCACGTCTACTACCGGGTCTACGAGGATCCCGTTCCGGGGCTGAAGCAGATCTTCGCCCAGGGCCGGGCTCGCCGGCGGTACCGCACGATCCGCGCTCTGAGGGGTGTCAGCCTGGACCTGCACGAGTCGGAGACGCTGGGGTTGATCGGGGCCAACGGCGCGGGCAAGACCACGCTGCTGTCGGCGATGACGGGGCTGTTGCCGCTGGAGTCGGGTTCGATCCTCGGCCGCTGCCGGCCGTCGCTGCTGGGGGTGTCCTCCGCTTTGCGCCCGGCTCTTTCGGGCCGGCGCAACATTCTCATCGGCGGGCTGGCGTTGGGCTTCACCAGGGCTGAGATCGAGGGCCGCGTCGATGAGATCGTCGACTTCTCGGGACTGCGCGACGCCATCGACCGGCCCATGCGGACGTATTCCTCAGGGATGCGGGCCCGGCTCCATTTCGCCATTGCCACCGCGCGAATCCCCGAAATCCTGCTGATCGACGAGGCCCTCGCGGTGGGAGACGAGGACTTTCGACACCGCAGCGCCCAGCGCATTGACGAAATCACGTCCGCAGCCGGCTCGGTGGTGCTGGGGACTCACGTCATGGCCGAGATCGAGCACCACTGCGACCGGGTCGCGTGGCTCGACGACGGGGTGCTCAAGGCAGTCGGCGACCCGGGCGAGGTCGTGGCCGCCTACCTGGCTTCGACCGGCTCTCGCTGATCCTGCCGGGGCCGGTTCGCTTAGAGGCCGAGCGAATAGGTGAGCGAATCCGGTTCATACGGGCGAGGCCGTGGCCCGAGCGGCCCGTGAGCGCAGCGAACAAGAGCGGGAAAGACACCCTTGCGACGCGACGGGCTCTCACCTATTTGCGCTCGCTCTTAGCTGCGGTCGGCTGCCTCCTAGTTCGGCTGCCGGCCGCGGCGGGTGCGGCCTGCCAGGAAGCCCGCCCCCCAACAGATGTGCATCACCGCGAAGGCGGCCGCGGCCCGGCCCCGGTCCCCCTGCGAATCGCGCAGGCGGGCGGCGGCTGCTGCGCAGGCTGCGGCGTAGACCGCCGGCAGGGCTGCGCCCCGGCCGCGTCCGAGGGCCAGTTCGAGCGCGGAGACGGCCAGCCCGGCCACCAGTGCGGGGGCGGCGAGTTGGCGGGCGCGCAACGACCGGGGATTGCGCACCAGCATGGTGCGCTTCCAGGCGCCGTAGGAGAAGTACTGGCGGGCCAGGCCCCGGTAGTCCGAGCGGGGCACGTAGTCGACTACCAGGGTCGGGTCGAGCCACACGGTGTGGCCGCGGGAGCGCAGGCGCCAGTTGAGCTCGTAGTCCTGGTTGCGGCCCAGGGTCTCGTCGAAGCCGCCCACCGATTCCAGGGCGGCGCGGTCGAACACTCCGAGGTACACGGTGTCGGCCGGTCCGCCGTGGCGGCCCCGTCGGAAGGCGGCGGGACCGCCCCCGAACGGTGATCGGACCGCGGCCGCGATGGGCCCCGGTCCGACGGGATGCTGCACCCCGCCCACGTTGGCCGCCCCGGTTCGAGCCAGGGTGGCGACGGCGCGCTCCAGGTAGTCGGGCGCGAGCCGCGACTGGGCGTCCACCCGGGCCACCACCGCGCCCGCCGATGCCGCCACCGCAAGGTTGAGGCCCGCCGCGGCCGTCCCCGCCGGATTCGGGACCACTTGCAGCGGCAATTCGATCTCTGAGCCGGCGACCGCCTGCGCGGTGCCGTCGGAGCTGGGCGCCACCGCCACCGTCACGTCGATCGGCCCGCGGTAGGTCTGGGCTGCGATGGCGGCGAGGCACTCACCGATCAGCTCGGCGCAATCCCGAGCCGGCACCACCACCGAGATGTACGGCAGCCCAGCGGGGGCAGTTCCGGGGCTGTTCACGGGAGGGCTGTCGGGAGTGTTCACCGGCCTGAGCGGCGGGCCATCACTACGAGGCTCTTCACCATGATCTCCCAGTCGAGCAGCGGCGACCAGTTCACAACGTATTGCAGATCGTGGCCCAGCTTGTAGGCGGCGTCGGTCTGGTAGTGGCCCTGGGTCTGGGCCAGGCCGGTGATGCCCGGCGGGATGTCGTGGCGCCGCCCGTATCCGGCGATCTCGGTCTCGAGCCGGGCCACCAGCTCGGGCCGCTCGGCCCGGGGCCCCACCAGCGACATCTCTCCCGCCAGCACATTCCAGAGCTGCGGCAGCTCGTCGAGCCGGGTCCGGCGCAGCCACGCCAGGCCACCGATCACTCTCGGATCGTCGGCTACAGCCAGCTCCGGCCCAGCTTGCTCCGCGCCCGGCGTCATGGTCCGGAACTTCACCATCACGAAGGGCACCCCCGCCATGCCCACCCGCTCCTGCCGGTAGATCACCCCCGCACCGGCCCGCAGCCGCACGCACACCGCCACCGCCAGCGTCACCGGGACGGCCACCGGGGCCAGCACCAGCAGGTACACCAGATCGAGCAGGCGCTTGAACCGCAGTCGGCAGGCGGGCAGGGCGTGGGCTCGCAGCGCCACGAAGGGCATCCCGCCGATCTGGCGGGTCCGCTGGAGTCCCAGCAGGGTGTCCGACGGCGCGATCCGCCGGTAGACCCCCACCCGGCGCCGCTCCAGCTCGGCCAGCGGCCCCGGATAGATGACGTCGAGCGACTGGCTCGACAGCAGCAGCAGATCGGTGGCTTCGGCCCGGTCGACCTCGGCCACGATGTCGGCCGGCGCGTCGGACTGCCCGGCGATCTCCACCTCGGGCTCGGCGTCGAGCAGGTGGCGCCGGGCGGAGGCCACCTCGGCTTCGCTTCCCAGCAGCAGCACCCGGCACCGCCCGAGGCGGCGGGACCGCAGGCGCCGGGCCAGCCAGCGGTTGAACGACACGGCCAGGCTGGCGGCCGCGGCCAGGATCACCAGGTTGGCCCGGGGCATCAGATAGCGGCCGCTGAGCAGCGACACGGTGGCGTCGGCCCCCACCGCCAGCAGCGTCAGCATCGTGGCCCGCGGCAGCCGGGGCGCCGGGCCGAGCCGCTGCTCGTACTCGTAGAGGCCGCCGAAGTAGTAGACGGCCATGTGCAGGGCCGTCGCCACCGCGAACCCCGCCGCGTAGTGCGACAGCGGATAGGTCGGCCAGTCGAGCCCGAACCGCGCCGTGGTGATGGCTGCCATCAGCCCGAGGAGTGCGGCCGCGTCGGCCAGGTACAGGTAGCGAAACCCCAGCCTCGGGGCTGGTCCGCCGGCCGTCACGGCGATCGCATCAGCGGCGGCCGCGCCACATCGGCGTCGAACGCGCCCGGCGTCCCGGCCAGGTTCCACATCAGCATGGCCATCCGGGCCCGGTCCACGCTGTCGCCGGGCCCGAAGCTCGCCGGACCGTCGCCGGGCGGAGCGAAGTCGTCGCCCACCCAGAGGCGGTGCTCCACCAGCCAGCGGGCGGCCTCCAGGTAGAAGTCGTTGATCCCGATGTCGGTGAACGGTACGGGGTGGTTGCTGTAGGTGTTGCCCGCGAAGCGCCACAGGAAGGCGGCCAGGTGCGAGGCAATCAGCGGATCGTCGGGACAGAACCGCGCCTCGGTATTGCTGCATCCCTTGGTGATGCCCCGGTTCACCATCCATCCCACCGCCTGGTCGTAGTAGCTCTCGGGCTCAACGTCGTCGAAGCTGGCCGCTCCGTCGGCCGACTGCGGCTCGCCCGCGAAGCGCCACAGGAACGTGGCGAACTGGGCCCGGGTGAGCGAGCGATCCGGCGAGAACGTGGTCGGGGTCGTGCCCTGGGTGATCTCGTTCTCGAGCATCCACAGGACCGCCTCGGCGTAGGGGTCGTTCCAGGCCACGTCGGCGAACGGAAGAGTGTGCACGGTGGGGCCGTCGCCGGTGTGGGAGCCCAGCAGGGTGAGCTTCGTGGACAGCAGGGGAAGGCAGCCGGGCGTGAGGCGGCAGCCCCGCACCAGGGCGTAGTAGAAGCGATAGCCGTACGGCTCGTTGTCCTCGTCGCGGACCTCCAGCGTGCGCTCGGTGCCCACCAGGGTCACCAGCGCGTCGTCGATGCGGCCCGACGGTCCCGGTCCCACGATGTAGATCTCAACGATGTCGCCCACGTCCATGTCGGCGAACGGGTAGTCCTCGAGCCAGCCCTTGATCTGATCGGCGGTATAGGTGCGCTGCCAGCTGAAGTTGGGATTCTGGGGGTCGCCGTTGCTGTTGGGCGCGATGTCGTAGGGGTCCGGCTGGGCCAGCAGGTACGACAGGGGGTCGCGTCGGGGCTCCTCGTTGGCCGCGGTGTGGCCGCCGTTGGAGGAGCTGTAGTAGCCGACGATCACACGGGGGCCGCTGCCGTCGGCGGGTTGGTAGGTGAGCACGGTGTCGTCGGTGGCGTCCACCTGGCCGGCCCAGGCGTCGTGGCCCGGATCCCGCTGGTGGTCCCAGGCCTTGTACTCCTGGTCGCGGGTCGATGTGTAGAGATCGAACGGCGCCGACCAGTTGGCCCGCTCCTCCATGATGGCCACCGCGTAGCTGCGAGCCGCCACCGCCTGGGCCTTGAGAGCGTCCGCCGGCCAGCTGTGGGGCACCTCGTCGAGGCCGTAGAGGTACTGCTGCATGGTCATGTCGCCGATCACCAGGCAGTACTGGTTGGCGGAGGCGCTGCCGCAGTTGGACACGCCGCCGGCTGCGGGGGTGAGCTGGAACTGCCCGTGGGCGTAGCGCTCGGTGCCGTTGCTGGTGCCCGACACCCGGACGACCTCGCCGTCGTCGAAGCTCACCGTCAGCACCGTTCCGTCGCAGAAGCCCCGGCACCAGTCGATATTGCTGGAGTTGATGTGCCAGCCGCCGTCGCCGCGGCGCACCGTGAGCGTTCTGACGGTGGTGTCGAGGAAGCGGCCGTCCATCGACACGGTCAGCAGCCCCGAGGGCCTGAACACCGTCGTGTTGTGCACAGCGATGCGCACGTCCACGTCGTCGGGCACCAGGGAGGGATCGGTTCGCAGCGTGGTGCCGGGATAGTAGAAGGCGAGTATGTCCTCGTAGCTCTGGCCGGCCTCGGCCCGCCCCAGCGCGCCGAACTGGCTCAAGCCGGTTCCGTGCCCCCAGCCCCCGCCGATGAAGGTGAACTCGCTGTCGGAGGGGCCGTGGGGATGGGCCGCGGCCGGCGCGGCCAGCCCGGCGGCGAGGACGGCAGCAGCCAACAACAGGCCTGCGAGCGAACGAATGGGATGGGGGGTCATGAAACCACCGTCTTCTGCCGACGCCCGCCGGGGCGCGAGGCTAGCGCCTGCCCGCGGCCCCATCGTGGACCGTCGCGCGTGTCAGGCGATGACTGCGATGGTGTCGCCCGCGCCCACCGAGTCGCCGACTTCCACCCTGATCTCGGCGATGGTTCCCGAGCGGCCCGCGGCAATGTTGTTCTCCATCTTCATGGCCTCGAGCACGGCCACCGGCTGGCCGGCGGACACCTCGTCGCCCACCTCGACCAGCAGCTTGATGATCGTGCCCTGCATCGGCACCGCCACCTCGGCCGCGCCGCCGCCGAGGCTCGACGGCCCCCGGGCCCGACGACGGGCCGCGCTCGGCTGCTCGTCGCCGGCAGCCTCCGGCGCCCACAGCGCCACGCGGAAGCGCTTGCCGTCCACCTCGGCCTCGATCTCATGGCGCACCCCGGATGCGTCGGCGCCGGGGGCGGGGGCGGGCGGAGCCTCGGGCAGCGACGCGAAGTCGAGCCGCTCCTCCACCCAGCGGGTGGAGTGGGCCGCAGCGGCAAAGTCCGCGTGGGCCAGGATGGCCTGCGCCGCGGCGATGGTGGTGGCCACGCCGCCCACCCGGGTCTCGGCCAGGGCTCGCTGGGCCCGGCCGATGGCCACGCCGCGGTCGCGTCCCCACACCACCAGCTTGCCGATGAGGTTGTCGTAGTGGGGGCTCACCGTGTCGCCGGCCTCGTAGCCGCCGTCCCAGCGGGTGGCGTAACCCTGGGCGGGCCTCAGCTCATCTATGGGGCCGGGGCAGGGCAGGAAGGCGCCCCCGGCCGGGTCCTCGGCGTTGACCCGCACCTCGATGGAGCAGCCGTCGAGGGCGATGTCGGCCTGGGTCAGCGCCAGCGGCTCGCCGGCCGCCACCCGAAGCTGCTGCTCCACCAGGTCTATGCCGGTCACCATCTCGGTGACCGGGTGCTCGACCTGCAGCCTGGTGTTCATCTCCAGGTAGTAGAACGCTCCGTCGGCGTAGAGGAACTCGACGGTGCCCGCGTTGACGTAGCCGCAGCCTGCCGCCACCGCCACCGCGGCCTCGCCCATGGCCGCGAGCACTCCGGGATCTATCGCTGGCGCGGGCGCCTCCTCGATGAGCTTCTGGTGGCGGCGCTGGGCCGAGCAGTCGCGGGTGCCGAGGTGGATGCAGCTGCCGTGGGCGTCGGCGAGCACCTGCACCTCCACATGGCGGGCCGCGTCGAAGTAGCGCTCCATGTAGAGCTCGTCGCGCCCGAAGTAGGCGAGCGATTCGCGTCGGGCCGACTCGACCGCGTCGGCGGCGTCCGCCGAGGCTCTCACCACCTTCATGCCCCGGCCCCCGCCTCCGTAGGCGGCCTTGACGGCCACGGGCCAGCCGTGGGCCGCCCCGAAGGCCTCGACCTCCGCCGGGCTTGAGATCGGCTCGGCCGTGCCCGGCACCGGGTCCACCCCGGCGCGAACGGCCGCCTCCCGGGCGGAGATCTTGTCGCCCATCACCTCGATTGCCTCCGGCGGCGGCCCGATGAAGGTCACGCCGTCGGCGGCGACGGCCCGGGCGAAGTCGGCGTTCTCGCTGAAGAAGCCGTAGCCGGGGTGGACCGCGTCGGCGCCGCTGCGCTCGATGGCGGCCACGATGGCGTCGGTGCGCAGATAGCTCTCCGCCGCGGTCTCGCCGCCCAGCGAGTAGGCCTCGTCGGCCAGCCGCACATGCATGGCGCCGCGGTCGGTGTCGGAGTAGACGGCGGCTGCGGTGATGCCCAAATCCCGGCAGGCCCGGATCACGCGCACCGCGATCTCGCCCCGGTTGGCCACCAGCACCTTGGAGAACATTCCTGCATTGGATAGCTGAGCGCGGCCCGAATTGCACTGCGGCGTCATTGCGGCAGCAGCCTCGAGGCGGAGATGACCAGGAAGTCGCCGTGAGCGGCAAGCGGGTCGCTCGCCGCTCCCTCGGGGAAGAAGTCGGGCACCCGATCGGCTTTGAGAACCACCACATCTGATGGGTCCAAGTCGTCGAGGCGGTCCTCGTTGAGGCGGATTACCCGCATATCGAGGTAGTACGAGACCCAGGTGGCGCTGGTCACCGGAGGCACCGACCATGCCAGCTCCGTACCCGGCAGGCTTCCCGTCCGCTCCAGAGCGGTTCCCGCGTCGGCGGGGTCGGTGATGTAGCGCTGCCGTGTCGAGCCGCTCACCACCGCAATCAGCGTTGCCGCCATCAATGCGGCCGCGACCATCGCCGGCAGGGGGCGCCAGCGGCGGGGGATGAGCCTGCGGACCGCGTCGGCGAGAGCCGCGAAGCCGATGGTCACCGGGGCCAGCCACGGGAAGTTCCACAGCCGGTGCACCCAGGCGCCCTGCTGAACCCCGAAGGTGAGCGCCGCCGCCACCGCCAGCGTTATGGCGGCCGGCGCCCGGGTGCGCCGGTCGATCAGCCCGGCCAACAGGCAGGGCACCAGCAGAACCCGCAGCCACACCGGCACGAGCAGCTCCTCGGAGGCGAAGCGCCACTGCCTAGCCAGAAACTCGCCGAAGGTGAAGGTCGCGCCGGTGCTTCCCGCCTTGTTGCTGGTGCGAATGGATACCTGGTTGGCGAGATCCTCGACTCCGGCGCCGTTGAGCATCCAGAGCGCGGTGATCCCGGCTCCGAGCGCGGTGCCCGCGACGACCGCGACGAGCAGCCGCTGCCGGCTGGCCGACAGCCACCGCACGGCCAGTCGCCGCGGCTGTGCTGCTGGCGCTGCGACGCTTGGCTCCGCGCCGATGCTTGGCTCCGCACCGACGTCATTCCCGCTCTCGTTCGCTGCGCTCACGGGCTGCTCAGGCCACGGCCTCGCCCGTATGGGCGGGACTCGCTCGCCTGCCCGCTCGGCCTCTGAGAGCGACTCGCCGTCGTCGCCCCGCCCGGCGGCCAGCATCCACAGCACTACGAGCGCCATGGCTGCTATCGCGATCCACGATTGCGTCGCGGCCAGCGCGGCGAGTCCGGTCACCATCAGCATGTCCCGTCGGCGCACCTGCGTGCGGTGCATCGCCCACGAAACCGCAGCGATGGCAGCCAGCAGCAGCGAGAAGCTCACGCTGATCCGCGCGTACACGTAGTAGAAGCCGGTGCTCGCCATGGCCGCCACCGCCAGCAGCGTCGGGCCCCAGCCAAGGCCGCGGCCGCGCAGCAGCGACGCCATGAACACCACCGTGGCGGTACCCACCAGCAGGCCGGGCACCCGCAGCGCGGCGGCGCTGTCTCCGAGCACGCCCGTCGACACCACCGACATGAGCACCTGCAGCGGCGGGTGGTGGGCGTAGTTGACCGCGACGGGCGGCGGCTCGGCTCGGGGCGCCACGTCGTACACCGGCCTGACGTAGGGCTCGATCACCGCGCCGAAGCTTGAGTCGATGACGCCCAGTTCCCAGAAGTTGCGGGCCTGAAGGCCGAAGATGCCCAGGATGCGGCCGTCGTCGCTGTTGCCGAGCGGCAGTCCCATATCGGGCAGCCACACCGCCAACAGCGCGGCCGCGATCAGCGCCACAACCGTCCATCCCGACCACAGGCGGGCTGCCACCGACCCGAGAGCCGCCCTCAAAGCGGACACTCCCCGGCGTGCATCGGGCCACCCTAGAGCGTGCGCGGGCAGGTACAAGCCCGTCGCATCGCAGCGAGGCCTTGCCTGCGTACGCCCTAGGCTGTGGCCCGTGAGCGCCTCTGACGGCTGCCTATCGGTGGTGATGCCCTGCTACAACGAGGCCGCCACCATCGACGAGATCGTCTCCAGGGTGCTGGCCAGCCGCTTCACCGGCGAGCTGGTAGTGGTGGACGACGCTTCCACCGACGGAACCCGCCGGCGGCTGTCGCAATTCGACGATCCGCGGGTTCGGGTGCTGCTGCAGCCCACCAACCGCGGCAAGGGCGCCGCGGTGAGGCGAGGTTTCGCCGAGGCCAGCCGAGAGTTCGTGGTGATCCAGGATGCCGACCTCGAATACGACCCCGGTGACTGGGACGCGCTGCTGGCGCCGCTGGCGCGCGGCGACGCCGATGTGGTGTACGGAACCCGTATGCAGGAGGGCTCGTCGTGCCGGGTGCCGTACTTCTGGCACATGGTCTGCAACCGGATGCTGACCCTGCTGTCGAACATGCTCACCGGCGTGTGCCTGACCGACGTGGCCACCTGCTACAAGGCGTTCCGCCTCGAAGTGGTGCGGTCGCTCGAGTTGCGTGAGAACCGTTTCGGGATCGACACCGAGATCACCGCCAAGGTGGCCGCCGGCGGCTGGCGCATCTGGGAGACCGGCGTCTCCTATACGAGCAGGAACTATGCCGAGGGCAAGAAGATCACCTGGAAGGACGGCATCGCCGCCTTCGTGTGCATCGTCCGCTACGGGGTCTCAGTGCGGGTCCAGCCAATGATCCAGTCATTGAGGACTTCGAGAATCTCTTGAGACGGGCTTGACTGCGGCAGGCTCGGGGCGCGCCGGAAGCGTTCGGGGTCGGCCAGGAAGGCTTCGGTTGTGGCGGGGCCGTAGCGGCTGAGCACGACGTTTTGGCCGATGCCGTCGACCCGGTCGGTTCGGTCTCGCCACAGCAGCACCGGCACCCCCAATAGCGCGCACTCCTCCTGGATTGAGCCTCCGTCGGTGATGGCGAACGGCGCCTGTGCGAGCGCTCGCACAAACTCGGCGTAACCGGCCATCGGCACCAGCTGCGCGCCGGAGGCCTCCAGGTCGGCTTGATCGGCGGAGCTGAGGGCCCGTCGGGTGGGCTCGTGGACGTACCAGCGCACCGGGGTCGTCTGGGCCAGCCGCACAATCGTGCACACCAGCGCCTGTCGGCGGCGGCGCCGGTGCAGGTTCTCCACCCGGTGCATGGTCACCACCACCGGGCACGGCGCGCTGGGCGATCGGGCGCCTCCCGGCTGGTCGAGCCCGGCCGGCGCGTCTGCGGTGTGTGGCTCCAGGGCGGCTCGGAGCGCGTCGCTGATGGTGTTGGACGATCCGGTGATGATCCGCCCCTTGACGCGGCGCCTGCGCAGATCGTCGGCGGCGGCGGCGTCGGGCGCGAAGAGCAGGTCGGCGAGCCGGTCGACCGCCACCCGGATGATCTCCTCGGGAAAGGGGTGCAGCCAGCGGTGGGTGCGAAGGCCCGCCTCGACGTGGGCCAGCGCCAGCCCGGCCCGCTTCGCCATGAGCGCGCCCAGCAGCGTGGTCGGCGTGTCGCCGTGAACCACGCAGATCCCCGGGCGCCCGCCGAAGACGGTTCGCGCGAGTCGCCGGGGCCGGGCCAGCTTGCGGCTCAGTCCCGCCGCCCACCACAGGGCGGCCGGCACCGAGTCGACGCTGCGCCTGCCGCCCATCGAGTGGTCGGGCGCCCGCAAGCCCAGTTCCTCGCGGAACGATTCGGACCGGTCGGCGTGCTGGCCCGAGTCGATCAGCCGGTAGGGGAGGCCGGCCGACTCCATGCGCCACAGCAGCGGCGCCAGCTTGATGTACTCGGCCTGGGTGCCGATGAAGACGTGGATCAAGGCGCCGCACCATCCGAACGCGGCACCGGATCGGCTTCGGCCGAAGTGCGCCTCGCGGCGAGGAGCTCAGCGACGGCGGCGGCCAGCAGGTCGCGCACCAGCAGCACCAGCCTGAAGCCGAAGATCAATATGCCGAGCGCTAGGGGATCGGCCGCGCCGAGCAGCGACGGAACGGTCACCTCCACCACCCCGATTCCCTGCGGCGCGATCACCGAGAGAAGTCGCATGCCTCCCCAAGTGAGCACGAAGGCGCCGGCGAGGCGGGCCGTCCCGAAGCCGTCGGCGACCTCGAAGGCCCGCATGTACAGGCAGAACACCGCCGCGGCCCAAGTCCAGTAGCAGGCCGCCGCCGCGATCATGTGCAGATAGCCCGGCCACCTGAATCCGCTTACGGGCGTCAGGCTGTCGAGGCCGCGCCGTCGGGCCACCGCCGCCACCACCCGTCCCGCCACCGACGGCGAAGCGGCGATGATCACCCCGGCCGCGCACAGCAGCGGGATGGCCAGCCCTCCGGGCAGCCCGCCGCCCCAGCCCAGCAGCACGAGGCCGTAGGCCACCGACACGGCCAGGCTCACCGCCATCTCGAGCGCGGCGGTGAGGGCGAGTGGTCCGGCCGCAACGCCGCGGCGCTGCATCAGAGCCACCCGGCTGACCACGAACGTGACCATCAGCGGCACGTATCTCGCCGGCAGGGAACGAGCCGCGGTCTCGACCAGGTCGCGCCAGCGGGGGCGCTGGCCGAGCAGGCGCAGGCTCACGAGCCAGAAGTAGGCGCTGAGCGCAATCAGCCCGAACCCGGTCGAGAACGATGCCGCCACCAGCACATGGCGTGCGCCCGCGAGGTCTCCGAGAAGGTCGGACACCTCCTGGCGGCGCGCTGCCACCAGCACGGGCACGGCGGCGGCCAGCACGGCGAGGTATGCGATTCTCAGCCACCTCAGCAGGCGTCGCAGCCACGGGCGACCTGTCACCGGGCTGGCAGCCCACCGCCCGCGGAGAGTGGCGCCACCGGTGTCCGAGTCACTGGCCGCGGGATCGACGGGGCTCATGCGAGCGGCTCGCGCATCTGGCTCGATGGATTGATGCGACTCATCTCATTCCAGGCGACGGGTCGAACGGCTGAGGCAACTGGCTCGACGGGGCTCGACGCGGCGTCAACACCTCAGAGCGAGCGCAATTTCGCTCGGCCTCTCACTGGATCAGCTCGAGCAGGTCGTCGAGCGCGGCGTAGTTGACCTTCAGGCGGTCTTGCAGCACGCCCCGGGCCTCGGCCGTGAGGTGCGACCTGTCCTGCGCCTCGCTCGCCGCGTCGATCAGCGTGCGGGGCTCGAAGCGCCCCGCGTCGAGCGGCGCCAGATCGATCAGCGAGGCCCAGCCTCCGCCCTCGGCGGCGAGCGATTCCATTTTCGGAGAGTAGTCCAGCACCACCGCCGCCTGATCGTTGAGCAGGGCGGCGACCGCGCCGTGATAGCGCATGGTCACTACCAGGCGGCTACGGGCCACCTCGGCGAGCGCGTTGTCGATGTCGAGCGCGACCATCTCGGCGTCCGTCTTCATCTGTTGTTGCAGCGCGGCCAGCATGGGGGTGTCCTGGCTCGGCTGAAAGGGCAGCAGCCGCAGCGTCATGCCGCTGTGCTCGGCCAGTGCGTCGAGCGATCGCGCCAGTTGATCCGTCCAAGGCTGCCAGGACGTGCGGGTCTTGGCTGCCGCGGTGCGGATGCCTGGGCGATTCGGGGGGCGCAGGATCACGCCGATGGTGTCGCCGCGGTCGCGGCCAGTGCCCGCCGGGTCCGTGGGCGTTGCCGGGCGCGGGTGCGGCGGTGGGGTGGCGTCCGGCCCGCTCGAAACGCGCTCGGTGTCTCCGGCGAGCACCGGGTCGGCGCCGACGGCCACGTCGGGCACGCCCCAGTGGCGCAGGCGCTGGGCCGAGGCGGCGTCACGCGTCACGACTCGGCAGGCCCGGCGCAGCTCCGAGACCGCCATGCGCCGCCCGCCGGCGCCGCGGACGTGTCCCGCTCCCAGGCCGACGGCCGCGACTGCGGCCCGCTCTCGCCGGTGGGTGGACGGCACCGAGCGCCTGAAGGCGCGCAGCCGTGACATGTGGAACCAGATGTTCCACGGCGACGTCTCCGACTGCACCACGCCTCCGGAGAGGATCATGGCCTGCGCCCCGCGCAGCGACCGGCGCAGCGCCGGGCCGCCCGCCGGCGAGCGGTGATCTGCCGCGTCGATGCCATGGACGGTGGTCGTCCGCTCGGGATCGATCGACACCGCCACCGGCTCCGCCCCCCGGGCCCGCAGGGCGGAGGCCATGCATCTCAGGATCATCTCGTCGCCCAGGTTGTCCGACCCGTACCAACCCGCAAGAGCGATCCTCAGGGCCATAGCGGCGGCATCGGTGTGATCGAGGCTGACCCGCCCCGAGCTTGCTGCGTCGGCTCTGGTGCCAAACGGTGGGCTCGTCGGGGCACCGTGATCGCCGCCGATCCGTTCAGGGCGGCTGGAAGCACGTAGGAGAGCATGGGTGGCTCTGCCTAGCCGATCGCGGCTCGGATCGCACAGAATGCTCGCTGTGATGTCCTCGGCGGGACCGGACGATCCGCTGGCACGGTCGGCGCGCCGGTGGCTGCCGCTGAGCTGCGAGGCGGCTCGTCGGGCCGGGCTGGGCGAGCTGCTCCACGCCGCCGCCACCGCGTCCACCAACGACGACCTGGCGGCCGGGGCCCGGCGCGGCGAGCGCTGGCCAGCGGTGCTGGTGGCCGACCACCAGACGGCGGGAAGGGGTCGCCTGGGGCGCCGCTGGTCCGATGCTGCCGCGGGGTCCCACCGCGGCGAGGCCTCGCTGCTGGTCAGCTTCCGGCTGACCGTGCCGACATCGGGGTCCGCAGAGGCCGAGCGGCCCGTTGGCGCAGCGAACAAGGGTGGGACTGACCCCGCAGAGGCCGAGCTTGCGAGGCCGTGGCCTGAGCGGCCCGTGAGCGAAGCGAACAAGAGCGGGACTGAAGCCGAGACGCTACGGGCTCGTCCCTGCCCGCGCCCGCCAGAAGACTGTGTGGCCGCGGTCGCGGCCGCTGCTCTGGCTGCGGTGGCTCAGGCCCTGCCCGCGGGGGGCGCGGCAGTGCGGTCCAAGTGGCCCAACGACCTGCTGATCGAGTCCGATGCGGTCTCGGGGAAGCTGGCGGGGGTGCTGTCGGAGCTGGTCGACGGCGATCCGCCGGTGGTGGTGGTGGGTCTCGGCCTGAACCTGGCCGAGGCGCCCGCCGAGCCCGGAGCGGTCGCGCTGGCCCAGGTCGCAGGCGCGGCCACCCGCGACGAGCTGTTGGGGTGGATCATCGATGAACTGCCCGGCGGCCTCGCCGACCCCCGCAAGGCCCGGGCCGACCTCAGGGCTGGGTCGGCCACGCTGGGGCGGACGGTCAGGGTGCAGCGCACCGACGGCACCGCGGTGGTGGGCACGGCCATCGACATCGACGCGGCCGGACGCCTGATCGTGGCCGGCGATGGCGGCGAGGTGCTGATCGACACCGGCGACGTGTTCCACCTGCGCTAGCCCCTCAACACAAGCCTCAGAGCGACGGGGGACCGGCGTTACGCTTGCCCTCCGTGCCGGACCGACCCTCAACGCCGTCGAAGTCGCGGCTCAGGCGCACTTGGCCGCAGCGGCTAGTGATCGTGGCCAGCCTGGTGGTGATCGTGGCGGCGGTGGCGTCGGCGGAGACCGTCAACTATGTCGACGAGGTCTGGGAGGAGTACCAGCCGGTGCAGTTTCCCGAGACCGTCCAGTACGGCCGCGAGCTGCTGCGCCCCGACACCGAGCCGGGCGAGCCCGTCAATTTCCTGGTGGTCGGCACCGACAGCAGCATCGACGTCCGCCCGGACGCCGACGCCGACGGCGGGGTCGGCGGGAAGGCCCTGGCCGACGTCATCATGCTGGTGCGCCTCGACCCCGGAGCGAAGTCGGCGTGGGTGCTGTCGATCCCGAGAGACCTGTGGGCCGAGATCCCCGGCGCGCAGGACCACAAGATCAACTCTGCCCTGCTCATCGGCGGCGCCCCGCTGCTGGTGGAGACGGTCCGATCCATGTTCGGTGTGGAGATCAACCACTACATCGAGATGGACTTCACCGGGTTCGAGCAGGTGGTGGACTCGCTGGGAGGGGTGCCGGTCTGGTTCCCCCATCCGGCCCGCGACCCCAAGTCTGATCTGAACATTGAGACTCCGGGCTGCCATATCCTCACCGGCGAGCAGGCCCTGCAATATGTGCGGAGCCGCACCTACACCGAGTTCATCGACGGGCGGTGGCGGATCACCGGGGGCAACGACTTCACCCGGATCGCCCGTCAGCAGGACTTCCTGGTGCTGGCCCTCGACCGGGCCATCAGCCGCGGGGCCAGGAATCCGACCACCATCGTCAGCATGATCGACGCGGGGGCCGCCTTCGTGGCCTTCGACCAGGACTTGACTCTGGGCGAGCTGGTGTCGCTGGCCCAGGACTTCTCGGACTTCAACCCCGAGAACCTGCAGCGCCAGAGCCTCGAGGTCTACACGCTGTTCTGGCCCGACGGCCGCTACAAGGGCGAGGCGGCCTACCGGCGGGCCAACGAGGCCGTTCTCGACGTGTTCCGGGGGGTGGCCGACGCGGCCAGCCCCTCGGAGGTGCAGTTGAGGGTGGCGGGGTTCAACCAGTTCACCCGAGAGGACGCGACTGAGGCGCTGGCCGGCGAAGGCTTCGAGGTGTTGGAGCAGCTCAGCGCCGGGGCCATTCCCGAGACCGTCGTGCTGCATGGCCCCGACGACGCCGAGGCCGCCCTGACGGTGGCCCGCTACCTCGATCCGGTGCCCTACGTGGTGGAAGACGACGATGTCGCCGGAGTGACGGTGGTGCTCGGCGCTGACTACCGGGGGGTGCTGTTCCTGGCCCAAGAGCCCCTGAGCGTGGTGCGCGACCAGGTAGAGGGCCGGGGCTCTCCCGCCGTCCTGCCCGACCCGGCTTCGGGTTTCGCACCGGCTGCGGCCCCTGCGGCCGCGCAACAGGGATCGGCCGGTGTGGGCGCGTCGGCCGAGGGCCGGATGGAACCCGCAGTCTTCGTTGTGGCCCAGCCGGCCGAGGACGACCCGGCACCGGTCTCCATCCTGGGTCGCCCACCCCCTGGAGAGTCCTGTGGCTGACCCCGCCGGCGCGGCGGTGGCGGTGGTCGGGGCGGGATATGTGGGCCTCACCACCGCGGCGTGCCTGGCCCACCTGGGCCACCATGTCGTGTGTGCCGACATCGACGAACCCCGGATCGTCGCACTCCAGCACGGGGAGGTGCCCATCCGCGAGCCGGGGCTGGACGAACTGGTGGCGGCCGGACTCGATTCGGGCCAGTTGGCTTTCGCTCGCGGCTCCGCCGAGGCAGCCGCGGGCGCCGACTTCGTCTTCTTGTGCGTACCCACCCCGACCGGCCCCGACGGCAGCGCCGACCTCAGCTTCCTGGAGGCCGCCGCGGCCGAGATAGGCCAGAGCCTGCGGCCCGCAGCGGTGGTGGTCAACAAGTCCACCGCCCCTCCGGGCACCGCCCGGTTCCTGGCCGGGATCCTAAGAGGCCGAGCAGAGGTGGCGGTGGTGGCCAATCCCGAGTTCCTGCGGCAGGGCTCCGCCGTGGGCGATTTCCTCAACCCCGACCGGGTGGTGGTGGGCGCCGCCGACACGGACGCGGCCGAGCGGGTTGCCGGGCTCTACGCCGGCATCGACGCGCCCGTGCTGATCACCGATGCGGCCTCGGCCGAGACGGTCAAGTACGCGGCCAACGCCTTCCTGGCGATGAAGCTGACGTATGCCAACGCGGTGGCCGCGCTGTGCGAGGCGGTGGGCGCCGACGTGGGCGACGTGCTGGTGGGCATGGGACAGGATCGGCGCATAGGCCTCGACTATCTGAGGCCCGGGCCGGGGTGGGGCGGCTCGTGCCTTCCCAAGGACACTCAAGCCCTGATCGGCGCGGCGTCGGCCGCCGGCTACGACTTCGCGCTGCTGCGGGGCGTGGTGGAGGCCAACGAGGCCCAGTTCGCCCGGATCGTCGAGAAGGTCGCGTCCAGGGTGGCGCTGCCGGGGGCCCGCATCGCGCTGCTCGGCCTGGCCTTCAAGGCCGGCACCGACGATCTGCGCAGCTCGCCCGCGGTGGAGATCGCCTGGCGGCTGGTCGCCGCCGGAGCGGAGGTGCGCGCCCACGATCCGGCTGTCGGCGCCGCCGAGGCCGGCATCGTGATGGCCACCGACGCCTACGAGGCCTGCGACGGCGCGGCCGCGCTGGTGGTGGCCACCGAGTGGGACGAGTTCAAGCACCTCGACTTCGACCGAGTGGGGCGGCTCATGGCCGAACGCCACGTCATCGACGCCCGCAACCTGCTGGACCGCGACCAACTAGAGCGCCAAGGCTTCACCTACACAGGCATAGGCCGATGAAGGCACCGACAATCCCTCGCATCGCAAGTGGCGGGGTGGGCGCCGGGGTATTGCGGGGCGGCGATAGCGTGGCGGGCCGTGGCCAAGGCTAGTTCGTCGAAGAAGGTCCAGCGGGCTGCCCGGGCGGCGGCGTCGTCGAAGGGGGCCCGCGAGCGGCGCGAGATCGGCTTTCCGCTGGCGCTGGCGGTGGTGGTGATCCTCGGGGTGGCTCTGGTGATGTTCGCCCGGTCGTCGCGCACGCCGGCGGCGTCGCCTCGGGTGGGCAACGACCACTGGCACTCGGCCTACGGCATCTACGACTGCGACCGGTTCCTGCCCGCCTTCACCAGCGCCGCCGATCCCGACGGCATCCACTCCCATCAGGACGGCGTGGTCCACATCCATCCGTGGAACAGCTCCGCCGCCGGCGATCAGGCCAACCTCGACGTGTTCTTCGAGGCGATGGGGGCCAGGGTCACCGACGACGAGATCAGCGGGCCCGGCATCGGCGTGCTGGAGGCCGGCTCGGACTGCAACGGCGAGCCGACCGTGATCCGGGTGGTGCGCTTCGCCCGGACCGACCCCGACTCCCTCGCCGGCAGCGCCGACGATCCGGTCAGCACGCTCACCGAGCTCTACGAGGCGACCGACACCTACAGCGACGACTTCGGCGACGTGCGCCTGCTCGGCGACCTGGAGGCGTTCACCTTCGCCCGGGTCCCGGTCGGCGCCGAGATCCCGCCGCCGCCCGAGGACCGGCTCCAGACCGCCCTGGGGGCCTCGGCCGGAAACCTGCTCTCCACCGGGCCCGAGACCGACCTCGACCCGACCGACGCCCCGCCCGCCGAATAGCAGCAGGGGCGGCACCGGGGTGCAGGCGATCCTGCTGGTCGGGGGCTTCGGCACCCGGCTGAGGCCGCTGACGCTCACCACCCCCAAGCAGATGCTGCCGGTGCTGCACCGGCCCATGATCGAGCATGTGGTGTGTGGGTTGTCCCGCCACGGGGTCGACCGGGTGGTGCTGGCCCTGGGCTACGGCGATGAAGCGTTCCGGGCCGCCTATCCCGACGGCCGCTGCGCGGGGGTGGAGCTGTGCTGCGTGGTGGAGTCCGAGCCGCTCGACACCGCCGGCGCGGTCCGCTTCGCCCACACCGCCGCCGGCATGGACGACTCGGCGGGCCCGTTCCTGGTGGCCAACGGCGACGTGATCACCGACCTCGACGTGGGCGAGATGCTGCGCCTGCACCGCGTCGCCGGCGCCGAGGCCACCGTCCACCTGATCGAGGTGGACGACCCGTCGCGCTACGGCGTGGTGGTGACCGACCCCGACGGGCGGGTCGGCGCCTTCGTGGAGAAGCCGCCGCCGCCTGCGCCGAGCCGCTGGATCAACGCGGGCACCTACCTGATGGAGCCGTCGGTGATCGGGCGGATCGACGGCGGGCGCCGGGTGTCGGTGGAGCGGGAGGTCTTCCCGGCCATGGCCGCCGCCGGCACGCTGTGGGCGCTCAGGCACAACACCTACTGGATCGACGCCGGCACTCCCGAGACCTATCTGCAGGCCCAGCTCGACCTGCTCGACGGCCGGCGGGGTCCGGCGGCGGCCGGGGTGTCGCCCGCGGCGGTGCTGGATGCGGGGGCGGTGGTCGAGCGCAGCGTGGTGATGGCCGGCGCTGCCGTGGGGGAGGGCGCGATGGTTCGAGGCTCCGCTGTCGGCGTTAACGCGGTGATCGAGGCGGGCGCCCAGGTGCTGGATTCGGTGGTGGGGCGGGCCGCCACGGTCGGACGGGGCGCCCGGGTGACGAACCGAACCCTGGTAGGCGAGGGCGTCGCAGTGCCCCCCGGGCAGGCCCTGTCCGGCGCCAGGGTTCCCGAGGCAGCCTGATGGCCACGCCGGCGACCGATTCGACGAGTGTCCGGCGCGACCGGCGATGCCGGGGTGCGCTGGCAGACGGCTCAACGGTGCGGCCTGATCGGCTTCCCGAGGCGGCCTGATGGCAACCCTGGTCACCGGCGGCGCCGGATACGTCGGCAGCCACACGGTGGTAGCACTGTGCGAAGCGGGCCGCGAGGTGGTGATCCTCGACGACTTCTCCAACGCCCACCCCCGCACCGTCGACGCGCTCGGCGCCGTCGTCGACCGACGCCCCGCGGTGGTGGAGGGCGACGCCGGCGACCCGGCCGTCCTCGAAGCGGTGTTCGACGGGCACCGGATCGACTCGGTGGTGCATCTCGCCGCCCGCAAGAGCGTGGCCGAGTCGGTCGCCGACCCGCTCGGCTACTACCGCAGCAACCTCGGCTCGGTGATCGAGCTGGCCGCTGTGGCGGTGCGGCACCGCATCGGTCGGATCGTCTTCAGCTCCTCCGCGGCCGTCTACGGGACGCCGACGGAGATGCCGGTCTCGGAGGACTCGCCGACCGTCCCGCAGAGCCCCTACGGCGAGACCAAGCTGATGGGCGAGCGCATCCTGGCCGACGCCGCGGCGGCGTCGCAGCTGACCGCGGTGATGCTGCGCTACTTCAATCCGGTGGGCGCCCACCCCTCGGGGTTGATCGGGGAGGATCCGTCGGGCGAGCTGTCCAATCTCGTGCCCCGGATCATGCAGGTCGCCGCCGGCCGACGAGACCGGCTGGAAGTGTTCGGCGCCGACTACGCCACCGCCGACGGCACCGCGGTGCGCGACTACGTGCATGTCACCGACCTGGCCGAGGGCCATGTGGCCGCCCTCGACGCCGACATCTCCCCAGCCCGCAGCCGGGTCTACAACCTCGGCACGGGCTCGGGCGCCACCGTGCTGCAGGTCCTGGCCGCAGCCGCCGAGACGACCGGCCTGACCATCCCTCACGAACTGGCCGAACGCCGCCCCGGCGACGTCGAGGCCACCTGGGCCGACTGCTCCCGAGCCCGCGCCGAACTCGGCTGGCAGGCCACCAGAAGCCTGCACGAGATGCTCGCCGACCACTGGCACTTCGCCCGCTCGCATCCGGGGGCTAGCGGTGCGTAGTGAGAGGCGCTTGAGCGAGAGGATGGCCGAGACGAAGCTCCCGCTGGTGTTGTTGGGTCTGGCAGCGTTAGCGGGCTGGTTGGTGGTGCTCGCGCTGGTGCTCGACGACGGTGGCGACACGCCTGGGGACGTCGGCCGTAGCGTCGTCGCTGACGAGCCGGACACCGAGGGTCACAGCCACGCTGTTGGAGAGCCGAACCCTGCGGCCCAAAGCGCCACTGACGAGCCGGACCCCGCGGGTCACGGCCAAGGCATCGATGCATCCGATGCCGGGGGGCACAGCCACAGCGCCGACGGGTCGGATGCTGCGGGCCATAGCCACTCTGTCGACGAGTCCAACGCTGCGGCCCCAGGTCAGGCGCCAATGCCGGAGGCGGGCACCGCCGTCTCCGACCTCTCCGAGCGCACCGGCGAGGTGCATGGGCATTCCGACGGGTTGGTGCACACCCACGGGGTGGGGGCGCCCGAGACGTGGACGGTTACCTACACCTCTGAGGGTTTGTTCGTGCCTGAGCGCATCGACATCCTCACCGGCGACACGGTGACGTTCGTCAACGCCTCCGAGGATCCGGTTTGGCCCGCCTCCAACATCCATCCTACCCACGAGATCCTGCCGGACTTCGATCCGCTCGAAGTGATCTGGCCCGGCGAGAGCTGGTCGCACACCTTCGACAAGAACGGCTACTGGCGCTACCACAACCACATCGAAGCCAACCAGACCGGACTGGTGGTGTCCACCGGCGGACCCGAGCAGGCCCTGGAGCCGCTGCTGGCCGACATGGCGGAGCCGGTATTCCAGCCGGTGCCGGCCGGCGCGGGCGGAGAGGCGCTCTTCGACGACGCCGAGCATTTGCGGGAGTTCGTGGAGCTGTACGGGCCGACCGCTGCGGTGGTGGCGCTCAAGGCGGTGGAGTTGGACACCGGCCGCTACTGCCACGACGCAGCCCACGATGTCGGGCGCCTGGCCTACGAGATCTTCGGCCCGATCTCGTTTGCCATATCGGGCCACGAGTGCCAGGCCGGCGCGCTGCACGGGTCCACCGAGGCCATGTTCGCGGCCCGCGGCACATCGCGGCTCGCCTCCGACGTGGCCGTGATGTGCTCGAGCGCAGACAACCGCTTCGTGCGCCACCAGTGCTACCACGGCGTGGGCCACGGGCTCATGGCCTGGACCACCTACGAGATACACGAGGCGCTGGAGTTGTGCGACGTGATCGAGCGCGCCTACGACGCCTCGTCGTGCTATTCGGGGGTGTTCATGGAGAACGTCGTGGGCGGGCTCTCGGGCGTGATGGGCCACGAGACCGAGTACCTGCGAGACGACGACCCCCACTTCCCCTGCGATGTGATCGAGTCCAGGTACCGCGCCGACTGCTACTTCTACCAGACCTCGCACATGTGGAGGGTCTTCGGCGGCGACATGTCGCAGATCGCGGCGGTGTGCGCCAGCCTCGACGGCCGGGCCCGGGATCTGTGCTTCGCCTCTTACGGCCGCGATGTGGGCAACCAGACCCGCGGCGACCCCGCCATGGCCATCGAGCTGTGCGGCCACGCCCCGGCCGGCGAAGATCGGGTGGAGTGCATCTCCGGATCGGCCCAGGACCGCTTCTGGGAGACCACCGGCGCCGACGAGGCCATCTCGATGTGCTCGATGCTCACCGACCCCGACGAGGCCGAGTCCTGCTGGTGGACGATCATCGACCGGGCCGGCGATGTGTTCGTCGACGAGCCAGGCCGCCGCAGCTTCTGCGACCGCATACCCGAACCCCGCCAACAAACCTGCCTGTCAGAAATAGTCGCCTAACCCCCACGACGCGGGGGGGGGGCTAGCGGAATAGGTCGTCGGCGGGGGGGCGGACTATCTCCTCTCGCACTGAGCCGGTGCGGAACCAGGCTTCGTCCAGGCCTCTGACTATGGCTGCGGGGATGCCTTTGGACTTGCCCATCACCAGGTCGGCGGCGGCTGCGATCTCGTCGACCAGCGCCACCTCGGTCACCTTCAGCTCGCGGCCCAGCGCGTCGGTGGTGCCCCGCAGGTCCACCACCGCGGCGATGCCGGCGCAGCCGATGGCGGTGTCGGTCACGCCCCGGCGCCAGGGACGGCCGAACGTGTCGGACACCACCACCGCTGCCTCGATGCCAGTCAGAGCCCTGATGCGGTCGCGGATGCGGCGGGCCGAGCGGTCCGAATCGAGAGGCAGCAGGGCCGCGTATCCCTCGTCGACGTTGCTCAGATCGACTCCGGCGTTGGCGCACACGAATCCGTGGACGGTCTCGGAGATCACCAGATCCCCGCGGCGGCGCAGGACCCGCACCGACTCCGCCTCCACCAGCGGCTTGTGGCTGGTGGGATCGTCGGGGTCTATCACCACCAGCCGGCCCTCGGCCTTGGACACCGCCTTCTGGGTGACCACCACACAGTCGCGGTCGCGCAGCTTGTCGGGTCCGGCCTCGGCGACGATCAGAGCGGCCAGGTCGTCGCCGGGCCGGACCTCGCCGATCCCCTCGACGCCCAGGATCTCCAGGCTCACTGCCTCTCCAGGTTCGCGGGGCGGGTGCCGAGATCAGCTCCGGGCCCCGCAAAGTTGGATGTGCTGGCCGCGACGGCTCGGGTGCGGAATCCGCTGGAGCTCTGGCTCACAGCGAAACCGCGGCCATGGTGCGGCGGGCTAGTTCGGCGGCGGCCTCGGGCGACGACATGATGGTGGGGGCCACCACCGGCCGCACCCCGGCCGCGGCCACTGCGGGGGCCAGCTCGGCGTCGGACTCGTCGATCACCAGCGCCGCGGCCACGTCGCGGTAGCGCCGGGCCACGCCCACCACGCTCGCCTCCTCGCCGAGTTCCCGCAGCATCCGGTCGGCGGGACCCTTGAGGGCCGAGCCGGCCACGATGGGCGACACGGCCACGTTGCGGTCCCGCCGGGCCGCCAGCGCCTCGGTCACGCCGCCGACAGCCAGCACCGGGCCGATCGACACCACCGGATTGGACGGCGCGATCACCACCGCATCGGCGGCGGCCACCGCCTCCAGCACCCCTGGCGCGGCCCGCGCCTCGTCCATCCCGGCGAAGCGCACCGCGGAGATGGCCACGCCGTGGGCCAGGCGCACGAAATACTCCTGGAAGCCGATCTCGTCCCCCGAGGCCAGCTGCACCCGGGTCTCGATCGGCTGGTCGCTCACCGGCAGCACCCGGCACCCCAGCCCCCGGGCCGCGGCCAGGCGGGCGGTCACGTCGCTGAGGGTCTGGCCTTCGCGCAAAAGGGTGGTGCGGAACAGATGGGTGCCGAGGTCGCGGTCACCGAGGTTGAACCAGGCATCGAGGCCCAGCGCTCGCATCTCACTCAGCGCGTTCCAGGTCTCGTCGGCCAGGCCCCAGCCCCGCTTGGCGTCGATCGCTCCCGACAGGGTGTAGATGACGGTGTCGATGTCGGGACTGACGTGCAGCCCGTGCAGCACCACATCGTCGGCGACGTTCACCACCGCGGTCACCTCGGCGGCCGGCGTCACCCGCAACTGTCCGGCCAGGTAGCGGGCCGCGCCCACCCCGCCGGCGAGCACCGTGATCATCCGTTCAGCTCCGTGGGCTGTCTTGCAGCAGTGCCAGGTCGGCGTCGACCATCAGCGCTACCAGCTCCGCGAACGATGTCTTGGGGCGCCATCCGAAGGCCGCGGCCGCCTTGGACGAGTCGGCCACCAGCAAGTCGACCTCGGCCGGTCGCATGAACCGCTCGTCGGTGACCACATGGTTGCGATAGTCCAGCCCCACGCACTGGAAGGCGAACTCACACAGCGCCCGAACCGAATGGGTCTGGCCCGTGCCGATCACGTAGTCGCTGGGCTCGTCCTGCTGCAGCATGGCCCACATCGCCTCCACGTAGTCGGCCGCATAGCCCCAGTCCCTTTCGGCATCGAGGTTGCCGAGGGCCAGCTCGTCGGCCAGGCCCAGCTTGATCCGGGCCGCGCCGTGGGTGATCTTGCGGGTCACGAACTCCATGCCCCGGCGCGGGCTCTCGTGGTTGAAGAGGATCCCCGAGGTGGCGTGCAGCCCGTACGACTCCCGGTAGTTGACGGTGATCCAGTGCCCGTAGACCTTGGCCACCCCGTAGGGGCTGCGCGGATGCAACGGCGTCCGCTCGTTCTGGGGAACCTCCTGTGCCTGCCCGAACATCTCCGACGAGCTGGCCTGATAGAAGCGGATGTCGCCGTCCACCAGCCGGATGGCGTCGAGGATGCGGGTCACCCCCAGCGCGGTGGTCTCGCCGGTGAGCACCGGCTGGCTGAACGAGGTCTGCACGAAGGACTGGGCGGCCAGGTTGTAAACCTCGTCGGGCCGGTAGGTCCGCAGGATCTCGATCATCGATACCTGATCGAGCAGGTCGCCGGTGACGATGCTCACCCGGTCCTGGATGTGGGCGATGCGCTGGTAGTTGACGGTGCTGGAGCGGCGCACCATGCCGATCACCTCGTAGCCCTTGTCGAGCAGCAGCTCGGCCAGGTACGAGCCGTCCTGGCCGGTGATTCCGGTGATCAGGGCGCGCCGGGCCATGGCGCTACTGGCTATCGCCTCGACCCGGCAGTTCCGACCCCAGCGGTTCCGGCGGGGGCGCGGCAGGAGGATGATTCGACCCCGCAGCTTCGGGCCCCGGCGGTTCGGGCGCTGCCGCAGCCGGCGGGGGCGCGGACTCAGCGGCCCGGCGCCGCCAGTAGTCGAGCAGGTCGTCGAGCGTCTGCTCCAGGGAGATGTCGCAACGCCAGCCGGTGGCATCGCGCAGCTTCGACGGGTCGCCTCTGATCTCGGGCAGGTCCAGCGGGCGCAACAGATCGCCGTCGGTGGCGAGATGCATCGGGTGCCGGGCCTTCGCGATCAGGGCTTCGGCCAGCTCGGAGATGCTGCGGGCCGCGCCGTGGCAGACGTTGTAGACCTCGCCCGCGGCGCCGTGCTCGGCCAGCAGCCGGTAGGCCCGCACCACGTCGCGCACGTCGGTGAAGTCGCGGCGGGCGTGCAGGTTCCCGACCGGCACCAGCTGGTCGCCGCTGCGCTCGTTGGCCGCGATCCGCGCCGCCAGCGCGGCCGCCACGAAGCGGTCGCTCTGGCCGGGGCCGAGATGGTTGAAGGCCCTGGCCCGGATCACGTCGAGCCCCCGGCCCAGCCCGAACTGCACGCACACCATCTCGGCTGAGGCCTTGCTGGCACCGTAGGGAGTGACCGGACCCATGGCCGCCGTCTCGCCGACGGGGAGGCCGGAGGGCTCGACTCGCCCGTAAACCTCCGCGCTGCTTACCACCAGCACCCGGCCGGCGTCGGCCCGCCGGGAGGCCTCCAGAACGTTGGACGTGCCCTCCACGTTGACCCGCAGCGTGGTGGCCGGATCGAGGAAGCTGGCCCGCACATCGGCCTGGGCGGCCAAGTGGTACACGATGTCGGGGCGCCCGCCGGCGAAATCGGCCTCCAGGGCATCGGGATCGGTGATCTCGGCCTCGCTGATTCTCACCTCGTCGCCGGCCGCGGCGAGGTGGGCCACGAGATGACGGCCCACGAAGCCGGTGCCACCAGTGACGAGAGCCCGCACCGCCGTCTACCCGTCGTCGCCTGCACGGCACCTCACCGTGCTCGCCCGCATCCGCGCACACTAACGGGTCACTGTTGGCACGTTCGTGGCAGGAGCGGCCATTAGCCTCGGCTGATCGACCTCTCGGCCAATATCGACGCCCCGGTCAATAGCGACGCATCAGCGAAGAGCGCTGCGCCCGCTCCGACGGTGCTGGCCGTCGTGGTGGCCCACGAGCCCGGCGACTGGTTCGCCGAGACGCTCGAATCGCTGTCGTTGCAGGACTACGAACACCTGAGCACCGTCGTCGTGGACGCAGCCTGCTCCGGGATCGGCCCGCAGGTGACGGAGGTCATCGCCGATGCGGCCGTGATCGAGGCCGCCGGCGCCAGCGGCTTCTCGCAGGCGGCCAACGCGGTGCTCGACGCGGGTACCGACGCCGACTACCTGCTGGTGTGCCACGACGACGTGGCCTTGGCCCCCGACGCGGTCGCCGCCCTGGTGGCCGAGGCGCGGAGAAGCAACGCCGGGATAGTCGGCCCCAAGCTCGTCGCCTGGGATAGGCCTGAGATCATCCAGCACGTCGGCTACGACGTGGACCGCTTCGGCGTGGCCGCCGATCGGGTCGGCGCCGACGACCTCGACCAGGAGCAGCACGACGGCGTGAGCGACGTGTTCGCCCTGCCCTCGGCGGTGCTTCTCATCCGCCGGGACCTGTTCGTGCGCCTCGGCGGCTTCGACGCGGGCATGACCTTCCGGGGCGAGGACGTCGATCTGTGCTGGCGGGCCCAGATGGCCGGGGCTCGGGTGATGTTCGTCGGCGGCGCGGTGGCCCGACACCGCGAGGCCCTCGTGTCTCGTCGCGGGGTCGACGACGCCAAGCTCACCGAGACCCGCCACGCGCTGCGGGCCATGCTGGTCAACCACGGCCGCATCTCGCTCACCCTGCTGGTGCCGGTGGCGCTGCTGATGGCGCTGGCCGAGGTGGTGCTGGCTGTGTTCACCGCCCACTTCGGCCGGGCCCGAGACGTGGTCTCGGCCTGGACCTGGAACATCTCCCGGCTCGATGTGGTGGTCCAGCGTCGCAAGGCCAACGCGCAGGTGCGAAAGGTACGCCAAGCCGACGTCACCGCGCTGCAGTACTTCGGCAGCGTCCGAGTTCTGTCGTCGCTGCGCCGCAGAGCCAGCGGGCAGGCCGGGCCGGAGCCCCCCGGACTGCTCGGCGCCGGTGTGGGCGTGCTCGGGGGTCTGCGCACGGGAACCACCCGGATGGCGTGGATCACCTGGATCTTGGTGCTCGGGTTCGTGCTGTTCGGATCGCGCCGGCTGCTGACCGCGGGCCTGCCCGCGCTCGGGGACTTCGTGGCGCTGCCCGACACCGGCGCCGACCTGCTGAGGGCCTGGTGGGGCGGATGGAGCGAGCGCAACGCCGGGGCGCCCTCGTCCAATCTGGGAATCCTGGTGTACCTCGGCCTGCTGGGCGGGATCCTCGGCAGCATGGCCCTGGTCCGCACCCTGGCCGTCGTGGCGCTGATCGTGGTCGGGCTGGCCGGCGCCTACCGGCTGCTGGCCGCCACCGGCTCGCGCCGGGCCCAGGCGGCCACGCTGGTCGCCTACCTGCTGGTTCCGCTGGTGCCGGCGTCGATGGCGGGCGGGTCGCTGCCCGGCCTGGTCGGCTACGCCGCCGCGCCGTGGATGCTCAAGGGGCTGCTGCGGGCGTTGCGGGCCGCGCCGTTCCGCCAGGACGCCCGCGGGCTGCGGGGCGGGCTCTTCGTGTACGTGTCGCTGGGAGCGGTTGCGGGGGCCGCCGCGCTGGCGGTTCCGGCCGCGGCCGGTCTGGTGGTGCTGCTGGCCGCGGGCCTGGTGGCCGGCAGCCTGCTGGCGGGAAGGCCGGCGGGGGTACCCCGCCTGGTGGCCGCCACCGTGCTGTGCGTGCCGACGGCCGCCTTTCTGGCCTTCCCGACGGTGGTGGATGTGGCCGCGTCGGGTCCGGATTGGGGGTTCGTAGCCGACGGGCGCGACGGCTCGGCCGGAGTGGTCTCCTTCGATGAGATCCTGCGCTTCGCGACAGCCGGCTACGACCCGCCCGCGCTGGTCTGGCTGTTCGCGGTGCCGATGTCGGTGCCGCTGCTGCTCGGGCGGGGATGGCGCTTGGAGCAGTCGGTGCGACTGTGGATGGTGGCGGTGGTCGCCTGGGCGACCGCGCTGGCCGCAGAGCGGGGGATGCTGCCGTTCGGGCTGGGCGACCTGCAGCTGCTGCTGGCGCCGGCGGCGGTGGGGGTGGCCGGGCTGTGCGGCCTGGCGGTGCTGTCCATCGAGCACGACCTGCGCTTCAGCCATTTCGGCTGGAGGCAGGCGCTGGTTCCGGTGACGGCGTTGGCGTCGCTGCTGGTGGCGGTGGGCGGTATCGGCTCGCTGGAGGACGGGCGGTGGGGTCTGGCCGGCGGCGACCACCACGCCGCGCTGCGCTTCGAGGCCCCGGTCCTGGAGGGCGCCTACCGGGTGCTGTGGATCGGCGCGCCCGAGTTCCTGTCCGTCGAGGGGCACAGCCTCGCTCCCGGCGTCGCCTGGGCGGCCACCACCGGCGACTCGGTGACGCTGCCCGATCGTGCCGTGCCGTTCGATCCGGGCCGCGCCGACTTGTTCGAGTCGGTGATTGACGAGATCGAACAGGGCCGCACCGCGAGGGGCGGACGGCTCCTGGCTGGACTGGGGGTGCGCTACGTAGTGCTGCTGCACCGGCTGGCGCCAGCACCCTTCTCGGCTGAAGCCGACGCCCGGCCGGTGCCGGCCGAGCTGGCGGAGGCCATGCGCGACCAGCTCGACCTCGAGTTGGTGGAGGGCACCAACAGCGCGGCCGACATGTTCGTGAACACGGCCTGGGTGCCGATGCGGGCCCTCTATGCGCCCGGCTTCGACGAGGGACTCGCGGACTTCGCCGACCTCGAGTCCCGCCCGCTGACGCCGGGCGCGTCGCTGTTCTCGGGGGACGGTCCGCCGTGGCGGGCGCGGATTCCCGACGGTGCGGAGATCCTGGTCAGCCACTCGCCGCGGCCGGGCTGGGAGATGAGCGTCGGCGGCGAGCCCGTGCCCCGGCGCGAGGCGCTGTCGTGGACGAGGGTCTACCGGCCCCCGTCGGGCGGCGATGTGGAGCTGTCGTACACGCCGCCCTGGTGGCGCCGCGGCGGCCAGCTGGTCGGCGTCGCCGCACCCTTCGTGCTGGGGCTGGCGTGGCTGCGCCGCCGGACGGAGGCGCCTTGATGCGGCTGATGCGGGTGCTTGCCATCGCCGCCATCGCCGGTCTGCTGGGGGCGGGGGTGCTGATCGATCTGGCCGACCGCCCACAATCGGACTCTGCCGAGCGGCACACGTCGGCTCTGGCCGCCCCGACCGCGGCGGTCAACACCTGGTTCTGCCCCGGCGGCAGCGGGCCGTCACAGGTCGCCGAGTTGACGGTCCAGATTGCCAACGGATCCGACGATCCGCGCACCGTCACCGTGAGCGTGCTGCCGGGCCGGTTCGAGTCCGAGCCCTCCGGCGGGTCGGCCATGTTGGAGCCGGCGGTGATCCCGATGCTCGTCGAGCCCCGTGACCGTGTGCTGCTCCGGCCGGCCGAAGTGCTGACGCGCACGGCAACATCGGAGTCCGCGGCCTCCGGCCCGCAGTGGGCTGGCGTGACGGTGGAGGCGGAGGGTTCCGACGTGATCGTGGAGCAGATCCTCACCGGATCCCAGGGCGGGGTGGGGCGCTCCCCATGCCTCACCCGGGTGGCCGACAGCTGGACCATCTCCAACGGCGCCACCCGCTCGGCGGTCGAGGGCGAGCGCTTCGTGGTGATGCTCCTCAACCCGTTCCCCGACGCCGCGGTGGCCGACATCGAGCTGGTGGCCGACGTGGGCCGCGACTCGATCGACGGGCTGGTCATTCCGGCCCAGCGGGTGGTGGCGGTGGACGTGACCAACGAGGTCACAGTGGCGGCAACGGTGGCGGCCTTCATCAACGTCGTCTCCGGCCGGGTGGCCGCGTCGTGGATCCAGATCGCCGACGGCCCCCTCGCTGGCCAGGGCACCCGGACCGCCCCGGCTGTCGCCGGCGCGGCCGATCAGTGGCATCTTCCCGTGGCCGCGGTCGGCGCTGGCCGCCGAGACGTGGTGGCCGTGTCGAACCCGTCGCCCGACGAGGTCGCCGAGGTGGATCTGGAGATCATCGCCGAGGACCCGGCGGTTGAGGTCAGCCCCATCGAGGTCACCGTCCGCCCCGGCCGGACCGTGCTGGTGGACCTGTCCGAGCAGGGCCGCCTCGAAGGCATCGGCGCATTCAGCGTGGTCGTCCGTTCCCTGGCGGCAGTGCCGGTGACCGCCTCGATCATCAGCGCCTCCTCGACGGTCGATCCCGCGGGCGCGGCCACCGCAGCAGCCGTGGCCGACTCGACCGCGGCCAGCGGCGTCGACAGCGCCTCGCGCCGCTGGATCGTGACCGCCGAAGTGCCCGTCTCCGACGGCGGCGACGGCTCGGGCACCGCCGCCGGGGCCCTGGTGATCGTCAACCCCTCGGCGGAGGGAATCGCCGCGGTCAACGTGAGCGTCGACGGCGAGCCGGTCTGCTCCACCGAGATCGGACCGGGCCGCAACCGCCGGCTGTCGCTGGCCTGGCTGGCCTCGCGGGCCGAGAACCGCTGCCCGGTGGAGGCGGACCCGCCGCTGCTGTCGCTGGATTCCGAGCGCTACGCGGCGGGGTTCCTGGTGGAGGTGGACTCGTCGTCGCCGGTGGTGGTGGGCCGCGAGCTGCTGGGGCTCACTTCGCGCTCGGCTGCGCTGGGCGTAGCTGTCGAAGAGCCGGTGCCGCTCAGCGCGCTCCGCTAACCGGGGTCGCTCCGTCGGGGTCGGGCTGTGGAGATGTGTCTCGGGACACTGCGATCAGGCGGTCGACCTCCTCGCCGCTGATGGTCTCGTGCTCGAGCAGGGCCCTGGCCACCAGGTCGAGCCCGTGGCGGTACTCGGTGAGGGTTTGCACGCACCGCTCCTGCTGCTCTCGCAGGATGCGCTCGGTCTCCTTGTCGATCGCCCGGGCGGTCTCGTCGCTGTAGTCGCGGGTCTGAACCAGATCTTCGCCCAAGAACACCTGGTTCTGCGATCCCCAGGCCATGGGGCCGAGCTCGGTGGACATGCCCCACTCCCGCACCATCGACCGCGCCAGCGCGGTGGCCCGCATCAGGTCGTCGGCCGCACCGGTGCTGCCGATCCCGAACACCAGCTCCTCGGCGATGCGACCGCCGAACATCACCACCAGGCGGTCGAGGATGTAGTCGGAGCGGTAGATGTGGCGATCCTCCTCGGGCAGCTGCATGGTCACGCCCAGCGCCATCCCGCTGGGGATGATGGTCACCTTGTGAAGCGGGTCGGCCGTCGGCAGCACCGCCGCGCACACCGCGTGACCCGCCTCGTGGTAGGCGATGGCCTCCTTCTCGTCGTCGGTCAGGGCCAGCGACTCGCGCTTTTGGCCCATGATCACCCGGTCGCGGGCCATCTCCACATGGTTGGCCGCGATCTCCTCGCAGCCGTCGCGCACCGCATACAGGGCGGCCTCATTGATCAGGTTGGACAGATCGGCGCCGCTCATTCCCGGCGTGCCCCGAGCCACCACGTTCAGATCGAGATCCTCGGCGGTGCGCTTGCCCTTGATGTGCACCTCGAGGATGGCGTGGCGGTCCGACAGCTCCGGCAGCGGCACCACCACCTGGCGGTCGAAGCGTCCCGGCCGCAGCAGGGCAGGGTCGAGAATGTCGGGCCGGTTGGTGGCGGCCATCATCACTATCCCCTCGGACCCCTCGAAACCGTCCATCTCAGACAGCATCTGGTTGAGGGTCTGCTCGCGCTCGTCGTGGCCACCGCCGAGGCCGGCGCCCCGCTTGCGGCCGATCGAGTCGACCTCGTCGATGAAGATGATGGCCTTGCCCATCTTGCGGGCCGACTGGAACAGGTCGCGCACCCGGCTGGCGCCCACCCCAACGAACATCTCCATGAAGTCCGAGCCGGTCACCGACAGGAACGGCACGCCGGCCTCGCCCGCCACCGCCTTGGCGATCAGCGTCTTGCCCGTGCCCGGCGGACCCACCAGCAGCACGCCCTTGGGCACCCGGGCCCCGATCTCGGCGAAGCGCTCCGGCGTCTTGAGGAAGTCGACGATCTCGGTGATCTCCTGCTTGACACCCTCGTAGCCGGCCACGTCGTCGAAGGTGGTGCCGGGCCGCTCGGTGGTGTAGGTCTTGGCCCGGCTCCGGCCGATCGACATGATGCTGCCCATCTGGCCCTGGGCCCGGCGCTGCATCCACCAGAAGAACAGGATGAGCAGCCCGATGGGCAACAGCAGCGGCAGGATCGACAGGAAGAAGTTCGTCTCGGGAGTCGGCCAGCGGAACTCCGGGACGTGCTCGTTGATCAGCGCGGTGTCGGCGTCGGGCAGCGGCAGCGGACCGTTGGAGGTGTAGTCGGTGCCGTCGGCCGCGGTGGCCTCGATGTTGCCGTTGTTGTTGTTGTAGGTGCCCTCGACGATGGCGCCCTCGGTGACCTTGGCCAGGAAGTCCGGGTAGGAGATCTCGTTGCCGGAGTCGTCGGGCAGCATGGTGGTGGCCACGAAGACGGCGATGACCGCGCCGATCATCAGCCACACCACCAGGCGCGAGCGCCGCTGTGACTCCGGCGCGGGCCGAGGCGGTGGCGGCGACGGCGACCGGGACCGCTTGTTGCGGTCGGGCGCGTGAGGCGGGGGCGGAGGGGGCGGCGGCGCGCTGTCTGCCACGAAGGTCAGGCTAGTCGGGTGCGTGCCTAGAGCGTCCGCGGGCGCGCCACAGAGCCGGGTTGGAGCGGGATGTAGCCTCGGCTGCGATGATGCCGGCTGCGACGCGGCTGAAGTGGGCGGTGGTCGGCTGGGCCTCGGGGTTCCTGGGGAGCTTGGTCGCCGCGGTGGCGGTGGTGGCCGTGCAGGGGGTCGACCCCGAGGAGTTGGCGCTGAGCGCGCTGTTCCTGCTGCAGATTCCCCTGTGGCTCGGGCTGCTCGGCACTCCGCTGCTGGCCCGGACGCGGGGCCTGAGTTGGTCCGAGCAGATGGGTTGGCGAATGCGGCCGGTCGATGCGCCGCTGGGGATCGCCGTCGGGGTGCTGTTGCAGCTGGTGCTGCTCCCGCTGCTCTACCTGCCGATCCTCGAGGTGTTCGACGACCTCGATGTGGAGGGACCGGCCCGAGATCTGGTCGGGCTGGCCGAGGCGCCTGCGGAGATTGCCGCGCTGGTGCTCATGACCGTGATCGCCGCGCCCCTAACCGAGGAGGTCTTCTTCCGGGGCCTGCTCCAGGGGGCGCTGCGCGACCGGTTCGGGCCGATCGGCGCGGTGGCGCTCTCCTCGCTCGCCTTCGCCGCGGTCCACTTCCAGGTGGTGCAGTTCCCGGCGCTGCTGGTGATCGGGATCGCCCACAGCCTGCTGGTGCTGGCCACCGGCCGCATCGGCGCGGCCCTGTGGTCGCACCTCGCCTTCAACGCGGTCACCGTCATCGCACTGACGGCCTGAACCGGCGCCCGCACTTGAACAGGCGCGGATCGACGGGCGCGGATTCATGCGCTGACTGACATGAGCGGAATCGTGCGCGGATTGGGGGCAAGCCTGGCGCGGCGACATCGATCTAACTGCTTGGCCTCTTACGCTGTTCGCCCATGTTGAGCGGTCGCCGCCGGGGGCTGGTCTCCGTTGCGGTGGTGGTCGTCGCGGTCGTCGGGTTCACCGTCGCCAACCTGCGGCCCTGGCTCTGGTTCACCGACACCACGCCCACCGGGGGCGACCTCGGGGCCCATGTGTGGGCGCCCGCCTATCTGCGCGACGTCCTGCTCGGCGAGCTGCGGCTCACCGGGTGGACCCACGACTGGTACGCCGGCTTCCCCGCCTTCACCTTCTACATGGTTCTGCCGTCGCTGCTGGTGGTGCTGGTCGATGGCGGTCTCGCCATTCGCACCTCCGTGTTCGCCTACCTCGCGGTGGTGCTGGCCGCGGGCGCGGCCGCGATGGTGGTTCTGGGGCGCACCGCCCTGCCCGCCGGCCGGCGCTGGGCCACCGCCTTGGGGGTGGCCGGGATCTTCGGCGCGGCCAAGCTGCTCATCGACGACCCCGAGGCCGACCGTGCCCTGGCCGCCCTGCTGCTGCCTGCGGCCGCGGCCTGGTGGGCCTGGCACGCTCTGAGCGACCGACCGCAGCGACGCCGGCCCGAGCATTCGTCGGCACGGCAGTGGACGACTGTGTGGCGCGGGCCTAAGCATTCGTCGGCACGGCAGTGGACGACGCGGTGGCGGGGGGCGGCGGCTGCGGCGGCCGCTGCCGGGGTGTTTTGGGCGGTCCCCATGCCCTATGGCGTGGCGTTGAAGCTGGTGACGATCGCCGGCGTGGTGGCGCTGCCGGTGGCGGTGTGGGCGATGGCCCGCCTCGGCGGGGTGGGCGCCGAGGGTCAGGCCCTGGCCGCCGCGGCCACCCTGCTGTTCCTGTTCGACCGCTCGTTCAACATCTACGGCGGCAACCTCATGTCGACCATGGCGGGCGAGTTCGCCTACTCGCTGGGCCTGGCCGGCGCAGTGGTCTTCATCGGCGTGGCGGCGCGAGGCATGCGACCAGAGGCCGACGCGGGTCGCTATCGGGTGTTGGGCGGGGCGCTGCTGGCCCTCACCGGGCTGATGCATCTGTTCGGGGCCTTCTTCGCACTGGCCGCGATGGCGGCGCTGCTGCTCGTTCTGCCGTGGCGCGTCTCCGCCTGGCGCAGCCGGATCGTCTGGACTGTCTCCGCCGGAGCGCTCGCCGCCGCGCTCAGCGCCTGGTGGGTGTGGCCCTTCTGGTGGAATCGGGGCCTGCTCAACGACATGGGCTGGGGCAAGGAGCGCCGCTACCTGTCGGCGCTGTGGTCTCGCAGTTCCTTCGACTACAGCTTCCTCACCAATCACCCGCCGCTGCAGCTGTTCGTGGTGCTGGCGCTGGTCGGCGCGGCGCTGCTGTTCTTGAGGCGGGCCCGGCTGCCGATGGCGCTGGCGCTGACCGGGCTGATGGTGGCGGCGGTGTTCGTGGTGTTGCCCGAGGGGCGCCTCTGGAACGTGCGGATCCTGCCCTTCTACTACCTCGCCGTGTACCTGACGGCCGCCTTCGGGCTGGGCGAGGCCATCGTCATGGGACGCGAGGCCATCGAGCGTCGCCAGGCGGCGCGGGCCGAGCAAGTCGAGCAAGTCGAAGAAGAGGATGCCGCCGCGGCGCCGCGGCGATCCTCGCGCTGGTTGTCAACGGCGGGCTCGCTCGTGGCCGGCGGTGCGGTGGCGCTGCTGGTGATGTCGGCGATGGTGATGGTGGGGCTGCCGCTGCGGTCGCTTCCCGGCGGCCAGCTCGGCGACGACGGCGTATACCGCTGGGGGCCGTTCAGTTCCAGCGAGTCCAACCTCGGCTCGTACTGGGTCGAGTACAACTTCGAGGGCTACGAGGGCAGGGGACCCACCGCCGACGGAGGCGGCAGCGCCGAGTACTGGGATCTGGTCGACGCCATGGACCGGATCGGCGAGACCCACGGCTGCGGACCGGCCCTGTGGGAATACGAGGCCGGGCGGCTCGGCTCGTACGGAACGCCGATGGCGCCCATGCTGCTGCCGTACTGGACCGACCGGTGCATCGCCTCGCTTGAGGGCCTCTACTTCGAGGCCTCGGCCACCGTCCCGTACCATTTCCTGATGCAGTCGGAGCTGTCGTCGGCCCCGTCGCGGGCCCAGCGGGATCTGCCCTACTCGGGACTCGACATCGCCAGAGGCGTCGAGCACATGCGGCTCATGGGGGTCCGCTACTACATGGCGTTCTCCTCCGACGCGGTGAGCGGGGCCCGAGCTTCACCCGAGCTCACCGAGATCGCCTCCACGCAGCTGGGTCCGTGGGTGGTGTTCGAGGTGTCCGACAGCGCGCCGGTGGCAGGCCTCCCCACGCTTCCGGTGGTGGTCGACAGCCTCGACGACTCCAGCGACGCTTGGCTGGAGGCGTCGGTGGCCGCCTTCCTCGCGGCCGACGGCGACCGGCTCGTGCTGACCGCCGACGGTCCAGCCAGCTGGCCGCGCCTGACTCTGCCCGACCCTCGCGACGAGCCCGACAGCGCCGATCTGAGCCGGGAGCAGGTGATGCGCCGGTTGTCGGCAGTGGTGGGCGATACCGCGCCCGTGGTCGGGATCGAACCGGCGCATGTCAGCTCGGTGGTCCGCGACGATCATTCGATCTCGTTCTCGGTGGACCGGGTGGGCTCGCCGGTGCTGGTGCGGACCTCGTACTTTCCGAACTGGTCGGTGTCGGGGGCGCGGGGTCCCTACCGGGCCACGCCGAACTTCATGGTGGTCGTGCCGACCAGCACCGAGGTCCGCCTGACCTACGGTCGCAGCCCGGTGGAGTGGCTCTCGCTGGGGGTCACCCTGCTCGGCATCGCCACGGCGTCATGGCTGGTGCTGCGTGCGGTGCCAAGAGGCCGAGCGAATAGGCGAGCGATTCCGGCCCATACGGGCGAGGCCGTGGGCTGTGACGCGGGGGTTTGGGCGGCCCGTGAGCGCAGCGAACAAGAGCGGGGAATACTCCGCCGTGACGAAACAGGCCCTCACCTATTTGCGCGCTCCCCAAGGCGGGTGCCGCAAGCCGGATCCGAAGCCGCCGAGGCGCCGGGCGAGTCTGGGGATTCAGGCGACACCGAAAGGTCGGGGCAGGTGGAGGACGGGCCGGCACGCCGCCGATCCGAGACCAGAGTCGAGTCCGCCGAGGCGCCGGGCGAGCCTCTGGATCCAGGAGAAGCCGAGGGGTCGGGGCAGCCCGACGAACCGGGGGAGCGCGCCGCGCCGTGAGGTTCTCGGTGATCGTGCCCGCCTACCGGGAGGCCGGCCGCATCAGCGACACCGTGACCGCGCTGCGGGCTGCCTTGGCCGGAGTCCATGCCGACGGCGGCGCCGAGATCGTGGTGGTCGACGACGGCTCCGACGACGGCACCGCGTCCGCGGCTCGCGACGCCGGCGCCGACACCGTGGTGGACCTCGAGGCCAACCGGGGAAAGGGCGCGGCGGTCCGGGCCGGGATGAGGGCCGCGGCAGGCACTGTGGTGGCCTTCACCGACGCCGACCTCGCCTACTCGCCCAGCCAGCTGGTGGGACTGCTCGAGGTGGTGGAGCGGGGCGCCGACATGGCGGTGGGCGACCGCGGCCACCCCGACTCGGTGGCGGTGACCGCCCCGTCGGGACTGCGGAGGGCGGCCAGCCTGGCCGTCGGCCTGCTGCGCGGCCTGCTCGGCTTCGGTCGGGGCCGCGACACCCAGTGCGGCCTCAAGGCATTCTCGGAGCGGGCCGCGCAAGCGGTGCTGGAGGCGTCGGTGATCGACCGGTTCGCTTTCGACATAGAGGTGCTCTTGTTGGCCGACCGCCTCGGCCTGGCGGTGCGCCGGGTGCCGGTCGAGGTGGTCAACAACGACGACTCGTCGGTGCGGGCCCTCTCCGACGGCTGGCATCTGGTGCTCGACATGGGCCGCATCCGGGCCCGGGCCCTGCTGGGCCGCTACCCCTCTCGCCAATCCGCTCGGCCTCTTGGCGGGTAGACGGCCGTGGCTGATCTCGACGCCATCTTCAAGGCCTATGACATTCGCGGCATCGTGGGCGCCGAGATCGACGCGGCGGCGTGCTCCGCCATCGGCGCGGCCTTCGGCGCCCACGGGCGCGACCAGGGCGCGGCCCGCATTGTGGTGGGCCGCGACATGCGCCCCGACGGCGCCGAGCTGTCCGAGGCGTTCTGCCGGGGCGCCACCACAGCCGGTGTCGACGTGGTTGACATCGGCCTGTGCGCCACCGAGATGGTGTACTTCGCCTCCGGGCTGTTCGACGTCGGTGGCGCGATGTTCACCGCGTCTCACAACCCGGTCGGCTACAACGGCATCAAGCTCTGCGGCCCCGGAGCGTCGCCGATCGGAGCGGCCACGGGACTGGAGCACATCAAGGCCCGGGCCCTGGCCGGACCGGTCCGAGCCGCCACCGCCGGCACCGTCGCCCGTCGCGACATCCTCGACCGCTACGTGGACCACGTCCTCTCGTTCGTGAGTCCCGAGGCGCTGCAACCGCTGCGGTTGGCGGTGGACACCGCCAACGGCATGGGCGGCCTCGTCGCCCCCGCCGTGTTCGAGAACCTGCCCTTCGAGGTGGACTACCTGCATCCCGAGTTGGACGGCACGTTCCCCAACCACCCCGCCGACCCGCTCCGGTCCGAGAACCTGCGCGACGTGCAGGCCAAAGTCGCCGCCGCAGGGGCCGACATCGGCCTGGCCTTCGACGGCGACGCCGACCGGGTGTTCGCGGTGGACGAGCGGTCCCGGCCGTTGTCGGGCTCGCTGACCGCGGCGCTCATCGCCTCGGTGATGCTCGGGCGCGAGCCCGGTGCGGCGGTGGTGCGCAACGTGATCTGCTCGCGGGCCCTCGACGAGGTTGTGGCCGAGCGGGGGGGCCGAACGGTGCGGACCCGGGTGGGGCACTCGTTCATGAAGCAGGCGATGGCCTCCAGCGGAGCAGTGTTCGGGGGCGAGCACTCCGGCCATTACTACTTCCGAGACAACTACGGCGCCGACAGCTCCATGATCGCGGTGCTGGTGATGTTGGAGGCGCTCAGCCGCTGCGATGGCGGGCTCAGCGACCTTGCTGCCCCGCTGGACCGCTACGCGGCGTCGGGCGAGATCAACACCGACGTCCCCGACCCGAGCTCGGCCATCGAGCGGGTGGTGGCCGCGTTCGCCGGCCGTGAGCAGGACCGCCTCGACGGCCTGACCGTCGATTGCGGCCGATGGTGGTTCAACCTCAGGCCGTCCAACACCGAGCCTCTGCTGCGCCTGAACCTGGAATCGGACGACCCGGCCGACATCGACGCCAGAGTGGCTGAGGTTCTGGCCCTGATAAGTCCCTAACCTCTGGGCGTGGTTTGCCCGTGTGAACTAGTGGAGGTGGCTGCGTGACGCTTGATGCCCGGCTGCTGGAGATTCTCGCCTGCCCTAGCGACAAGGGCCCCCTGCTCTATTTCGCCGACGAGGAGAGCCTGTACAACCCTCGGCTGCGTCTCCGCTACCGGGTGGACGACGGGATCCCGGTGATGCTGACCGACGAGGCCGAATCGACCGACGACGCCGAGCACGAGCGCCTAACCGCCAAAGCGGAGGCCGACGGAATCGTCCCCACCTTCGAGCCAGCCGGCTGAGCGCGACTGCAGGGCTATGGGCATCGACCAACTGTCTGGACCAAGCGGGCGACCGCGTCGCAGATCGAGCGCGGCGGCGTGCCATGGCCGCTGACGACCTGTTCGAGGCGCTTCGGCACCTGCCGGATCAAGTGCGCGATGCCGCGGTGGCCGCCGCCGAGGTGGAGGGCCTGCCCGGCCCCGGCGAGATCACCGAAGTGGTGATCGTGGGGGGCGGCAGCGGCGGGGTGGCCGGCGACGTGGCCGAGTCGGTGGCGCAGCTCCGGGGCTCGGTGCCGGTGCTGGCCACCGGCGGCGTCAGCCCGGCCTGGCTCTCGGAGTCGTCGCTGGTGGTGGCGGTCTCTCAGTCCGGCGACGACCAGCCGACAGTGGCCGCAGCCCGCGTCGCCGCGGCCGGCGGCGCCCGGATGGTGGCCGTCACCTCCGGCGGAGAGTTGAGCGCCCTGTGCGCCGACCGGGGAGTCCCTGTGGCCCGGGTCGGCCCTTCCGCCGGCCCGGCCTCGGGCCTGGGCGTGGTGATCGTGCCGGTGCTGGTGCTGCTGGAGCGCGTCGGCGTGCTCGAGGGCATGAACAGCCTCATCTCCGAGGGCGCGGCGCAGATCGAGGCCCGCCGCCGCCTCATCGATGCCGATCCCGGCCCGGTGCAGGCCCTGGCCGAAGCGGTGGCAGGGCGAATGGCGGTGGTCTGCGGCGCCGGGGGAGTGGGCAAACACGCCGCCCGGCGCTGGGTCAACCGCCTCGACCGGATCGGCGGGGTGCCTGCGGTGCGGCGCAACCTTCCCGCCGACGAGGCCGAGGCCGCGTCCTGGGCCACGCTGGCCCGCCGGATCCCCGCCGGGGTGGCCACCGTCGTGCTGCGCCACGACTTCGAGCCGCCGGGGCTCGGCGCCCGCATCGACCTGCTCGGAGGCCGAGCCAATAGGCGAGCCAGTTCGGCCCATACGGGCGAGGCCGTGGCCCGAGCGGCCCGTGAGCGCAGCGAACAAGAGCGGGAAAGACCCCGTGGCGACGCGACCGGCTCTCACCAATTTGCGCGCCCTCTCGGAGGCCGAGCGGCAACCACCGTGCGCGAGGTGCGGGCCGCCGGCGAGGGTCCCCTGGCGCAGATGCTCGACCTGGTGCTGATCGGCGATGCAGTGGCCGAGTTGGCCGCCCGCCCGACCGGCGACCGCTAGAGACATGCGCGTCGCTGACCTTTCGCTGGCACCGCTGGGCCGAGCCGAGATCCGCCTGGCTGAGCACGAGATGCCCGGCCTGATGGCGCTGCGGGGCCGCTACATCGACGACCAGCCCCTGGCCGGCGCCCGGATCGCCGGCTCGCTGCACATGACGGTCCAGACCGCGGTGCTCATCGAGACCCTGACAGCGCTGGGCGCCGAGGTCCGGTGGGCGAGCTGCAACATCTTCTCCACCCAGGACCATGCCGCCGCCGCGGTGGCGGTCGGCCCCGACGGCAGCGTCGACGAGCCTCGGGGGGTGCCGGTGTTCGCCTGGAAGGGCGAGACCCTGGAGGAGTACTGGTGGGCCACCGAGCAGATCCTGCGATGGCCCGACGGTGCCGGGCCGAACCTGATCCTCGACGACGGCGGCGACGCCACCCTGCTGGTCCACAAGGGGCTCGAGTACGAGCGGGCCGGCGAGGTGCCCGCCGCGAGCGATGACGACTCCGAGGAGTGGTCGGCGGTGCTCGACCGGCTGCGCCGCATCGCGGCGGACGACAGCGGGTTCTTCGCCCGGATCGTGCCGTCCATCCGGGGGGTGTCGGAGGAGACCACCACCGGCGTGATGCGGCTGCACCAGATGCTGGAGCGGGGCGAGCTGCTGTTCCCGGCCGTGAACGTGAACGACTCGGTCACCAAGTCCAAGTTCGACAACTACTACGGATGCCGCCACTCGCTGATCGACGGCATCAACCGGGCCACCGACGTGATGATCGGCGGCAAGGTGGCCGTGGTGTGCGGCTTCGGCGACGTCGGCAAGGGCTGCGCGGCTGCGCTGCGGGGCCAGGGGGCCAGGGTGATCATCACCGAGATCGACCCCATCTGCGCCCTGCAGGCGGCCATGGAGGGCTACGAGGTCAACACCCTCGAGGCGGTGATCGGCATCGGAGACATTTTCGTCACTGCCACCGGCAACGCGGGCGTGATCAGCGCCGGTCACATGGCCCGCATGAAGCACCAGGCCGTGGTCGGCAACATCGGCCACTTCGACAACGAGGTGGACGTGGCCGGGCTGAACCGGATGTCGGACGTGCAGCGGGTGAACATCAAGCCCCAGGTGGACGAGTACGTGTTCGGCGACGGCCACTCGGTGATCCTGCTGTCGGAGGGCCGCCTGCTGAACCTCGGCAACGCCACCGGCCATCCCAGCTTCGTGATGTCGTGCAGCTTCACCAACCAGGTGCTGGCCCAGATGGACCTGCACGCCAACGGCGCTCACATGCCCATCGCAGTGACCACCCTGCCCCGCCGCCTCGACGAGGAGGTGGCCCGCCTGCACCTAGAAGCCCTCGGAGTGCGCCTCACCAGGCTCACCCCCCAGCAGGCCGACTACCTCGGCGTGGACCCCGAAGGCCCCTACAAACCCGACCACTACCGCTACTAGTGACAAGGAGCGCCGCCCCGCCGGGCCACAACCCAGAACGACCGAGGAACCAAGACCTCTACCATCACCCGGGAACACCGCCATGGTCATCGCCGCCGCTGCGGTGGCTCCGGTGGTTGTCTCGTAGGACCATCGGGACGTGCGGAGTCAACCGATACGTGGGCTGGCCGTGTGAGTAGGGAAGCTCCGACCGGAGCGGACTGGATTGTGTACGTCGATGGGTTGAATTTCTATGCGGCGGCACGCGACCGTCCGGAAACGAAGTGGATCGACTTCAGAGCCTTGGCCGATCGCCTCGTCCCCAGCGGCGGCAGCGTGAGCAAGGTGAGGTACTTCACGTCTCAGATCTCGGCGAAGGCCTCAGAGGACCCGGACGCGCCGCGGCGCCAGCGTGTGTTCATCAGGGCGGTCCGGGCGACCGGCGTCGAAGTGCTGGAGGGCAAGTTCAAGGTTCCCGACGGTTGGCGAGCAATCTCATCGAGGGGGAACTGGCAGGACCGGTTCCGTCCGCCGTTGCCGTCAGGGTTGCTCAACGGCTACGGCGCCCACTTCGCGACTCACCTGTCGCGGCCGTGGAAGGCTCTTGTCGAGCTACCGCAGGAGAAGTTCACGGATGTCGCGATCGCATCGCATCTGCTGCGCGACTACTACCGGGGTGCTTGTGGCTGTGCGCTCGTCGTGTCGAACGACTCGGATCTTCGCCCTGCGATCGAAGCCGCTGTCGAAGATGGGCACCATGTCGGCGTGTTCAGCCCAATGGGGACGGTCTCGCGTGATTTGGCGAGGGTAGCGTCATGGGCGAAGTCAATTCGTCCTGAGCTGTTCCTGAAGTGCCAGATGCCCGATGAGGTCCGGGTGCCGGGGTCACCCCGCACTCTGAGCCGACCAGCGTCGTGGAAATGACAGGGGCCCCTCGCAAGGAGGGGCCCCGGGTCCTGAGCGGCGAAGCACTCAGGGTGTTATGTCCTGATCATATTGGCAGGGTGTGACGAGCACATGGTCGATACCTGCTTGCCCCGCCGGTCCGGTGCGGCAACAAGACTCCATCGCTATCCCGCCACTTCGACACCATGGAGGCCGTCTGTGCCGCCACGAGGGCTACCTCAATAGTCCGGCTCTCTCAGCTCTGCGTAGCCCGCTTCGGCCTCCAGGGAGCGGCGGCGCCAGAGCCCGCCCAGCCAAACGGCGAAGATTGTGAGCACGAAGGGGATCATCAACACGAATTCCCGCGGCACCCGCTCGGTGATGTTGATCTGCGACTGGATGCCGATGGCGTCGGCGAACCCGAAGAACAACCCGGCGAAGGCTGCGCCGATGGGATGCCAGGCCCCGAAGATCACCGCCACGAAAGCGATGAACCCTCGACCGTTGGTCATGTTCTCGGTGAAGTTGTGCAGCGCCCCGACCGACAATTCCGCGCCGCCCAGAGCGCACAGCGCTCCGGCGATCAGCAGCGCCTGGAGCCTCATGATTGACGGATTCACACCGGCGGTGCGGGCTGCGAACGGGTACTCGCCGGCCGCGGCGAGGCGCAGCCCGAAACGGCTCCGCCGCAGCACGACCCATGCGGCCAGCACTATCAGCGGTGTGATCCACACCAGGATCGAGTGCTCCGAGACGATGACGCCCGGACCCGACGTGATCCCGCTCACGGGTCGGGGCAGCACCACGTCGGTGAACAGGGAGCCGCGCCGGTCGAAGATGGCTCCGAGCGCGAAGGCGGTGCCCCCGAGGCCGATGGACGTGAGCCCCAGCCCGGCGATGATGACGTTGGCGCCGAGGGGCCCGATCACCCACCAGTACACCGCGGAGAGGGCCATGCACACGCCGATGGCTGCGAGGATCCCGAGCTCCACCGATCCGGTGGCCTCGGCGACGGCCACGGTTGTGAATGCACCGGTGATCATCAGCCCCTCGAGTCCCAGGTGGAAGATCCCGGCCCGGAAGGCGAAGACGCCTGCCGTTGCGACCAGCACGAGCGGGGTGGCCGAGCGAAGGGTGGTGGCCAGGATCTGTTCCATCAGCCTGTCGGAGCCTCAGAGGCGGGTCCTGCCCGGCGCAGGCGCACCGCCCGGAACTTGACGGTCACCAGGAAGGCCACCATGCCGTGCAGCAGCACCAGGGCGGGCGGCGGGAGGTCCGTCACGATCGGCAGGAACAGGATGGCCGACTGCAAGCCGCCGAAGAAGACTGCGGCCACGACCGTGCCTCCGACGCTCAGCAGGCCGACGAGCGCCACGACGACGGCCGTGAAGCCAACCTCGGGGGAGAAGCCTGTGACCAGCCGCCCCGCGGGGCCGTAGAGCTCCACCGCGCCGGCGAGGCCGGCCAGCGCCCCGGACAGCGCGAAGTTGACGAGGCCCACCCGGCGCACGTCTACTCCCTGCCACCGGGCCATCGTGGGGTTCCGGCCCACCAGGGTCATGGCCAGCCCGAATCGGGTGCGCTCCAGCAGCAGCCAGACCAGCACGGCGACGCCGCCGACCAGCAGCAGGACGGTGGCTGAGACGCCGGAGCCGTCGGTGATGCGGAACGCCTCGGGAATGCGCTCACTGGCCGCCGTCTGGCCGGTGCCCGACGGGTTGCGCAAGGGTCCGGCGGTCAGGTACTGGAGCACCAGCGCGCCGATGAAGCTCATCATCAGCGTGGTCAGCACCTCGTCGGTGCCGAAGCGCACCCGCAGGTAGCCGGGGAGCAGCGACCAGGCCAGCCCGGCGACGACGGCCGCCAGCGTCCCGCACAGGACCACCAGCGGCGCCGGACCGTCGCTCCATCGCAGCGAGACTGCCAGGGCGCAGCAGGCGCCCACGTAGAACTGCCCCTGCCCGCCGATGTTGAAGAACCCCGCCCGGAAGCCGATCACCACTCCCATGCCGATCAGCAGCAGTGGGATCGCCCACCGGATCGATGAGGTCGCTGCGCCCGTCGCGGTCATCGACCCCTGGATGACGCCGGAGAAGATGTCGCCCACGCGGTAGCCGCTGCCCCACAGGATCAGCGCGGTCAGCAGGAACGAGACACCGACCAGCAGGATGGTGGACGCCACCCGTTGCAGGCCGCCGGTCACCGTCGTGCCCCCGTCATGGCGTCCCCCACAGCGCGCCGGTCGTAGGGGGCTTCGAAACCGGCCACGATGCGCCCGCCGTAGATCACGAGCACGCGGTCGGAGAGCTCGAACAGCTCGTCGAGGTCGGACGACACCAGCAGGACGCCCGCCCCCGCGTCCCGCAGTCCTCGCAGGGAGCGACGCACGAAGCTGGTGGCCGAGAAGTCCAGGCCGCGGGTGGGCTGCGCGGCCACGAGCACCTGCAGTCCCGGCGCCAGCTCACGCGACAGGATCAGGCGCTGCACGTTGCCGCCGGAGAGGCTCTCGGCTGGCTGGGTGACCGCGTCATAGCGGACCCTCCATTGGTCCATCTCGGTGGCTGCCTTCCGCTTGTACTGGCGCAGGGAGATCAGCGGGAGTCGTCGACGGCGCCGTCCGATGAGGCGCAGCGCTGACTGGTTCAACCAGAGAGGTGCACGGCGGCTGATCCCCTCGCTGTTGCGGTCGAAGGGCACTAGGCGCAGCCCTCGCAGCCGTCTCCGGGCGGGAGGAGCACGGGTCACGTCGGTTCCGCCCAGGAGCACAGAGCCCTCGGTCACGGCGTTCAGGCCGGCGATGACCGAGACGAGACTCCGCTGCCCGTTGCCCTCCACTCCGGCGATGCCCACTATCTCGTGAGCTTCGACGCTGAGGTCGATGCTGCCCAGGCCGGGCTCGAACGCCGATGCCCGGCTCGAGACCCGCGCCAGCTCCAGCAGCGTCTGCTGCTCGGTGCCTGGGGCTGCTTCCACGCCGACGGCGCGGTCCGCCTGAGACGCCGGCCCGACGATGGCGTCGCTGAGCCGGCCCTGGGACACCTCGGACATCTCGCTCGGGCCCAGGACCAGCTCGCCGTCGCGCAGCACGCTCACCGTGTCGGCCACCGCAGCCACCTCCCGCAGCTTGTGCAACACGACGAGGATCGTGACCCCGTCTTCGCGAAGGCGTCGCAGGCGCTCGAACAGAGCGTCGATGGCCGCCGGTGTAAGCAGGGCGGTGGGCTCGTCCAGCATCAGAATCCGCGCCTCGGCCGCCATTGCCCGCACGATCTCCAAGGACTGGCGGGTCTCGACGGGGAGATCCCGGATGCGGGTCGACAGCACAGCCTCACCGCCGATCTCGGCCACATCGTCCCGCCAGCGCCCGTGCAGTTCGGCCCGCCGGTAGACCGGACGGCCTCCCGGTCGAGCGGCGGTCAGCTCCAGAGCCTCCGCGACCGTGAAGGACGGCGGCAATGAGAAGTGCTGGTGCACCATCGCGAGTCCTGCGGCTTGGGCGGCTCGCACGTCGCCTGGGGGTATCTCGCGGCCTGCGATGTGCACATCGCCCGTGTCGGCGGGCTGGAGGCCGCCCAGCACCTTTGCCAGGGTGGTCTTGCCCGCCCCGTTCTGGCCGACCAGGGCGTGGATCTGCCCCGGGGCGAGATCGAGGCTGACCCGGTGAAGAGCCCGGACGCTGCCGAAGGACACGCCGAGCGATCGGCAGCGAACCGCCGGGACTCCGGCCGATGCCGGACTGCTCGGCACCGTCATCGGTGCGAGATTATCGGTCTCAGAGTTCGGGATCGAAGGGAACCTCGAGAGACCCGTCCTTGATCTGCGAGCGGGCGGCATCGATCTCGGCGAGAGTGGCGTTGATGATCTCCACCATCTCCGCCGGGCCGTTAGCCAGGAACTCGGGGTTGACCACTAGGTCCACCCCGCCCTCGGCCACCCCGGCGCCGACGTAACCGGGCGTGTAGTCGTCGCTCAGGGCGTGCCCGACCTGGGCGTGAAGGAGCTCAGCCCAGTACAGCAGAACTCCTCCGATCACGGCCGGGCTGTCGAAGTAGTTCACCGAGCCGCCGATCACGTAGCCGCCCTTCTCCTCCGCGGACTGGATGACGCCGAGGTCGGTGGCCGCCGCGTCGGTCATGATGATGTCCACGCCGCCGTCGTACAGCGCCGCGCCGAGTTCCCGGCCCTTGGCGGGATCCTCGAAGGAGTCGGCGAAGGCGGCCTCTCCCGTGATGGCGGGGTTCTTGGCCTGGGCCGCCGCCACGAAGGCGTTGTAGTCGGCGTTCAGCGGTGGGATCGACACGCCGCCCACGAATCCGACCTTGCCGGTGGTGTTCAGCGCGCCGGCCAGGATGCCGGCCAGATAGGTGCCCTTGTAGTAGTCGAATCCGATGGAGACGAGGTTGTCGATGCCTCCCTCGAAGCCGAAGATGTGGATCCACCGGGTGTCGGGGAAGTCCGGGGCCACCGCGACGACGGCGTCCTGCATGGGCGGGAAGGTCACTGCGACGATGTCGGTGCCCTGGTTGGCGAGGTTCCGGAGGGTGGTCTCGAAGGTCGACGGATCGGTCGCCTCGATGAATGTGATGTCCGCGCCATAGTCCTGCTCCACCATCTCGAGACCCCTCACGAGGTCGTCGATCGGCCCCAGGTCGCCCGCCCTCTGGTTCGCCACCAGGGCGACCGACAGCGCCTCGGCCGGTTCGGGCTCTTCGGCGGGCTCGGGCTCTTCGGCCGGTTCGGGCTCCTCGGCCGGCGCCGGTTCCTCGGCCGGTTCCGGATCGACCGCGTCGGCAGACGGCGCCTCGGTCGGTGAGGGCGCCGGCGCGGCGGTGTCCCCGTCGTCGTCGGCTCCGCAGCCGGCGGCCAGAAGGGCGCCGGCCAGCAGAATGGCTGAGAGAATGCGTCGGCTTCGCATGGGAGTCCTCCCTGCTTGTGAGTTCATTAAAATATAGATCTTCAATAAATAGAAGTCAATCGCAACTGCGGGCGGTTCGCCGCCCGGGTCTGCGGCGCCGGCTCAGCGGCCCTCCCAGCGCGGGGCGCGCTTCTCGCTGAAGGCGCGGACTCCCTCCTCACCGTCGGACGATGCCAGCACCTCCATCAGGGCCGGGAGGTTGGCCATGCGGGCGTCGGCCGCGGTCATGTGGGCGGTGCGGCGGACGATCTGCTTGATGGCCCGCAGCGATAGCGGCGCGCACGCCAGCAGGTTCTCCAGCCAGCGGTCGGTGGCGGCGTCAAGTTCGGAGGCGGGCACGACCTCGTTCAGCAGGCCCAGCGCGAGCGCCTCGGCCGCGCTGAACCGCCTGCCCGTCAGCAGGACCTCCATGGCCCACTTGGCCGGTAGCTGCCGGGCCAGCGACACGATTCCCCCGTCGAGCGGCAGGCGGCCGAGCCGGGGCTCCACGAAGCCCAGGACGGCGTCCTCCGACGCCACGGCCAGGTCGCATCCCACCACCAGCTCCAGGCCGCCTCCGAGGGCGTAGCCGTTGACCCGGGCCAGCACCGGCACATCCAGGGAGTCGCGCAGCGTCAGGTGGCCGAAGCCGTTCCTGCGGGCGTGCAGCCAGTAGTCGAGGCCGGTGGGGCCCTCGGCCCGCATGTCGTCGCCGGCGCAGAATGCCCGGTCGCCGGCCCCGGTGAGCACCACCACCCGCACCGAGCGGTCCGCCTCGATGGCCTCCCAGGCCCGCCTCAGCTCGTCCTGGTGGGACTGGTCGATGGCGTTGAGCCGCTCGGGGCGGTTGATCGTCACCCTGGCGACATGGTCGCTGACGACCAGATCGATGCTCACGCCATCACCCCGGCCGCGGTCAGCGCGCCGATGCGCTCGGGCGCGATCCCGTAGTCCGCCAGCGCCTCGGCCGCGCCCGCGCCCGGTGCCGGCGGCGGGCGGTGCACCGGAGCCGGCGCGTCGGGCAGGTGTACCGGCGACGCCACCGACCGCAGCGGGGCGCGGCCCGGGCGGGGCATCTCCACGATCATGGACGCCGTGTGCGGGTCCTCCAGCGCTTCGCCGAGGGTTCGCACCGGAGCGCATAGCACGTCCTGCGCCTCCAGCCGCTCGATCACCTCTGTCGAAGTGAACCCGCCGATGGCCGCGGCGAGCAGAGCCTGGAGGCGGGGCCGGTTGGCAGCCTGGTCGGCCATGGTGGCGAAGGAGGGGTCGGCCGAGAGGTCCTCGAGGTCCAGCGCCTCGCAGATGTCGCGCAGGGGGTTCGGCTTGAACGCCCCCACCAGAACGACCTCGCCGTCGGCCGCGGCGAACGTGCCCACGAGGGGCATTCGCGCCCAGTTGAGGGCGTCGCGGCCCATCAGCGCCATGGTGGCCTCCAGGACCTGCATGGCAAGGAGCGAGTCGTAGAGCGAGACCTCCACCCTCTGGCCCCGGCCGGTCCGGGTCCGCTGGAGCAGTGCCATCAGGATCCCTTGCACCATGTGCATGCCCGCGGTGTAGTCGGCCAGCGAGACGGGGTAGATGGCGGTCGGGTGGTCCGGATCGGCCTTGTGTGACATCGCCCCGGTTAGGGCCTGGGCAAGTATGTCCTGGCCGCCCTTGCGGGTGTAGACCCCGCCGGTGCCGAATCCGGTGCCCTGGGCGTAGACGATGCCGGGATTGATCCCCGAGAGGCGCTCGTAGCCCAGGCCCAGCCGCTCCATCACCTCCGGCCGGTAGTTGTTGACCACCACGTCGGCCGCGGCGACGAGATCGTCGATCAGGGTCAGACCCCGGGGGTCGCGGACATCGACGACGATGCTGCGCTTGTTGCGGTTCACGGCGCCGAAGGCCGGGTGCTCGGCACCGTCGGGGTCGTCGAGCGCCTGGCGGAAGATGTCGCCGCTGCCGGGGCGCTCGATCTTTAGCACGTCGGCGCCGTGGTCGGCCAGGAGCTGGGTGGCGACCGGGCCCATCAGGATCTGTGAGAAGTCCAGAACTCTGATCCCGGCCAGCGGTTGGGGAGCGGGACCGCTCACGAGGCTGCCGCCAGTGTGCTGTCGGCCGGGCGCGCCCGCGGCGACGGGATGTCGCCTGGGTCGGCACCCTGGCGGCGCAGGCGCCGCTGCACCGCGGCCACGTCCGCCTTGCGGACGGTGACGCCGGAGTCCAGGGCCTCGACCGCGGCCGTGCCCGCCGCCTCGCCCATCGACATGCAGGGCGGTATCTCCCTGGACAGCTTCTGGGCTTCGGAAGTCACCGAATAGTGCCGACCGGCCACGAGCAGCTGCTCCACGTGCTGCGGCAGCAGCGCCCGGTACGGGGTGTAGTAGCCGCGGCCGCGGGCCACGCTGTCGGCGAAGTGCACGCGGTCCACTACGTCGTCCTTGGTCACGACGTATTCGCCTTCGATGAGGCGTGACTGCCGTACCCCGATCTGGGGCGCCACATCGATCACGACCGCCTTCTCGAAACCCGGATAGTGCTTGCGCACATATTCCAGGAGGCCGGCGATTCGCTGGCGCCCCTCCCGGTCGGCGGCGGTGAGATCCTCGACGCTCAACCCGTCGTAGCCGCTCATGTGCGGGCAGTTGCACCAGACCACGCCGGGCAGGGGCGTCTTCAACCACCACTGGGCCCAGGAGCCGCCGAGGATGCGCCGAGCGGCGCGGTTCACTTCGTGGCACTCGGCGGGCTCGGAGTGCTCGAAGCGCTCGGCCGCTTCGGTGTCGACATTCCCGAGACGGAAGACGGTGGTCACCATGTAGGAGCCCTCCACGAAGGGCGCGCCGGCACTGGCGGCCACGTCGGCGTCGCCGCTGGCATCGATCACGACATCGCCTAGGACGGCCTGGGGGCCGCTCTTGGTCTCGCAGATCACGCCTCCGATGGTGTCGCCCTCCATGACCGGCGTCGAGTACCAGGAATGGAGCCGGACATCGACGCCGGCCTCCGCCACGAGGTCGTTGGAGACCCGCTTCCAGCCGTCGGGATCGAAGGCCACCGCGTAGACGATGGACTTCCTGGGTCCCTTGGCGTAGAGGTCGAACAAGCCCCAACGGGACCAGCGACGCCACATCTCGTCGCTGAGGATGCGGTCGCTGGGGGGCGGGTAGACGGCTAGTCCGAGCGCGTGCAGGCGCTCCACCATCTCCTGGGCGATGCCGCGCACGGTGATCTCGGTCGCGCCGTCGGCGAAGTCGTCGAGCACCAGGACCATTCCTCCCGCGGCCAGGCCGCCCAGGTAGGCGTAGCGCTCCAGGAGGGTGACGCTCGCGCCTTGGCGCGCCGCTGAGACCGCTGCGGCCAGGCCGGCCGGCCCGCCCCCCACCACGACCACGTCGCTCCGGGTCGCCACGGGGGCTTCGACGGCCGGTCGGATGACGGGGGTGTCCATTGCCGCTCGGCCCCTCAGAAGCTCGGCGGGGTCACCACCCACAGCGACACCGAGGTGACCTCACCGGGGTTCTCGTACCAGTGAGGAATCGTGGAGCTGTAGGAGATCGAGTCGCCGGCCCTCAGCACGTAGTGGGCGCCGCCGACGTTCACGGCGTGGGTTCCCTCCAGGACGATCCCGAACTCCTCGCCCTCGTGCGCGAACGGCGTGTCCTTGGTGGAGTACCCCGGTTCGGTGACGATCCGGATCGCCTCCAGGGCGCTGTCGAGCCGGGGGGTGAGCATCTCGGCCAGTACGAGTTCCTTGTCGCCCAGATTGAGGCGGCGGCGCTCCTCGCGCCGGACCACAGGCGAGGACATCTGTTCGCCGGCCACGAGCCGCGCCACCGGGATGCCGAGGGCGTGGGATACTTGCACGAGGGTGTTGAACGAGGGGTTGCCCTGTCCCCGCTCCACCTGCGAGAGCAGTCCGGCACTGACCCCCGAGGCTGAGGCGAGCTGCTCCAAGGTCCACTCCCGGAGCTTGCGCAGCCGCTTGATCTCCCTGCCCACCGTCTCCACGGTGAGTGGCGGCCGGTCCGAGCGGCCAAGTCTGGTATCGACAGCGGGCGTGTGCCATGTCGACGTGTCGTTGTGCGATGTTGAGTGCGAGTGAATCACCTTCATCAATTTACCGACCACCCACAGTACGACCTGTTTTCACTACAATATAGTATTTCAATATGATGACGCAGCGGCGGCAGTCGGATGCTCTGATTGTCGGCGCGGGTGCCTCCGGCGCGGTAGCGGCCGCTCGCTTGGCTGCAGCTGGTTTCGAGGTTGTCTGTCTTGAACAGGGCGACTGGACGGGCCCGGCCGACTATATGAGCGACCGGCCGGAGGCCGAACTGGCGTGGGTCGAGCGCTGGAGCCCCGATCCGAACGTCCGCCGGGGACCGGCCGACTATCCGCTGACCGGCGAGGCCGACGTGCGCCCGGTCATGTACAACGGCGTCGGCGGGGGACTGGTGCAGTGGGCCGCCATGTGGCAGCCGCTGCTCGCGTCGGACTTCAGAGTGCGGACCCTCGACGGCGTCTCCGACGACTGGCCGATCGGCTGGTCCGATCTGGCCGCACCGTACGGTCGGGTGGCCCGGGAGATGTCGGTGTCGGGCCTGGGTGGCGACCCTGCCCTGCCGGAGTTGGACCCCTACCCCAACCCGCCCATCCCGATCGGCAGGATCGGGTTGGCCGCCGCCCGGGGCATGGACCGCCTCGGCTGGCACTGGTGGCCCGGCGCCAATGCCATTGCATCGCGCCGCCACCGCTCGCTTCAGGCCTGCCAGCGGCGCGGCACCTGCATGTTGGGCTGCCCGGAGAACGCCAAGGCCACCCCGTCGCTCACCCACTGGCCGGCGGCGCTGGCCGCGGGCGCCCAGCTGGTGACGGGCGCCCGGGTGGCGCAGATTCCCCTCGACGAGCGAGGCCGGGCGCGGGGGGCGGTCTATGTGGACCGCGACGGGGTCGAGCGGCTGGAGCCGGCGCAGGTGGTGATCCTGGCCGCCAACGCCGTGGGAACGGCCCGGCTGCTGTTGCTGTCGGCGTCGCCGCGGTTCCCGGACGGCCTGGCCAACTCCTCGGGACTGGTGGGGCGCCGACTCATGCAGCACCCCTACCGGACGGTGGCGGCCGTATGTGAGGATCCTCTCGACAGCTGGCAGGGTCCTTGGGGTCAGAGCATCTACTCGCTGGAGTTCGCCGAGACCCATCCTGACCGCGACTTTGTACGAGGCGCGAAGTGGATGGTCATGCCCCACGGCGGGCCGATGTTCGCGGTGGCGGAGTACCAGGAGGCGCACCGCCACGAGGACTTCGAGACCTTGTGGGGTCCGTCCTTCCACCGGGCGGCCGCCGAGGTGTTCGGCCACGCCTTCACCTGGGGCATTCAGGCGGAGGACCTGCCCGAGGACCACAACCGGGTGGTCCTCGATCCGGCGGTGTGCGACTCCTCGGGCCTGCCGGCGGCGCAGATCGAGTACACCGTGTCGGACAACACCCGGAGGATGCTCGACTTCAACGTGGCCCGCGCCGTCGAGGCAGCCGAGGCCGCGGGGGCCGTGTCCACCTATGTGCGCGACATCTGGCCCACTGGCATAGGCCATGTCCTAGGCACCACCCGGATGGGCGACGATCCGCAGGGCTCGGTGGTGGACCGCTGGTGCCGCGCCCACGACGTGGCCAACCTCTACATGATCGACGGGGGTGTGTTCGTGACCGGCGGGTCGGCCAACCCGACGGCCACGATCATGGCCAACGCGCGCCGTGTCGTCGATCACATGATCGAGGCGCGGGCCTCGCAGGAGGTGCCCGCATGAGCGACTCCGGGCCGACGCCGGACCAGCGCCTGACGCTGGCGCGGCTAGCCGATGTCCTCGTGGCCGAAGGGCTGGGCATGCCGGCCGCGTCGGCGGTCGGCGTGGCCGACGGGCTGCTGGACCGATGCCTCGACGCCGCTCCGGCGCTGGCCGAGCCGCTGCTGGCCCTGCTCGACGAGGTGCCCGCCGACGATCTCGACGCCTTCGTGCGAGGGCTGGCGGCGCGGCGCCCCGACGACTTCGCCATCCTGACCACGACCGTTGTGGGTGCCTACTACCTCAGCGCCGAGGTGCGCGAGCTGATCGGCTACCCCGGCCAACAGCCCAGCCCACTGTCGGCGGCGGCTGAGCCCGAGTACTTCGAGATGCTGGAGCGGGTCTACGACCGGCACCCCGGCTATCGGGAGTGTCCGTGACCTACGTGATCGGTCCCAGTTGCATCGATGTCAAGGATGCCGCCTGCATCGCCGAATGCCCGGTGGATTGCATCTACACGGGGGGCCGGATGCTGTACATCCATCCCGACGAATGCATCGACTGCGGGGCCTGCGAGCCGGTCTGCCCGGTCGAGGCGATCTATCCCGAGGCGTTCCTTCCAGCCGAGTACCAAGCATTCGCGGAGGTGAACGCGTCCTTCTTCCAGATCAGCGGGCTCCATTCGCCTGGTGGCGCGGCCCGCGTCGAGGCCGTCGAGGCAGATCACCCCGTCGTCACGGGGTGGCCCCGGCCATCGCCTCCCTAAGGCATCCGCTGGAGGACGGGGTGGCGTGCCTTGGCGCCGTGTGGACCGTCCGCTGCGGGTTCTTGGAGACTGACGCGCGGGCAGTGACGTAGTTCGCTGCCGCCGGTACCGTGGGGCCGCGAGTCGGCCGAAGGGAGTACACATGGCGGTGGATCGCGGGTGCTGGGCGGCCCCTGACGCGCTCAGCGGGGCCGATGCAGCAGCCTTCGCCAGGCGAGTCGAGGATCTCGGCTACTCCCAGCTCTGGGTGAACGAGACGTTCGGGCGCGACCCCTTCGCGCTGGCCGCGCATCTTGGAGCCGTCACCTCCACGCTTCCGCTGGCCGCCGGGATCGCCAACGTCTACAACCGGCACCCGGGGGTGATGAAGCAGGGCGCGTACACCGTCGCGGAGCAGACCGGTGGCCGGTTCACGCTGGGCCTCGGCGTGTCGAGCCCGGTGATCGTGAGCAAGATCCGCGGCATCCCCTACGACAAGCCGCTGTCGTTCATGCGGTCCTACCTTGACGCCATGGATCAGGCCCGCTACACCGCGGTGCCTCCCCCGGATGAGGTGCCGGTGGTGTTGGCCGCCCTCGGCCCCCGGATGCTGGAGCTTGCCGCCGAGCGCACCGCCGGCGCCCACCCGTACAACACGACGCCGGAGCACACCGCCTTCGCCCGCTCGGTGATGGGTCCCGACTCCCAGCTCTGCGTGGAGCAGAAGGTGATGCTCACCACCGACGCCGAACAGGCCCGCGCCACCGGCGGCAACGTGATGAAGTTCTACACCCGGGCACCGGGCTACCGGGCCTGCTGGAATCGGCTCGGCTTCGACGACGACGACATAGACGGACCCTCGGACCGCTTCGTGGACGCCATGGTGGCCTGGGGCGACGTCGACGCCATCGAGCGCCGGCTGGCCGAGCACGCCGACGCCGGGGCCACCCAGATCTGCATCCAGGTGCTGCATCCATCCGCCGGCTCCGCCGCCATCGACCACGACGCGCTGGCCGCCCTGGCCCCTTGAGAGGCCCAAGAGCGAGCGCACATTGGTGAGAGTCTGTTGCGTCGCAAGGGTGTCTTTCCCGCTCTTGTTCGCTGCGCTCACGGGCCGCCCAAACCCCGACAACACAGCCCACGGCCTCGCCCGTATGTACCGGGTTCGCTCACCCATTCGCTCGGCCTCTAACTCTGCAGCGGACGGAGCCGCCGACCGCGCCGGTAGGCCGATGGGTGACCATACGCATATTTCATTGATTGCTGTGAATTTCAATGGCTAGCGTCTTGGCGTGCCGGATGTGCGAATTGCGGGCGTGGACGCGCTGTGGGCGGGCTGGCGCCACGAGGGCGAGGCGGCCGAGTTGGTGCGGGCCCTCAAGTACGGCCGGGTCACCGCCGCGGTGACGCCGATTGCCGACCGGATGGCGCTGGTCTTGGCTGAGGCGTGGGACGGCGCGGCGCGGGCTGGCGCGGTAGGCGAAGGCGAGACGAGGGGCGACGAGACGTGGGCCGAAGGGGCGCAGCGCGCCGGGCTGGTCACCTGGGTTCCGTGCAGCCCGACCCGTCGCCACCAGCGGGGCTTCGATCCCGCCGAATTGCTGGCTCGGGCCCTGGCCCGTCGGCTGCGGATCCGGGCCCGCCGCCTGCTGCACCGGCTCGACGATGAGCCCCAGACGGCCCGCACCCGGCGCGGTCGCCTGGCCGGCCCCAGGCTGGCGCCCACCCGCCGTGCGCTCGCAGCGGGCCGCAGGCGTCTGGCCGGGCCGGTCCTGGTGGTCGACGATGTGTGCACCACCGGCTCGACGCTGCGGGCCGCAGCCGCCGCGCTCCGCGCCGGCGGCGCTGGCGCAGTAGTGGCCGCGGTGGCCACAGTGGCACCCGCGGCGCCGGACGGCACCTCTACCATTGGGGCGCACCTGAGCTCGCACCACTAGAGGCCGAGCCGAAAGAAGCACGCCATGAGGACTTACATGAGGTCGAGCGAGGCCGTGGGCTGTGACGCTGGGGTTTGGGCGGCCCGTGAGCGCAGCGAACAAGAGCGGGACACCTAGAGAGGTTGGACGTGGAGATATCGATCAGCAGCCGCCACACCGCCGTCACACCCGGCCTCGAGAACCTCGTGCGGGCCAAGATCGGCGGGCTCGACCGGTACCTTGACGATCTCGACACCGCCGAGGTCCACTTCGACGAGGCCCGCAATCCCCGCATCGTCGACCGCGAGACCTGCGAGGTGACGCTCACCGGGCACGGCCACCGCCTGCGCTGCAAGGTCAACGCCCCCGATGCCTTCACCGCGGTGGACCTGGCCGAGGCCAAGCTGGAGCGCCAGATCCGCAAGCTGCGCACCCGGCTCCGCAACCGCCACCGCGGCCGCGGCGACACGATCCGCACCGGCGCCGCAGCCGAGCCTCAGCCCGCCGCCGAGGCCCAAGACGGCTGGAATTCCCCCGAGGACGAAGAGCTCGAGCCGGAGCTGCAGATCGTCAAGACCAAGCGCTTCCATCTCGGCCCGCTCACCCCCGAGGAGGCCGCGCTGAAGATGGACCTGATGGGGCACGGGTTCTTCTTCTTCATCAACTCGGCCACCGGACGCTCCGCTGTCGTGTACCGCCGCGACGACGGGGCGGTGGGCCTCATCGACGAAGCCGGGTAGGGGTCCGGGCCGTGTCGCTGCTCAGGCGGGTCCTTCGCTCCGGCGAGGGGCGCAAGCTCCGAGAGCTCCAGGCCCTCGTCCCCGACATCAACGCCCTCGAGCCCGAGCTTCAGCGGCTCGACGACGACGCCCTGAGGGCCCGCACCGGCGAGTTCCGCAGCCGCCTGGAGCGCGGCGAGTCGCCCGACGACCTGCTGCTGGAAGCCTTCGCGGTGGTGCGCGAGGCCGCGGTGCGGGTGCTGGGTCAGCGGCACTACGACGTGCAGCTCGTGGGCGGCGCCGCCCTGCACTGGGGCGCGGTGGCCGAGATGCGCACCGGCGAGGGCAAGACCCTCACGTCCACCCTGCCCGTCTACCTCACTGGGCTCACCGGGCTAGGCGTCCACGTGGTGACGGTCAACGACTACCTGGCCTCGCGCGACGCCGAGTGGATGGGCCAGCTCTACCAGTGGCTCGGCCTCACCGTGGGGCTGATCGTTCCCGGCAACCGCGGCTGGGAGCACAAGCGCGGCCAGTACGCCTGCGACGTGACCTACGGCACCAACAACGAGCTCGGCTTCGACTACCTGCGCGACAACATGGCCATGGCCCGCTCCGAGCAGGTGCAGCGCGGCCACCACTACTGCATCGTCGACGAGATCGACTCGATCCTCATCGACGAGGCCCGCACCCCGCTGATCATCAGCGGCCAGGTGGCCGACGCGGCCCAGCTCTACGTCCGCTTCGCGGCCATCGCCCGGGGGCTGCAGCGCGACGTCCACTATGAGGTCGACGAGGAGAAGCGCTCGGTGGCCCCCCTCGAGGACGGCGTGCACGCGGTCGAGCGGGCGCTGGGCATCGAGAACCTCTACGACATGGTGGCCCAGAACCTGGTGCACCAGCTGCAGGCCGCGCTGCGGGCCAAGGAGCTCTACCGGCGCGACCGCGACTACATCGTGGAGCACAACCAGGTGAAGATCGTCGACGAGTTCACCGGCCGGGTGCTCGACGGGCGGCGCTGGTCCGACGGGCTGCACCAGGCCGTGGAGGCCAAGGAGGGGGTGGCCATCAAGGAGGAGAACCAGACGCTGGCCACCATCACCCTGCAGAACTACTACCGCATGTACGAGCGCCTCGCCGGCATGACCGGCACGGCCGAGACCGAGGCCAGCGAGTTCGCCTCCACCTACAACCTGCACGTGGTGTCAGTCCCCACCCACCGCCCCACCGTGCGCGCCGACCGGGGCGACCTGATCTACAAGTCCGAGGACGCCAAGTTCACGGCCTGCGTCGACGACATCATCGAGCGCAACGGGCGGGGCCAGCCGGTGCTGGTGGGCACCGTGTCGGTGGAGAAGTCCGAGAAGCTGTCGCGGCTGCTCGACAAGCAGGGCGTGGCCCACGAGGTGCTCAACGCCAAGCAGCACCACCGCGAGGCCGAGATCGTGACCCAGGCGGGCCGGCTCGGCGCGGTGACGGTGGCCACCAACATGGCCGGGCGCGGCGTGGACATCCTGCTCGGCGGCAACCCCGAGGGCCTGGCCCGCCGCGACCTGCGGGGCGAGGGCCTCGACCCCGACACCCCCGAGGGCGACCGCCGCCTGGCCGAGCTGACCGCCAAGCACCAGGCCGCCACCGACGCCGAGCGCGACGAGGTGCTCGACCTCGGCGGCCTGTACGTGCTCGGCACCGAGCGCCACGAGAGCCGCCGCATTGACAACCAGCTCCGGGGCCGCTCCGGGCGCCAGGGCGACCCCGGCGAGAGCCGCTTCTACCTGTCGCTGGAGGACGAGCTGATGAGCCGCTTCGCCACCGGTGCCATGAACTGGGTGATGGACAAGGCGCTGCCCGAGGACGTGCCCATCGAGGCGGGCATGGTCACCAAGGCCATCGAGCGGGCCCAGAACACCGTCGAGCAGCGCAACGCCGAGACCCGCAAGAACGTGCTCAAGTACGACGAGGTGATGAACGAGCAGCGCAAGGTCGTGTACCGGCGCCGCTCCCAGATCCTCGACGGATCGGACCTGCGGGCCGAGGCGCTGGAGCACCTCGAGACCGCGGTCGGCGCCTCCATCGGCGAGCACTGCGCCTCCGAGCACCCCGAGGAATGGGACCGCGAGGCGCTGGCCACCGACCTGTCGGGGCTGTGGCCCGGCGGCCTGGAGGCGGACCGGCTGGAGGCCGTCGCCGCCCACGACGAGCTGTACGGGGTGGTCAACCGGGCCGCCCTCGACCACTACGGCGAGCGCGAGCTCCAACTCGGCGCCGATGTGATGCGCCAGGTGGAGCGCCAGGTGATGCTGCGCCTGATCGACCAGCGGTGGCGGTCGCACCTGCACGAGATGGACCTGCTGCGCGAGGGCATCCACCTGAGGGCCATGGGCCAGAAGGACCCGGCCACCGAGTGGCAGCGCGAGGGCTTCGACATGTTCGGCCAGATGATGGACGCCATCGGCCTGGACTTCGTGCGCTATGTGATGCATGTCCAGCTCGCCGAGCCCGCGCCCGCCGACGCCCAGCGCCTGGTGGGGGTGACCGCCAACAAGAGCGAGGCCGAGCCGGCCCTGGTCGGCGCGGGGGCCCCGGCTGCGGGCCCGTCGGCTGCGGCCTCGTCGGTCCGGGCCCGCACGCCGCCTGCACCCAACCGGCAAGTGAACCGGGTTCCGGTGGTGAAGAGCGAGCTCGAGAAGGTCGGACGCAACCAGCCCTGCCCCTGCGGCAGCGGCAAGAAGTACAAGATGTGCTGCGGCCGCCCCGGCGCGGCCTGAGCGGGCGTGCAGGACTTCGGCGACGAGCTGCGCCGGCTGCGGGGCCGCCTCGACGAGGCTGCGGCCTATCTCCGCATCGAGGCGCTGCGGGCCCGGCTGCCGCAGCTGGAGGCCGAGTCGTCGCGCCCCGATCTGTGGGAGGTGCCTGAGCGGGCCCGGGCGGTCACCTCCGAGCTGGCCTCGATCAGCGACGACCTGTCGCGCTTCGATCGCCTTTCAGCCGACATCTCCGATGCCGAGACCCTCAACCAGCTGGCGGTGGAGGAGGGCGATGCCTCCGAGGAGGCCGAGATCGCCCGGCTGGTCGCCGACATCGCGGCCCGCTTCGACGAGCTCGAGTTGCGCTCGCTGTTCACCGGCGAGTTCGACGAGCGCGACGCGGTCTGCCAGATCAAGTCGGGCGAGGGCGGCACCGATTCGCAGGACTGGGCCGAGATGCTGCTGCGGATGTACCGCCGCTGGGCCGAGCGCCGCGGCTTCGAGCTGGAGGTGACCGCGCTGTCGGAGGGCACCGAGGCCGGCTACTCCAGCGTGGACTTCTTGCTGCGGGGCCGCTGCGCCTACGGCTGGATGCGCTCCGAGCACGGCGTGCACCGCCTGGTGCGGATCTCGCCGTTCAACAACGAGGGCAAGCGCCAGACCGCCTTCACCGCGGTGGACGTGGCCCCCTTCTTCGAGGAGGTCTCCGACGAGGTGACCATTGACGAGAAGGATCTGCGGGTCGACACCTACCGCTCTTCGGGAGCGGGCGGCCAGCACGTCAACGTGACCGACTCGGCGGTGCGGATCACCCATGTGCCCACCGGCCTGGTGACCAGCTGCCAGAACGAGCGCAGCCAGCACCAGAACAAGGAGCGGGCCATGCAGATGCTGGCCGCCAAGCTGCTCAGCCTCGAGCGCAAGCGGCTCGCCGATGAGATCGCCGGCATCAAGGGCGAGCAGCAGAAGGTGGGTTTCGGCAGCCAGATCCGCAGCTACGTGATGCAGCCCTACCAGATGGTGCGCGACCAGCGCACCCGCTTCGAGACCGGCAACATCGACGGGGTGCTCGGCGGCGACCTCGACCCGTTCATGGAGTCGTGGCTGCGCTGGAGCCGGGCCGAGGGTGCCGCGGGCCACTCGGAGAGGGCTGATACTGTCGCCCCGCCGCCGGTCGCTGGAGGCGCCGCCCGATGATCAAGATGGAGAAGGTCACCAAGGTGTTCAAGGGCGACGTGGTGGCCCTGCGCGATGTGACCATCGATATCGGCAAGGGAGAGTTCGTGTTCTTGGTGGGGCCGTCGGGCTCGGGCAAGTCCACGTTCATCCGGCTGCTCAATCGCGAGGACGTTCCCGAGCACGGCCGGATCTTCGTGGCCGGCCGCGACATCGGAGGGCTCAGCGGCTGGCGGGTTCCCTATCTGCGGCGCAACATCGGCTACGTGTTCCAGGACTACAAGCTCCTCCAGAAGAAGACGGTGGCCGAGAACGTCGCCTTCGCCCTCGAGGTGATCGGCAAGGGTCCGCAGGTGATCAACCGGCAGGTGCCGGCCATCTTGGAGCTGGTCGGGCTGTCTCGCAAGATGGACCGCTTCCCCCACGAGCTGTCGGGCGGGGAGCAGCAGCGGGTGTCGATCGCTCGGGCCTTCGTCAACCGGCCGCTGATCCTGCTGGCCGACGAGCCCACCGGCAACCTCGACCCCAACACGTCGGTGGGCATCATGCGCCTGCTGGAGCGCATCAACGAGATCGGCACCACCGTGGTGATGGCCACCCACGACTCCAGCATCGTCGACAGCATGCGCCAGCGGGTGGTGGAGCTCGACCGGGGGATGGTCGTGCGAGACCAGGCCCGAGGCGTCTACGAGTAGCCAGCCGGTGCTCAGCCTCCCGCTCTTCTCCGCCCGCCCGGCCGCGTTCGAGCCCGCCGCCGGGCGCCAGTAGCACGCCATGTTCAGTTTTCGGTACGCGCTGCGTGAGACGGGCCAGAATCTGTGGCGCAACATCCTGCTGGCGGTGGCCACCGTGGTCACGGTGGGGGTGTCGCTGGCCATGTTCGGCGGCTTCATGCTGTTCCAGGTTGCGGTCGACAGTGCCACCGCCCGCTGGCAGGACGGGGTGGAGTTCATCGTCTGGATGAACGCCGACACCGGTACCGACGAAGATGCCGGCGTCCGCAACCAGCTCGACGAGAGCCCCGGCGTGCAGCACTGGGAGTATGTCGACCGCCAGACGTCCTATGAGGAGTTCCAGGAGTTCTTCGAGGACACGCCCGAGGTGCTCGACATCTTCACCGCCGAGGGCGTGCCCCCCTATTTCCGGGTGGTGCCGGTGGATCCCGATCCCGACGTGGTGGAGGAGCTCGGCAGCCAGTTCAAGGGCAAGCCGGGGGTGCGCACCGTCACCTTCGCCGGGGATGTGATCCGCGATGTGCAGAACCTGTCGAACCGGGCGGGGCGGGTGCTGTTCATCGGCTCGATCGTGCTGCTCGCCGCCTCGACCCTGCTGATCCTCAACACGCTGGCGGTGGCCATCAGCAACCGGCGCACCGAGATCGAGATCATGCGCCTGGTGGGGGCCACCAAGTGGTTCATCCGCATTCCGTTCATGCTCGAGAGCCTGGTGCAGGGCCTGCTGGGGGCGCTGGTGGCCATGATCAGCAACGCCCTGCTGCGCAACTACGTGATCGACCAGTTCAGCGACGCCGACGGCCTGCAGCTGCTGGCCGGGTTCAAGGTCGACGACGCCGCCATGCTGCAGGTCAACCTGCTGGTGGTGGCGGTGGCCGTGGGCGTGGCCGTGGTCGGATCAGTCCTAGCAGTAGCCATGCACCTCAACGAATGAGATAGCTGCCGCTCCCGCCGGAGCAGGCCACCATCTTCAGCGCAGGGCGTCGAGGGGGGCGGTGTATTCGAGGTTGAGGGCTTCGGCCACGGCGGGCTCGGTGATGCGGCCATTGCGCACGCTCAAGCCGTCCTGGAGGCCCCGGTCCGCCGCGATGGCCTGCACCACGCCCTGGTCGGCCAGCTTGATCACGTAGGGCAGGGTGGCGTTGTTGAGGGCCTGAGTCGAGGTGCGGGGCACCGCTCCGGGCATGTTGGCCACGCAGTAGTGGACCACGTCGTCCACCGTGTAGGTGGGCTCGGCGTGGGTGGTGGGCCGGGAGGTCTCGGCGCAGCCACCCTGGTCGATGGCCACGTCCACGATCACCGTGCCCGGGCGCATCACCTTCACCATCTGGCGGGTGATCAGCCGGGGCGCCCTGGCGCCGGGCAGCAGCACCGCCCCGATCACCAGATCGGCGGTGTACACCGCCTGGGCCAGCCGGGTCGGGCTGGAATACAGGGTGCGCAGCGCCGGGCCGAAGCGGGCGGCCAGCGACTCGAGCACGGCCATGTCGCGGTCGAGCACGGTCACATCGGCGCCTAGCCCCAGCGCCATCTCCACCGCGTTGGTGCCGACCACGCCGCCGCCGATCACCGTGACCGGGGCGGCGGCCACGCCCGGAACCCCTCCCAGCAGCACCCCGCGGCCCCCGGCGGATGCCTCCAGGCAGCGGGCGCCGGCCTGAATGGCCAGACGGCCCGCCACCTGGGACATGGGGGCCAGCAGGGGGAGGCGGCCCCTCGGATCGGTCACCGACTCGTAGGCGATGGCGGTTGCGCCGCTGGCGAGCAGGTCGCAGGCCTGGTCGGGATCGGGAGCGAGATGCAGATAGGTGAACAGGGTGTGGTCGGCCCGCAGCCGGGCCCGCTCCGGCGCCTGGGGCTCCTTGACCTTCACGATCAACTCGCCCGCCTCGAAGACATCCTCGGCCGCGGGCACCACCACCGCGCCGCGGTCCTTGTATTCGTCGTCGTCGAATCCTGCTCCGGCGCCGGCGCCCTGCTCCACGTACACCTCGTGGCCGCGGTCGGTGATCTCGCGGACGCTGTCGGGGGTCAGCCCGACCCGGCGCTCCTCGCTCTTGATCTCAGTGGGCACTCCGATGCGCATGTGGGACCCCTCCAGCCTGCGAGTGACAACCAGTGAAACAATACACGCGCTGACAAGACTAAGTTTGAGCAATATTGCCTCTGTTTCAGCCTGTAGCGCTCAATACTTGTACCTAACTGGCATATGTGCACAAAATATTGCTATGGATCCGGACTCGATCGATCGTCTCATCCTCAACGAGCTCCAGCTCGACGGGCGGGTCTCCCACTCCGAGCTGGCCGACCGGGTGGGCCTGTCCACTTCGGCCTGCCATCGGCGGGTGCGCCGCCTGGAGGCAGACGGCGTGATCTCCGGCTACGTGATGATCCTCGACACCGAGGCCATCGGCAGAGACCTCGACGTGTTCGTCGAGGTGTCGCTGGTGAGCCAGAGCGAGGAGTCGCTGCACCGCTTCGAGGACGAGGTGCGCAACGTTCCCGAGGTCATGTCATGTCACCTGGTGGCCGGCGACGCCGACTACCTGGTGCACCTCGCGGTGCAGGACCACCGCGACTTCGAGCGCATCCACAACCAGCACCTGTCGCGGCTCGCGGGCGTGGCCCGGCTGCGCTCCAACTTCGCCATTCGCACCGTCTACCAAACCACCCGCCACCAGCTGTAGGCCGGGCAACCGTGAGCGAAGCAAAACCAGAGCGGGAACTACAACTCCGCTGAGCGAGGCGGATGCACACACGCTGACGTTCGTGGAGGAGCAGCGCCCCTCAGAACTCGGTTACTACTGCCACCCCGGACGCCCCGAATCCGGCCATGGTCTCGAAGGCTTCGGGCAGGTCCTCGAGGCTCATGGTCCGGCTCACCAGCAGGCTGAGGTCGATGCCGGTGCGGGCGATCAGGTCCATCAGGGCCGGGTACTGGCGGGGCGACATCCCCTTGGTGCCGATCACCTCCAGTTCCTTGGCGACGACGGTGGCCAACGGCAGCGCGGTGGAGCGCGCCGACAACAGCCCGGCCTGGACGTGGCGACCCTGCTTGCGCAGGCTCTGCACCGAGTTGGCGGCCACCTCGGGGTTGCCCAGCGCGTCGACCGACACATGGGCGCCTCCGCCGGTGGTATCGCGCACCGCGGCCACCGCGGCCCGCGAGTTGTCGGGGTCGGCGGCCACGGTGGCGGCTGCTCCCATGGCCGACGCCAGCGCCAGGGCCCGGTCGTCAATGTCGATGGCCACGACTCGGGCGCCGACAGCCGAGCCGATCAGCACCATCGACAGCCCGAGCCCGCCGCATCCGTGCACGGCCAGCCACTCGCCGGCCGACAGGCGGGCCCGCTCGATCAGCGCTCGGTAGGCGGTGATCATCCGGCATCCCAGGATCGAGCCGTGCTCGAAGGAGAGGTCTTGGGGCAGCGCCGCGAGGTTGGTGTCGGCGTGGGGGATGGCACAGTAGCGGGCGAAGGAGCCCCAGTGGGTGAAGCCGGGCTGGTAGTAGTGGTCGCAGATCTGCTCGTTGCCGGCGTGGCACTGCTCGCAGTCGCCGCATCCGCAGCAGAACGGCGCGGTCACCCGGTCTCCCGGCGCCCAGCGAGCCGCGCCCGGCCCGGCCTCGGCCACCACTCCGGCCAGTTCGTGTCCGGGCACATGCGGCAGCCCCAAGTCCGGGTCGTGGCCGTGCCAGGCGAACAGGTCGCTGCGGCACAGCCCCGACGCTCGAATCTCGATCACCACCCCGTCGCGGGGCACGGCCGGATCGGGCAGATCCTCTACCGTGATCGGCCCGTTGAACTCCCGGAAGATCGCACCGCGCACGCCGCAACCGTACAACGCCACCGGGCTCGGGTGCTCACGCCGTCTTGTCCGTCCACGGCGCGTGGGCCGTCCGCGCCACCTTGTCCGTCCACGGCGCGTGGGCCGAGCGATCCGTCATCGTTGCCAGATGCACAGCGCTACCGGGGCGGGTTCTCATCCCGCCCCCGCGTGGTGACGCGATTCACCGCACCGAGCCGCGGCCCGGTGCGGTGAATCGATGGTCTGAGACTGCGGCGGCTCAGCCGCGGGCTGTGGTCAGCCAGATGTCGACCAGGGCCCGGTTGTCCGCGATCCAGGCGGCCGCGTCGGCCTTGGCGTCGGGGTTCGCCTTGGCGTTCTGGGCGGCGATGTCGGACAGCGGGATCTGCACCTGCTCGAGCAGGCGCCGGATGTCGGACCTGTCGTCGAGGAAGCTGCTGTTGGCCACGGCCCGGATGCTGTTGACCGGCCATCCGAGGTTGCACGGGTTGCCGGCACAGCCGCCGAGGCCCCGCACCTCGGTGGTGCCCTCGTCGTCCTCTAGGGCGGGCGACTCCAGCCACACCACCGCGTCGCCCGGCGGCAGCGCCTCGTAGGTCCAGTTGGGCGTCCAGGCGTAGAACAGCACCGGCTCGCCGGCCGCCACCCTGTCCTGCACGTCCTGCATCAGCTCGCCGTAGGAGCCCGACACCTGCTCCACGTTGGCACCCCAGCCGAGCTCGGCGATGTGGTTGTCGATCACGGTGGCGCAGCCCCAGCCGTCGTTGCACCCGATCAGGTCGGCGAGGCCGTCGCCGTCGCGGTCGAACACCGCGGCCACCGACGAGTCAGTCAGCTGGCTCATCGAGGTGATGCCCATGCCGTCGGCGGTGGCCTTGTCGATCATGTACCCCTGGAGCGCCCCGGACTGCACCTGGAACCCGACCGCTTCGATGTCGCGGTCATAGGACAGTCCGGCGGCCGTCTCCGCCTCGAGGTAGATGTCGTGGGTGGGGAACCAGCCGTTGACCCACAGGTCGTACTGGCCGCTGTCCAGCGCCGGGTAGAAGGCGTTGGGGTTGAGCGTGTGATCGGCCGGGTCCGACACGGTGTAGCCGAGCTCGCCGATCAGCTGAGCGTAGATCTCGGCCTGCATGTAGCCGCTGGACCAGTCGGCCCGGGCCATGGTCACCGTGTTGTCGTCCTCGTCGCCGCTGAAGATCATCACCAGGGCCACTACCACGAGAGCGGCCACCAGTGCGACCAGGGCGACGGTGTTGCGCTTTTGCTTTCTCATTTCGAGTCTCCTCGCTTCCCGGTTCCGGCTGTCACGAGGCCGGGCCCTTGACGAGCCGGTCCTTCACTTGTTCGATCAGGCCGCTGTGCTGGGCGCGGAAGATCTGCTCGTCGTAGTGGCTCTCGAGCAGGTCGAGCTCCTCGCTGAAGGCTTTCTTCATGCTCCAGCACATGATCAGCAGGATCACCGCGAACGGCAGCCCGATCGACACCGCCGCGGTCTGCAGGGCGCTGAGCCCGCCGCCGATCAGCAGTGCGATGGCCACCAGGCCCTCCATCAGCGCCCAGAACACCCGCTGGGGCTTGGGTGAGTCGAGCTTGCCGCCCGAGGTGAGGTGGTCGACCACCAGCGAGCCGGAGTCCGAAGAGGTCACGAAGAACGAGACCAGCAGCAGCACGCCGATGAACGACACCAGCCCGGTGAGCGGGAACGACTCGAGCATCTCGAACAGGGCGGTGGCCACGTTCTCGTTGACCGCGGTGGCCATGTCTCGGGCCCCCGAGATCTGCAGGTCGATGGCCGAGCCCCCGAACACCGACATCCACAGGAAGCACAGGATCGAGGGCAGGAAGATCACGCCCACGAGCAGCTCGCGCACCGAGCGGCCCTTGGAGATCCGGGCGATGAACATGCCCACGAACGGCGACCACGAGATCCACCACCCCCAGTAGAAGATGGTCCACCACGCCTGCCACTGGGTGTCGCTGAAGGCTGCGTTCCAGAACGCGAACTCCGGCAGCACCTGCACGTAGTAGCCGAGGCTCTGGGTGTACAGCGACAGGATGAACAGCGTCGGCCCCACCAGCAGCACGAACACCAGGAAGGCGCCGGCCAGCCAGATGTTGAGCTCGCTGAGCCGCTTGACCCCCGCATCGAGGCCCGCCACCACCGAGATGGTGGCCAGTGCGGTGATGATGAGGATCAGAACGATCTGGAATCCGGTGCCCTCGGGCAGTCCGAACAGCTTGTGCAGGCCGGCCGCAGCCTGCTGGGCGCCGAAGCCGAGCGAGGTGGCCAGGCCGAACAGGGTGGCGATCACGGTGAGGATGTCGATGGCGTTGCCCCACGGTCCGTAGATCCTTGGGCCCAGCAGCGGGTAGAAGATCGAGCGGAACGTCAGCGGGAGGCCCCGGTTGTAGGCGAAGAAGCCCAGCGCCAGCGCCACCAGCCCGTAGAGGGCCCAGCCGTGGATCCCCCAGTGCAGATAGGTGGTGGCCAAAGCGGCCTTGCCGGCGTCGGCGCTGCCGGGCTCCACGGGGAACAGCGGCGCCGGCGACGTGAGGTGGAAGATCGGCTCGGCGACCCCCCAGAACATCAGCCCGATGCCCAGACCGGCCGACAGCAGCATGGCGTACCACGACGGCGTCGAGAACTCCGGTCGGGCGAAGGGACCGCCCAACTTGATCTTGCCGTATCTGGTGAAGGCGAAGTACAGCGCCACCAGCACGAAGATGTTGAAGTCGAGGATGTAGAACCAGCCCAGCTTCTCGTTGATGAAGTCGAGAATCGAGCTGAACACGTCCTGGGTGCCGTCGACGAAGACCGACAGGCCGATGAACACCGCCAGGAATCCGGCCGACCAGAACGTGACCTGGGGGTGGATGTCGAACCCCGCTTTGACGATGTTGCGGTCGCCGGGCTCGCGGTCGGCCACCTCCGGGTAGAAGTCGATGTCGGGATCGATCTGCATGCCCTCGAACGGCTTGCGGTTGTGGATCGCCTCCTCGCGGAGTCGCTCCTCCTCCTCCTCCCAGTCGTGGAGGGCCAGGGTGGCCTCGGTCAGGTCTATGTCGGTGTCGTCGGGGCTTCGGTGGATTCGAGGATCCCCCGACCCCGTGTCGTCGGCGGCCATGTGGTCCCCCTTGTTGGTCGCTTCGGTCGGGCTTGTCAGCACCCCGAGAGGCTCGGAGCGTTCCAAGCTGGGCGCGACACTAGTTGAAACCGATTCCACGCGCCATTTGCCGCCCCTGGGAAGGGTGGGCGGCGCCGGTACTACTGTGGACCCCGGATGCCTGAGAGCGAGCGCAAATTGGTGCGATGCCCGTCGCGTCGCAGCGGGTCGAGCCCGCTGTGGTTCGCTGCGCTCGGTCCACTTGTTGCAGTCGTTGTTGCCCTGGCCGCGGTGTGGGCGCTTCCGTCGGCGGGCGCGGCGCAGGACGGATCCGACGAGGCGCCCCGGGTGCGGCTGGCCCGGGCCACCTGGGACACCGGCTGGTTCCAGGCGGAGGTCTACCGGCTGCTCCTGGAGCGGCTCGGCTACCGGGTGGACGGTCCGGTGACGATGGACAACGCGCAATTTTATGAAGCCGTGGCGGCGGGCGAGGTCGACTTGTGGGCCAACGGGTGGTTTCCCGCACACGAAGTGTTCATCGCCGACGCAGCCCCAGTATCCCGGGTCGGCACCGCGGTGGATGACGGGGCTCTCCAGGGCTACTTCGTCGACGCCGCCACGGCAGCGACGCACGGGATCTTCAACCTGGGAGCCCTGGCCGACCCCGCGGTGGCTGCGCTCTTCGATTACGAC
>JAJEDD010000004.1 GCA_022821685.1 Acidimicrobiia bacterium
TCTCAGTCTACGAGCGAGCGCAAATCAGCGAGTGTCCACTCCGCTCCAGCGGGGTCATTCCCGCTCATGTTCGCTTCGCTCACGGGCCGCTCGGGCCACGACCTCGCAAGCTCGGCCTCTACGAGCGAGCGCAAATCGGCCGCCCACATCAAGCGAACACGTCCCGCGGCATCGCCCGTGGCCCGTTTCGCCCGGCCACTCGGCCTCGACGGGCCGGTGCTCGACGGATCGGACTTTAGGCGCCGACGCTAGGGGGCGACGAAGTTGAGCAGGAACTCCCAGGCGTCGTCGTTCATTTCGCCACTGACCCTGGCGACGACCCGGCCGGCGGAGTCCACCGCCACCGTGTAGGGGAACCCCCGCAGGCCGTAAGCCTCGCCGATCTCGGCATCGGCGGAGTCCCGCACGACCGTCGCGGGCCACTGCTCGTCCTCGAACCAGGCCGACGGCGGATAGTTGCCGGCACCGGAGTCGACCGCGGTGCTGACCGCGATCACCTCCACCCCGGCAGGAAGCTGGTTGTTGGCCAGCCAGTCGGCGATCCGGGGCAGTTCCCGCTGGCAGTGCGGGCACCAGTGGGCGAAGAAGCCGATCACCCTGGCCGTGCCGTCGCCGGGCAGCACGCTCACCTCGGTGCCGTCGAAGGACGTGGCCGCGAAGGCGGGGGCCCGCATCTCCATGGCGGGGTCCGGCTCCTCGCCCTCGAACCGAGGCAGAGGCACGCCCTCGATGCTGACGTCGGAGACCTGGGCCACGTCGGACTGCTCGATCTGCTCCGCGTCCCGGCCCGCCAGCGCCGCCACCCCCACCGCCACCACCAGCAGCACCAGCACGCCGATGATGAGGCCCCTCAGCCGCGTGTTCTTGTTGTTGTCGGCGTCGGGGACGCTGTCGGGCGGCTGCGACCCTCGCCGGGACTTCTGGACCCTGGGCCGATTGCTCATGGCCGCGGTGCCGATCCCAGCCCCGGCGCGGGCGCTGATCCGCCGGTCTTAATGCTCGGCTGATTGCTCGGCTGATTGCTCATTGCTGCGACCGTAGCGAAAGCAGGGCCAAACCGGCGACCCCGATGAAGCCGCAGCCGGCCATGAACGGGATCGACACGAAGCCGAGGCTGTCCACCCACTGGTATGTGCACGGAGCCTCCGGGTCGCACGTCGAGCCCTCAGAGCCGAACAGCTGAAGCTGGTAGTGGTACACGGAGACTCCCAGGCCGATCACCGCCAGCCCGAGCGCGTACCAGCCGCCGGACCGGTCGCGCCGCACCACCGCCACGGCCAGCACCGGCACTAGGGCGTACATGCAGATCCGCTGGTACCAGCACAGCTCGCAGGGCACGTAGCCGGCGGCCTCGGAGTAGTAGAGGCTCCCGGCGGTCGACACCGCGGCGATGGCCAGGGCCAGCGGCAACAGGACCGGCCGAAGCTGCCGGGCCCGGGCCTCGGCCCCCGACGCCAGCGCCTCCACCCCGCCCCAGCACCCGATGACCAGCGACCCTAGGGCCAGCACCGCGAAGAAGTCGGACACCTGCGCGGTGCTCACCGCCTCAGCCTGCCCCGAATCGAGCAGAAATGCTCGCGGGCAGTCCAGGGCAAGAAGTCTTGCTCGCCAAGAAATCTTTGTTCACAGGTTGCCATTGCATGCCACATATGTTTACATGCTTTTTCATGTCTGATCTGATGGCCCTTGACATTCCTCAAGCACTGGAGTTGCGCAACCGCATGGAGACGGCTGCCGACGACCTGGAGTGGGACGCCCAAGCGCTGGAGGCACCGCTGGCCGAGGCCTCCTATCTGCTGGACGGCCCCGTCCCCAACGTTCCGGCAGGCGCCCGCCGGGTGGCCGGCGAGATTCGAGACAGCGCGCTCGACCTGGGGATGCGCACCCGCATGGTGCTGGCCGGCGGGCCCGACATGAACGAGGGGCTCGGCGCGCTGGAGCGCATCCGCGAGCACTTCACCATGATCGAGTCGCGCGACGGGGCAGACAAGGCCGACGGCCTGCTGTCGCGCGGCGACCTCCTGTGGGCCGTCCACTCGGCCGACTCGGCCACCGCCGAGGCCGCTGAGTGGCTGCTGGAGCACGAGCACTTCTTCGATCAGGTCGAGACCGCCCACCACAACGACGACTACCTCAACGGGGTGAGCACCGGCGAGTTCACCTTCGATCCCGAGGACCGCGACGGCCTGATGAGCCTCAAAGACATCGACGCCTTCATGGACAAGACCGCGGCGTGGGCCGCGCTGCTGCCCCACACCGGCACGATCGACGCTGTCATCGACGGCCAGCAGGACGGCTTCATGAGCCGGGAGGACTTCGAGACGTTCCTGGCCGACTACAACCTGCCCCCAGAGGTGGCCGAGGCGGTGCAGCAGGTGCTCGACGACGGTGCCTACCACACCAAGGAGGGCGGGCTCAGCCTGGGCCTCGTGCTCGACGCGGTGTCGTTCGTGCCAGTCATCGGCGACGTGGTAGACGGGGCCAGAGCGATCTACTACGCACTGCACGGCGACTTCTACACCGCCTCGCTGTTCGCTCTTGGCCTCGTCCCCCTGCCCGGGCTTTCAGGATCGGGCATCCGAGGGGCTGTCCAGGTGGTCGGCAGGGTGACCAAGGTGGGCCGCAAGCTCGGCCGCAAAGCAGCAACCAAGGAGGCTGCTCGCCTGGCCATGAAGGGCACTGCGGCGAACTATGCCGCCCACGAGGCCACCAAGCAGGCCACCGGCCTGCTTGACCGCGGCTACGGCGACGACTACGGCTTCGACATCGATGAGACGGTCGACTACGTGTGGGACGAGGTGGTCTCCGATCGCCTCGTGGACGAAGACTTCCACCCGGCGTTCAGGCAGATGCTGAGCGACGACATCAAGGAGTCCCTCGCCGACCGGTTCAAGCCAAGAACTCGGGCCTGGGTGACGGAAGCCAACACGGTGATAGCCCGGCGCGTCGCCGAGAGCCACGCCTTCGAGGCCATCCTCCGCAACTCGCCCGGCTGAATCTGACGGCTCGATCGCCAGCGCTCAGCGCAGGTGACGGCGCTTGCCGAAGATGGTGCCGCACAGCAGTCACTCATCCCCCACGGGCAGCTCACGCTTCATCAGGCAGGCACGCTCACGGCGACCACTCACGGTCGCTCACACTCCCTGGGACGCTCACGCTTCATCGGCCAGTTGTTCTCGCACGGCTGGGCGCCACTCGGGGCGGCTCGTTGGGCATCTTGGGATACACCGGCGGCCAGGGGGCATCCATCAGCCCGGCCGCCATGTCGCGGGCGTGCCACTGCAGCAGCGGTTCCAACGAGGCGGGTTCGCCGTCGGCGGTCTCCCACGGGTCGCCGATCTCGGCGGTTCGGGCGCCCACGGTGGCGATGGTCAGGTCGTCGGGCTGCACGGTGTCGACCTCGTCCCAGCCGATGGGGGCCGACACCTGCCCGCCTGCCCTGGGGCGGACCGACCAGGCCCCGAACACCGTCTTGTGGGGGGCGTTCTGGTTGAAGTCGACGAAGACGCGCCGGCCTCGCTCCTCCTTCCACCAGGCGTCGGTGATCAGGTCGCCGCGGCGCCGGGCCATCTCTCGGGCCAGGGCCACCGCGGCGGCCCGCACCGTGTAGGAGTCCCAGCGGGGCGCCAGACGGCAGTAGACGTGCAGGCCCCGCCGTCCCGAGGTCTTGACGTGGGCGGCCATTCCGAGCTCGTCGAAGGCGGCCTTCACCTCGTGAGCCGCCTCGCGCACCTGGTCGAAGACGACGCCGGGCTGGGGATCGAGGTCGATGCGCAGCTCGTCGGCGTATTCCGGGCTGTCGGCCCGGTAGGGCCAGACGTGGAATCCGAGACAGCCCAGGTTGACGGCCCACACCACATGGGCGAGGTCGGCTGCCACCATGGCGTTGGACAGAGTGCCGTTGGGGGTGCTGACCACGGTGGTGGCCAGCCATTCGGGGGCGCCCTTGGGTACCCGCTTCTGGAAGAACGACTTGCCCGAGGCCCCGTCGGGGTAGCGCTCCAGCAGCACGGGCCGGCCGCCCATGGCCCGCATGAGCGGCTCGGCCACCGACATGTAGTACTCGATCAGGTCGAGCTTGGTCTCGCCCCGGGCCGAGAAGAACACCTTGCGAGGATTGGTGACCCGCACCTCGCGCCCGTCCACCTCCAGCAGCACACTCTCAGCACCCACAGCCCGCACCTGCGCGCCCCACAGTCGAATGCCTGGTCACAAGCGTGTCAGTCCGATCGCACAGGAAAGCCTGCCACGCAAGAGAGCTTGCCACGCCTAGGCCAAGGACTTCGCTCTGGGACCCCCGGCATGTGCCACCAAACTGGAGGTCCATACGCCAACAAAGCGGCAGTTGTGGCTGGATGACCCTTGAGGACGCGCTCACGGGTGAGAGCGAGTCACGTCCCGGCGGGGTCATTCCCGCTCTTGTTCGCTGCGCTCACGGGCCGCTCGGGCCACGGCCTCGCCCGTAGAGGCCAAACTACTCGCCCGTTCGCTCGGCCTCTTGGAGGCCGCAAGCGTCAGCACAATAGGAGCGGTTGCGGCTCGGACTTGGCGCTGGCCGGCGTCCGGCGACGTCGGTGCCGCGGAGGGCTGTGAATAGGCGGCGGGTCGGGGGCACGGGCCGGGCCGTAGCGGATGCGCTCGGGCGGTGCGATGGTGTGTCGGTCGCCGTCGGCCACGGCCTGCCAGCCGTGGAGGTGGACGTTGTCGTGGCAGCGCCAGCACAGCGGCATGAGATTGTCGATGTCGGTGGGTCCGCCCTGGGATCTGGGTCGGATGTGGTGGGCTTGACACGCCACCGAGTGCTCCTCGCAGCCGCCGCACCCGCCGTAGCGGGCGATCAGCGCGTCCATCTGAGCTCTCGAGGGCCGAGCCAGCGCCGTGCCCCGCCACAGCGGAAGACCTTCGCCGCTGAACACGATTCCTACGATCTTGGCGTTGCAGAAATGCTGCTCAAGCACCGCCTGGGGGATGGCGGCGCCGCCGGCGACCTCTGCGAATGCCTTGTCGCCCTCGGCGCTGAGATGCTGGACGATGGTGATGTCGGCCGCTGATCCGCCGCCGCGGCTGTCCTTTCTGGAGCCGTCGGCGGTGAGGGTGTCCAGCGAGTCAGCGAGGCGCTGGGACCAACTGCGCTGCTCGCCGTGGGGACGGTTGATGTCATGTCGTCGGAGCCGCTCGGCCTCTTGAAGGAACCGCTTGTGGATCTTGGTGCCGGTCACCGGATCGAGTTCGCCCCGCAAATGCACCATGCCGTCGTCGCCCTTCCAGAAGCTCAATCTGCGCCGAGCCCGCTGGCGGCGGTACTCGGCTTCGCCGTCGTCGTGTTGGCGCTGAGCCACCCACCGAGTCGTCTCCCGCGCGAACCGCTCGGGAGACAGTGAGGCAGCCTTGGACAGCAGCGTGTCGTCGTGCTCGACCTGGGTTGCGGTGGTCTGAGCCGAGGCCCGAGCCAGTGACTTGACGTTGGCGAGGGGGATGTCGCCGCCCGTCAGCGCGTCCCGCACGCCGGGCATCGACTCCAACTGCTGAACCGTCTTGACCTGACTGGCTGCATCGTGCCTGGAGAGCCCCGCAGCCTGGGCCAGCACGCCGGCACCACCGTCACCATGCCGCTCACCAGCCGCCGCCAAAGCAGCCGCATCAGCCTGCAACACTGCCACTTGAGCTGCGAACGCCTTCGACTCCGACAGCACCCGCCGCGCCTCCGCAGTAGAGGCACCACCCGAATTGATCGCCCCGATCAACTCGGCCAACCCGTCGCGCACCCGCCGAACAGCACTGAAATCCATGCCCAGAAGCCTCCCACAGGGGTATGACAACCAGACATTCATACGCTAAGCCTGAATCCACCGGTGGGCTGGTCGGGGTGGGCTGGTTGGGGTGTTGTGGCTGGTGTTTGGCTGGTTGGGGTGCGGTGGGTGCTGTTGGGGCGTGTCGGGCCGGCGGCTGGGGTTGTGGCTGGTTGGTGGCGCTTG
>JAJEDD010000017.1 GCA_022821685.1 Acidimicrobiia bacterium
TCCCAGCACACGTATCTGCGGCAAATGCAGCCGCACCGACATAACATCGCAAGCCATCGAGGCCCTCCTGGATCAGTGGATGTGACATCACCGATCCCAGCAGGGCCTCGACCCCTCAACGGGGACCCTCAACCACCCCCCTCCCCACGTTTCCGCGCAGGCTCGGAAAGACACCCTTGCTTCGCAACAGACTCTCACCTATTTGCGCGCCCTCTAAGACCCGACAGCTCCGGCAAGATGGGCAGCTGTCTGCCAATACGGCAACCTCGAACCCGGCGATAATCGGCCTGGCTGATGCCTCAGGGCGAGGACTTGGCCGTCGGCAGGCGTGATTCCGCGTCTATTGGGTCTGGGTGGGGTCCAGCGGCGAGAGTTTGCTTCGGAGAGTCTCCTCAAAATCCTCGCGCGATACCGTCGTAGCAGCCTGCAGGCGCTTGTTGGAGTCTTCGAGGGTGAGTACTTCCCAGTGATCCCTCGCCAACCCCCATTGGGCATCGATGCGCGTGACCAGCCAGATGATGTCGCCCTCGTTGAGATCCTTGCAGGGAACAGGACTGGGGCCACCGATCGCGGCAAAGAACGGACGGTCGACTGCGACTGCGAGCTTCGCGCCCCAGCGACGCAAAGTCGGACCCTTGATCTCAAGTTGCGGCATGAGACGTTTGGCTCCTGATGATCGCCAATCCGGGCGGCGAATGCCTGAAGGATAGGGAAGCGGTTCGGCGGTGTCGTCCCTCAGGGCAGCGAACTCGGATTCCATGCTGTCGCCGGAGAAGTAGACTGCTTGCACTTCCAAGCCGTGCCATCTGAGAGCGTCGCCCTCGGGGAGCGCGACGACCATATCGATCTTTCCGGCTGCCTTTCCGGTGTCTGTGCTGCGCATGAACGGCACCTCGCCCGCGATGTGAACCGCGTCGGCAGGAAAGCCAGCGATTTCGCCAAGCCAACGCATGATGAGCATCGCTTGTTCGAACCGCCGAGGACATGTAATGACAGGATCGCCCTCTGGATCTCCGAGACGGTCATCCTCTGTGAGTGTGTACTTCTGGATTGAGCATACGCCACCGCGTTTCGAGCAGGGCGGTGCAGACGATTGGAAGGGACAGGGAGGGGCAGCCTGGCCGGTATCCCGCAACGCGTGTCGGGCGTACTCGACTCGCTCCCCGGCACTGAGCGACAGCAGAGAGCGCCCAAACCACTCGGCGATGCCGAACCGGGCAGCTGTGCTGTTGGGCAACGGAATTGGTACCTATGTGAAAAGGGAGCGCCTGCTAATGACGAGTTCGGTAACACTGGCGTGGTGTGTGTTCTTCATCATCACCTCTACGGCGTGAAAATCAAACTCTCCAATGAGGTCAATGATCTCCGGGGCACGGTCATACGTCATCAAGAATTCAATCGAGGACTCCGCGAGAGTCTTGAACAGTGACCGATGGTCGAGAGCATGATGAGCGTAGAGGCGGCTTCCAGCCCTCTTGCCACCCGCCGTATAGGGAGGATCGACGAAGGCGACCGCGCCAGGCAGATCGGCGACGGTCTGCAGCAGAGCCAGACCGTCGCCCTCGCAGAAGCTGATTCGTTCCGAGTGCGCCTCAATGTCTTGGAGGCGTCTGACTAGAGTCTCCGGGTACCAGCGCGAGGCTACACCCTTGTTGTTCTCGCCCGATCTCGCCAATGTCGCGCCGGATGCCAGAATGCCGCCGCGGCGCGTGCGGTTTAGCACCAGCGTCCGGAATCCGTGTGCGAGCAAGTCTGGCGGGGGCGTGTCCGCGAGGTCGAATACGCTGGCCCTAGTGGGCTCAAACTCGCGGATGAGTTCGCACAGCCCAGACCCATGTCGCAGTGCTGCGTGCCAGAACGCCGCTACATCGTGGTCAAGCTCTGCCATGAGGCAGCGCTCGGCCAATCCTTCGAAAGCGGCTGTGAGAGCGACGATTGCGCCGCCGCAGAAGGGCTCAACTAGCAGCTTGGGCCGGGGCTGCATCGGCTCCAGCCAAGCTCGTACATGAGGTATCAGCCACGTCTTGCCTCCCGGATAGCGTAGCGGCGAGCGCTGAGGAACCGCCGCAACGTTCACAGCCGGTATCGACGACACCGGAAGCGCTACTCGGTCGAAATCGTCCCAAGCGACGTCGGCAGCGCTCTCGGTGGTCGTCGTCAGCATCGGAGTGGCCTCCTTTGGTCGTTGGCCGCTGGGACTGCTGTCACACATCTTGGCAGCCGCGACGTTGCCAGCGGCGGACGACCGTCGTCGCGCCTCCGTACTACTGCCTCCGGGGTCGCTGTCTGCCGCAGCCAACCGCTTCAAATCGAACAGGCGTTCGTTCATGGCGGGGATAGTAGAGGGCGGATGTGACATCTGATCTCTCCGGCCGGTCATCCGGTGGTCATGGGTTCAGGTATCGAGTGCGGCAAGGGCGATGCACTGGTCGCCGGTAGCCTCGGCCCGCATGGCTGACAAGATCACTTTGGGCGCTGACGGGGCTCTCAACGTGCCCGACGAGCCGATCATCCCGTTCGTGGAGGGTGACGGGATCGGTATCGACATCTGGCCCGCGGCGCAGTCCGTGCTCGACGCGGCGGCGGCCAAGCACGGCCGCCGCATCGCCTGGCTGGAGGTGCTGGCCGGCGAGAAGGCCTACAACGAGACCGGCGACTGGCTCCCGGCCGACACCATCGCCGCCTTCGACGAGCACCTCATCGGCATCAAGGGCCCGCTCACCACGCCGGTGGGCGGCGGGTTCCGCAGCCTCAACGTGGCCATCCGCCAGATCATGGACCTGTACGTGTGCCTGCGGCCGGTGCGATGGTTCCGGGGCGTGCCCTCGCCGGTGCGGGAGCCCCAGCTGGTCGACATGGTGATCTTCCGGGAGAACACCGAGGACATCTACGCCGGCCTCGAGGCTGCGTCGGGTTCGCCCGAGGCGGCCCGGCTGATCGAGCTGCTGCACGACGCCTTCGGCTGGGAGATCCGGTCCGACGCCGGAATCGGAATCAAGCCGGTGTCGAAGTTCGGGTCGCAGCGCCTGCAGCGAGCCGCCCTCAACTACGCCCTGCGCCGGGGCCGCAAGCGGGTCCACTGGGTGCACAAGGGCAACATCATGAAGTTCACCGAGGGCGCCTTCCGGGCCTGGGGCTACGAGCTCGTGCGCGACGAGTTCGCCGATGCCGCGGTGGCCTGGGAGGACTGCGGCGGCGATCCGGGCGACAAGATCCTGGTGCAGGACACCATCGCCGACATCGCCCTGCAGCAGGTGCTCACCCGCCCCGCCGAGTTCGACGTGATCGCCACCATGAACCTCAACGGCGACTACATCTCCGACGCGCTGGCGGCCCAGGTGGGAGGCATCGGCATCGCGCCCGGCGCCAACATCAACTACGTCACCGGCCACGGCGTGTTCGAGGCCACTCACGGCACCGCCCCCCGCTACGCCGGCCAGGACAAGGTCAACCCGTCGTCGGTGCTGCTGTCGGGCGCCCTCATGTTCGAGCACCTCGGCTGGCAGGACGCCGCCGCCGACATCATCGCCGCGGTGGAGGCCACCATCGGCGACGGGATCGTCACCTACGACTTCGCCCGGCTCACCGAGGGCGCCACCGAGGTGAAGTGCTCGGAGTTCGCCGCGGCCATCATCGACCGCCTCTGACAGCCCAGACTCATCCATGAGCGTCGGCGGAGACGGCGTGGCCCGCCGGGGCTGGCGGCTGATCATGCGGTCGGTGCGGGCCCACCCTCTGCCACACCTGATCGCCATGATCGGCGCGCTCGGGTTCGTGGCCACCACCGTCGGGACCGCCTGGCTGCTGGGCTGGGTCACCGACAACGTGATCCTCGCCGACGACGCTGAGCGGACCGATCCGGCAGTGGCCGCCGCGCTGGTGCTGGGCATCTCGGTGGTCAGCGGCATATCGGTGCTGGTGCGCCGATGGTTCCTGGCCATGGCCGAACTGCGAACCCAGCGCGACTGGCGGCGTGCCCTGCTGCACCGCTACCTCGACCTGCCCATGGACTTCCAGCGCCGGCGCGACCCCGGCGTGCTCCTCGCCCACGCCGACTCCGATGTCAACACCGCCACCATGGTGCTCAAGCCACTGGCCTTCGCGGTGAGCGTGGTGGTGCTGGTGGTGGTCACCATGGCCGCGCTGTTCGTGGCCCATCCGCTGCTGGCGCTCATCGCGGCGGTGGTTTTCCCGGCCCTGGCGGTGATCAGCCGGATCTACACCCGCATGGTGGAGGGGCCCTCGGCCGAGGTGCAGCGCCGGGTGGGCGAGGTGTCCGAGGTCGCCCACGAGAGTTTCGACGGGGCGGTGGTGGTGAAGACCCTGGGCCGTGAGCCCATCGAGGCAGAGCGGATGCGGGCCGCGTCGCAGCGGCTGCGCGACGAGCGCATCCGGGTGGGGCGGATGCGGGCCGCCTTCGAGCCGGCCATCGACGCCCTGCCCACGGTGGGCGCCATCGCCCTGCTGCTGGTGGGGGCCTGGCTGGTGGGAAGGGGCGCAGCCACGCCCGGCGACCTGGTGCTGGCCGCCACGCTGTTCTCGCTGCTGGCCGTGCCGCTGTTCATCGTGGGCTTCTTCCTGGAGGAGATGCCCCGCTCGGTGGTGTCGCTGGATCGGGTGGACCGGGTGCTGGAGCAGCCTGTGCCGGCGCCGGCGACCGGCGATCAGCGGCTGCCCGAGGGTCCGCTGGAGGTGCAGATCGACGACCTAGCGGTGGGCTACGGCTCGCGGCTGGTGCTCGACGGCGTGTCGCTGCGGGTGCGGGCGGGCGAGACGGTGGCGGTGGTGGGCACCACCGGCTCGGGCAAGTCGACCCTGCTGGAGACCGTGGCCGGGCTCAACGCGCCGGCGCGCGGCTCGATCCGGTTGTCGGGCACCGACCTCGGACGAATCGCTGCCGACGAGCTCCACGAGGCGGTGGCGCTGGTGTTCCAGGAGGCCTTCCTGTTCGCTGACTCGGTGGTCGAGAACGTCGACCTGCAGCGGGGCAGCGCCTCGCCGGCGGTGGCCGCCTCGCTGGCGTTCGCCGCGGCGGGCGACTTCGTGGACGCCCTGCCCGACGGCGCCGCCACCGTGGTGGGCGAGCGGGGTGTGACCCTCTCGGGCGGCCAGCGGCAGCGGGTGGCGCTGGCCCGGGCCCTGGTGGGCTCGCCCCGGCTGCTGATGCTCGACGATGCCACCAGCGCGGTCGATTCGGTGGTGGAGAGCGAGATCCTCGCCAACCTCCGCCGCCATCTCGACACCACGGTGCTGGTGGTGGCCCACCGCATCTCCACCATCGAGCTCGCCGACCGGGTGGCCTATCTCTGCGGCGGGAAGATCGTCGCCGCCGGCACCCATGATGAATTGTTGGAAATCGACGACTACCGGTCGCTGGTCTCCGCCTACGAGCAGGCCGCCTTGTGAGCGACACGCCGGGGTCCGAGGCCCGCCTGGACGGCGACCCCGCAGGCTCGCGGCAACCGGGGATCGGTGAGCCGCAGGGTGAGTCGCCCCAGGAGGTGAAGGCGCTGCGGGTGCTGCGCCGCGGCATCGCCATGAGCACCGAGCTGCGCCGGGGCCTGCCCGTGATCGCCGCGGTCGGGCTGTTCGCCGCGGTGGGAAGGCTGATCGTGCCGGTCATGGTGCAGCTCGTCCTCGACCACGGCGTGATCGGCCCCGTCGGGTACCGGCCCGGCGTGGTGTGGGCCCTGTCGCTGGCCGCCGCGGCCCTGGCCCTGGCGGTGGCCGCCGCCAGCCGCTACGCCCTGATCCGGCTGGTGCGCATGGCCGAGTCGGCCATGCTGGAGCTGAGGGTCAGGGCCTTCGAGCACATCCACCGGCTCAGCCTGGCCACCCACAGCGAGTCGCGCCGGGGAGTGCTGGTGGCCCGGGTGACCAGCGACATCGAGGCCATGGCCCTGTTCATGCAGTGGGGGGCCATGTCGTGGACCATCAACCCGGTGCTGATCGTGGCCACGCTGGCCGTGATGCTCGTCTACAGCTGGCCGCTCACGCTGCTGGCCCTGGCCGTGCACCTGCCGCTGCTGCCGTTCCTGCGGTGGATCCAGCGCCGCCAGATCGCGGCCCACGCCCGGGTGCGAGACCGGGTGGCCGACACCATGGGCCACACCAGCGAGACGGTGTCGGCCGCCGCGGTGATCCGGGCCTACGGCTACCGCGGTGCGGTGCGGGCCCGCCTCGACCGGGCCGTCGACCGGCAGTACCAGGCCCAGATGTCGGCGTTCAAGTGGTGGGCGATGATGCTCCCGGTGGTCGACCTGGTGTCGTCGGCCGCCCTGGCCGCCACCATCGTCGCCGGAGTGGCCTGGAGCGAGGAGCTGGGCATCGGCGCGGGCGGGCTGGTGGCCTTCGTGTTCCTGGTGCGCCTGCTGATCAGGCCGATCTCCGAGATCGGCGAGGTGTTCGACACCACCCAGTCGGCGCTGGCGGCCTGGTGGAAGGTGCTGGGGGTGCTCGACACGCCCGTCGATGTGGTCGAGCCCGGCCCCGACGAGGCCGAGACCCTGCCCGCGGGACCGCTGTCCGCCGAGGTGCGGGGGGCGACCTTCTCGTACCGCACCGGCGGTCCGGTGCTGCGGGGGATCGATGTGTCCATCCCCGCCGACTCCGATGTGGCCGTGGTGGGCGAGACCGGTTCGGGAAAGACCACGTTCGTGCGGCTGCTGGCCCGCCTCGCCGATCCCTCCGATGGCGAGGTGCTGGTCGGCGGGGTGGACCTTCGGGCCGTGTCGCCCGAGGCCCGCCGGCGGGGCATTCGCATGGTGCCTCAGGACGGGTTCCTGTTCGCGGCCACCATCGAGGACAACATCCGCTACGGGCGCCCCGGCGCCACCGCCGTCGACGCCGAGGCGGCCATTGCCGAGCTCGGGCTGCGGGGCTGGGTGGACAGTCTGCCTGCCGGGATTCACACGCCGGTCGGCCAGCGGGGCGGACGGCTGTCGGTGGGCGAGCGCCAGCTGGTGGCGCTGGCCCGGGCCCAGGTCGCCGATCCGGGCCTGCTGATCCTCGACGAGGCCACCTCGGCCGTCGACCCCGAGACCGAGGAGGCGCTGGCCGCGGCCATGGCCCATCTGGCCCGGGGCCGCACCACGGTGTCGGTGGCCCACCGCCTCACCACCGCGGAGCGAGCCGACCTAGTGCTGGTGTTCGACGAGGGCCGCATCGTGGAGCAGGGTCGCCACCGCGGTCTGGTCGAGGCCGGCGGGGTGTACGCCCGGTTGCACCAGTCCTGGGTGGGCAACACCCGCCGAGCCGTCCCGCGCCACTAGCAGGACCGCGCGCCCGCAGCGGACAGCGCTGGTCGCAGGCCGGTACGGTGGCGCCATGAACGATCCCGTACGAGTGGCCGTCACCGGCGCAGCCGGACAGATCGGCTACAGCCTGCTGTTCCGCATCGCCTCCGGGTCGATGCTCGGACCCGACCAGCCGGTGATCCTGCAGCTGCTGGAGATCCCCCCGGCCATGGACGCCCTGCGGGGCGTGGCCATGGAGCTCGACGACTGCGCCTTCGGGCTGCTGGCTGGCACCGTGCTCAGCGACGAGCCCGAGGAGGCCTTCGACGGCGCCCAGATCGCTCTGCTGGTGGGCTCGCGGCCTCGCACCAAGGGCATGGAGCGCAAAGATCTGCTGGAGGCCAACGGCGCCATCTTCACCGTGCAGGGCCGGGCCATCGCCGCCCGAGCCGCAGCCGACGTGCGGGTGCTGGTGGTGGGCAACCCGGCCAACACCAACTGTCTGATCGCCATGAACAACGCGGCCGGGGTGCCCTCCGAGCGATTCACGGCCATGACCCGTCTCGACCACAACCGGGCCAAGGCCCAGCTCGCGGCCCGGACCGGCGCCGCCGTCGACGACATTGCCAGGATGACGATCTGGGGCAACCACTCTGCCACCCAGTACCCCGACCTGTTCCGCTGCGAGGTGGGGGGCCGCAACGCGGCTGCGCTGATCGACGACCAGCGGTGGCTCGAAGAGGAGTTCATCCCGACTGTGCAGCAGCGGGGCGCAGCCATCATCGAGGCCCGGGGCGCGTCTTCGGCCGCCTCCGCTGCCAGCGCCGCAGTCGACCATGTGCGCGACTGGATGTTGGGTACCCCGCCCGGCGACTGGGTGTCGATGGCGGTTCCTTCCGACGGCAGTTACGGCGTTCCCGAGGGACTCATCTCGTCGTTCCCGGCCACCTGCGCGGCCGGCGGCTACCAGATCGTCAACGGACTGGAGATCGACGAGTTCTCGCGGTCCCGCATCGACGCCTCGGTGGCTGAGTTGGCCGCCGAGCGCGACACCGTGGCCGCGCTGGGCCTGATCTAGCGGTGTGCCGTGAGCACGACCGCGGAACCTTGTAGTCCTTCGTTCCAGGGCGGAAGCCGAATGGGTCGCGCTGCTAAGACCGCGACGGACCTCTAGCCGGCGAGAGAGTCTCGGTGCCGGAGCTGCCGGAGATCGCAGCCCACGCCGAGCGGTTGTCGGCTGAGTTCGCGGCGCGGCCGCTGGCCCGGTTCGAGTCGCTGCATCCGGCCGTGCTCAAGACCTTCGATCCCCGGCCGGCCGCCGCCGCAGGCCGGGTGCTTCGTGCGGTAAGCCATCGGGGCAAGTACCTGCTGTTGCATCTAGAGGCTCCCGACCCGCGCTCGCTCTCGGGCGAGGGCGACGGGCCCGACCTGGTGTTCGCGGTGCACCTCATGCAGGCCGGACGGCTGCGCCGCGACGCCAAACAGGCCCGCAAGCCCCGCGGCGGCATGGCCCGCTGGACCTTCGCCGACGACTCGGCGCTGCTGCTCACCGAGGCCGGCAACGAGCGCCGGGCCGGAGTGTGGTTGATCGCCGGCGCTCCGGCCTCCGTGGAGCCGCTGGCCCGGCTCGGCCCCGACGCCGACTCGATCAGCCGCGACGAACTGGCCCGGCGGCTGGCCTCGGCCAGCGAGCGGGTGCACGGATTCCTGCGCGACCAGTCGCATCTGGCCGGGATCGGCCGCCTGCTGGCCAACGAGATCCTGCACTCGGCTTGCATCTCGCCCTTCGCCAACACGGCCCGCCTCGACGACGCCGCGGTGGACCGCCTCCACGTCGCCATCAAGGCGTCGATTTCACGAGGCTTGGCCGCCGAGCGCGCCCAACCGGACATGGGGCGTTCGAAGGACCGGCCCAGCGATGTCCATCACCGGGTGGGCCAGCCGTGCCCAGCGTGTGGTGACACGGTGCGCTCGGTCGAATACCGCCGCTACCGGGTGGCCTACTGCGCGAGGTGCCAGACCGGCGGCAAGGTGCTGGCCGACAACACCACCAGCCGCTTCCTCAAGTAGCCGATCAGCCGGGTGCTGCCAGCAGGGTGCCCAGCAAGCAACCCCGCAGCCGTCTCGGTTTCCGCCAGTAGCGGTCAGCCGGGTTCTGCCAGGGCGGCGCCGATGGCTTCTAGGGCCGGTCGCGCCGCCAGCAGCAGCCGAGGATCGCCGCTGATATGCAGGCGCCCCTCGGCGAAGGCGCGCTGGGCCGATCCGGCCTCGACCGCGATGGCCACCGCCGTCTCGCGGTCCGAGGCCAGTGTCACGATCTCCTGTCCGGGCGCCTCGTCGGCACGCCCCGCCGCGGCCGAAACGCGACCGGAGGCGATGCGCACGTGCCAGCAGAAGACCGAGCCGTCGTCGTGGGACACGCGGTACTCCAGAACCAAGCTCAAAGACTGGTCGATGCCGCACCCCGACAGCCGAGAGTCGAGTTGAGTCACCCACTCGTCGGTGAAGAACTCCGGGACCACGCTCGCAACCACGACCGCAGGCTAGCCACAGACTCCGCTCTTGTTCGCTGCGCTCACGGGCCGCTCGGGCCACGGCCTCGCCCGTATGTGTCGGGTTGGCTCGTCTACCGCTCGGCCTCAGCGACGTAGCCTGACTTGATGACTCGTCCGAGCACCGGCGATGTGGTCGCCGGGGTGTCGGTGGCGCTCGTTGCCATCCCGCAGTCGCTGGCCTACGCCGAGCTGGCCGGGCTTCCACCCCAGTACGGCCTGTACGCCACCGCGCTGCCGGCGCTGCTGGCCGCGTTCTTCGTGTCGTCGCGGTACCTGCAGACCGGACCGGTAGCCCTCACCGCCCTGCTCACCTTCGGGGCGCTGTCGGCGGTGGCCGAGCCCGGCGACAGCGACTACATCGCCGCCGCGGCCACCCTGGCCCTGCTGGTGGGCCTGATTCGGCTCTTTCTCGGCGTGGTCCGCATGGGCCGGGTGGCCTACCTGCTGTCGGAGCCGGTCATCACCGGGTTCACCGCCGGCGCCGCAGTGGTGATCATCGCCTCCCAGCTGCCCACCATCTTCGACGTCGATCCCGACGGCGGGGTGCTGGCCGCGGCGCTGAGCGCGCTGGCCGAGCCCGAGGAGTGGCGCTGGTCGTCGATCGCCTTCGCGGCCGCCACCGCGGCGCTGATGGTCGGCGGACGCCATGTCCACCGTCTGTTCCCGGGCGTGCTCGCCGCGGTGGTCGTCGGGGTGGTGGTGGCCACCGCGGGCGGCTACGAGGGCAGCCGGGTGGGCGACCTCGACACGGGGTTCATTCCTCTGAGCCTGGACTTCTCGTGGTCGAATGCCCCCGGCCTGCTGCTGCCCGCGGCGGTGATCGCCCTAGTGGGCTTCGCCGAGCCGGCCGCCATCGCCCGCACCTACGCCGCCGCCGACCGCCTGCCCTGGAACGCCAACCGTGAGATGGTGAGCCAGGGCGTGGCCAACCTCGCTTCGGCGGTGTCGGGCGCGTTCCCGGTGGGGGGCTCGTTCTCGCGCAGTTCGCTCAACCGGCTGGCCGGGGCCACCAGCGCCTGGTCGGGGGCGATCACCGGCGCATTCGTGCTGGCCGTCCTGCCGCTCGCCTTCCTGCTGGAGGATCTGCCCACCTCGGCGCTCGGCATCATCGTGATCGTGGTGGTGCTGCGCCTGGTGGACGTCAAGGAGATGTCGCGCCTGCCGCGGGGCTCGTTCCCCCAAGCGCTGGTGGGCGCGGGCACTACCGTCGCCACCATCGGCTTCGCGCCGCGGGTGGAGCGGGGCGTGCTGGTGGGCATCGGACTGGCCATCGCGGTGCACCTCTACCGGGAGCTGCAGGTGACCACGCCCGGAGAGCGGGATCACGACACTCTCACCGTGCGGCCCAAGGGCGTGATGTGGTTCGCCACCGTGCCCCAGGTGGAACGGTCGGTGCGAGAGGAGCTGGCCACCGAGCACGACCTCACCGCCGTGGTGATCGACCTGTCGGGGGTGGGCCGGCTCGACTACTCGGGGGCGGTGGCGCTGCGCCGCATCATGGAGAGGATGTCGGCCGGAGGGGTGAGGGTCTCCGTGGCCGGCATTCCCCCCAGCGTGTCGAGGGCGGTGCGAGCCGAGCTGGAGAACTACGAGTCGCCCTAACTCGAGGCCTACTAGAACGAGAAGCCGTCGAGTGTCTGCTTGAGGGCGTCGGTGTCCTCGGAGCCGAGCACCACCCTCGAGTTGGTGGCCACATACACGATGTCGAGGTTGATGCCGGCGTCGGAGACCTTTCGAGTCAGCTCGGCCAGCTCGCCCGGCCGGTCCTTGGCCTGCACCACCACTACCTCGCGCTCGCGGGTGACGGTCGGTCCGTGCGTGTTGGCCAGCGCCCGGTACACCGGCTCGCCGTGGGGCACGAGGATGTGAAGCTCCGCCGTCTGGCCGTTGCCCATACAGGTCGCCGCCGCGATGTTCACGCCTGCGTCGCTGATGGCGGTGGCCACTCTGGCCAGCGCTCCCGGTTTGTTGTCCAACTCGATCACCAGGTCGCTGGCCAACGTTGACATGAGGGCGGATCCTCCTCGGGTTGTGGAGCCCGATGCGTGCGTCCGGGCGGTTCAGGGCACGGACTGTAGAACAAGGCCGTGCCGCTGTGAAGCCCGAGCGGTCGCTCCACACCACGACCCACCTTCGCCCAGCCGCTCACGCCCGCCGTGAGCCTCGGTGAGTCCGAGGCCACGCGCTGGCACCCAGGCGCCTCGCGGCCGGCGGGGTAGCCGCTTCAAGGCCGCGGTGAGTTCCAGCGGTCGCGGGCCTTGTCACTAGTGTGCGGATATGAGTTCCGAGCGTCGGCGGCGACGGCCCCGCCAAAGTTTCGACGGCCTGCTGCAGCCGCCCTGGCGCCTGCATGAGCGCCGGTTCGAGCCGACACCGATCGTCAGCGACGACGAGCTGGAGGCCATCCACCACGCCTCGCTGAGGGTGCTGCGAGACACCGGCATGGACTTCTTGCATCCGACCGCTTGCAAGATGTGGGCCGAAGCCGGCGCTGCCGTCGACGCCGAGCGGGTCCGTCTCGACCCCGAGATGGTCACCGAGCTGGTGGCCTCGGCGCCGTCGGAGTTCGTGCTGCACGCCCCCGACCCGGCCCGGCACCTGCCGATGGGGGGGCGCAGCGTGGCCTTCGCGGCGGTGGCCAGTCCCCCCAACGTGGCCGACCGGGCCGGGGGCCGCCGCACCGGCAACCGTGAAGACTTCCGCCGGCTGGTGATGCTCAGCGAGGTGCTCAACGCCGTCGGCTTCCAGGGCGGCTACCCAGTGGAGCCGGTGGACGTGCATGCGTCGGTGCGCCATCTGGTGGCCACCCGCGACCTGCTGACCCTCACCGGCAAGGCCGTCAACGCCTACTCGCTGGGCGCCCAGCGCAACCGCGACTGCCTGGAGATGGTGCGCATCGCGCGCGGCGTCAGCGACGAGCAGCTCGACGCCGAGCCCTCGATCTTCACCGTGGTGAACTGCAGCTCGCCGCTGCGCCTCGACACCCCGATGCTGGAGGGGATCCTCCAGTACTCGGCCCGCAACCAGATAGTGGCAGTCACCCCGTTCACGCTGGCCGGGGCGATGGCGCCGGTGACGGTGGCCGGCGCGGTGGTGCAGCAGAACGCCGAGGCTCTGGCCGGGATCGCCTTCTGCCAGTTGGTGCGGCCCGGATCGCCGGTGATCTATGGGGGGTTCACCTCGAATGTGGACATGCAGTCGGGCGCGCCGGCCTTCGGCACCCCCGAGTACATGCAGGCAGTGCTGCTCGGCGGCCAGCTGGCCCGCCGCTATGGCATCCCGTACCGGTCGTCCAACGTCTGCGCGGCCAACGCCGTGGATGCCCAGGCCGCCTACGAGAGCGTGTTCTCGCTGTGGGCGGTGGTCATGGGCGGCGCCCACATGGTGATGCACGGGGCGGGCTGGATGGAGGGCGGGCTGCAGGCCTGCTACGAGAAGATGGTGATCGACGCCGACCTGATCGGCATGGTGGGGGCGTTCCTGCGACCTCCGGCCACCGACGCCGACTCGCTGGCGGAGGAGGTCATCGCCGAGGTCGGCCCGGGCGGTCACTTCTTCGGCACGGACCACACCCTGGCCCGCTATCGGAACGCCTTCTTCAAGCCCATGGTGTCGGACTGGCGCAACTTCGAGAGCTGGGCCGAGGCCGGGTCTCCCACCGCGCTCGACCACGCCGAGCGCCTGGTGGGAGAGCTTCTGGCCTCCTACGAGCCCCCCCGGCTGGCCGACGACGTGCGCGAGGAGTTGGACGACTTCACCGACAGGCGCATAGCCGAAGGCGGAGTCCACACCGACTTCTAGCCGCGAGTCGGTGAGGCTGCCGGGGAGTCTTGTGGAATAATCCGAACCGGCCGACGGGGCCGAGCGAGCGGAGCGGAGGCGGTGGCTTGACCGACTTCACGTCTGAGGGGTTTTGGTCGGGGACTCGCCGGCCGCTGGAGCGGGCGACGGGCCTGCCGCCGGTCGCCTACACCGGCGACGACTTCTTCGCGGCGGAGCAGCGCCGGCTGTTCGGCCGGGCCTGGGTGGCGGCGGCCTCCGCGGCCGAGGCAGCCGAGCCGGGCCGGGTGCTGGTGCGCAACATCGGCGCCACGTCGGTGCTGATCGTGCGAGGCCACGACGGGATGCTGCGGGGCTTCGTCAACGCGTGCCGCCACCGGGGCACGGAGCTCGCCGCCGAGGACTGCACCGTGGCCCGCACGATCCGCTGTCCCTACCACCGCTGGGGCTACTCCCTCGACGGCGCCCTGGTGGCTACCCCCCTGTTCGACGAGGTCCCCCGCCCCGACTTCGACCCGGCGGAGCTGTCGTTGCTGCCGGTGCGGACCGAGACCTGGGGCCTGGTGGTGTTCGTCTGCCTCGACGAGCACACGCCGCCGCTGGCCGACTGGCTGGGGGACCTGCCCGAGCGGATGGCCGGCTACGGATTCGACGGCTGGCACGTCCACGAGCGGCACAGCTTCGACGTGGCCGCCAACTGGAAGCTGATCACCGAGAACTTCCAGGAGTACTACCACCTGGGGTGGGTCCATCCCGAGCTGGCCAAGGTGTCGCGGGTGCGCGACCACTACCGCTACCAGGGGTCGGGCATGTACTGCGGCCAGGCCACCACCCCGGTGTCGGGCGACGACCGCGACGACTGGCTGGTCCTGCCGCCCGCGGCCAACCTAGACGCCTCCGACGCGGTCAGCGGCCGGTTCGTGGCCCTGTTCCCCAACCTCACGCTGGCGGTGCTGCCCAGCCACGCCTTCGTCATCCGCCTGGAGCCGCTGTCGACGGGGGCCACCCGAGAGCACTGCACCTTCCTGCTGCCGCCTGCCACCGACCCGGACCGGGTGGCCGACGCCTTCGAGGCGACCCGCAAGTTCTGGATCGAGGTCAACAACGAGGACATCGACATCTGCGAGCGGGCCCAGCGGGGGCTGGCCCTCGGCGGGGCGCCGCCCGGTCCGCTGGCGCCGCGCTTCGAGGAGCCGCTGCACCGCTTCCACAACATGGTGGCCGACTGCCTCACCGCCGACTCGCTCGCCGACGGCCTGAGGATCCCGCCCGGCGACGGCCCCGACGACGGGGCCCGCTACGGCTGCGGTCCCAATCCCGCCCTGCCCGCCATCGACGCCCGCCGCTGGCAGGCGACCGACTGACCCCAGCGGGTCGAGCCCGATGAAGTCCCAGGCGCGGGCAGCGGTGATCGGCGGGGGAGTGGTGGGCGCCAGCGTGCTCTACCACCTCACCAGGGCGGGCTGGACCGATGTGGTGCTAGTGGAGCGGACCGAGCTCACCGCCGGCTCCACCTGGCACGCGGCCGGCGGCATGCACACCCTCAACGGCGACCCCAACGTGGCCAAGCTGCAGCGCTACACCACCGAGCTCTACGCCGAGATCGAGCGCGTCTCGGGCCAGGACTGCGGCATCCACATGCCCGGCGGCATCCTGCTGGCCGACACGCCCGAGCGGCTCGACTGGCTGCGGATGAACCACGCCCGGGGCCGCTACCTGGGCCTGGACTCCGAGATGATCTCGGTGGCCGAGGCGGCCGAGCTGGTGCCGCTGTTCGACCCGGAGCACTTCGTGGGGGCAATGGTGGAGACCCACGAGGGCCATGTCGACCCCGCGGGCGTGACCCACGCCTACGCCAAGGCGGCCCGGATGGCGGGCGCCGAGGTCTACCGGGGCACTTGGGCCAGAGCCACGCAGAGGCGGGCCGACGGGAGCTGGCGGGTGGAGCTGTACGACACCGCCAGCGGTGACGACCGGGGTGAGATCGTCTGCGAGCATTTGGTCAACTGCGGGGGCTTGTGGGCCCGCGAGGTGGGGCGCATGGTGGGGCTCGAGCTGCCGGTGCTGGCCATGGAGCACACCTACATCGTCACCGAGCCGCTCTCCGAGGTGATGGAGCACAACCGGCGCACCGGTGCCCGGATGATGAACGTGATCGACTTCGGCGGCGAGATCTACATGCGCCAGGAGGGCAGCGGCATGCTGCTGGGCACCTACGAGCAGGCCTGCCGGCCGTGGTCGCCCCGCCAGACGCCGTGGGACTTCTCGATGCGGCTGCTCCCCGAGGACCTCGACCGCATCTCCGATGCGCTGGAGGTGGCGTTCGCCCATTTCCCGGTGCTGGCCACGGCCGGCATCCAGCGGGTGGTGAACGGCCCGTTCACCTTCGCCCCCGACGGCAACCCCCTGATCGGGCCGATCCGGGGCCTGCCGGGGTATTGGACGGCCTGCGCGGTGATGGCCGGGCTGTCGCAGGGCGGCGGCGTGGGCCTGGCGTTGGCCAACTGGATCACCGGCGGCGACCCCGGTTTCGACGTGTGGGCCATGGACGTGGCCCGCTTCGGCGACCACGCCACCGTGGCCTACACCGATGCCAAGGTGCGCGAGAACTACTCGCGCCGGTTCCGGATCACGTTCCCCAACGAGTTCCTGCCCGAGGGCCGGGGCGTGCAGACCTCGCCCATCTTCGACCGGCTCACCGAGGCCAACGCGGTCTGGGGCGACGCCTACGGGCTGGAGTCGGCGCTGTGGTTCCAGGCGCCGGGGCTGGAGCCGGTCGAGGAGGTCACCTTCGGGCGCTCCAACGCCTGGGACCGGGTGCGCGCCGAGACCCTGGCCGTGCGGGCGACCGTCGGCCTGATGGAGACCACTGGTTTCGCCAAGTTTCTGTTCGAGGGGCCGGGGGCCAGGGCGTGGCTCGACCGGCTGCTGGCCGGCCGGGTGCCGATCCCGGGCCGGATGGCGCTGACGCCGATGACCAACCCGGCCGGCAAACTGGTGGGCGACCTGACGGTGGGGTGTCTGCCGGCCGCGCCGGGCCGGGCCGAGGGTCCCGCGGGCACGGTGGTGGGCGGCGCCACCGGCAACGCGCGCCGCGGCGAGCGGTTCGTGCTGTTCGGCTCGGGTGCGGCCGAGCGCTACTACGAGCGCTGGTTCGACGCCTGGCTGCCCGATGACGGGTCGGTGCGGTATCGCACGCTGGGCGCGGAGTTGTGCGGCCTGGCCGTGGCCGGGCCGAGTTCGAGGGCGCTGCTGGCGGAGGTCACCGACGCCGACGTGTCGGCGCACGGGATGCGGTTCATGGCCTTCGGCGAGATCGGGGTCGGCCTGGCGCCGGTGTGGTGCGGGCGGATCAGCTTCACCGGCGATCTGGGCTACGAGCTGTGGATGCCGGCCCGCTACCAGCGCTACGTCTTCGATCGGCTGCGCTCGGCGGGGGCCGCCCACGGGCTGGAGCTGTTCGGGCTGCACGCGCTGAACTCGCTGCGCCTGGAGAAGGGGTTCGGGTCGTGGCTGCGGGAGTACCGGCCCGACTACGACCCGTTCGAGGCCGGCCTAGGCCGCTTCGTGCGGATGGAGAAGGACTTCATCGGGCGCGACGCGCTGGCCGCCAAGCACGGCGAGGCAGGCCCGCCCGGCGGGATGGCGGAAACGGGCCTGCGCCTGTGCACCTGGACGGTGGACGTGGGCACGGGCCCCGACGCCTGCGACGTGGTCGGCGACGAGCCGGTGTGGCACGAGGGCGAGGTGGTGGGCTGGGTCACTTCCGGCGGCTACGCCCACCACAGCGAGGCCTCAGTGGCGATGGGCTACATCGGTGCCGAACTGGCCGATTCACCAGGCCGCTTCGAAATAGAGATAGTGGGCACCCGCCGTACCGCTGCTCCCGTGAAGGGCTGCCTGTGGGACCCCGAAGGCACCCGAATGAGAACCTGAGCCAAACACCTGTCATGCAATTGTGTTGCACTCTGAGATGCCATGGCCTACAGTCCCGCCATGGATTTTGATGCGGTAACGCAAATTGTGACAGTAGTTCTGGCGGTGCTAGCCATCATCTGGCACCAGCAGCGCTCCACCGACAAGCTGCGAAGCGACTTCGGGAGATCCACCGACAAGCTGCGCGAGCGTCTCGACAACATGGAGCAGCGACTGGCCCGCATAGAGGGCTTCCTAGGAATCGGCATGCCCGTCGAGCCCTCAACCAAGGCCCCAGGCTCAACCCTCGCCACCAAACCCCCAAAGCCCCCCGAAGCCCCCTGACCCTGCCGCCAACACGGCCGGGGCGCTGCTGCCCGGTACGGTCTGACATGTGAGCGACGCGGGTGGCGGGGACCTGTTCATTGTCGATAACAGCGTCTCGGGTTGGACCGGTCTGGAGTACCTGAGCCAGTGGAGTGAACTGGCCCGCTCCTTCGACATCGCCAGCGGGTTCTTCGAGATCGGAGCGCTGCTGGCCCTCGACGGCAAGTGGCAGCAACTAGATCGGATCCGCTTGCTGATGGGCGACGAGGTGTCGCTGCGCACCCACAACGCGTTCAAGGAGGCGCTGAGCAAGCGGGTGGGTCGCCTCGACGACAGTCTCGAGCACGAGAAGGATCCCAACCCGTTCCTGGAGGGCGCCGCCGCCGTGGTTCAGGCTCTCTCGGAGGGCCGCATCGAGTGCCGGGTGTACCGGCGCGACAAGTTCCATGCCAAGGCCTACATCACCCACGCCAAGTTCGATGTGGTGGGAGCGCAGGCGTTGGTCGGTTCCAGCAACTTCACTCGACCCGGACTCACCCGCAACGTGGAGTTGAACATCCAGGTGCAAAGCGGCCGAGAGGTGGCCCAGCTCCAGGACTGGTTCGAGACGCACTGGGCGGCAGCGGAGGATGTGTCCACCGAGGTGCTGCGCACGATCACCCGCCACACCGCCGACTTCACGCCCTTTGATGTGTATGCCAGGGCGATGCACGAGTTCTTCCGTGGTCGGGAGCTCACCGCGGGCGAGTGGGACGAGTCGCAGTCGCGCATGTTTGGCCAACTCGACCGCTACCAGCAGGAGGCGTACTGGTCACTGATGAAGATCGCCCGTCGGCACGGGGGCGCGTTCCTGTGTGACGGCGTGGGTCTGGGAAAGACGTTCGTGGGGCTGATGCTGATCGAGCGGCTGGTGCTGCACGAGAACAAGCGGGTGGTGCTGTTGGCCCCCAAGGCCGCTCGAGATGCAGTGTGGGATCCGCACCTGCGTCGGTGGCTGCCTCACATCGGCGGCGTCGGCGGTGGTGAGGACTTCTCCAGCCTCAGCGTGTTCAGCCACACCGATCTGGGCCGGGCAGGCGACTTCCCCGAGCGGTTCCGACGGATCGCCGAGTTGGCCGATGCGGTGATCATCGATGAGGCCCACCACTTCCGAAATCGCGGCAGCCGCGGCGACGACACCGGCGGCCACGGCCGGGGTCTCGGCGCCGCGCCCGATCCTGTCGACGCCGACAGGGATCGCCGCTCCCGCTATTGGCGCTTGTACGACCTGCTGGACGGCTCGGTCCGATCCAAGCAGGTGTACCTGCTGACGGCTACGCCGGTGAACAACCGCCTGGCTGACTTCCGCCACATGGCCGAGCTGTTCACTCGGGGCGACGAGTCCGTCTTCGCCCGCAGTCTCGGCGTGAACAACCTCTCGGCTCACTTCAATCTGATGGAGCGCACCCTGCAAGACTCCCTGGCCGCCGATGGCCCACAACCGGACGGGGTGGCGTCCGCGCTGTCGGAGGGCATGACGCCTGAGGCCCGCGAAGCGCTTGCCGCCGATGTCGTGTTCGACGCGCTGGTCGTGCAGCGCAGCCGCTCCTATGCCAAGGCCAGCCAGATCGCCGAGACCGGCGGGTCTGCCGCGTTTCCCGAGCGCAGGGCGCCGCAGGTGGCCGAGTACTCGATCCGGTCGTCGTACCGGGACGTGCTCGACATGTTCGACAAGGCCTGCAGGCGCCGACAGCCGCTGTTCTCGTTGGCGATCTACTACCCGCTGGCCCACTACATCGGCCCCGAGGACGTCAACCCGTTCGAGGAGAACCGTCAGCGCCAGGTGGTCGGCCTGATCCGCACCATGTTCCTGAAGCGATTCGAGAGCTCCGTCTATGCCTTTGTGAAGTCCCTCGACCGGCTGATGCGCAAGCTGCTGGCCTTCGTGGAGGTGCAAAGCGAGCCGGGGGCGGAGCGGTCCCGGCTCGACGCCTGGGTGCATCGCCACGCGGCGGTCGTCGGCTATCGGCCCGAAGTCCAGCTCGGCTTGGACTTTGAGGGATCTGAGGTCGACGAGGATGAGTCCGACGTCGATGAGGACGTGATCCCGCCGGAGTTGCTGGAAGCGGTCGAGCAGCTCCCCCGCGACGAGTATGACGTGACTGCCATCTTGGACAAGACCTTCGAGGACCTCGACGCAATCGTGCAGTTCCTCGATGCCACGAGCCGGCTCACCTCGGACCAGGACGACAAGGTGCGCAGGCTGGCCCGGCTGCTGCGCACCAAGGATCTGGCTGAACGCAAGGTCCTGGTGTTCACTGAGTTCGCCGACACCGCCCGGTACGTCGAGGCGCAGCTGGGTGCCGCGGGCATCGACGGCCTTGTTCGCATCGACAGCGGCTCGAAGCTCGACCGGGCCGAGGTGATCCGCCGCTTCTCCCCCTACTACAACGCCAGCAGTTCCTCCGAGCTCACCAAGAGCGGACTGGAGGAGATCAGGGTCCTCGTGTCCACCGATGTGCTGGCGGAGGGCCTCAACCTTCAGGACGCCACCCGCCTCGTCAACTACGACCTGCACTGGAATCCGGTGCGGCTGATGCAGCGCATAGGCCGAGTCGATCGTCGCATGAGCCCCGCGACCGAGGCACGGCTGGCCTTCGACCATCCGGAGGCTGCTGCGGACCGGGGCGTGGTGAGGTTCTGGAACTTCCTGCCTCCCACCGAACTCGAGAACATCCTGGAGCTGTACGAGAAGGTGGCCGGCAAGACCCTGCTGATCTCCAGCACGCTCGGCATCGAGGGCCGCAAGCTGCTGCGGCCCGACGACGACTACGACCCGCTGCGCGAGTTCAACGCCACCTACGAGGGCACCCGCACCGCGGCTGAGGAGATGCATCTGGAGTATCAGGCGCTGCTGCGGAGCCATCCCGGTCTGGCCGACAGGCTCGACGGATTGCCCGGTTCGGTGTTCTCGGGCCGCCGCAAGCTCGCCAAGGGCGCCCGGGGCGTGTTCTTCTGCTACGCGCTGCCGGCCCTCGACGCCGAGGAGGCGATGTTCACGCTGGCGGCCGGCCCCACCCGCTGGTACCTCTACGACGCCGACGAGGACTCCATTGTCGAGTCGCCCGGCGAGATCGTCTCCAGCATCCGCTCCAACCCCAAGACGCCCCGCCGCTGCACCACCAGCCGAAAGACCCTGATGGAAGTGCGCGACCAAGTTCGTCGCCACATCCGCGACACCTACCTCAAGCGGGTCAACGCCCCCATGGACGCCCCCGACCCCGAACTGCGCTGCTGGATGGAACTGAACTAACGTCGCACGCCGTGCCTGCGGACCGTGCGGAGACGCTGCGAGGCATCCGCACCTTTGCGCAGCTGTTCCAGTATCTCGTAGACGATCAGGGCTGGCCCGTCGATCTGCCGGATCGTCTCGAGGAGCATGACCTCACGGCACTCACCTACGACTGGGATCCGGCCGACCTGGGCATTCCCGCGGGACGGCTCGGTGATCTCGGGCGATTCCAGCAGATGCGGCCCCTGACGGCCAACCAGCCCTGGGGCGTGTTCTTTCTCGAGTTCAGCGGCCCACGGTTGCGCACAACTCCGATCCGGCGACTCTTGAGGGCGTTGGTCGCCCGCAAGCCCACCGGGAGCGCGGCGAGCACGCCCCGATGGGACTTGGAAGACCTGTTGTTCTTCGTGATCACCGGAACAGGCGACCGGGTGGAGGTCCATCTGTTGGCCTTCCGAGGCGAGGATCCGCGCACGGCGGAGTTCCGCTCTCTGACGTGGAGGCCGATCCAGACGCCGATCGCCCACTTGCAGCGGCTCAGCGCAGAGTTGCTGCCCTGCCTGGCCTGGCCGGCGGACGACAGCGACGTCGAGTCGTGGCGGGTTTCTTGGTGGGAGGCGTTCAGTTTGCCGGTCGGGCAAGCCATCAAGGACTCGGCCCGGCTGGCCGACCGGATGGCTCGCACCGCCCGCGACCTCAGAGATCAGATCGCCGCCGTACTGTCGAGCGAGGCTGGCGCTGGGCCGTTCTCGACGCTGAAGGGTGACATTCGTGCGCAGCTTGTGAGCAACGTCACCGACGACACGTTTGCGGACATGTGCGCGCAGACGCTGGTGTACGGACTGCTCAGCAGTCGTGTGACCAACCCGGTCGACTTCGGATCGTCGCCGATCTTCTCTGCCGTGCCGGTCGCCAACCCGTTCCTTGAGGCGCTGTTCGAGCAGGTCCACGACGAGGCCGTGGCCCTCGACCTTCCCGGCAGCGACCTCCCGCAGCTTGTGGCCGATCTGCGTGCGACCAACGTGGAGGCGATCCTCGACCAGATGGGTTCCACTGCCAAGGGCGGCGACCCGGTGATCCACTTCTACGAGGAGTTCCTGAAGAAGTACGACCCCAAGATGCGCGCCGACGCCGGTGCCTTCTACACCCCGCAACCGGCGGTGGAGTTCATCGTTCGCGCTGTTGATGAGGTCCTGCGCTCCCGGTTCGGCCTGCCAATGGGAATCGCCGACGCTTCGACATGGAGTCAAGTCGCTGAGCACAACGGTTTCGAGGTTCCCGACGGCGTTGACCCGGACAAGCCGTTCGTGTCGATGGTGGACCCAGCCACCGGCACCGGAACGTTCCTGGTGGAGTGGCTGCGCCAAGCCCGCCAGTCGTTCCTCGAGCATCGGATGTCCGCTGAATGGCCCGAGTATCTGCGAGATCGGCTGTTGCCGTCGATGCACGCCTTCGAGTTGATGCTCGCGCCCTACGCCGTCGCCCATCTCAAGGTCGCGCTGGAACTCCACGCAGTCGGCGCCGGTGACGGAACCATGCAGATCCTGTTGACCGACACACTTGAACACGCCGCACGCCAGGGCCAGCTATCGACGATGACCGACCCGGTGGCCCAAGAAGGCAAGCGCGCCGAGGCCCTCAAGGAGCACGAACGATTCACAGTAGTGATCGGCAACCCGCCCTACGACCGAGAGCAGCGTGCCATCGGCAGCACCGGCAAGCGCAAGGGAGGCGTGGTCCGCTATGGGGCCGAGAGTCTTGCGCCGCTATTGATCCAAGTGACCGAGCCTATGAAGAAGGCGGGTCTCGGCGGCCATCTCAAGAACGTTTACAACGACTACGTCTACTTCTGGCGCTGGGCCGTCTGGCAGGCCGCCGAGCTACCGCCCGGCCCCGGCGTAGTCGCGTTCATCACGGCGGCGTCGTATCTCGACGGCGTGTCAATGGGCGGCGTGAGGCATCTGCTCCGGGAAGCCTTCGACGAGCTGTGGATAATCGACTTGGGCGGCGAGGGACGCGGTGCTCTCAAGGAGGAGAACATCTTCGACATCCAAACCCCAGTAGCCATCGCCGTAGGTGTGAGGACAGGCAGCGGACAGAGCAAGCAGCTCCCCGCAGAGGTGTCGTCGCATGGTGATGCCACCTCGGAGAACCCGCAGCGCGGTCAGCCTGCGGTCGCCTTGAGTGGGGGGGGGGGGTCTGGCTGCCGATCCGCCCCACAGCTTCGAGCTGCCCATGCCGATATCACGAGCGAGAATACGGCCTCGACGCCGATGCAAGTCGAGGAGGGCATCGGCGGGGGCTGCACAGTTCACTACGTCAAGATCGACGGCACTCGTGCTGACAAGCTGACAGCCCTGCACAGCCTTGCCCTGAGCCAAGTAGGCACCCGCGTGCGTGGGGCAGGGCTCGACAGGTTCACCCCGGCGAGCACCAAGCCCTACTTCGAGTGGCCAGAACTCGACGACCTGTTCCCTTGGATCTATTCGGGCTGCCAGGTCAAGCGGCTATGGCCCATCGGTGAGGCATCACCGCTTCTGGAGCGTCGCTGGCGGACTCTGCTGGACGAGGTGCCGCGTCTTCGAGGCCACCTGCTGCGAGAGACAGGCAGCCGCAGGGTTGGGAGCCGACTCATTGCGCTGCTTGGGTATGGCAGCCGACTCAAGCCGCTGTGGGATCTGGATATCGGTGAAGCGCCGGAAGGAATCGAGCCGTATGGCTATCGGAGTTTCGATCGACAATGGATCATTGCTGACATCCGTGTGATCGATGCCCCCAAGCGCTCCATCTGGGGCGTTCGCGGATTGCGGCAGGTGTTCCTGACGACGCTGACCTCCACCAAGCTGGGCCGGGGCCCGGTGCTGACCGCCACTCCCTATGTGCCCGACCTGCATCATTTTCGAGGCTCCTACGGGGCCAAGAACGTGATGCCGGTGTACCGAGATCCGGGTGGTACCGAGCCCAACGTGGCGACAGGATTGCTTGAAGCGCTCAGCGCGCGACTCAGCATCGAGGTCACAGCGGAGGACCTGATCGCCTACGTCTATGGCTTGGGCGCGACGGGGGCCTTCGCTGATCGTTTCGCCGACGAGTTGGCTGAGGCCGCCGGTCCAGTCCACATACCGATCACCGCCGACTCCGATCTGTTCGCGGGGGCGGTGGAGTTGGGCCGTGATCTGCTGTGGTGGCACACCTGGGGCGAGCGCTTGGCCCCCGAAGGCCAGTCCCGGCTACCCGAGGGCCAAGCCAAGGAGGTTCATCCCGTAGAAATCATGCCCGACGACTTCGAGTATGACTCCGAGTCCCAGACGCTCACTGTCGGCACCGGCGCGTTCGCCCCGGTGAGTCCGCAGGCCTGGGACTTCGAGGTCTCGGGACTGCGGGTCCTTCGATCCTGGCTCGGCTATCGCATGAAGAACCGCAAGGGCCGCAAGTCCAGCCCCCTCGACAACATCCGGCCAACCCGCTGGACCCAGTCCGAAGAGCTGCTGCTCGTGCTGTCCATCATCGAGCACACCATCGAGATCACCCCCCAAGCCGCGGCGCTGCTAGCCCAGATCGTCGAAGGCCCCCTGATCCCAGCCACCGACCTGCCAACCCCAACCCCCGCCAACCGCAGACCGCCCCGCCTATAGCTTCGATACCGACACACCGAGACCCTCGGCCGCTGCGCCTGATCCACCAGTCGGGGGACGTGCCGGACGGCTGCCCAGGGATCCGGAGGTCACCCGAATTAGAACTCAACAATAAGTTTCGTGTAATTGCGTTGTGCATCCAGATTCCATGGTCTAGAGTTCCGCCGTGGACATCAGCACGGTCTCGCAGATGGTGACAGTGGCGCTGGCCGTGCTCGCCATCATCTGGCATCAGCAGCGTTCCACCGACAAGCTGCGCGAGCGTCTCGACAACATGGAGCAGCGACTGGCCCGCATCGAAGGATTCCTCGGAATCGGTATGCCCGCCGCGGCCTCAAAGAAGGCTCCGGGCACAACACTCGCCACAAAGCCCCCAGAGAACCCCGAAGCCCACTGACCCCCTGCTGCCAGCACAGCCCCGGCGCTGCTGCCCGATGTTCCGTGGCCGGAACATGGTGCAGATGTCCATGGTCACGACTATGGTCATGGATAGGAGGCTGATCGGAGCCTCGTCCATCGATCAGGAGGCAGCACATGACATCGAGCAACTACCAGGCATCGGGCGGTGCCATCACCATGAAGGCCTCGGAGTTCAAAGCCAAGTGCCTGAAGTTGATGGACGAAGTGGCTGAGACCGGCCGGGAGGTCATCATCACCAAGAACGGAGTGCCGGTGTCGCGACTAGTGCCCCACCGTGAGAGGCCGAAGTCCCTGTTCGGTATAGACAAGGGCAAGATCGAGATCTTCGGTGACATCATCGAGCCAATCGATGTCGAATGGTATGCCGAGTCCGGCAGGGGGTTGGACTTCGATTGAGAGGACGAGAGCTGGTGTGATCTTGCTGGACACGCATGTCATTGCCTGGTACAGGGGCGGCGAGAGCGCGTTGGGCAGGAAAGCCCGTTCGGCCGTCGATCGTGCCGCTGCCTCGGGGGAGGCGGCCGTCTCGGCCATTACGTTCTGGGAGCTTGCCATGCTGGTCGACAAGGGCCGGATAAGCCTTCCCGCCGATGTTGGATCGTGGCGCCGCACGAATCTGAGACAAGGCTTGACTGAGATCCCAGTCGACGGCGAGATAGCCGCCCGCGCCGGTTCGCTCTCCGGGCTTCATGGCGATCCCGCCGACCGAATAATCGTCGCCACCGCCATGAACGGCCATCAGCTGGTGACAGCCGATCAGCAGATCCTAGATTGGGATGGGCCGCTGCAGCGGCTCGACGCCCGCCAGTAGCCGATCCGGCTCGGCCGGTCAGCTGCGGCGGGGGCAGTTAGCGGGTTCGGCGGGACTTCATTCTTTGGCGCATCTTGGCGTGGGCTTCGGGGGTGCCGTCGTGGAAGGTGCCGAAGAGTTTGTCGATGGGCACGGGACGGTTGCCGTAGTTGCACTCGAAGTAGCGGTGGTGCAGGTGGTGGAAGTAGTCGGCGCCCCGCGTGGTGCGGCCCTCGCGGCGGCCGACCTCGAAGCGTTCGAAGCCTGCGTGCGCCACTGGCGGCGAGGCGCCCTGGAACAGCCCGGTGAGGATGACGATGTAGGGATGCGCCGGGACCACCCACCACAGCATGAACAAGCTGAAGTAGATCAGATGCTCCAGCGGGTGCATCGAGATGCCGGTCCACGGCCCGGTGTTGACGTTGCGATGGTGCAGATAGTGGGCGTGGTCGTAGAACCAGCCGACGTGCAGCAGCCGGTGGCTCAGGTAGAAGTGGGCTGACGACCATAGGAACACCCCGACGGTCAGCACCGACAGGTACGGCCAACCCGAGCCCCACTCGACCGACGGGATCCAGTCGTTGGCGTAGAACCACATGGTGAGCGACTCATACGCGGTCCAGATCACCGCCCCGCTGGTCAGGCTCCAGAACATGTTGTCGCGGGTCTGGTTGGTCCACAGGAACTCGTCGTTGGTGGTGCTCATCCACTGCCGGTCGTACTTGTAGCGCTGCTGCTGGGACCGCCTCACGTACAGCGCCAGGTGCAGCGATCCCGCCACCGCCGCGAGGATCAGCGCGTTGCGCACATAGATCTGTGCCATCCAGCCCGGATGCAGGCTCGCCATGCGCTCCATCGAGGGCGTGAGGTAGTTCCATGTCAGCACGGCCAGCGCCGCCCAGCACACGCCGTAGGGCAGCATCACCGGCTTGACCAGAAACCGCAGCGCCGCAATCGGCCGCGGCGGCCAGTCGAATATCGGCGAGGTCGCAATGGGGACCGCGGGCTCGTACTCCCCCGAGCCCGGATTGGCAACAACCGCTGATGTATCCGCCATAGCCCTGACCTCCTGAAGACCACCCCGATCTCGACGAGTGGCGCGGCATGGTACTACTCCCGCAACGGAGCCGTAAAGGATCACCGGGCCGATGCGGCGGGCGCCTGGGAGTCCTTGCCGCCCCGACCCTCGGGACGGACTCCGTGAAGGATTGTTGGCGAGGCTCGGGGTGACCGAGCGGATCGGCAGCCCGTATGCTCTCGGCCATGAAATATGCCTCCCCGACGACGGTGGCCGAGGCCGTGGATCTGTTGGGGGCCGAGCCGGACGCCCGGGTGTACGCGGGCGCTACCGACCTTATCCCCCAGATCCGAGCCGGGCGCCCCGAACCGGCCGTGATGGTCGACCTCAAGCGCATCGAGCGACTGTGCGCCATCGCCAGGCGCGGTTCCACCTACACGGTCGGCGCGGCCACCCCCACCGCCGATATCTGCGCCCACGACGGCCTGGCCGCCGCCTTCCCTGGCCTGGTCGAGGCCAGCGGCCTGATCGGCTCCGACCAGATCCAGAGCCGCTCGAGCTGGGGCGGCAACCTGGCCAACGCCTCGCCCGCGGCCGATACCCCGCCCAGCCTCATCGTCAACGAGGCCCGGGCCGTGATCGCCGGCCCGGCCGGGGAGCGCACCGTGGCCGCGTCGGCGGTCGCCACCGGCCCCGGCGCCACGTCGCTCAGCGGTGGCGAGTTCATCGTCGAGTTCGAACTCGACGAGCCGCCGGCCCGCACCGCCGACGCCTACCTGCGGCTGATCCCCCGCACCGAGATGGACATTGCAGTAGTGGGTGCCGCGGCCCGGATCACCCTCGACGCCGCCGGCACCGTGGCCGCGGCGGCGGTGGCGCTAGGCGCGGTGGCCCCCACCGTGGTGCGGGTGCCCGATGCCGAGGTCGCCCTGATCGGCCGCCGGCCCTCCGGCGATGCGCTGGTCGCGGTGGAAGCAGCCGCAGCCGCAGCCGCCAACCCCATCGACGACAAGCGGGGCACCGCCGCCTACCGCCGACAGGTGGCCGGCGTGCTGGCCCGCCGAGCGGTCGCCATCGCAGCCGAGCGGGCCAGCCAGCCAGGAGAACAGTCATGAGCCGCGTCCATGTCACCTGCACCATCAACGGCGACCCCGCCGAGTTCCTATGCGACGGGGGACAGACCCTGCTCGACGCCCTGCGCGACGAGGCGGGCCTCACCGGCGCCAAGGAGGGCTGCGGCACCGGCGACTGCGGGGCTTGCTCGGTCGTTATGGACGGGCGGCTGCTGTGCTCGTGTCTGGTGCTCGCCCCCGAGGCCGAGGGCGCCACCATCTCCACCGTGGAGGGGATGGCCGCCGGCGACGACCTGCATCCCCTGCAGCAGTGCTTCCTGGAGGGCGCCGCCCTGCAATGCGGGGTGTGCACCCCCGGCTTCCTGGTGGCAGCCAAGGCGCTGCTCGACCGCAACCCCGATCCCACCGAGACCGAGGTCCGCTACGGCCTGGCCGGCAACCTCTGCCGCTGTACCGGCTACGACAAGATCGTGCGCTCGGTGCTGGCCGCGGCCCAAACCGTGAACGAGAGCTAGGAGCCGCAAGTGACCGTCACCGAGTCCAAGCCCCGCTACAAGTACGTCGGCACCCGGCCCGTCCGCCACGACGGGCTCGAGAAGGTGACCGGCCGGGCCCGCTTCGCGGCCGATCTCAACCTCTCGGGCCAGCTCCACGGCATCGTGGTGCGCTCGCCCCACGCCCACGCCCGCATCGTGTCGATCGACACGTCGAAGGCCGAGGCCATGGACGGCGTCAAGGCGGTGATCACCGGCGACGACTTCCCCGCCGTCGATCCCAGCAACCGCAACTACGACATGTGCGTCAACATCATGGCCCGCCACAAGGTCTTCTACGAGGGCCACGCGGTGGCTGCGGTGGCCGCCTCCACCCGCGACCAGGCCCGAGCGGCCGCGGCCGCAATAGAAGTCGCCTACGAGGTGCTGCCCGCAGCGATGACCATCGACGAGGCGCTGGCGCCGGGCGCGCCGGTGCTGCACGACCACATGATGACCAAGGGCGCCGACCCGCCCGCCACCGAGCCCTCCAACGTGAGCGACATCACCCGCTTCGCCGCAGGCGACCTCGACGCCGGCTTCGCCGAGGCCGACCTGGTGATCGAGCGTGAGTACACCACCAAGCCGGTGCATCAGGGCTACATCGAGCCCCACGCCTGCGTGGCCGACACCGGCCAGGACGGCCACACCACCATCTGGTGCTCCTCGCAGGGCCACTTCAACGTGCGCTCGTCGAGTGCGGCCATGCTGGGCTGGGAGAACACCCGCATCAGGGTGATCCCCGCCGAGATCGGCGGCGGCTTCGGCGGCAAGACCACCATCTACCTGGAGCCGCTGGCGGTGGCGCTGTCGGCCAAGGCGGGCCGGCCCGTGAAGATGGTGATGACCCGCGACGAGGTGTTCCGGGCCACCGGACCCGCCCCCGGCACCAAGCTGAAGGTCAAGCTCGGCGCCCGCCGCGACGGCACGCTGGTGGCCGGCGACGCCTACCTGATCTACTCCGGCGGCGCCTACGCGGGCTCCGGCGGGCTGCTCGGGGCCATGACCGTGTTCGAGTCGTACAACATCGCCAACTTCGGTGTCGAGTCGCTCAACGTGGTGGTAAACACGGCCCGTTCGGCCGCCTACCGGGCCCCGGCCGCGCCGCTGACCGCGTTCGCAATAGAGACCATGCTCGACGAGATCGCCACCGAGCTGGGCATCGATGCCCTGGACCTGCGCCTGGCGAACGCGGTCGCCGAGGGCGACCCGTCCACCATGGGCTTCCCGTTCGCCCGCATCGGCTTCACCGAGTGCCTAGAGGCGGTGCGCGACCATCCCCACTACTCGGCGCCGCTGGGACCCAACCAGGGCCGGGGCCTGGCCGCGGGCTACTGGTTCAACATCGGCGAGTCGTCTAGCGCCACCGTCAACCTCAACGAGGACGGCACCGCCACCGTGGTCACTGGCAGCCCCGACATCGGCGGCAGCCGGGCCTCGATGGCGCTGATGGCCGCCGAGGAGCTGGGCATCGACCCCCTCGACATCCGTCCCGTGGTGGGCGACACCGAGGCGGTCGGCTTCACCGACGTCACCGAGGGCAGCCGGGCCACGTTCGCCACCGGCATGGCGGTGGTGGAGGCCTGCCGCACGATGGTGGCCGAACTGCGGGGCCGGGCCGCCAAGATGATGGGCACCGACATCGACGACATCGACTGGGTGGACGGCCAAGCCGTCTACACCGGCAGCGACGGTGACAAGGCTCCGCTGTCGGTGGCCGCCATCTGCGCCAAGGCCAAGCGCACCGGCGGGCCGCTCACCGCCACCGGCTCGCTGGAGGCCCACGGCGCCGGCCCCGGCTTCGCGGTGCATCTCTGCGACGTGGAGGTCGATCCCGAGACCGGCGTGGTGCGGGTGGTGCGCTACACCGCCTCGCAGGACGCGGGCACCGCCATCCACCCCAGCTACGTGGAGGGCCAGATCCAGGGCGGCGTGGCCCAGGGCGTGGGCTGGGCCCTCAACGAGGAATACATCTACGACTCCGACGGCGTGATGGAGAACCCCGGCTTCCTCGACTACCGGGTGCCGGTGGCCTCAGACCTGCCCATGATCGACGCCGTCATCGTGGAGGTCCCCAACCCGGCCCATCCCTACGGCGTGCGCGGCGTGGGCGAGACCGGCATCGTGCCCCCCATCCCGGCGGTGGCCAACGCCATCAATGACGCCACCGGCTGCCGCCTACGCAATCTGCCGATGTCGCCGGTCCGGGTGCTGGAGGCCATCACCGCCAACGGCGGCAGCGACGGCTAGACGGGCCTGCGGCTGGGGCGGCATTGGCGGCCGTGGCGGTCCGGGTCCATCTGAGCTCCAACCTGCGGGGCCCCGCCGGGGGACTCGCCGAGATTGAGGCACAGGGCGCCACCGTCGGCGCCCTCATCGAAGACCTCGACCGCCGCCATCCGGGCCTGGGCGACGCCCTGCGGTCTGGCGTGTCGGTGGTGATCGACGGCCTGCTGATAGCCCACCCCGAATACGAGCCTCTAGCCGACGGGGCGCTCGTTTATTTCGTCCCCCAGACCGCAGGCGGCTGACGGGTCGGGCCTCGCCGACGATCCCGAAATCACGACGTTGTCGATCTCGGGTCGGGTGTTCAGCCGGGTTGGGTGACCTCGGCCAGGGTGGACAGGAAGCGGTCGTTCTGGACGGAGGTGCCGATGGTGACCCGGATCCCGATGCCCGAGAACGGCCGGACCACCACGCCCCGCCGCTCTAGCGCGAGGCACACCTCGTCGGTGCGATCGCGCAGCGGCAGCCACACGAAGTTGGCCTCGGTGCCGGGAATGGCCCAGCCGTCGGCGGCCAGCGCGGCCGCCACCCGGCGCCGCTCGGCGATGATGGTGTCGATGTTGGCTCTGGCTTCGGACGACCCTTCGTTGCTCAGAGCGGCCAGCGCCGCGGCCTGGGCCAGGCCGTTCACGTTGAAGGGCAGCAGGCACTTGTCGACGGCGGTGACCACCTCGGGGTGGGCCAGCAGGTAGCCCGCCCGCAGGCTGGCCAGCCCGTAGGCCTTGGAGAAGGTGCGGGCCACGGCCACGTTGTGAAAGCGGGGCAGCAGTTCGCTCACCGGGTCGCCCAGAGCTGGGTCGGCGAACTCGCGGTAGGCCTCGTCCACCAGCACGATCACGTCGCCGGGGATGCTCTCGGCCAGCCTCGCCACCGCCGCGGTCGACACCGCCGTGCCGGTCGGGTTGTTGGGGGTGGCCAGCAGCACCAGCTTGGTCCGCTCGGTGACGGCTGCGGCCACCGCGTCGAGGTCGAAGCCGTGCTCAGCGGTCAGCGGCACCCGCACCAGGGTTCCGCCCATGGTCTGCACAGAGATCGGATAGGCCTCAAAGGAGATCCAGGGCGTGACCGCCTCGTCGCCGGGATCGATGTAGGCGGTGGCCAGTTGGTAGAGCAGCGCCACCGAGCCCGCCCCGACCGTCACCTGCTCGACGGCCAGTGAGAGCCGGTCGGCCAGAGCCTCGCGCACCGCAGTGGCCCGGTGGTCGCAGTAGAGGTTGCCGACCCGGCAGGCCGCGGCCACCGCCTCCACCACCGCAGCCGGCGGCGGGTAGGGGTTCTCGTTGGAGGCCAGCTTGATGGCATGAGCGATGTCGTGCTCGCGCTCGGCCTGCTCAGCAGCCTTGCCCGGCTTGTACGCAGGCAAAGCATCAACAGCAGCCCGAACCCGGCCCACCGGCGCCGGATTCTGCGATTCGCGGGCGGCCACACCACCATTCTGCCCTCCCATGCAGCCAACCAATCATTTGAGCGGAGCCCGCCAACTCTTCGGCATCGACCTCAGCCCCGTGCTCCAAGAACTGACCCTCGCCCTGGCTGCATGACGAGTACAGCAATCAGGGCGAATTGACGGGTGCAGAATGACATATCACTTCATTAGAGTCATGCCATGACCACCGCGGCCGACTCCAGCGGCGACGCTCAAGCAGCGATCAGCAGGCCTCGGTCCCGCACTGGCTCGGAGTGGCCGGCGGAGCCGGGCACCAATCGGCCGCCGACGCTCTCGAACGAGGAAACTGCCCGCATCGGCGACGAGATCTACCATCGCGATGTGCGACCGCAAGTAGAGGCGGAGCATCACGGCGAGTACGTGGCCATCGACGTTGGCAGTGGGGGCTGGTCCATGACCGACGACCTCTTGACCGCGTCGGCATCGCTGAGGGCGCAGCATCCAGGCACCGTCGACGTGTGGCTAGTTCGAGTCGGTTACCGGGCTCTACGCAAGTCCGGTCCTTGCCACATTCACCGAACGCCATGATCGCGGGCACCGTCAACTCCGACCTTGAAGCTGTCGTACGGTAGCGGTGATTGGCCCGCAAGGGCGGCATCGTGACGTGGAGGCCGTGGTCGACACCGGCTACAACGGCCTGCTGACGTTGCCGACCGCCTTGGTGGACGAGTTGAGATTGCCTCATGTGGGGAGGATGCCTGCCATCCTGGCGGACGGCAGCGAGGCGACCTGCGCTGTCGTCAACGCCATGGTCCTTTCTTGGCTCTCCGCGTTTCAGGTTGGGGTGAGGGTGTCGAGCAGTGCCCAGTCGGGCTTGCCGGCATACAGCAGAGCCCGGATCTGGTAGTTCGCGAAGTTGGTGAACCCGAACGCGGCCCGTTTGACGCGTTTGACG
>JAJEDD010000011.1 GCA_022821685.1 Acidimicrobiia bacterium
CCAGAGGTCAACCGGCTCGGCCGCACCATCTGGCGCTGGCGCACCCAGATCGCCAACTGGCACGCCGCCAGAGTCACCAACGCGGCCACCGAAGCCGCCAACAACCTCATCAAACGGGTCAAACGGGCCGCGTTCGGGTTCACCAACTTCGCCAACTACCGAATCCGCGCCCTGCTGTATGCCCGCAAGCCCAACTGGGCGCTGCTCGACACCCTCACTCCACCCTGATTCGCGAAGCGCCACAAAATCGCGCAGCGCCAGTCGTATTGAATCGGGACAACGGCGACTCCGCGTCCCATGGCGATGCCGACCTCCTGGTCGCACCAATCGCTCTTGCGGAAGCCCTTGTGGAGAAGCCCGGCCAAGGCGTCGCAGGAATGAAGCGCTGATTCGATGACGAGTTGCCAGCCCTTCCCCGGCTGAATGTCGTCATGTGCTACGAAAGCATCCACACCGTAGAACTGGAGGCATGACTTCAACGAGTGTGCCACTTGCTTCTGCGTAGCCACATGCGTCAGGAATAGCCGAAACCCCTTATTTTCCCAGGGCTCATCACGTGGTTGAGAGTCTCCCATGAGGAATTGGTCAATCGCAACGAGGCTGTCATCGGATCCGTCCTTGATGAACTCGATGATGTAGGACTTCATGCCTCCTTGCCAATGGTCCGAGATCGGAAAGCCGAACTGCTCGAGGACGAGGTCAATCTCTCCCCAGTCGTCCGTGGCCGCGAGCTGCTCAGCGACACGCTTGATGACAATGACTCGCTCACCCGGCTGCATGCGTCAAGCCTACGGAGGCACTCCAGCAGCTATCGGCCCATTATGCGGTCAAGGGTGGCTAACGATAGCTCGGCTACGGAGCAGGCCTCGCGCACGACGAGCAACGCCATCTCGGGCGTGACGCCCGTCGGCAAGGTTCGACCGTGACCAGTCCCCTCAAGATTCCGGATCTCGTTCGTCGTCCTTGCGATGGTCCACGCGGCTCCAAGCATTGACCGAACCTGTGATCCCCCCGGCTTCGAGACGTCAACCTGCTCGGGGAGAAGCGCCAGCCGATCCCGGGCGTGATGCCAGAGTTCGTCGAACGATGTTCGCGGACCGTAGGGGACGCTGAAGACCTCTAGAACGTACTTCGCTGTTGACTCCAGCATCTCCTTAGCTGTGCCAAGCAGGAGTGCCGGGTCATCTGAGGCTCGACGAAGCCGCTCAAGCTGATCCTCGATGGCAGGCCGACCCTCGACGGAACCAACTGTGCCTACGCCTGCGGGTCGTAGAACGCCTTCATCATCAAGCTCCCAATCGATGCGAGCGAATGCCCGTTGCAGGGTTCCCACCTTTGCGCAGCGTTCGGTCTCGGCTCTCGGGTCCTTCGACCTGCCGAAGAAGCCGAAGGACCGGAACTCGACGAGTAAGGAATCGATCAGTTCGCGGGCGCGGTGGGAATCGCGTACGGCTGCTTCGACAGTGTCCCTGATCCTGTTCTCTTTGTTCGGCTTGGCGCGAAAGTCATGGCTCGAAGCGTCGTAGGGCCGTACCGATCCGTAGCCAGCCCTTGAGAAGGCGCGGGTCAACTCTGTGTGCGTGGGCCCATCGCCACCACCGACAAACGCGCCGAGCGCAGCCGCGACCTCATCGCTCGCTGGGTGCTTGCTCACGTCTACTTCCCGTGTTGAATCACAGGGTTGGCATTCTACTGCCACGTGATCCGTCGACCTCCCGTGTCCGCAGCATCGACGGGAAGCCTGTCCATCACTACCGGGCCGACTCATGCGGCTCCGGCGGATCCGGAGGAGTCGCAGTCCGTGATCTTGAGCGATATCGAGGGCACTCGCTCCGCCCGTAAGCCCCGAACCTCAGCCCGACGCCTAGGACGTTTTTTGAGCATCCCCCCTGATCTTGGAGGCATCGTCTAAGAGGAGATGCCATGTCTGAGACACGAAGACAGTACGACCCGGAGTTCAAGGCCGGTGCTGTGCGGATCGTCCATGAGACTCGCAGGTCGGTCGCTGAGGTGGCCCGCGAGCTGGGGATCGGTGCGGGGACCTTGGGCAACTGGGTGCGAAAGGACCGTGCCGAGCGCTCAGGCGAGCGCCTCGAAGGCGATGAGCGTGCCGAGCTGGTGCGGTTGCGCCGCCGCTGCGCCGAGCTGGAGATGGAGCGTGATGTGGCTTGAACGATCAGTGGTCCTCTGGGTCAAGGAGGCGACGCGATGAGCCTCACAGAGCACATCGCGGCCCAGAGGACCGAATTCGGGGTGCCTCACGCGGTCACCTGTCGGGCTCTGGGGGTGGCCGAGTCCAGCTTCTATGAACGGCGCGGCCGGCCGCCGCCGGCGACGCGGCGCCGCCGCGACGGGCTCGACGCCGCGGTGCGGGCGTGCTTCGAGGCGTCCGGGGGCACCTACGGCTCGCCGCGGGTGCTCGCCCAGCTGCGCCGAGACGGCCTGGCGGTGTCCAAGAAGACCGTGGAGGCCTCCATGGCCCGCCAGGGCCTCCAGGGCCGCACCAGGCGCCGCCGCCGCGGCCTCACCAGAGCCGACAAGGCCGCCGATCCGGTGCCTGACCTGCTGAGGCGGGACTTCACCGCCGAGCGGCCCGACCAGAAGCGGGTCGGCGACTTCAAACAGGTCGACACCGTCGAGGGACCCGTGTTCCTCGCGTCCGTCGAGGACCTCCACAGCCGGCGCATGCTCGGCTACGCGACCTCGCTGCGCCGCCCCACAGCCGCGCTCGCCGAGGCCGCGCTCAACATGGCCGCCGCCGCCCGCGGCGGAGACGTCGAAGGCGTGATCTTCCACACCGACAAGGGCTCCCAGCACACGTCGCGGGACTTCGCGAACGCGTGCCGGCGCCTCGGCGTGACCCAGTCCATGGGGCGCGTCGGCTCAGCGCTCGACAACGCCTGCGCCGAGTCGTTCTTCTCCACCCTCGAGCACGAGCTCATCTCCCGGCGGAACTGGCAGACCCGAGACCAGGCCCGCCGCGAGATCGCCAACTGGATCTGCGGCTGGTACAACCCGAAGCGCCTACACTCCGCCAACAACATGACCAGCCCCAACGACCACGAGAACGCCCAAACCGCATAAACCAACACTCCAAGATTCGGGGGGAAGCCCACATCAGGCGTCCCCCGCGCCCTGATGCGGTATCTGACTGATACCATCCCTCGGATGGCTATGACACTCAGACTGACCGAGGAAGAACACGACGCCCTGCGGAGACGGGCCGCTGTGGAGGGCACATCCATGCAGGATGCAGCCCGGCGGGCGGTGCGAGAGTACGTCGCGCGGTCCGACCATCGCGACCGGGTGGCAGCCGCCGCCGAACTCGTCGAGCATCGCCACGCCGACGCGCTGCGGCGACTGGGCGAATGAGCAGCGGCATCGAGTACCTCGACACCGAGGATGTCCTAGAACTGGCTCGCCGGCTGCTCGGCGAGCCGGTACCGCTGCGCGATCTGGGCCTGCTCGGCGCAGCCGCGGCACGGCCCCAGGCCTCGGCCTTCGGCGCGGACGCCTATCCCGACATCTGGTCCAAGGCCGCGGCGCTACTGCATTCGATCGTCAAGAACCATCCGCTGGTGGACGGCAACAAGCGTCTCGGCTGGCTCGCGGCGGCCGTCTTCCTAGAAATCAACGACGCCAGCGTGAGCGAGGCCGCCAACGACGACGTGTACGACCTCGTCATCGCCGTAGCAAGCAGTGACCTCAGCGTCAACCACATCGCGTCGGCGCTGCGTAGGTTGGGGGCGTGACGACGCTTGACCCCAAGGCGCTGGTGCAGCGACTCTGGGATTTCTGTGATGTCTTGCGTGACGATGGGCTGTCGTACGGCGACTATCTGGAGCAGCTCACCTATCTGCTGTTCTTGAAGATGGCCGACGAACAGCACGACCTGCTCGGCGGCGAGCGGGTGGTGCCCATCGAGTACGACTGGCAGTCGCTGCTGGCCCGCTCGGGCGCCGAGCTCGAAGCCCACTACAGCGAGGCGCTGGCCGCGCTGGGGGCGGGCGACGACATGCTGGGCGTGGTCTTCGGCAAGGCCCGCAACCGGATCCAGACCCCGGCCAAGCTCGAGCAGCTCGTCAAGGACTTCATCGACGCCCACGAGTGGCTCAGCTACGACGCCGACCTCAAGGGCGACGCCTACGAGGGCCTGATCGAGAAGACCGCCCAGGAGGGCGCCCGGGGAGCGGGCCAGTACTTCACGCCGCGGGCGCTTATCTCCGCCATCGTCGACGTGATGGGGCCTCAGCCGGGCGACCGCATCTGCGACCCGGCCTGCGGCACGGGCGGCTTCTTCTTAGGCGCCTACCGCTCGATCATCGACCGGTTCGCGCCGCTGGAGCCCGAGCAGGCCGCGCATCTGCGCTCGGGGGCGTTCACCGGCTGGGAGATCGCCGACCTGCCGGCGCGGCTGTGCGCCATGAACCTGCTGCTGCACGGCATCGAGAGCCCCGAGTCCGACTCGCCGGTGCATGTGGACGACGCCCTGCGCGCCGCCCCCAGCCAGCGCTTCGACATGGTGCTCACCAACCCGCCGTTCGGCAAGTCCTCGTCCGACCGCTACGAGCGCGACGACTTCTGGGCCGACACCCGCAACAAGCAGCTCAACTTCGTGCAACACGTCGTGAGCCTGCTCAAGGTAGGCGGCACCGCCGCGGTGGTGGTGCCCGACAACGTGCTGTTCGAGGCCGGCGCGGGCGAGACCATCCGCCGCCGGCTGCTGCACGACTGCGAGGTCCACACCCTGCTGCGCCTGCCCACCGGCATCTTCTACGCCCAGGGCGTGAAGGCAAACGTTCTCTTCTTCCGCCGCCGCGAGGGCGCCGAGCAGGCCTGGACCCGGGAGCTGTGGGTCTACGACCTGCGCACCAACAAGCACTTCACCCTCAAACAGAACCCGCTCACCCGCGCCGACCTCGACGACTTCGTGGCCTGCTACACCCCCGCCGACCGTCACCAGCGCCAAGAATCCGAGCGCTTCAAGCGCTACACCTACGACGAGCTGCTCGCCCGAGACAAGGTCAGCCTCGACCTCTTCTGGCTGCGCGACGACAGCCTGGAGGACATCGACAACCTCCCACCCCCAGCCGTGTTGGCCGCCGAGATAGCCGACGACCTCCAGTCCGCCCTGACCGAGATCCAGGCCCTAGCCGAGGCACTCTCCGCCGCGGCCAACGGAGATTCCGCGACAGCAAGTGGCCGTTCTGCCTAGAATTCTGTACCCGCAAGATCCCTCGTACGAGAAGGAACTCGAACAACTTGTCGGTGAAGTGGGGCTGCACCGTCGTGTTCTGTCCCAAGAACGCCTGTAGTGCCCGCAGGGTGTCCTGGAGCGTGCGGGTCTCAGGTGGTCACCGAGATGGCTTGGCGGGCGAGCGACGCGTCGGTGATCTGGTCGACGAGATAGCCGGCGAGGTCGATCCGGCTTATGCGCTTCGTCAGCCCCGTCTTGGTGGCGGTGACGGCGCCGGTCGCGGGCTTGTCGGTGAGAACGGCTGAGCGGACGATGGTCCAATCGGCTCCACTCTGCTCGACGACGGCCTCCTGGGCTCGGTGGTCGGCGAGGATGTTGCGCAGCATCGTCTTGAACATCAGCCGCGAGCTCCACGGGATCTGGGCCCAACTGTCTCCCACGCCGGCCGCGGACAGGACGAGGAGGCGCCCGACACCGTGACCGTCGACGGCGGTGACGATATTGGCCGTACCGGCGGTGAGGGTCGTGCTGTCCCGCAGACCGGTGCTGCCGAGACACACGACCGCGCCATCGTGGCCCTCAACCGCCGCGTCGACCGAGCCGGGTTCGAGCACGTCGCCCTTGAACGCGCTCAAGCCGGGGGCGGGGTCGAGCCTGTCCGCGGACCGTCCGAAGGCCGTGACCTCATGCCCCCTGTCCAAAGCCAGGCGCAAGACGTGCCGCCCAGTCTTTCCGGTCGCTCCAAACACGATGACCCGCACTCTTGCTCCTCAGCCCGTCCTCAGACGCTCGCACTGTAGACCTCCGATGGTCTCAGAACGCGCAACCGTGCGCCAGTTGCCCAACTCGCGTGATGCCCAAGCCCGACCGTCTGATGCCGGCCCTCAGGGTCCGAGCGCGGCGATGGGGGTCACCGTGAGCGCAGCGAACAAGAGCGGGAAAGACACCCTTGCGACGCAACGTGCAGATAGTAGCGTAAGTGTGAATTGGTAGTGTAACTGTGGATCAGTAGCGTAAGTGTGAATTGGTAGTGTAACTGTGCATCAGTAGCGTGGGGTGTGTCGGGGAGGCATGCAGCAATGAATCACCGGGCACACAGTGATCCGCTGGCATACAGACCCAGGGTGGCGGACGGCGACCTGTCTGAACTCCTGAGCGTCCTGCCCGCAGTGAGCATCGAGGGGCCCCGTGCCGTGGGCAAGACCCGAACGGCGCGTGAGCAGGCCAACACCATCTACAACCTCGACGACCCCGACACCTTGAGCGAGGTCCGAACCGACCCGCGGGCACTGCTCGCAGGCAAACCCCCGATCCTCATCGACGAGTGGCAGCGGTTCCCATCCTCATGGGACTTGGTGCGCCGGGCAGTCGACGACGACTTCACGCCGGGACAGTTCATCCTCACCGGATCGGCCAGGCCCAGCGATGCCCCCACGCACTCGGGTGCGGGGCGCATCGTCACACTGCGAATGTGGACCATGACCCTCAGCGAGCGCTGGGGCGAATCTGCGGTGAGCCTCAACAGCCTCCTTGGCGGCGACCGGGCGGCCGTCGAGGCGACTACGGAAGTCTCGTTGGCCGATTACGTCGAAGCAATCGTGGCGGGCGGCTTCCCCGGCTGGCATGCAGCCAGCGACCGCACTCTGAGACTGCTCGCCGAGAGCTACCTGCACCGCATCGTCGAGCACGAACTTCCGCTCGCGGGCCGGTCGGTGCGCAATCCGGCCGCGCTGCGACGGTGGTTGGAGGCGTACGCCGCAGCTGTATCGACGACGGCCTCGTACGAGTCCATCCGCGATGCCGCTACTGCGGGAGAGCACGCCAAACCGGCCAAGACCACAACCACGGCCTATCGCGACGCCCTGGAGGCGACATGGGTGCTGGAACCACTGGCGGCGTGGCTGCCCAGCCGAAGCCACCTGAGCCGGCTCAAACGCTCGCCGAAACATCATCTTGCCGACACTGCGCTAGCGGCCCGCTTGCTGGGCGTCACCGGCGAGGCGCTACTCGGAGCTGACCCGACTGCGGGCTCGAACTCGAATCAGGGCGACAGGCCGCTGCTGGAACGCCTATTCGAGTCGCTCATCACCCGCGACTTGCGGGTCTATGCACAGTCCTGCGATGCCCGAGTCTGCCATCTTCGCTCATGGAACGACGCCCGCGAAGTGGACCTGATGGTCGTCCACGACCGGGGCGTGGTTGCCATTGAGGTGAAGCTCGCCGCCGACATCCGGCCTCGGGACACTCGGCACCTCAAGTGGCTGCGCGACCGACTCGGGCCTGCGCTGCTCGACGCCGTGGTGATCACGGCGGGACGGAGCGCCTATCGCGACGCCGACGACATATTGGTGGTTCCCGCCGCCCTCCTCGGCCCGTGACGGCGTTCAGGTTTCGGTTGGAGGCCGAGCGCATAGGTGAGCGATTCTGGCCCATACGGGCGAGGCCGTGGGCTGTGACGCTGTGGTTTGGGCGGCCCGTGAGCGCAGCGAACAAGAGCGGGAAAGACCCCGATGCGACGCGACCGGCTCTCACCAATTTGCGCGCCCTCCTGGCGCCGTGGGGCGGGCTTCTACTATCTGGCTGTCGTCTATGAAGGGTTGCCACTGGGCGGTTCGGGCGTGCCAGAACAGGCGGCCGTCGAGGCGTTCAAGGGCCAGGCCGTAGCAGTGGAAGTTGGTTGCGGCGCCCTCGATTTGGATCGAGTGAACGTCGTCGCTGAGCATCGTCACTCCGGTGCCTCGCTCGACTGCCACCTCGTGCTGCACCTGCGGCTCGCCTGAGCTGGCGCAGGGGCCGTACAGGCGGTTCAACTCCCGGCCCCGCATTCCCACGATCACCGCCCAGGTCCGGTGCTCATGCGGCGGCGCCGACGTTCCGTTGCCCACGGACTGGATATACAGCGCCAACTCCTCGTCGTCGTTCTGGGCGATCCGGTAGCTGATCGACGCGCCCGCCGCCTGCGGGGGCGGGAAGTCCTCGTCGCTGAACAGGTCGTCGCGCTCGGCCAGCCGCAGCAGCCGCTCCTTGATGCGCTCGAGGCCGGTCCGGTCGATGCCGCCGCGCTCGCGGCAGTGGGCGTCGACCCGGGCAATGTCGTCCATGGCATCGGCCACCGCTGCGGCCCGCTCGACGGCCCGGTCCGTGTTGCTCACCGGGACATCCGCCTCGTTGTCGGCGGGATCCTCACGCGGCGCTCGGCTGCCCGGTTCGTGTCGCTCATGGCTTCCTCTCGGCTGGTCCCCTGCTGCGCAGCGTATTGTCGGGAGGCCCCGTCGTGCTTGTCGGCACCCGTGGGCGCAACGAACGCAGCGGGAAAGACAACGCTCAGACGCAACGGGCGCTCACCAGTTTGTGCTCGTTCTGACGGAAGAATGGCGGCATTCACATGGCAGGCAAGCGCAGTGCCGGGCTGATCCTTCACCGCCGCAGCGCCGACGGCGAGGTCGAAGTGCTGCTGGTGCATCCGGGCGGACCGTTCTGGGCCGGCAAGGACACCCACGCCTGGTCGATCCCCAAGGGCGAGTACGGCGACGGCGAGGACGCAGAGGCCGCGGCTCTGCGGGAGTTCGAGGAGGAGTTGGGTTCGCCGCCGCCGGCCGGGCCGCGGCACTTCCTCGGCGAGTTCGGTGCGCCGGGCCGCAAGCGGATCAGCGCATGGACGCTGGAGGCAGACTTCGACGCCGCCCAAGCGGTCAGCAACACGTTCGAACTCGAATGGCCGCCCCGCTCGGGCCGGGTGCGCGCCTACCCGGAGGTGGACAAGGCGGCCTGGTGGACGCTCGCTGCGGCCGGCACCAAGCTGCACAAGGGCCAGCTGTCCATCCTCGACGCCCTGGCCGAGGCCCTCGAACACGCCGGCTAGATCTGCTGCACGAAACGACTCACTCAGTAGGTGGTCTTCTCCAGCATCCGGCGGATCCATTCGCCTGATCTGACCGGCTCGTGGCGGGGCGGATCGTCGGGCGACGTGCACGTCGGGATGCACTCGATCAGTGCGTCGTAGGCCGGCTGATGGAAGAAGGCGACCGAGATGCGCTCGCCGGTCACCCCCTCGGGCACGACCACCCGGTGCTGGGTAGACACCCAGCGGTCGTTGGTCCATGCGGCCATCAGGTCGCCGAGGTTCACCACGAACGATCCGGCCACCGAGGGCACGTCCTCCCAGTGGCCGTCGGGCGACAGGATTTGCAGCCCCGGCTGGCCGTCGTGGTACAGGATGGTCAGGCTGCCCCAGTCGGAGTGGGGTCCTCGCCGGTACTGGCCCGGCAGCGGCGGCGCCTCCAGGGCCGGATAGTGCAGCACGGCGAGCCCGGTGATGTGCTCGGCGATCTTGTCGTCGAACCAGTGCTCGTCCAGGTCCAGGGCCAGCGCCATCAGGCCCATCAGCCTGGCGGCCAGGTGCTCCAGCACCGCGTAGCAGTCGGTGAGCGCCTCCCGGAAGCCGGGGACCCGCTGCGGGTCGGGCCACACGTTGGGAGCGAAGAACGCCGCCCGTCCCTCGTCCTGCCCCTGCCGGTGCCCGGCCCGTCGAGCCGCCTCGGGGTCGTCGAAGCGGCCGACGGTGTATAGCTCGGCCAGGTCGGGCGGCGTCACTTCGTCGTGGGCCAGTGCCAGGGCCGAGCTCTTCGGCGGCATGTAGCCCCGCATGTTGTTGGATTCGCGGCGGATCCAGGACATCTTCTCTTCGAGGGGCAGACTGAAGAGGCGGCGCGATGCAGCGTCCACCCGCTGCATCAGGTCGTCGGGCACGCCGTGGCCGGTGACCACCAGAAAGCCGACATCCTCGCAGGCCCTTCGGACGGCCTCCACAACCTGGTCGCGCCGCGCCCCCGGCTCGAAGGCACCGCTCAGGTCCACCAGCGGTACCCGCGACACCACTCCTGCCGAGTGCGCCACTGCTACCCCCTTCCCGGTCTTCGCCGTGCCAACGACACGAGGCTAGTTCCGCTGCAGGGCCGGATCTGCGTCAAGCAACCGCCGCCGGATCGCTCACCATGAGGGCGCGCAAATTGGTGAGAACCGATCGCGTCGCAGCGGGGTCATTCCCGCTCTTGTTCGCTGCGCTTAGTGGCCAAACCCCGACAACCCAGCCCACGGCCTCGCCCGTATGGGCCGGAATCGCTCACCTATTCGCTCGGCCTCTATGGGCTCAGCCGCTTGCCGCTGCTGACCGAATGGTGGAACCACGGGACAGGTCGGGCCGAGTGTCACAGGTCCGTTCTAGGGTGCGGGCATGTCGATGGAGTTGGTGACCACGGGCTACGGACCGCCCGCCCTCGCCGCGCTGGCTGAAGCCGTGGCGCAGGCCAAGGGGGGCGACCCGCTCGCGCCGGTCACTGTGGTGGTGCCCAGCCACTATGTGGGGCTGGCCGCCCGCCGGGCCTTGGGGCGCCGCGCCCAGGGGATGGCTGCGGTGTCCTTCCACACCGCCTACAGCCTGGCCGAGCACCTCGGAGGCGGTGCGATGGCCGCTGAGGGCCGTCGGGGCGTGACCAGCGCCGTCATTGCGGCTGCGGTGCGCACCGCGCTGCGCAAGGATCCGGGCCACTTCCGCGGGGTGGAGACCCATCCGGCCACCGAGCGGGCCCTGACCAGGGCCCATCGGGAGCTGTCGGAGCTCGACGACGACCAGCTCGGGGCTCTGGGCCGCCAGTCGCGCCGGGCCCGCGACGTGGTGCGAATTCACCGCGAGGTGGCCACTGCCCTCCGAGACGGCTTCAGCAACGAGCAGCAGCTTGCTCGGGCCGCGGCGACAGCGGTGCGAGCCCATGCGGGGCAGCTGCGCCGCAGGCTCGGCCCCGTGATCGTGTTCCTTCCCCAGAGCGTCACCGGCAGTCAGGCCCACCTGCTGCGGGCGGTGTCCGAGGCGACCGCCACCGGTGTCGTAGCCGGCCTCACCGGAGCCGATGACGCCGACGCCGCCGTTCGAACCTCTCTGCGGCGCCTCGGCATCAGCAGCGAGGCAACCGACCAGACGGCCGGAGTGCCGAGCGCCGACGGATCCGTCGCGCCCGAAGGCGCCGCCAGGTCCGCCGAGCCACCCGTGAGCGCAGCGCACAAGCACGGGCAGGACACCGCGGCGGTCCCTGACGCCGGCCCCGGCGAGGCGCTCGGTGCAGCGGCGAGCGACGACGACGCCGCGGCAGCACCCGACAACAATGCCCACACGCCAGAGCCGAAGCCGCGCTCAAACATCCATGACGCCGCGGCGGCACCCGACGACTGGCAGCCGACGGTGAGGGCCCTGAGCGTGTCCGACGCCGACGACGAGGTGCGTCATGCGGTGCGGGCGGTGGTGGACGCGGCCCGCACCGGCACGCCGTTTGGTCGGTGCGCCATCCTCTATGGGCTCGAGACCCCCTACGTTCGCCTTGTCGGCGACGCGCTCGACGCGGCCGGCATCCCGAGGTGCGGGGCCACCGTCCACACTGTCGAGACGTCGCTTCTGGGTCGGTCGCTGCTGGAGATGCTGGCCCTGCAGGACCGGGGCTTCTCCCGGCGGTCCGTGATGGCCTGGCTGGCCGGCGCGCCGGTGAGCGTGAGACAGCCCGACCACAGCCGCGAGCCGGGCAGCCCAGCCAATGGGAGACGGCCTGCGGACGCGCCCAGAGGCCGAGCGAATAGGCGAACGAGCGCGGCCCATACGGGCGAGGCCGTGGCCCGAGCGGCCCGTGAGCGCAGCGAACAAGAGCGGGAGAGACCCCGCTGCGACGAGACGGGCTCTCACCAATTCGCGCTTGCTCTCGACGGCGGGGACGGCGAGCGCGGCGGCCCAGCGAAGGGGGAACGACCTGCGGATGTTGCCAGCGCAGCCCCCAACGGAGCAGGCGCCGACGGCGACGATCCTGCCGGCTTCCGGTGGCGGGGGGTGCCCAGCGCGGCCTGGGAACGAGAGGCTCGGGCGGCCCGGGTCGACGCGGGCATCGACAGCTGGAAGCAGCGGCTCGAGCGGTACGCGGCGGACTGTCGGGCCGACGCCGAAGCGTTCCAAGCCGACGAGGAGCAGCTCCGGCGAGCCGACCGGCTGCGGCGCAGGGCCGAGCAGGCCACGGAATTGCTGGACTTCGTGCAGGAGCTGCACAGCGACCTGAACCCGCGCCCGGCGCCGGTCACATGGGCCGCTCTGGCGACCTGGTGCCAGAACCTCGCCCACAAGTACCTGGGAGGGCGGCTGCGGCGGCGTTGGCCTCAGGAGCAGAGGGACCTGGCCGAGCGAGTCGACGGCGCCATCAGCCGGCTCGGCGACCTCGACGGCACCGACGACGCACCCTCGCTCGACGCCTTCCGCCGGGCGCTGCAGCTGGAGCTCGAGACCCTGCCGAGCAGACACGGCCGCCTCGGCGTCGGCGTGCTCGTCGGGCCGGTGGATCTGGCCCTGGGCATGGAGCTCGATCTGGCCGTGGTGTGCGGGATGGCCGAGGGCACGTTCCCGGCCCGGCACAACGACGACGCGCTGCTGCCCGACCGCGAGCGACGGATCGTGGGCTGGGATCTGCCGGCGCGCGGTGACCGGTCCGGCGACGAGCACCGGGCGCTGCTGGCCGTGCTCGCGGCGTCGAAGCAGAGCCTGCTGCTGTGCCCGAGGGGCGATCTGCGCCAAGCAGCCGACCGGGCGCCGAGCCGATGGCTGACCGAGCACGCGGGCCGCCCCGAAGTGGTGCCGTCGTTCGTGGGCGGGCTGCGCCGGACCGCCTTCCCCGCCCATCAACAGGAGTACGACACCAGGTGCCTGCTCGACTGGCACGACGCCGACAGCCGCGCCAGCGACCACGGCCGGGCCGATCTGCTCGCGCTGCCCAGCGTGCTGCGGCGGGCCGAGTTGCGCCGGGGCATCGATCTGCGCCGGTCGCGCCGGTCGTCGAGGCTCACCCGGTTCGACGGGAACCTCGCCGCCGGGGATCTGCGCGGCGCAGTTCTCCCCGACCCGACGGACGGCCACCAGGTGTCGTCGGCGTCGCGGCTGGAGACTTGGGCCGACTGCCCCCACCGCTACTTCGTGCGCTACATCCTGCGAGTCGAGGCCATCGACGACGCCGACGACGACCACCGCATCACCGCGCTGGAGCGGGGCAGCCTCGTGCACCGGATGCTGGAGCGGTGGCTGCAGGAGGCCATCAGCCACGGGGCCGTGCCCGCGCCGGCCGAGCCGTGGCCCGAGCGGTGGCGCACCCGCCTGCTCGCCATCGGAGAAGAGGAGTGCGACCGTCTGGAGGCCCGCGGCCTCGTCGGCAGCCGGCTCTACTGGAACTACGACCGCCGGCAGATTCTCAACGACCTCCACCGCTTCCTGGACTTCGACGACAGCAAGCGAGCTGATCACCAATCGCGGCCGGTCGCCGCCGAGCTCGGCTTCGGAATGCCCCGCAGCGATGACGGCCCGGTGGACATCGACATCGACGCCGACCGGTCGGTGAGGATCCGAGGCTCCATCGACCGCATCGACGTCACCGGCGGCGGGGGCCTGCTGGTGGTCGACTACAAGACCGGCTCGACCCGCTCCTTCCGCGACCTCAGCCTGGACAACCCCACGCTGAACGGGCAGCGGTTCCAGCTCGTCCTCTACGACCTGGCTGCCCGCCGGCTGCGCGACACTCCCGACGCGGCCGACGGCTACGGCGCCTACTGGTTCGTGTCGTCCAAGGGCCTGTTCACCGAAGTCGGCTACTCGACCGATGCCGCCCGCGGCGCGGTGCTCGATGCGGTGGGCTCGGCGGTGGACGGCATCGGCGCCGGGCTGTTTCCCCTGCATCCCGAGGAGCCCGGCTGGAAGCCCTTCGTCGGGTGCGACTACTGCGAGCCGGACGGCCTGGGCACCGCGGACCAGTGGCGCGACTGGCAGCGCAAGCAGCGCGATCCGGCCCTGGCGCCCTACCTGGATCTCGTCGATCCCGACCGTGAGCAGGGGTCGGAGCCATGACCAGGCTCGAACTGTCCGACCAGGGCGCCCGCGGCCGGATCAGCTCCGAGCTGGCCGGCACCGTCTTCGTCGAGGCCGGAGCCGGCTCGGGCAAGACCAGAGCCCTGGTGGACCGGGTGGTGGCCCTCATCGGCTCTGGAGTGGCGATGGAGCACATCACGGCCATCACCTTCACCGAGAAGGCCGCCGCAGAGCTGCGCGACCGGATCCGCGCGAGGCTGTCAAGCGCCGAGAGCCGGGCCGAAGTCGGCGAGGAGTCCGCCGCCAGCGCACTGCACCAGCTCGACGGCGCGGCGGTGGGCACGCTCCACTCCTTCGCGCGGCGGATCCTGTCTGAGCACCCGGTGGAGGCCGGCCTGCCGCCCAGCGTGGAGGTGCTCGACGACATCGGCTCGCAGATCGAGTTCGAGGTCCGCTGGCGCGACTTCCTCGACCGGCTGCTGGACGAGCCCGATATGGGCCCGACGCTGCTCCGGCTCGAACTGCTGAAAGTGCGGATGGATCAGATCCGGGCGCTGGCGGTCAAGCTCAACCAGAACTGGGACCGCCTCGAGGGCCTGGCCCGGGAATGCGACCAGCTGCCGTCGCTCGACTTCGGCGACATCGATCGGGGCCTGCAAGCCCTCGCCGAGGCCAAGAGCCGGTGCCTCGCCGGCGCCGAGGACACGCTGTTCGCCCGCATCGAGGCGGTGGAGCACGAGCTGGCCCGGCTCGAGGACCGCGCCGACGACCTGACGCGGATCGAGATCCTCGAATCGGCCATCGAAGCCGGGAGGGGCAAGGGTGCCGGTCGCCAAGTCAACTGGGGCGCGGGCGACGAGGGCAAGGCCAACAAGGCAGCCGCCACCGACGCGCTCAAACGTCTGGCTGCGGCCCGCGGCAAGCAGTCGGGCCAAGAGCCCTCGATCTGTGTGCAGCTCCTCGACCGGGCCGGACAAGCGGCTCTGGAGATGCTGGTGGCGCGGCTGGCCGCATTCACGCTGGAGGCGGCGGAGCAGCGCCGCGCCGGCGGTCGCCTGGAGTTCCACGACCTGCTGGTGCGAGCCCGCCTGCTGCTGCGCCACGAAACGCACGGCCCAGAGGTGCGGGCCGCGCTGCGCGAGCGCTACCAGCGACTGCTCATCGACGAGTTCCAGGACACCGACCCGATCCAGGTGGAGTTGGCCGCGCTGCTCGGATGCAGCGACCCCGGCGCCGGCGCTCTGCCGTGGGCGGAGACGAGCCCCGATTCGGGCCGCCTCTTCTTCGTGGGCGATCCCAAGCAGTCGATCTACCGGTTCCGGGGCGCCGACATCGCCACCTTCCTCGAGGTCCGCGACTGGGCCACCCGCACCGAGCGCGGCCGGATCGAGAGCCTCACCACCAACTTCCGCTCGTCTGAGCCGATCATCGGCTGGGTCAACGAGGTCTTCGGCCGGCTGATCCAGTGGTCGTCGGGCAGCCAGCCCGAGTACCGGTCCCTTCACGCCGTCCGCCCGCCGGTGCCGCAGGGGCCGCCGGTGACTGTGCTCGGAGCGACGCCCATCGAGATTCCGGGCCGGGCCTATGCCCAGGAACTGCGCAGCCGGGAAGCCTCGGCGGTGGCGCAAGCGGTGGGCGCCATCCTGCGTGAAGGCTGGTCGGTCGATGCCGGCACCCTCGAGGAGCCTTCTTCCCGACCGGCCCGGCTGGGCGACATCGCCATCCTGATTCCCTCCCGCACCAGCCTGGCCGACCTGGAGGACGCGCTGGATGCGGCGGCCATCCCCTACCGAGCGGAGGCCTCGTCGCTGGTGTACAACACCCGCGAGGTGCGCGACGTGCTGATCGCGCTGCAGGCCATCGCCGACCCGACCGACGAGCTGGCTGTGGTCGCCGCCCTGCGGTCGTCGCTGTACGGCTGCGGAGACGACGATCTGGCCCACTGGCGCATCGGCTGCGGGGGACGCTTCTCGCTGATCGGCGCCCAGCCCGAGTCCTGGCCCGACGACCATCCGGTGGCAGACGGGATCGCCCATCTGGCTGAGTTGCACCGCGACAAGCGCTGGACCAACCCGCCCGCTCTGATCGACCGGCTGATCCGGGAGCGTGGCGCGTTCGAGACCGCGGTGGCCGCCGGCCGGCCCCGAGATGTGTGGCGCCGACTGCGGTTCGTGGTCGATCAGGCTCGGGCCTGGGCCGACGCCGGCGGCGTCAACCTTCGCAGCTACCTGGAATGGGCCCGGTTGCAGGGCGCCGACAACGCCCGAGTCACTGAGGCGGTGCTGCCGGAGACCGACGACGACAGCGTGCGCATCATGACGGTGCACGCCGCCAAGGGCCTGGAGTTCCCCATCGTCGTGCTGTCGGGCATGACGACCAAGCTCCAAGCGCCCAATCGGGGCCCGACGGTCGCCTTCGACGCTGCCGGCGCGCCGGTGGTGAAGCTGCGGGGCGGGGTCGAGTCGCAGAACTACGAGGCCTGGAAGCCCATCGACGAGCAGATGGACGCCCACGAGCGGCTCCGGCTGCTGTATGTGGCCTGCACCCGGGCCCGCGACCATCTGGTAGTGAGCCTGCACCGCCGGGATCCGGGCGACGACGAAGAGGACGAGGAGAACGAGAAAAAGAAGACGAAGAAGCCGTCGAAGAAGGAGAACTCGGGGGCGTGGGCGCTGGCCGACGCCGGCGCTACCGAAGCGGGCGCCTTCGACGGCTCGGCCCTGCTCTACGACGCCGGCGAGGCGGGCGGGTCCGCGGCCGGGGAGGCCGCTCCACCTTCGGTTCCCGAGCGGGCGCCGCTGCCCGACCGGCTCGATTGGGAGCAGGAGCTAGAGCGCAGCCTGGAGTTTGCCGCTGCGCCGACAACGGTGTCGGCCACCAGCCTCGCCGGCGGTGAAGTCAACTTCGGCAACACGGACGGCAGTGATGTCGGCGGCGATGACATCGACGACGGAGCCATCGCCGGCAGCGACATCGCCGACGCTGGATTGCAGAAGGATCCCGACGATGACGAGCCGCCCCCCTGGAGCAAGGGCCGATACGGCACCGCGGTGGGCCGGGCCGTTCACGGTGTGCTGCAGGACGTGGACCTGAGCACCGGACACGGCCTGGAAGCGCTGGCGGCCCGACAGGCCTCGGCCGAGGGAGTGAGCGGGCGCACGGGGGCGGTGACCGAGTTGGCCCGAGCTGCGCTGGCCACGGCCGTGGCCCAAGAAGCGGCCCAAGCCGAGCATTGGCGCGAGCTGTTCGTGGCCGCGCCCTTCGGCCGCCGGCTCCTCGAGGGCTACATCGACCTGGCCTACCGAGGCCCCGACGGGCTGGTGGTGGTCGACTGGAAAACAGACGCAGTGGCGGGCGCTGACGATACCGACGCCAAGCTGGCCCGCTACCGGCTGCAGGGCGCGGCCTACGCGGCCGCCCTGGAGTCAGTCACCGGCGAACCGGTGGCCCGCATGGTGTTCGTGTTCCTCGACCGGGCCGGCGCCACCGAGTGCGAGCTCCCCGACCTGCCCGCGGCCGTGGCCGAGGCCCGAGCCGCCGCGGCCAGCTAGTCCCCGTTGGTCAAGGGGTCGGGGTCGCCGGGGCGCATCCGGCCGGTGAACAGCACCGCCACCCGTTCGCCGGGCGCCACGCCCGCAGACCCGGAGTGAGCCAAAGCCAGCAGGCCGCCGAGACCCGCCGCCCCGGTGGGGCACACATCGATGTCGGTGTGCCGGTGGGCGAGTCGGTGGGCCTGCCGGAAGTCGTCCTCGGAGGCGACCAGCGGCCATCCCCCCGATGACAACATCGCCTCGACGACATCGATCCAGTCGTAGGTGATGTCGTCGAGGATCCCCGAGGCGTACGACACCGGCTCCTGCTCCCACGCCTGCATGTAGCGCTCGGGATCGGAGCGCAGCCGGTCCACCAACTCGCTCAGGGACTGGGCGGATAGGTGAGAGGCTGTCGCGTCGCCAGGGGGCGTTTCCCGCTCTTGTTCGCTGCGCTCACGGGCCGCCCAAACCACAGCGTCACAGCCCGCGGCCTCGCCCGTATGGGCCGGATTGGCTCGCCTATCTGCTCGGCCTCTAAGCCGGTCGCCGTCCATGGCCCCCGCCGCGGCGGCGATGCTGGCCCGCCGGGCGTTGTCCATGGTTCCCTCCGGCATCGCCTGGGCTCTCACGATCCGGTCGAGGAAGTACGACCGATCGCGGGCATTCGGGGCGCGCTCCGGCGTGAGCGATTCGAGGGCGAGCCGGTCCCAGGCCCGCACCAGCGGATGGTTGCCCTGGGGCTGCACTGCATGGATCACCGGCAGCCGGGCCAGGTCGCCCCGTTGCACGGCGGCGGCCAGCCCGGTCACCACCGCGGTGGCCAGCGCGCCCCCGCCGACCTGCACGAACAGCCGGTCGAGGCGGGCGGGCGGGCCGCCGTCGCAGTCGATCAGCGCGTCGACCATCTCCCAGGCCAGGGTCCGGCCGCCGTCGATGGTGGCCGGGGTCTCGGTCCCCTGACACGAGAACGCAACCGCGCCGGCACCGATGGCGGCCAGCATGGCGTGGTGGGCGGGATCGCCGGGCACGCCCGGCTGGCGCTCGCAGCGCACCACCCGGCCGCCCAGCTCGACGATGCGGTCCACCACCGCTTGGTTGGCCCAGGTCGGAACGAACACGTCGATCGGCCGGCCCACCGCTCGGGCCACCACCGCCGCGGCCAGCGCGGCGTTGCCGCAGCTGGCGATGGCGTACGGCGCGCCGCCGTCGCGGTCGCTGCTGCCGTTAGGACCGCCGCCGGTGCTGCCGTCCAAGTCGCTCAGCCGGTGGGCCAGAGCCACGCCGAACAGGTGCCGGGCCTTGTGCGAGCCCGACACGTTGCCGGTCTCGTCTTTCACCCACAGCTCCGCGTCGCCGATACCGGCCGCGGCGGCCAGCTCAGGGGCCGCCGCGAACGGGGTGGGCTCGAAGCCGTGCCCCTCCACCGCGGCCACAGCCGCATCGAGCTCGCCGATGGCGGCGGCCGCGCCACCGGAGGCCGCCGCAAGCCGGTTCGCCTCGAGCCGATCGGCGTAGCGCTCGAAAGTTGAAGTCACAGCATCACCCGCTCGCCGCCGCAGTCAGGTCCATGCCCCATATTCGCCCGCGTCGGAGGTCGCAGCTCCAGCCGCTCACGAGGATCCGCCGCTGCCCCGGCGCTCAATCGTCCGCTCGGGCGCCGGTGCGGCCGTTGAACTCGACGATCAGCTCGTCCCAGTCGTCGACGAAGTGGCGCATCCCGTCCCAGAACCGCTGGTCGCGCCGGGCCACGAAATCCTCGAAGGCGGTGCCCTGCTGCTCCACCCAGGTGAAGTAGCCGAGGTTGAAGATCCGCCGCCGCTCCGCCTCCGAGCAGTCCAGGTGGCGCACCTCGCCTCCCGCTCCGTCGAGCAGCCCCCGGCCGAAGGCCGACGCGGCGGCCACATCGTCGTAGCCGCCCCGGAAGTGGCGGCCGATGTAGGCCTCCCGCTCGGCGTCGTAAAGCTCGGAGCCGTCGGTGGCCACCGTCACGATCACATCGTCGCGGCCCATGTCGTGGGCCTCGGCCACGGCGATGGCGGCCAGCGCGTTGCACGACGACGAGTAGCCCATGTGGGTGAGCAGCCCCACCGTGTCGGCGTCGAGCCCGGCCCGGTCCACCAGGTGGTCGCGCCCGGCCGGGGTGTTGAACAGCACGTCGAGCGAGTCGGTGCACACGTCGCTCACCGCCACGATGTCGTCGGTGTTCATCACGTTGTGGATCAGCGGAACGTGCTTGTCGCCGATGCCCTGGATGTTGTGCTCACCGTAGCCGTTCTCCAGCAGGGTCGGGCATTCCAGCGCCTCGGCGGCCACGATCCGGCAGCCGTGGCGGTCCTTTAGGTAGTCGCCCGCGCCCAGCGTGCCCGCCGATCCCGACGCCGACACGAAGGCGGCCAGCCGGGCGCCCGGCCGGTCGGCGGCCACATGCTCATACAGCCGCTCGAGGGCCGCGCCGGTCACGCTGTAGTGGCCCAGGTGGTTGGAGAACTCCGAGAACTGGTTGACGATCACATTGCCGGGATCAAGCGCCATCTCGTTGCAGGCGTCGTAGATCTCCTTGACGTTGGACTCGGTGCCGGGCGTGCGCACGATGTCGTTGGCCGGGTCGAGGGTCCACTGATCCAGCCAGTCGAAGCGGGCCTTGCTCATCCCCGCGGGCAGCACGGCCACCCCCCGGCAGTCCATGATCCGGCTGATGGCCACCCCGCCCCGGGCGTAGTTGCCGGTGGAGGGCCACACCGCCCGATGCCGGGTCGGGTCGAATTGGCCGGTCACCAGCCTCGGGGCCAGGCAGGCGTAGGCGGCCAGCACCTTGTGGGCCCGGATCATGGGGAAGCGGTTGCCCAGCGCCAGCACGATGCGGGCATCGACCCCGGTCAGCTCCGGCGGCAGCTCCACATAGTCGGGCACCTCGTGGGGGCCGCTGCCGTCGAGGCGCCCGAACCAGTGGACCCGGAACAGGTTGGCCGCGTCGGGCTCGTTGCGGTCCACCCCGGCCAGAGCGGCCAGGCGGGCGGCGGGAATGGTGGACGGGTCGCGCAGCTCCGAGAAGGTGGGCAGGGCGATCCGCCGCAAACGGAAACGCTCGACCGTGTTGGCGTAGGCGCCCTCGTCGGCATCGGCGACCTCGGCCGTCAACCCGAGCGAGCGGTGGGCTCGGGCAACCTCGGCGTCGGCGATGGCGTCGGTGGTGGTGCTGGTGTCGGCTGTCATGCCCCAAGTATCACCCCTGGCCCGAGCAATCACGCCCCGAAACTCGCTCAGGCTAGATGGCCCGCTGGCAGCCCTCCCAGTACGGGTCTCGCAGGGTGCGCTTGTAGAGCTTGCCGTTGGGGTCGCGGGGCAGTTCGTCGGTGTAGTCGATCGACCGGGGCAGCTTCTGGCGGCCGATCCGGCCTCGCAGCCATTCCAGGATGGCATCTGTGGTGCCGTCGCCGGGGGCCCATCCCCCGCGCAGCTCGACCACGGCCTTGATCTCCTCGCCGGTGTCGGAGTTGGGCACCCCGAACACGGCCGCGTCGCCCACCGCGGGATGCTGCACCAGCTCGCCCTCGATCTCGGCGGGGTAGATGTTCACCCCGCCCACGATGATCATGTCGTTGGCCCGGTCGTTGAGGAACAGATAGCCGTCGGCGTCGAGGTAGCCGACGTCGCCCACCGTGAAGAAGCCCCGCAGGCGGCTGGCCGCGGTCTTGGCCTCGTCGCCCTTGTACTCGAAACCCGTGCCCGGCATCTTCATGTACACCGTGCCCGACTGGCCCGGCGGCAGTTCGCGGCCGTCGCCGTCCACCACGATGACCTCGCAGCCCGGCCAGGCCCTCCCCACCGTGCCGGGCCGCTTCATCCACTCCGCGGCCGACACCGAGGTCCCGCCGCCCTCGGTGGCCGCGTAGTACTCCCAGATGGCGTCGCCCCACCACTCGATCATGCGCCGCTTGGTCTCCACCGGGCACGGCGCGGCGGCGTGCACCATGCAGTGCAGCGACGACACGTCGTAGCGGGAGCGCACCTCGGCGGGCAGCTGCAGCAGCCGGTTGAACATGGTCGGCACCATGTGCGAGCCGGTGACCCGGTAGCGCTCGATGCGCTCCAGCGCCCCCTCGGCGCTCCAGCGGTCCATGAGCACCACGGTGTGGCCCATGTGCAGCGACATGGTGGTCCAGAGGTTGACCGCGGTGTGGTACATCGGCGCCTGGGTGAGCTGGACGTTGCCGTCGTGGGGCACGACTCCGAACAGCATGAGCAGCAGGCCCGCGGAGACGGCGGCCTCGTCGACCGGGCGCGGGTCCAGCGGCCGCCTCACGCCCTTGGGCCGCCCGGTGGTTCCCGAGGTGTAGAACATGAACGAGCCGGTGGCCAGGTGCTCGGGGTCGGGCCGGTCGCCGGGGTGGCCCTCGATCAGCTCGCCGAGGGGGCGGAACCCGTGCACCGGGCCGCCCACACAGAAGCGGTTCTCGGCGGGCACGACGCAGCCGTCGAGCGCGGCGACCGCCTCAACCGCCTCGTCGGCGAAGCGCTCGTGCACCACGAGGGCCTTGGTCTCGGCGTCGTTGACGATGTAGTTGATCTCCGAGCCGACGAAGTGCCAGTTGATGGTGGTGACGTAGAGGCCGCTCTGGTAGGCGGCCAGGCACACCGCGATCTGCTCGAAGCAGTTGGGCAGCAGCATGGTCACCTGGTCGCCCCGGCCGAGCCCCGCGGCCCGCAGGCCCCGCGAGATCCGGTTGGTGAGCGAGGCCAGCTCGCCGAAGGTCATCTGGTTGTGCTCGGCATCGACTGCGGCCAGGAAGTCCGGGTCGGCCTCGGCGATGCTCCAGAAGCCGAGGGCATCGGTGTCTGCCATCAGGCGGCAGTCTGCCAGCGTCGCGGATTCTTGGGACGAGTTCTGCGCGCCGGTGAACCTCCCGGGATCCATCCGGATGCGAGAGTCGCAGCGGGGAGCGAGACGGCTGCCAACAAGCACGGGCTTTTGAACCTCCCGAGGGTCGCCCGGAGGCGAGTAGGTTGGCCGGCGGTGAGCGATACGCGACCCCTCGAAGATCAGGTCCGCCTCGAGTATCGCGACCGGGTGGCGTGGATCACCATCGACCGGCCCGAGGTCGCCAACGCGCTCAGCCCGCCGTGCCGCGACCGGATCCGCGACATCCTCAACGGCCTCAACACCAGCCACCGGGCCCGCGCCGCGGTGATCACCGCCGCCGGCGACCGGTTCTTCTGCACCGGCGCCGACCTGCGCCACTCCTACGACGACGACCGCTCGACCGTGGTGCCCGAGCGGATCGTGGGCGACGTCCGGCGCAGGATGCTCGACGGCCCGCACGCGCTGTTCGACGCGCTGCTGGGTTGCGACGTGCCGGTGATCGCGGCGGTCAACGGCACCGCGGCCGGCATGGGCGCGCACCTGGCACTGGCCTGCGACCTGGTGATTGCCGGCGACCGGGCCAAGTTCGTGGAGGTGTTCGCCCGGCGGGGGCTGGTGCCCGACGCGCTGGGACCGTGGCTGCTGCCCCGCATCATCGGCGTGCGCCGCACCATGGAACTGTTCCTGCTCGACGAGGACCTGCCCGCCGAGCGGGCGCACCAGTTCGGGCTGGTCAACCGGGTGGCGCCCCACGACGAGGTGCGACAGGCCGCCGCCGAGTGGGCCGAGCGCCTGGCCCGCGGCCCGAGCCGGTCGTTCGCGCTGACCAAGTGGCTGGTGAACCGCAGCCTGGACGCCGACCGGGCCACCATGGCCCACGACGAGGCGGTGGCAGTGGAGTTGAACTCCGCCACTGCCGACGCGGCCGAGGGTGTGGCCGCCTTCCAGCAGCGCCGCCCGCCCCAATGGAAGGGTTACTGACACCGGGACGGTGCCCCCATCTCCGCGCCCGAAATCTGGCGCGGGGTCGCAGACCTAGAACAACTGGTGCTCGGACGCGCTCAATGCTGCTGCCCGTACCCTCGCAGGGTGACCGAGGTGCTGCACATCGGGTCTGAGGTCGGGGCCGCTCTCGCGGCGGGCACACCGGTGGTGGCGCTGGAGTCGACCATCTTCTCGGAGTTGGGCCTGCCGGAGCCCGCCAACCGCGAGTGTTTCCGGCGGGTGCAGGCTGCGGTGCGGGCCGCCGGTGCGGTGCCCGCCCTGTGCGGGGTGCTCGACGGCCGGGCCGTGGTCGGCGCGAACTTCGCCGAGGCTGAACGGCTGTTCAGCGGCGCGGCGAAGCTGGGCGCCCGCGATCTCGCACCGGCGGTAGCCGCCGGCCTAGCAGTGGGAGTGACCACGGTGTCGGCCACGGTGACGCTGGCTGCGGCGGCGGGCATCGAGGTGTTCGCCACCGGCGGCATCGGCGGGGTCCATCGTGGCGCAGCCCACAGCGGCGACGTGAGCGCCGATCTGGAGGCCCTGGCCTGCCACCGGGTGGTGGTGGTGTCGTCGGGGGTCAAGGCGTTCCTCGACGTGGCGCTCACCTTCGAGCGGCTGGAGACGCTCGGCGTGGCGGTGCTGGGTTGGCGCACCGACCGCTTCCCAGCCTTCTATGTGCGCGACGGCGGCCCGAAGCTGACGAGCACGGTGCACGATGGCACCCAAGTAGCCGCCGCGGTCCGAGCCGCAGCCGCTCTCGGCCATCCCGGCGGGATCCTGGTGGCCAACCCGATCCCGCACGAGGCCGAGCTCGATGCCGGGACCATCGCAGAGGCAGTGTCCGGCGCCGAGGCCGCAGCCCGCCACGACGGCTTCTCCGGCGGCGATGTCACGCCCGCCATCCTGGCCGCCCTGGCCGAATCCACGGGCGCGATCGTGCCGGCCAACATCGCCCTGGCCGAGTCCAACGCGGCGGTAGCGGCCGAGATCGCGGCCGCACTCGTGCATCACCCCGAGGTCGGGGCTGGCGCCGACCACTGAAGCACGGCGCGGACAGGGCCACCGACCTGGGCAGGACTGCTGTGGAGCCGACGAGGGTCAGCCGGTGAGCGCGGTTAGAGGCCGAGCGGCTAGGCGAATGAACCCGCCACATACGGGCGAGGCCGTGGGCTGTGACGCTGGGGTTTGGGGGCCCGTGAGTGCAGCGAACAAGACCGGGAATGACCCCGCTGCGACGCGATCGGCTCTCACCTATTTGCGCGCCCCCCTAGTCGCTCGATGGCTTCGGTGAGCACCTCGCGGCGCTTGCATGCCGCGAAGCGCACATAGGGCGCGCCCATGGCCCTGTCGTCGCACAGCACCTGCACCGGCACGGCCACCACCCCGCACCGCTCGGGCAGCGAGCGGCAGAACTCCAGGCCGTCGGACGCGCCCAGGGGGCGGATGTCGGCGGTGATGTAGTAGGTGCCCTGGGGCACGATGGGCTCGAATCCGGCCGCGGCCAGCCCGTCGCACAGCAGGTCGCGCCGGGCCTGCAAGTCGGCGGCCAGCCCGCGGAAGTACTCGTCGCCGAGGCGCAGCCCCACCGCCACCGCGGGCTGGAACGGCCCCCCGCTCACGTAGGTGAGCAGCTGCTTGGTCGCCTGCACCGCTCGCACCAGCTCGGGGCGGGCGCACACCCAGCCGATCTTCCATCCCGTGAACGACAGCGTCTTGCCCCCCGACGAGATGGTGACGGTGCGATCGGCCATGCCGGGCCGGGTGGCGAGGGGCACATGCGTGTTCTGATCGAAGGTCAGGTGCTCGTACACCTCGTCGGTGACCGCGATCACGTCGTGCTCCACGCAGAGCCGGGCGATCATGTCCAGCTCGGCCGCGCTGAACACCTTGCCGGTGGGATTATGCGGGGAGTTGAGCAGCAACAGCCGGGTGCGGGGACCGAACGCGGCGGCCAGTTCGTCGGGATCGAAGGCGTAGCCGGGCGGGCGCAGCTGCACCAGGCGACGGGTGGCGCCGGCCATCGATATGTCGGCCGGGTAGATGTCGAAGAAGGGCTCGAAGGTGATCACCTCGTCGCCGGGTCCGGCCAGGGCCAGAACCGCGGCGGTGACGGCTTCGGTGGCGCCCGCGGTGATCAGCACCTCGGTGTCGGAGTCGAACTCCAGGCCCCAGAACCGCTGCTGGTGCTCGGCCACTGCCTGGCGCAGAACCGGGTAGCCGATGCCGGGCGGGTACTGGTTGAAGTCGCCCCGAATGGCCTCGATGGCCGCCGACGCCACTGCATCGGGCCCGTTGGCGTCGGGGAAGCCCTGGCCCAGGTTGACGGCCCCGGTGCGCACCGCCAGAGCCGACATCTCCGCGAACACCGATGCCCCGCCGAAGGGCTGCAGGCGTTCGCACAAATACGGCAGGCGGTCACCAGGCATCGTCACAGACTACGAGCGAGCGCAAATCAGCGAGTGTCCACTCCGCTCCAGCGGGGTCATTCCCGCTCATGTTCGCTTCGCTCACGGGCCGCTCGGGCCACGACCTCGCAAGCTCGGCCTCTACGAGCGAGCGC
>JAJEDD010000022.1 GCA_022821685.1 Acidimicrobiia bacterium
CTCACCGAACTCCGACACCAACTCCACCAACCCGCCCGCACCAACACCCACCAGCCCGACCGCACCGTCACAATCGCCGCCTAACATGACCACCGGGACCTGCGCCCCAACCGCTATTACACCCAATCTGGGACGCCACCATCCCGGAGGACCGCAAACTCTGGCGGGCTGATCGGTACAGCGCGTTCTTGGCGGTGAGGCGGAAACTGCTAGCTGCCTCTGCGAACGAGTTCTTGAGCGGCATGCTTGGCCGAGACCTGACGACGGTCGCGTAGAGGCAACTCCAGTGCTGGATGTCGTCCAGTGTCGTCGCACCCCTGTGCCATGATCTTGACCATGAGAATCGAGAGCAGAACCGTACGGGCAGGCTGTTGCCCTTGCCTCTGGAGGATGGCTTGCACTTCTCGCAGTGGGACGCCCGAAGAATGGCGATGACCGAACTCCGAGCCGTAGCGGCCCCCCCGACGCTCGGGACGCTCTGTTACAGGGATCCCTCCCATGCAGAGTTGCCGCATCTTGTCAGCTTCTCCGGCGGTCGCTCGTCGGCTGCTCTCGCATTCATGGCCGCTGAGGAGGGCCTGTTGCGAGTGGAGCGGCGCGATGCCGTGCTGTTCGCCAACACTTCAGCAGAGCACCCGGGCACCTACGAGTTCGCGGCCGAGTGCAAGGACCGCCTTGAGACAGAGTTCGGGCTTCCGTGCTTCTGGTTCGAGTTCTGCACCGTGGAGGACGCTTGGCGAGGCGACTACTGGCGCAAGGGTTCGTATCGCCTCGTCAAGCCGGTGCCGATCGAGCAGGATCCAGACGGCTATCGGTCCTCGGGTGAGCTGTTCGAGGAGCTTGTGAGCTTGCAGGGGATGCTTCCGAACCCCCATTCACGCACCTGCACGGCCAAGCTCAAGCTCTACCCGTCCCATGAGCTGATCGGCGAGTGGCTCGGCGGAACTGAGGGCCCCGCTCACGCCGGTCATCACTGGCAAGAGAATCCCGCGGGGGGGGGGGTCTGAGCGGAAAGGCCTGATCGATCCTGCCCTTGTGGCGGACCGGTATTCGCGGCGGGGTGGCACGGCTTCGGCTGAGTCCGCACTGCGACGCGCTCAGCACCTAGCGAGCCTTCCGCCCTGCCGTGCCGCCCAGAGGTGGGCCGACTTCACGCAAGCCCCTCTGCCCACGGCTAACGATGCCGCCCGTCCTGTCGCGATGCGGGGGCCCGGTGCGGCGCTGCATGTTCGGCTCCTCGGCTTGAGGGCCGACGAGCCCAGCAGGGTCGACCGGGTGCTGTCGCGCACACTCTTCGCTGAGGGCGCCACGACGGCCAAGTGCACGGTTCGCACCCAGCCGCCGGGTGAGCGGCCCTACTTCCCACTTCACGAGGCTGGTCTCAGCGCGGCGGACGTGCTGGAGTTCTGGCGGCGGCGCGACTTCGACCTCAACGTTCCGCCGGGTGCCGGCAACTGCGTGTTCTGTTTCATGAAGGGCACTGTGACCCTCGTTGATTTGGCGACCCGGCGTGACGTGCGGCGTCGCGGCGGCACCCCCACCGACATCGGCTGGTGGTCGGACTTCGAGCGTCGCCATCTCCGCACCGCCCCTAGGCGTGACGGTGAGGGCGAGTCCCGCTTCGGCTTCTTCGGAGTGAACTCCGCCACGTTTGCCGACCTCGCTGACGGCCAAGTTGAAGCCAACGGCAGGTACGCCAACGGCACACCAGCCTGCGATTGCACCGACTGATGCGACGCTCCGAAGAGCAGGCTTCGCTCTATTACGGCATCACGCATCGGCCCGAGGGGTTCACCAACGGTGCGCTGGCGCAGTTTGACGGATCGCCCGAGCCGGTAGTGCGCGAGCTGTTGCAGAACAGTCTTGACGCAGCTGACCAGGCTGGCCGACCCGCGGAGGTCCGCTTTGAGATCTGTGAAGCCCCAGGTTCGTCGCTTCCAGGGTGGGACGAATATCGGGCAGCACTGAAGCGCGCCAAGAAGGCACGCAAGGAGTTGAACAAGGGGCCACCGTCACATGATGAGAAGACGGTCGTAGATCGAATCGACGCGCAAGTCGGCGCGCCCAGCGTTGCGCTGCTGCTCTGTGTCGACAACGGCCATGGACTCGACCAGCGGCGAATGAACGCTCTGCTCACGCCCGGCAACACCAGCAAGGGCGATCACGGTGCAGGCTCCTTCGGATTGGGTCACCATGCTGCCTTCGGCGCGTCCGACTTGCGGTTCGTGCTGTACGCCTCCAAGCATCGCGACGAGCGAGAGCGCATCAAGCACCTCGCATCGGCACATGCCATTCTTGCTACACACCGCAACCCGAAGGGCCGCGGCTGGCTCGCTGGCGACGGATATTGGTTTCGCAAAGGCCACGGCCAAGCTGCTTTCGACCCGTCGTCCAAGCCGTATCCCCGCACCGCGCCGCTGCTGCTAGTGCCGTACCTGGACTCGCTGGCCGACACGGGCACAGTGGTATGCATCGCGGGGTTCAACGACTTCAACCGCGACCCGAGTGATCCAGCCGCAGTTGAGATGATCTGCCGGGTCGCCTCAGCCAACTTCTCAGATGCGATCAACTCAGGCCGGTTGACCGTCGAGGTCACCGACCGGCGCGGGCGTGAGGGCGACCAGATGAAGGTCCATCTAAGGAGCCTCAGCGACGCAGAGGAGGTCTTGGCGGAGATCAGCGATCAACGACGCTCAGGGACCGGGAAGGCTGGCCACATCACGGGATCGGTGGCGTACAGCGCACTGCTGACCTTGCGTGACGGGGAGGCGATGGCGGGTCTCGACGGGATGACACTGCGAGTCCGCCGACTCGGTGACGCTGAGAGTTCGCTCACTCAGGTGCACCTCTTCCGTCGTGGCATGTGGATCACATCGCGAGCGGATGGTCTAATGAAGCGCGACTTCTCGCGTCAGGAGCCTTTCGACGCGGTCCTTTCGCTCGACAGGGGGCCACTCGAGGAGATTGTGCGCGCCGCCGAGGGTCCCGAGCATCGAGGCCTTGACAAGAAGCGGCTCAGTCAGCCGCAGCGCAAGCAACTTCGTCAACATCTCAGCGAGATCGCCGATCGGCTTGCGTGCCGAACTCGGCGAGCGCTCCGATCTGCAGGAGTGGACCCCTCCAGGATTCGCCATGCTCGAAGGCCAGCTCAACCGATCCGCCGAGAAAGTGCGGCGACCTCGGTCCCCCAGCGGCGGCGGCTCCTCGAAGAGTCCGGTCAGGCGGGGAAAGAAGCGGACCAACGGGGACAAGGATGAGCCTCGGCGCAAGGGGACACCCAACCCGGGGACCACACCCCTGTATCGGTCCGCATTACGAGCCGAGAGTGGCGAGCACAGCGTTGTCGTGCACCTTGCGTATGGTGAGGAAGTCGCCGATGGTGCTCAGATCGGCGTCCGCGTGCGGGCCGCTTCCGGTGCCGACGGCTCGTGCGAGTCGCCACTGTCCGACGATTATCTGCGGCTGCGCAGCGCCGACGACGGGCACGATCGCGTATCCGCGGGCACCGAAGGGGCACTCGAATTGTTGCTGCCTGCCAGGGAGGGCAGGCGCACTCTCACCGTGACGCTCAGCGAGCCCGTGGGGGATCCGCGGGTGCTTGAACTCGACCTGGTGCGGCGGCGGCCGCCCGAGCAGGCTGAGGCCTCAGCTCAGACCGACAACGTCGTGACGGGTAGCGTTGAAGGCTGAACGGACACCCGTCGACCCTGGAGCTTCGTCCACGGCATGAGTTCGCTGCGTCTGCCGGTACTGCTTGAGGATGGTTCGAGCCTCGACTGGAGCGAGGCGAGCTACAGCGTGAACGTGACTCTTCACGGCAAGAGCGCGACCGTCAAACATCGTTTGGCCTCGGCAGACGGCCTGCAATCGCTCATTGATGCGGGCGTCGCAGAGTGGGTCGTCGAGTTGCGATGCCCCCGAACGCTGCTGAGTCGGCAGTCGAGCGGCAAAGCGCCACGTCAGGCCGTGTCGTGGCGTGACGACGAGATCGCGGGCGATGTGTACCTGATCCCAGGGCTGGTCGCTGCAACCGAAGCTGTGGCGGCGTCAGCCGACGGGCTGGACTCGGGGATCTGGCCTGGTGTGCAGCGTGTCGAGTTCCCCGCCGGAACGTGGCTTGCCAAGGGCGAAATACGAAGCGTCAGACCGCTGCTGATGTCCCTCGTGCGGTTTCGCCGCGACGCCACCGGCAAACTCAAGCCGGGTCAGATGTATGTGGAGGAGGACACGGACGGCACAGATCCGTACTTCCGGATCGACCTCGCGCCCGACCTATACGATCGCCGGTTGCACGAGCGCGATGTGCAGATTGCAGGCCTGATCGCAGCCTTCGGCTGGTTGCCGCGTAGTTCACTGGTCCTGGATGGAGACAACGGCGATTCTCGTGTTGCTGGTCGTCTCCGTGCGGAGCTGGAGGCCAACGGAGTGCCCGATTGGGATGATGAGAGCTTCGATCCAGCGTGGGCCGCCACGGTGCTCGAGCCGTTCCGCGTGCGCGACGAAACGGAGGCTGACGATGAGTAGGCAGCGGCCGAGACCCATGGAACTGGTATGAACAAAGTGGACTTCGGCTCCGTGACAGTGGAGGCGGAGGATTATGAGCGCTGGCAGAAGCAGGTCATCTATGAGCAGAAGGACTTCACCGACCAGCAGAGCGACGCCGCAGAGCAGCGGGCGAGCGAAGCATCGAAGCTTCAGGATGAGCTTGTGGCCAAAGTTGAGGAAGGCCCTGCCGCTATTGAGAAGTTCATGATCACGGGCGTCTTGAAGCTCTCCGACCTTGACGCTGCTCGCAGTTCGGTCCCTGCTCTGCCTAATCCGCTCACCGCGGGCGAGATGAGCAAGCTCCCCCGACATGCGGAGACTCAGGTGGCGGGTGCTCTCGAGGCTGCAATCACTCCTGCACGGGCTGCCGAACCGGCCGTTTGGGCGCTGTGCCACGCGGTGTGGATGGGCAGCGGCATGTTCGGTGGCGACCTTCCGACGGTGTTTCTCTACGGCGGGAAGGCGAACACACAGGAAGCGCGGGTCAGGAACTTTCTTCGCCGAACGGGAGGTCTGCGGCCAGTTCGAGGCAACACGTCGCCACTTGTTGATTGCCCCATCTCGACGGCATGGTGGCGGGTGCGCCTCGCGCGTCAGTCCATAGCGGAGTCTCAGGGCGAGCTGCACCTTGATCAAGTTCACGACATGCTCCGAGTAGGCCATGTGTGGGAGAACCTTGTCGGCATGTCACTGAAACAAGTGACGTCGGTCTGCGCGCCGCGGGCTCGGGCTGCGATTCTGCTCGCACTATCCAACTCTGCAATCCCGAATAGCACGCCCAACCGCAAAGAGGTTCAAGGCGTCATCCGAGCGCTCGGGCGCTTGGGCCACTCGCACAGCCTGAATGCCACCCCGCTTGCGGTGCTGGTCGACGCGGCCGCCGCGGGGTTGGAGAGTGTGGGCGATGCGGCGGACGGCGAGGATGTCGAGAACCCCTGAGGCGACTCCTGCCGACGATCCAGGCCGGATCGACTGGCAGGGCCTGAACGGGCGAGTCAAGGGGGAATTCGGACGGCGCGGGTGTTGGCCGGGGGTTGTCGGCGACGGGGCGTATGATCTGAGATCGCGTGGCGGGGTGGAAGGTGCCGCCAGCCGCGGAAGGGTGCCCGTGAGATATTTCAACACGACCGGGCCTGTCGACGCAGCCGACCACTACTGCCTCCCGCCGCTGCAACGTCTCGATGCCGACGAGGTGATGGCGCTGGTTCGCGACAAGCGCTACTTCGTGCTGCACGCACCCCGCCAGACCGGCAAGACGTCCGCCCTGTTCGCACTGCGTGACCGACTCAACGAGAGCGGCGAGTACCGCTGCGTCTACGTCAATGTGGAAGTCGGCCAGTCAGCCCGCGAAGACGTGGGGGCGGCCATGCGCGCGGTCCTCAACCAACTCAACACCGAGGCACGCTTCACGTTCGGAGACAGCCGACTGGCCGACCTCCTTGATGGCGCGCTGGAGCAAGCCGGCCCCCATGACGCGCTGCGAGAAGCGCTGACCCGCTGGTCGCAGGCCGATCAGCGGCCGTTGGTGCTCCTTGTCGACGAGATCGATGCCCTCGTGGGCGACACTCTGGTCTCGGTCCTTCGCCAGCTGCGTGCCGGCTACCCGCACCGGCCCCAAGGCTTCCCCCAGAGTCTTGTGCTGTGCGGTGTGCGCAACGTTCGCGACTATCGGATCCAAGCTGGGTCGAGTGCCGACATCATCACCGGCGGCAGTGCATTCAACATCAAGGCCACCTCGCTGCGGCTCGGCGACTTCACTGAGGAGGACGTCCTCCGACTGCTCGAACAGCACACCGACGAGACAGGCCAACGCTTCACCGATGAGGCCCGAGCGGCCATCTGGCGACAGACCCGCGGTCAGCCCTGGCTCGTCAACGCCTTGGCCTACGACGCCTGCTTCTCCCACAAACCTGGCCGGGATCGCAGCAGGCCGGTGACCGCGGAGGCCGTCATGCAAGCCCAGGAGCGGCTGATCCTGCGCCGCGAGACCCATCTCGACCAGCTGGCGTTCAGGCTGCGCGAAGCACGCGTCCGGCGGGTGGTGGAGCCGTTGCTCTCAGGCGGCGAAGCGGTCGACTTGATCCGTCCCGACGACCTCGAGTATGTGCGCGACCTCGGGATGATAACCCGAACCGGCCCGGCCGAAACGGCCAATCCGATATATCGCGAGGTGATCCCGCGGGAGCTGCTCCACGGCGAGGAGGCGATGATCCCTCAGCAGACCGCCTGGTACATCCGAGCCGACGGCACGCTCGACCTCGAAAGGCTGCTGGCCGCCTTCCAGGGGTTCTTCCGTGAACACTCAGAGCATTGGGTGCAGCGCTTCGACTACAAGGAGGCCGGGCCGCAGCTGCTCTTGCAGGCGTTCCTGCAGCGCGTGGTCAACGGCGGAGGCCGCATCGAGCGCGAGTACGGCCTCGGTCGCGGCCGCACCGACATGCTCATCGTTTGGCCCGACGCGGAGCCCGAGTCGGGCTCGGCGGAGCGGCCGGCCGCCGAGGTCGACACGAGCGGCCGGGCGCTGCGGCGCTACGTCATCGAGTGCAGGGTGCGGCGCAAGAGCCTCGAACGCACGATTGCTGAGGGTGTGGAACAGACGGCCGACTACATGGACCGATGCGACGCAGAGTCCGGACACCTCGTCGTGTTCGACCGCACCCCGGACACGGCCTGGAACGACAAGATCTTCCGCCGCGATGCGGCCGTCGGCAACAGGACGATCACAGTCTGGGGCATGTGAACAGCTGCGAGTGGCAACGAAGGCCACTCCTCCCAGCCCGGAACACGAACCGTGCGAATTATGGCCGGGCCATGTCGAACAGGGGAATGTCCATCGCTTGGGCAACGGCGTTCATTCGCCGGTCGTAGCTCGCGAGCGAGATCGTCTGGCCGTGGTCCGCCAGGTAGGAGCATGATGCCAGATGCAGCGCATCGAGCGTCCGCGGAGAGCCGGGGCCGGGGAAGGGGTCCAGTGCCCTCGCCAGCACCGTCGGGGCAAGCTCCAGCATCGCGATCCGCCCGAGTAGCGCTTGTGCCGCCTCACCGTGAGACTCCGCGAGCCCGCGGCCGTGCAGCGGTGCCCACAGCTCGTATTTGATCAGCCGGCTCGACACCAGCGTGTCGTCCCAGAGCGCCTCGGGCGGCCGAAGGTCCTCGGCCAGCAGGTGAGCGAGCGCGACCGAAGTGTCGAGGTAGATCACCGGTCGCGCCGTGGAGGGCATGTCCGAGCGGATACGCGCCGCGTTCGGGCGACCGAAGTGTCGAGGTAGATCACCGGTCGCGCCGGCTCTCATCCAGGCCGGCCAGCAGCTCTTCCAGCCGGGCGACCGGCGGCGGTGCCGGCGGCGGCCCCGAGGCGGCTAGCGCCGGCGGCCTCATCAAGCCGGAGCGGACTGAGTCGGCCAAGAACGCGTCGGCGAGGATGGGGCTGCGGCTCTCCTGGAGAGGACCCAGTTCGGCCACCACGCGGTCGCGGTCGGTAACCAGGATCGTCTCTCCGGATTCTGCGAGCCGGACGTACTCGCTCAACCTGCTGTTCAGGACTTTGATGCCGACAGATCTCATGCACAAAAAGTAGCTACCGATAGCTACCTCGTCAAGGAGACACCCTCCGGCGGGTCTGTTGGTAGCGTGGGCTCGGCCGCCGGATGGGAGCAGTAGTTGAGCCACACGATGGAGGATGTTCGCGCCTTCGCAGCCGCTGACCAGGGTCTTGCGGTGGTCTCCTTCGGGCGCGCTGACCGGTCGGTTCACTCCTCGCTGGTCAACGCCGGGGTTATGGCGCACCCGGTGACTGGGGAGGATGTGGTGGCTCTGGTGGTGCGGGGCAACTCCGTGAAGCTCCGCCATTGGCGCCGCACACCAGGGGCCACAATCGTCTTCCGGGCGGGCTGGTCGTGGGTCGGGGTGGAGGGTGCCACGTCGATCATCGGGCCTGATGATCGACTTGACGGCTTCGACCCGTCAGCGGTTCCCAGGCTGCTCCGGGACGTGTTCATCGCCGCTGGCGGCAGCCACGAGGACTGGGACAAGTACGACCGCGTGATGACGGCAGAACGCCGGACCGCGGTCTTCGTCCACCCCAGCCGCATCTCCGGGGTCGGCACGCCCTGACTCCCATGGGCGCGGTGCGCCTGCGCGGCGCAGTGGTGCTGTTGGGCGGATTTCCGGCGCTGGCCGGGGTCGATCTCGGCGTTGAGCGGGGGGAGGTCGTGCTGGTTCGGGGGGCCAACGGCGCGGGCAAGTCCACCTTGTTGCACCTGTGTGCCGGGCTAATGCGCCTGTCGGCGGGACAGGGTGAGGTGCTGGGCTGCGATCTGGGCGACGACCGGGCTGCGGTGCGCCGCCGGGTGGGTCTGCTCGGTCACGAAACCGCGCTCTACGGCGAGTTGACTGCAGCCGAGAATCTGCGACTCTGGGCCCGAGCATCCAGGGTGGGCGAGGCCGACGTGCCCGGCGCGCTCGAGATGCTCGGTCTGCCCCCGAGGTTGCGCGACGTCCCCGCTGACCGGCTGTCGGCGGGGCAGCGTCGCCGGGTGGCGCTGGCCGCGATCGTGGTGCGTCGCCCGGAGCTGTGGCTGCTCGACGAGCCCCACGCCGGGCTCGACTCCGAGGGCCGCGACATCGTGGACACCGTTGTGTCGGCCGCAGCCGCGGCCGGTGCCGCCGTGGTGCTGGCCTCCCACGAGGCCGGACCGGCCGGCGGCCTGGCCACCCGCACGGTGACCATGGCGGGCGGGATGCTGGCCGAGGAGCCGGGCCGGTGACTGGTTGGCGTGAGTTGCGCGTCCGGAGATGGGGGCGCGCCACTGCACCTTGCCGAAGGTGGGCGCCGTGACTGCTTGGCGTGAGTTAAGAGGCCGAGCGAATAGGCGAGCGAGTCCGGCCCATACGGGCGAGGCCGTGGGCTGTGACGCTGAGGTTTGGGCGGCCTGTGAGCGCAGCGAACAAGAGCGGGAGAGACCCCGCTGCGATGCGACTGGCTCCCACCAATTTGCGCGCCCTCTAAGGCTGTTCGCCGGCGACGCCGCGGCGGTGGCTTCCAAGGACCTCCGCATCGAGTGGCGGGCCCGCACCTCGCTGGGCCAGATGCTGCCGTTCGCGGTGCTGGTGCTGGTGCTGTTCGGCTTCGCCCTCGACGCCAACCGGCCCACGCTGCGGCTGGCCACGCCGGGCCTGCTGCCGATGACGATGCTGTTCGTCACCGTGGTGACGGTGCAGCGGTCGGTGGCGGTGGAGTCCGCCGACGGGGCCCGCCGGATGCTGCTGCTCAGCGGGATGGCCCCGGCGGCCGCCTTCGCGGGCAAGGCCGCGGCGGTGGCGGTGCAGCTGCTGATCGTGGAGGCGCTGCTGATCCCCGGCGCAGTGCTGCTGTACGACGCCGAGATCGAGTCGATCCCGCTGGTGCTCGCGGCCTGCGCCGCCGCGACGGTGGGCCTGGCCGCCGCCGGTAGCCTGCTCGGTGCTGTGGTAGCCGGAGTGCGAGCCCATCAGACGGTCCTGCCGATCCTGCTGCTTCCGGTGTCGGCGCCGGTGCTGATCGCGGCCACACGAGCCTTCGCCGACTCTTTCGGCACGGTCGCAGTGGACGGCTGGTCATGGGTCGGCCTGCTGGCCGGCTTCGCGGCGGTGAACGCGGTGGTGGGCGCCGTCGCCTACGGCCCCCTGCTGGAGGACACATGACGCGTCCAGAGTGTGGGGCCGGACGTTGCGCCGATAGGGCCGAGTGCGAGCCGCGGCTGGAGGACACATGACGCTCCCAGAGCCCGAGGGCGCGTCTGTCGAGCTGCCCGTCGCCTCCTATCTGGGCGGTCCCGCCCGTACCGGATCGCGCTTCACGCGTTGGCTCGGGCTGATCACTCTGGCCGGATTGGCCGTGGTGGCCGTGCTGGGGCTGCTGGCCGTGCCAGCCGACGATGTGCAGGGCGACGCGGTGCGCATCATCTTCGTGCATGTGCCGTCGGCTCTCGGCGCCTACACCGCCCTCGGCGTGACCGCGCTGGGATCAGTGATGTGGCTTTGGCGACGCTCGGTGTGGTGGGACGTCACCGCCCACGCCGGCGCCGAGATCGGAGTCCTGCTGTGCGGGCTCACGCTGGTCACCGGCATGCTCTGGGGTCGCCCCACCTGGGGCACCTACTGGGAGTGGGGCGACGTGCGCCTCGTCACCACCCTCATCCTGTTCCTGGTGATGGTGGGATATCTGTCGGTGCGCGCCCTCGGCGGCGACGCCGACTCGGTGGCCACCCGGGCCGCGGTGGTGGGGCTGCTGGGAGGGATCAACATCCCCATCGTGAACCGGTCGGTGAACTGGTGGGCCAACCGCACCCTGCACCAGCAGTCCTCCCTCACCGACGGCAAGCTCGAGGATCTCACCCTGTTCACCCTGTTCCTGGCCCTTGTCGTTGCCGCCATGGCCATCCTGTGGATGATGGTCCACCGCTTCCGCATCGGCTGGCTCGAGCGACAACTCCAGGCTCGCGATCTCGAGCGGGCGCTGGCGGACCGGAGAGCCGAAGCCCGCCCATGAGCCATGCCGGCTACGTGCTCGGCGCCTGGGGCGTGACCCTGGCCGCGGTGGGCGTGTACGCGGCCGCTCTGGTGGCCCGCGGCCGACGGCTGCTGCGCCGGGCCCGCCAGCACGGCGAATAGGCCGTGGACGCCACGGTCGGGCACACTGGTCTGCCAGGACGGCGAGTGAGAGCTATGGACTCTATGGCAGGCGCACTGGCCCGCCAGAACGGCGCGTGAGCACCATGGACACCACGGCGGACGCGGCAGCGTACCCGGAGCTCTCGCCGCTCACCCCCCGTCCTGCTCGACGCCCGGCCCGGACCAGGCGCTGGATCGCCGCACTGGTGATCGTGGCCGTGGTCGGAGGCGTGGCGCTGCTCGTATCAAACCTGCTCGGTGATGCCGCACTGTTCTTCTACAACGCCGACGAGGCGGTTGAACGCCGCGACGAGCTCGCCTCGCAGCGCTTCCGCCTTCAGGGAACGCCCCTGTCGGAACCGCAGGACGCCTTCTTCGACGACCGGCCCGTGCTGGCGTTTCCCGTCGGCTTCGAGGGGGCGGTGGTGGACGTGGTCCACAGCGGCGACCCGCCCGAGCTGTTCCAGCCCGGGGTGCCGGTGGTTCTCGAAGGGGCCTGGCGGCAGGGCCCGGACGGGTGGCACTTCGCATCGGATCGGATGCTGGTGAAGCACGACAACGACTACCGCAACCGCGACGACTACACCGAGCGCATCACCGAGGCCGACCAGACCAGCGCACTGCCGTGAGCAACGTGGTGCTCGGCTCGGCGGCGGTGGCCGCGGGGCTGGGCGCGGCCCTGTTGGGCGTGGTCGTCACCGGGCTGGGCGTTAGCGGGCGCCTGCGGTTCTGGCTCCGCCACGCCCGCGGGCTCACCTTCGCCATGGCCGCCGCGGCGGTGCTGGCGGTGATCGTGATGGAGCGGGCCCTCATCACCCGGGACTTCACGGTGAAGTTCGTGGCCGACAACGGCTCATCCACCACGCCCCCGGTGTTCAACGTGGCCACCCTGTGGTCGGCGCTGGAGGGGTCGATCCTGCTGTGGGCGCTGGTGCTGTGCGGCTACGCGGTGGCCGTGGCGGTGAAGTTCGGCCGCCGGCGCCCGACATCGATGAGGATTGCCAGCATCGGCGACGACCAGTCCGCCACCGGCGGCGACGATTCGGCCGCCCACACCGCAAGCGGCGGCCAGTCCGCCGCAACCGCGGACGACGATCGGTCTGCCACCGCCAGCAGAGACCAGTTCGCCCTCGCGGCCGACGATCCGATGCTGGGCTGGGCCATGCTGGTTATGTTCGCGGTGAGCGCCTTCTTCTTCGCGCTCATGGTTGGGTCGGCCGACCCGTTCATCTCGGTCGAAGTGCCGCCCGGCTACGACGGCCCCGGCCCCAACCCGCTGCTGCAGAACCATATCCTCATGGCGTTCCACCCGCCCATCCTGTACCTCGGCTACGTGGGGTTCACCGTGCCCTTCGCCTTCGCGGTGGCCGCGCTGGCCACCGGGCGCCTCGGGGAGGGATGGCTGGCCGCCACCCGGCGCTGGACCGTGGCCGCCTGGGGCTTCTTGACCTTCGGGATCGTGCTCGGCGCCTGGTGGAGCTACGAGACCCTCGGCTGGGGCGGGTACTGGGCCTGGGATCCGGTGGAGAATGCCTCGCTGCTGCCGTGGCTGACCGGCACCGCCTACCTGCACTCGGTGATGGTGCAGGAGCGGCGGGGGATGCTGCGGGTGTGGAACCTGTCGCTGGTGATCGCCACCTTCTCGCTGACGATCCTGGGTACCTTCCTCACCCGCTCCGGTGTGTTGGCGTCGGTGCACGCCTTCACCGAGTCGGGCATCGGCCCTGCCATCCTCGGCTTCTTCGCGGTGATCGTGGCCGTGTCGCTGGCCCTCATCGCCTGGCGGGGCGACCGGCTGCGCGGCCCCGGCCGCATCGCCGCGCCGGTGTCGCGCGAGGGCGCCTTCCTGGCCAACAACGCCCTGTTCGCCGCCTTCGCCTTCGTGGTGCTGCTCGGCACCGTGTTCCCGCTGCTGGTTGAGGCCTTCGACGGCCGCACCATCTCGGTGGGCAACCCCTACTTCGACCGGATGACCCGACCCATCGGCTTCGCGCTGCTGTTCTTGATGGCGGTGGCGCCCATGCTGCCGTGGGGCGCCGAGTCGCGCCGCCCGCCGACAGAGTTGTTGAGCCGCCGCCTGCTGGTGCCGATGTGGACCGCGGCCGCCGCGCTGGTGGTGGCCGTGGCCGCCGGGGCCCGAGGCTGGGCGCCGCTGCTGGCTTTCGGACTGGGCGGCTTCGCCGGCGCCGCCGCGCTGCGCCAGATCTTCCTGGCCGTGCGCCGCCACCGGTGGCGGGGCCTGGTGGGACGCACCAACGGCGGCATGATCGTGCATCTGGGGGTGGTGCTGGTGGCGGTGGCGTTCGCGGCCAGTCAGTCGTATGTGCGTCAGGCCGAGTTTGATCTGGAGTCTGGCCAGCAGGCCGAGTTCGCGGGCCACGAGATCGTGTACGTGGGCTCGGCGGTCACCGCCCACGAGAACCGCACCGAGCGGGTGGCCTTCGTGCGGGTCGACGACGCCAAGACCTACGGGCCGGCCATCGCCACCTACCCGTTCGCCTCGCAGACCATCGGGATCCCGTCGGTGCGCTCCACCCTGCGCGACGACGTAGCCCTGTCGGTGCTGCAGTTCCCCGACGACGACGCCGCCGACCGGGTGATCCTGCGGGTGACGGTGCAGCCGCTGGTGGTGTGGCTGTGGCTGGGCGGGATCGTGATGGCGCTCGGGACGGCCCTGTCGCTGCTGCCGTCGCGAGCCGGTCGCCGCCAGCCTGCGGCCACCGGGGCGCCGGCATGAGCCGCGCCGACGCTGGCGGGCAGCCCGCGACATGTCCGAGCCCGACCGGCGCGAGCGGGGCGCCGGCATGAGCCGCGGTAGCCGTCGGCGGGCAGTGTGGATCGCCTTGCCGGTGGCGACCGCGGTGGCGCTGCTGGTTCTGGTGCTGGCCACCCGCGACTCCGCTTTCGAGCGCAAAGCCTCCAGCCCCATCCTGGGCGCTCTGGCGCCGCCGGTCGCGGGCGCGACCATCACGGGCGAGCCGTTCGACCTCGACGACTGGCGCGGCCGGTGGGTGATCGTCAACTTCTTCCAGAGCACCTGCGTGCCGTGCATCGTCGAGCACCCCGAGTTGGTGGCCTTCGACGAGCGCCACAACGCGGCTGGCGACGCTCGGATCGTTTCGGTGGTGTTCGACGACACCGTCGAGAACGTGCGAGAGTTCTTCGCGGTCCACGGCGGCGACTGGCCGGTGCTGGCCACCGGAGCGAGGGAGGCAGCCGTGGCCTACGGCGTGACCGGCGTGCCCGAGTCGTATCTGGTGGCCCCCTCGGGGGTGGTGGTGTGGAAGCAGCTCGGCGGCGTGACCGCCGACGGCATCGACGACGTGATCGCCCAGCTCACGGCCGACCCATGAGCCGCCGGGTTCCACTTAGTCGCGCTGGCAGTCATGGGCGCCTCGCGGCGCGGTGCTGCGTTTTCCGCTCTTCTGAGGGCTCCCGGTGAGAGGCCGGCCATCCGCACGGACGATCGGCTGGATAGCGGCTTTGCTAGTTGCCGCGGGCGCGTTCACATTCGGGGCGGTCGACGAGGGTCCTCCCAAGACCAACGCCGACCGGGTCCGCGCTCTGGCCGAGGACTTCGCCTGCCCGGTTTGTGCGGGCCAGTCGGTGGCCGAGAGCGACGTGCCGGTGGCCCGCGAGATACGGCGCCAGATGGCGGTGTGGGTGGACGAGGGCCGAAGCGACGCCTACATCCGCGACCAGCTGGTGGCCGCCTACGACGTCGATATCGATTACAACCCCTCGGGCTCCGGCGTCACCAGCCTGGTGTGGATCCTGCCGGTGCTTGCCGCCGGAGGCATCGCGGCCGTGGTGGTGATGATGCTTCGCTCGGGTCGGTCCGAGCAGGCGCAGCCCGCGGCAGGCAGCCAGCGACGCTGGCGCAACGCGGCGGTATGGACGGTCGCCATCGTGGTGGTGGCCGGCGGGGCGGGCCTGCTCGTGGCCCGCTCTTCAGGGAGCCGCAGCGCCGGCGGCTCGGTCAGCGGCGAGATCCGGGTCACCAGCCGGGAGCTGATCTTCGAGGCCCAGCAGCGCCTGGGAACGGGCGACATGGACGGAGCCATCGCCGCCTACGACGAGGCGCTCGAACTGCAGCCCTCCAGCGCCGAGGCGCTCACCTACCGGGGCTGGCTCACGTCGCGGCAGGGTGATCTCGACACCGCGGCGGAGTATCTCGACGATGCCATCGCCGTCGATCCCGCCTACCCCGACGCCCGCCTGTTCCGCGCCATCGTGGCTCTGGAGCAGGGCGACGGATCGGCCGCCGCACAGGAGCTGGCCGCCTTCGACTCGCTGGACCCGCCGCCCTACGCCGAGGAGCTGTTGGCCCAGTCGCAGGTGCGCGAGCGGGTGGCGGCGGCCCGAGATGCGGATGCGCTGGCCGCGGTGGACGCCTTGGCCGCCCTCGATGAGCGGCCCGCCTTCAGCGAGACCGATATGGACGTGCCCGAAGCGCTGGCTGCGGCCGAGGCCCTGGCCGGGCGGGGCGATCTGCTCGAAGCGGTGCAGCTCCTCGACTGGGTGTTGGAGTCGCGCCCCGGCGACCCCGACGTGCTGGCCGGCCGGGGCTGGCTGCTGGTCCGCAGCGGCGATCCCGAGCTGCTGGCGCTCGGGGTCGAGTATCTCGACGCCGTCCTGGCGGCCGACCCGTCGAACCCCGCGGGACTGGTCTACCGGGCCTTCGCGCGATGGCAGCAGGCCGACATCGCCGGAGCCCGAGCCGATCTCGAAGCCTTCGACCGGCTCGACCACCGGCCGCCAGACCTGGACCGCCTAGTAGAAGATCAGGGCCTACGAGCCGCCGTCAGCAGTTGAGTCCGCAGCGACCTGCCTATGAGGCGGGATCCATGCAGGATGCACCGAAGTGTCACATCGCTGAGCTATCTTCATAGCGTTCTATCGAGGTTCCCTGAAGCAGCGGGACAATTGCACGAGGCAAGCGTTATGGCCCGAAGATCACGCACGCGCGAGACGACAATAAATGGTCGTCTCGCCCTCGCGCTTGGTAACAGGCATCCCCGATGGGAAGTGCAGGCAGAGTCCACTCGCGTCGTCGCAGACGCGGCGGCCAAGGCGCCCGACATCATCGTGAGAATGGCCGGGGGCCTCTCGGTCGTCGTTGAGACTGAGTACGAGCCCGCACCGAGTGTTGAACTGGATGCCGTGAGGAGGCTCGGGGTGACACTGGCCCACGACGGCGAGCCCGTGGAGCAGGTGGTCGCCGTACGCCTTCCTGATGACCTGAGCCGGGTTCGCCAGGCCGATCTCTCGGCAGCTCTGGCGCAGGCCGAGTTCCGCTACTGCGTTCTCATTCACAAGGGTGCCGACACGCCGGACAGATTCCCCAAAGCCGGGTTCATCTGCGGGGATCTCGATGCCCTCGCCGGCTTCATCGAGTCGATTGCGGTGTCCGAGCGCAGGCTGGCGCAAGCAGTGGATGTTCTTGAGGAGGGTGTCGCCGAATCGGCTGCTGTTCTCCGGCATCGGCTCGCTCCGCAGCGACAGTCGGTGCTTGATGCCATGGGCGAGGCCCTCTACCAGACCGACGGCGAGCAGACGTCGCGCATGGCGATGACCATCGTCGCCAACGCGCTCACGTTTCATTGCGCCATCTCCTCGACTCACCCTCAGATTGCTCCGTTCGAGTCGCTGCGCTCCGCGGGCGAGCTGTTGCCCAGCACGCTGTTGGACGCCTGGGATGCCATTCTCGAGATCAACTACTGGCCGATCTTCGAGATTGCCCGCCGGGTTCTGGCACCGCTGCCTGCGGACGTGTTCCGAGATGTTCTGGGGCGGCTGGCCGGGGTGGCCGAGAGGCTCGTCGGCATAGGTGTTACCACAACCCAGGAGATGGCAGGGCAGATGTTCGGCCGCCTGATCGCCGACCGGAAGTTCCTCGCCACGTTCTACACGCGGCCGCCCTCGGCCTATCTGCTCGCTGAGCTGGCTGTAGCCCGCCTGACACATGATTTTGCTGATCGAGGCTCGCTCGAGGCTCTGAAGGTCGCTGATTTGGCCTGCGGCACGGGTGCCCTGCTGTCGGCGGCATATGGGCGGATTGCGGCGAGGGCCCGCCGTGCCGGCCTGGACGACGCCGAGCTGCATGCATCCTTCATGGAGCGGGTGCTCGTCGGTGCTGACATCATGCCTGCGGCCGTGCATGTGACGGCGTCGATGCTGTCGGCCGTGCATCCCGCAGCGCCCTTCGGTGACACCAACATCCACCTGATGCCTTACGGTCGCCAGAGTTCCCCTGATTCAGCTGTTGAGGGGGCCTCGGTGGCGGCTATCGGGTCCCTTGAGTTGATCGATGATGTGGAGGCCGCTTCCCTGTTCGGCTCTGGTCGCAGTGCGGCCTCGGGCGCTAAATCGGGCAGCACGTCATCGGCCGAGCACATGTTCGTGCTTGATCACCGGTCTGCCGATCTGGTGATCATGAATCCGCCGTTCGCTCGGACGGTGGGCCAGGAAGGGGATCGCGTCGACGTGCCTCGGCCTGCATTCGCCGGATTTGGAACTACCGACGCCGAGCAGGAGTCCATGAGCGGGCGGCTCGCGGCAATCGGCATCTACCGGCGGGTTGGAGGGGCCGCTGGACGTGGCCATGCGGGCCTCGCGTCGAACTTCATTGACCTCGCCCATGCCAAGGTCAAGCCCGGCGGGATCATCGCCTTCGTGCTGCCGGCTACCTTCGTCGTGTCGAGCGCGTGGTCCGGGGCTCGAAGGCTGTTGGCCGAGCATTATCGCGACATTGTGCTGGTCTCCATTGCCGCGCACGGTGCCACCGATCGGGCCTTCTCCGACGATACAGCCCTTGCCGAGGTGCTCGTGGTGGCTACCCGGCAGCAGCCCCCGATCGGCGATCAAGCGTGGAACCGTGTCGAGGAGACCTCGGTTCGCTGGGTGGGGCTTGCCGAACGCCCCGCCGTCGTCGCCGAGTCTCTTGAGGTCGCTGCCGCGATTGCCCATCACATCGACACCGGACAGCCCTCTGGCGAATTGAGGATCGGGGATGAACGCTTGGGCGTGATCGGCACCGGCCGTTTGGCTGATGGCGGGTTCGGTCAGCTGGCGGAGTTGCGCCTGGCCGCCACTGCAATGGCACTGTTGGACCAACGGATCGACCTGCCGAGGCATCAGCCAATGAAGGTGCCGATCGCGCCGATGAGAGAGCTCGGCGCGGCTGGTGCGGGCAATGCGGCCATTGGCGTGAAGCCAAAATCTGCGGGTCCGATCGAGCGTGGCACGGGCGCATACGCTGCTCCCTTCTGGATTCGCAGCCTCGAATCGGATCGCGAGTTGTGGCGGGCTGCTTCCTATCCGGTCCTGTGGGCGCACAACGCACGCTCTGGACGTGAGAGCAGGCTCGAAATCGCCCCCGATGCGTACGGCGAGTTGCGCCCTGGTTCCACCGAGGAGCATGCACGCCACGTTTGGCGAGTCACCGCGTCTCGGGTTCATGTGAATCTCGAGTTCCAGTTGAACAGTCAACGACTTGGATCGTGTCTCACCCCCAAGGAGTGCATCGGTGGGCGGGCATGGCCGAGCTTCATGGCGAAGGCGCTTGCCTGGGAGGTACCGATAGTCCTGTGGTTGAACACGACTCTGGGCCTGTTGGGCCGCTGGTGGGTGGGATCGCGTCAACAGAAGGGCCGCTCGATCCTGTCGGTCGGGCGCATCGGGGAGATTCCGGTTCTCGACTGCCGCGCCTTGAGTAGCGAGGCGCTTGCGGAGGCGACGGAGGTCTTCGCTCGCTTCCGCGTCCGAGAGTTCCTTCCCGCCAATGAGGCCTATCGAGACGAGGTGCGCTGCGAACTCGACCAGGCCGTGCTCTGCGATTTGATCGGCCTGCCGGAGTCGATCCTCGAGCCCTTGGAAACGCTGCGCCATCAGTGGTGCCGCGAGCCGACGGTCCACGGCGGCAAGCCGACCCGACCCTCCGGGTGAGGTGGTGGAGCCTATGGGCCGACGCGCGTTGGGCCGTAGGGTCACATGCGAGGAGGCGAGCTAACGTCGCTGTAGATGGTCCTTGAGTCCTCCAATTCGGTCTCGGCGGCAGCGGGGCGGAGCTGGCGTCCCGGTGTCCGTTGGATCCCGGCTGCGCTGGCTGTGACTCTGCTGGCCCTCGGATGCGGTGCCGACGAGTCGCGTCCTGCTGCGGAGGCGGCGGGCGATGCCGAGCCCCCTGTGGTCGTTTCCGAGCCGAGCGACGCCACGGACGAGGCCGCGCCGTCCGATGATGCGGTGTCGGCGGAGCCAGTCGACACGCCCTCGGCAGAGACGATGCCGGCCGCGCCGGAGCCGGCGTCATCGGGGCAGGAGCAGGCACCGTCTGAGCAGGCCGGGCCGATCCGGTCGACGGCCCGTGAGGATGTGCTCAGCGCGCTGCACGACCCCTTCAACCCCGAGCACCCGGAGCCGCTCATCGACCTGTCGGAGGTTCGCGGGGTGGTGCCGCCCGACTCCATACCCGCCCTTGAGGACCCCGCCTTCGAGCTGGCCGCAGAGGTGGAGTGGCTGGCCGACGTGGAGCCGGTGCTGGCGCTTGAGGTCAACGGCGACGCCCGGGCCTACCCGCTGCGGATCATGACCTGGCACGAGCTCGTCAACGGCACGGTGGGCGGGGTGCCGGTCACGGTGTCGTACTGTCCGCTGTGCAACTCCGCGGTGGCCTACGACCGGCGGGTGGGGGACCGCATCCTCGACTTCGGCACCTCCGGCGCGCTGCTGAACTCGTCGCTGGTGATGTACGACCGCCAAACCGAGAGCCTCTGGTCGCACTACACCGGCCAGGCGGTGGTCGGCCACCTCGTCGGCGCCGAACTGGACTTGATCCCGGTGCAGACGGTGTCGTTCGAGGCGTTCCTGGCATCGCACCCCGACGGTGAGGTGCTCGGCCTCGACACCGGCCATTTCCGCCGCTACGGGCAGAACCCCTACGAGTCTTACGACACCAACAACCGGCCCTTCCTGTTCAGCGGCCCCACTGACGACCGGCTCGATCCGATCGCCAGGGTGGTCGCCCTGCGAGACGGCGCCGAGGGGGTGGTCATCCCCACCGAGATGCTCGCCGAGCGCCGGGTGGTGCCCTTCGCCTTCGCCGGCCGCGAGCTGGTGGCAGTGTTCGAGCCGGGCACGGCCAGCGCCCTCGACAGCGCCCTGATCTCCGAGGGCCGCGACGTCGGTGCCACCGGCGTGTTCGTGCGCTCGCTCGACGGCCGCCCGCTGGAACTGGCGCCGGCCGAAGGCGGCGGCTTCGTGGATGGGGCCAGCGGCGCGGTCTACGACATCCTGGGCCGGCCGTCGGACTCGGGCGCCGCCGCGCTGGAGCCGGTCGAGCATCTCGACACGTTCTGGTTCGCGGCAGCCGCCTTCTATCCCGACGCCGAGATCATCGCAGAATAGGCTGACGGCGTGACGCTGACCGACACCTTCACCGTGGGCTGGACGGCCATGGCCGACGGCACCGCCGAGGACTACGCCCAGCTTTCGGGGATATTCGAGGGCCACGCCCGAGACACGCTGGTGCCGCACCTGCTGTCGGTGATGCGACTGCTCGAGGGGCCCACGCTGGGATATCAGATCGACCGGGCCCGCCACTGCCGCCAGTCGGCCACTCGGGCTCTGCGCAACGGCGAATCCGACGAGTTCGTAGTGGCCGCGCTCCTGCACGACATCGGCGATGTGCTGGCCCCCGACAACCACAGCGCGGTGGCCGCCGCCATCGTTGCCCCCTATGTGAGCGCCGAGACGGAGTGGGTGGTGCGCCACCACGGGCTGTTTCAGGGCTACTACTACTTCCATCACCTCGGCGGCGACCGCTGCGCCCGGGAGCGCTACTCAGAGTCGCCGCACTACGACCGCTGCGTCGACTTTTGCGCCTCCTACGACCAGAACTGCTTCGACCCCGACTACGACGACCTCCCGATGGAGGACTTCGTGCCCCTGCTCAACAAGGTCTTCTCCCAACCCCCGCAATTCACGGCGTAATTTGCCGAGCGAACAGGCGAGTGGATCCGGCCCATACGGGCGAGGCCGTTGGGCTTGCGTTGCTGGAGTTTGGTCGACCCGTGAGCGAAGCGAACCGAACGGGGATCGGGTGCTCCTCAGGCGCCGAAGGTGCGCGGGTGCCGGTAGGAGGCGCCGACGATACGACCGTCACCCACTTCCAGCTCCCAGATCGACGCCTTCTTGCACCTGCCCAAGTCCCCGATCTCGAGCCCGTGCTGGGCCAGCACCCACAGCAGGCCGGGAATCACGTCGCCGTGGCTGCACAGCACCGCGTCGCCCTCGGCGGCGGCCAGCGAGCGCAGCAATTCCAGGGCATCGCTGACGAACGTGCCCTCAGCCAGCAAATCCGCGACCTCCACCGGCAGTCCCAGCATCCGCCCCAGCGGCGCCACCGTGTCCACGCAGCGCGCCGCCGGGCTCGACAGGATCCGCCGCACCGGGCGCGTCGCCAGCGCAGCGCCGATGGCCTCGGCCTGCCTCAGCCCGACGTCTTCAAGCGGCCGCTCAAAATCGTCGCCCACCCAATCCGACCGACTCCCCGCGTCGGCATGACGCACCAGATGAAGCATCAATCTGCCCTCCAAGGCGAGCGCGCACAGATGCGCGTCCAAGACACTCCGGTAGCCTAGGCCGGTGGCCGTCACGGAAGCGGAGGTGATTGAGGCCCTCCGACCGGTGGAGGACCCGGAGCTGCGCCGCAGCATCGTCGACCTCGGCATGTACCGGGGCGTTGCCCTCGACGGCGGCCACGCCGACGTGCGCATCGCGCTCACGGTGGCGGGCTGCCCGCTGCGCAGCGAGATCCAGAGCCGGGTGACCGACGCGCTGCTGGCGCTCGACGGCGTGGCCGCGGTCACCCTGGACTTCACGGTGATGACCGACGCCGAGCGGGCCGAGCTGCGCACCAAGCTCCACGGCAGCCCGGCCGCCACCGCCGGATCCGCTCCGGCCCACGGCCACGCCGAGGGTCGGGCCATCCCGTTCGCCGAGCCCGGCAACGCCACCCGCACCCTGCTGATCGCCTCTGGCAAGGGCGGGGTGGGCAAGTCTTCGGTGACCGCCAACCTGGCCATCGCCCTCGCGGCGCGGGGCCGTTCCACCGCGGTGGTGGACGCCGACGTGTGGGGCTTCTCGATACCGAGGATGCTGGGGGTGGACCGGGCCCCGGTGGTGATCGACGACATGATCGTGCCGCCGGAGGTGCACGGCGTGCGCTGCATCTCGATGGGCTTCTTCGCCCAGGAGGACCAGCCGGTGATCTGGCGGGGGCCGATGCTGCACAAGGCCCTCGAGCAGTTCCTCACCGACGTGTTCTGGGACGATCCCGACTTCCTGCTGATCGACCTGCCCCCCGGCACCGGCGACATCTCGCTGTCGCTGGCCCAGTTCCTGCCCCGAGCCGAGGCCTACGTGGTGACCACCCCCAACCCCGCGGCCCAGAGAGTGGCCCAGCGCGCCGCGTTCATGTTCTCCAAGGTGAACATCGCGGTGCGCGGCGTGATCGAGAACATGTCGTGGTTCACCGGCGACGACGGCAAGCGCTACCAGCTCTTCGGCTCGGGCGGCGGCGCCGAGCTGGCCCGCACGCTGGACGTGGAGCTCCTCGGCCAGGTCCCCATGACCATCCCGCTGCGCGAGGGCAGCGACCACGGTCGGCCCATAATGGCGGTGGACCCCGCCTCCGAGGCGTCGGCAGTGTTCGCGGCGATGGCGTCGTGGGTCGAGGCCCACGGCCCCACCAAGCGGACCCACCCCGAACTGAAGATCGTCTGAGACACTGCGGATCGTCTGAGACACTACGGACCGTCTGAGCCCCAAAGGAGAACGACGTGGAGCTTCGCATCGGCATCGCCGACAACCCTCAGCCCATCACCGTGACCCTCCCCGACGACTCCGACCGCGCCGACATCACGGCGGCGGTCGAGGCCGCTTTGCGGGGCGACGCGCCGGTGCTGTGGCTGACCGACGACAAGGGCCGCGAGATCGCGGTGGCCGCATCGCGGGTCACCCATGTGGAGATGGGTCCACCCGGCTCCAACCCCATCGGCTTCGGCTGACCAGAGGCCGAGCGCTCCACCCGTGGCCGGTCTCGAGGAGTTGGCCCGGTCCGACACTGCGCTCGACGAGCGCTCCATAGACCATTTGCACCGGCTGGTGGCCTCCTGGGCGCCGCTGGCCGACCTCTCTTTCGGCGACCTGCTGCTTTACGCCCCCTGCGCCTCCGGTCGGGCGCCGAGCGAGATTGGCGGCGGATTCGTGGTGCTGGCCCATGCCCGGTCCAACACCGGCCCCACCGTTCACGCGGTCGACCCGGTCGGGACTATTGTCCGGGGACAACCTCTGGCGTGGCTGCGGACTGCGATGGACACCGGCGAGCCGGGCGAGGCTGAGATAGCCGAGGACGGCTCAGAGGCCGAGCGAATGGACGAGGGGGAGCAAGGTCTCGGGCGCGACCGGCGGCGGGTCGTGGACTACGTGCCCGTTCGCTGCGGCGACGCACCGGTGGCGGTGCTGGCCCGCGAGGCGGGGCCGGCTCCCGTCCGCCACGAGAACCCGCTGGAGACCATCTACCGAGGCCTCTACGGTCGCTTCGCTCAGATGATCGCCGAGGGCGCCTTCCCCTACGGCCGCATGGAGCGGGTGGGCGAGTTCCGAGAGCCCCGGGTGGGCGACGGAGTGCTGGTGCTCGACCGGGAGGGCCGGGTCAGCTACGCCTCGCCCAACGCCCGCAGCGCCCTGCACCGGCTCGGCGTGATGCACCCCGTGCCGGGCCGCAGCCTCAGCGACCTCGGCCTCGATGACAACGTGATACGGCGCTCGTTCTGGCGGCGGCGCTCCACCGTGGCCGAGTTCACCGCCGGGTCGATGATCGTGGTGGTGCTGCGGGCCTATCCCATGGTGGCCGAGGACCGCATCACCGGTGCGGTGGCCATGCTGCGCGACGTGTCGGAGCTGCGCCAGCATGACCGCCTGCTGCTGTCGAAGGACGCCACCATCCGCGAGATCCACCACCGGGTCAAGAACAACCTGCAAACGGTCAGCTCGCTGCTGCAGCTTCAGGCCCGCCGCCTGGACAGCCCCGAGGCGAAGGCGGCGGTTGAGAGCTCCGTTAGGCGGATCTCATCAATCGCCATGGTGCACGAGCACCTGGCCCTCGACACCGCCTCCGAGCTCGACTTCGACGAGGTGGTGGGTCCGCTGGTGCGGCTGGTGCAGGAGGGCCTGGCGCCGCGCTCGCTCAAGATCCAGGTGGAGGGGACTGTCGGCGAGATCGACGGCGAGACGGCCATGCCGCTGGCGGTGGTGCTGGTGGAGCTGGTGCAGAATGCCTTCCAGCACGCCTCTACCCCCGAGGGCTCTGGAGGGCTGGTCGAGGTGCGGTTGGCCCGTACCGCCACCACGCTGACGATGCGCATCACCGACGACGGCCCCGGCGTGGGTGAGGGCTTCTCGCTGGACCGAGACGCCGGGCTCGGCCTCACCATCGTGCGAACCTTTGTGGTGCACGACTTGGGCGGCTCGGTCACCATCAAGGCCGCGTCGGCGGACCCGCCCCGCGGCACCGTGATCGAGGTGACCGTCCCCCGCCGTTCGACCAGCTGAACCTCGGGCCTAGAGGCCGAGCGGATAGGCGAGTGAATCTGCCACATACGGGCGAGGCCGTGGCCCGAGCGGCCCGTGAGCGCAGCGAACAAGAGCGGGAGATACCCCCCTTCGACGTGAAGCCTCCTCACCTATCCGCGTGGCCCCATAGCCTTGCCCGAACCGCCAACAGGATTGGGGCGATCCGCGCCGCCTCTCGGCTGGAGTCTGTGCGAGACTGCCCCGATGGCGGCGGTGATCGCGCATCGGGGGGCCAGTCGGGCCGCTCTGGAGAACACGGTGGAGGCGTTCCGGCTGGCCCGGGATCTCGGCGCCGACTGGGTGGAGCTCGATGTGCGTCGCACGGCCGACGGCGTGGCCGTGGTCCATCACGATGCCCACCTGGCCGACGGGCGGCGCATCGGCACCATGCATGCCGACGAGCTTCCCGGCTACGTGCCGAGCCTGGCCGAGGCTCTGGAGTCCTGCGAGGGCATGGGGGTGCACCTCGAGATCAAGAACCTGCCCGACGACCCCGATTACGACAGCGAGAACCTCGTTGCCGACGCGGTGGCTGGACTCATCGCCGCCTACCTCGGACCCCGGCGGGCCGTGGTGTCGTCGTACAACGTCGACGCGGTGGCGGCGGTGCGCGCCGTAGACCCGTCCATCCCCACCGCGCTGGTCTGTGGGATCGTCCAGCCCGCCCAGGCGGTGGCCCGGGCCGCCGGGCACGAGATGTCCGCCGTGCACCCGTTCGACTCCATGTGCGACAAGGGGTTTGTGGACCGGGCCCACCATGCCGGGCTGGCCGTCAACGTGTGGACCATCAACGCGGCCGAGCGCATGGCGGAGTTGGTGGCCATGGGCGTGGACGGGCTGATCACCGATGTGCCCGACGTGGCCCGAGCCGTGGTGGACGCCGCCTGAACCGATCTCAGCCCGCCTTGGGCAGCACCAGGCGCAGAGCCTCGGGGGCCCAGCGGATCCTCAGGCGGGGAGCGGCGCCGAGGTGGTCTCCGTCGACCTGGTACGGCATCGGCGGATCGGCGGTCACGGTGAAGTCTCGCAGACCCTCGTGGGCTCTCACGCCCGGCATGCCCCGCACGTCGCCGTCGCCCAGCGCTCGGATCGCCACCGGGAGCAGCCGGTGCATGGACAGGCTGGCCAGGGTCACTGCGGCCAGCGGCTCGTCGAGTCCGAGGCCCGGCGCGAGGTCGAAGCTGCGACCGCCGAGATAGGTGTAGGGGTCGGCGTTCAGCACCACGGTGAACAGACCGTCGGCCAGCGTCTCGCCATTGGCGTCGAGCACCCGCATGGGCGGACGCCGGCGGTGGGCCCTGCGCAGCCAGGTGGTGACGGTGGCGTAGACGAACAGCGGGTGTCCGGCCCAGCGCTTCCAGGGGCCGCGGCTCTCCACCAGTTCAACGACAGCGGCATCGAAGCCGATTCCGCAGTGGAACAGGAAGTACCGCCCGTTGACCGCCCCCAGCCCGATTCTGGTGACGGCGCCGCGGTCCAGGGCGTCGAGTAGTTGGCCGGCCGCCTCGACCGGGTCGTCGGGCAGTCCGATGATGCGGGCGAACACGTTGGTGCTGCCTCCCGGCAGGGCGGCTAGGGCAGTATCGGTTCCGGCTAGGCCGTTGGCGGCCTCATTGAGGGTGCCGTCGCCGCCCAGCACCACCACCGCGTCGGCTCCCTCCGAGGCAGCCGAGCGGGCCAGCCGGGTGGCGTGTCCCCGCCGGGCGGTCTCGGCCAGGGTCACGTCGTGGTCGGCCGACAGCGCCTTCTGGATCACCACTCGCCGCCGCCCGGTCACCGACGAGGCGGCCGAGTTGACCAGCAGCAGGACCCGCACCGGCCCAGTCTGTCCGCTCAGGTCACGGTCGCGCCCGTATGGGCCTGATTCGCTCGCCTACTCGCTCGGCCTCTTGGCTCGGCGTCTAGCGGGCTTCGAGGGCCTCGGTGAGCTTGGGCAGCACCTTGTGCACATCGCCGACGATGCCGAGGTCGGCCACTGCGAAGATGGGGGCCTCGGAGTCCTTGTTGATGGCGATGATGTTCTTGGAGCCCTTCATGCCCACCAAGTGCTGGGTGGCGCCCGAGATGCCGCAGGCGATGTAGACGGTGGGTTTGACGACCTTCCCGGTTTGGCCGACCTGGTAGCTGTAGGGCACCCAGCCCGCGTCGACGATGGCCCGGCTGGCCCCCGGAGCGGCGCCCAGCTGCTTGGCCAGGCCCTCGATCATCGAGTAGGCGTCGGCCGATCCCAGTCCCCGCCCGCCCGACACCACGATGGCGGCCTCGTCGAGCTTGGGGCCCGCGGACTCCTCGGTGAAGCGGTCCCGGATCACTGCGCCTCCGGCCGCTCCCAGCTCGGGGACCGGCAGGTCCACCACCTCGGCGGGCGGGCCGCCCACCGGCGAGGGCTCGAAGGACTTGGGGCGGACGAGCCAGATGTCGGGCCCGCCGTCGGCGAATCGGGAGCTCACGTTGAGCGTGCCGCCGAACACCGGCTCGACGCCCACTAGGCGGTCGCCGTCGAGGCGCAGGTCGACCACGTTGGACAGCACGCCCGCCCCCAGCTTCACCGAGAGCCGGGCGGCCACGTCGCGGCCGTCGTAGGTGGTGCCGAACAAGAACGCGTCGGGTGCGGCCACCTCGCCCGACGCGATGGCCGAAGCCACTGCCGAGGCGACGCAGGTGCCCTGCATGCGCCCGGCCAGATCGCCGGTGGCGTACACCTTGGCCGACCCGTGATCGCCGAGCTCGGCCGCTCGGGCCGCGCCGTCGCCGCCGATGAACACCTCGACGGTGTCGGCGACCTCGCGGGCCTTGGCCAGCATCTCCAGCGTGATGGTGGCCGCGCCGTCGGCGCCGGCCTCGCCGAACACCCAGATCTTCTCCAAAGCCATCTGTGTTCTCCGCTCCTGTTCGCTGCGCTCACGGGCCGCTCGGGCCCGGTGTTGTCCGCTCCTGTTCGCTGCGCTCACGGGCCGCTCGGGCCCTAGATCACCTTCAGTTCGTCGAGGAAGGCCACGATGCGCTCGTGGGCGTCGCCCTCGTCCACCACCACCTCGCCCGCGGCCCGCTCGGGTGCCTCGGAGATCTCGGTGATCTCCTGACCGGCGCCGGCCCAGCCCACCTGCTCGGCGGCGATGCCGAGATCGGCGACGTTGAGCTGATCGACCGGCTTGTTCTTGGCCTGCATGATCCCGCGGAACGACGGGTATCGGGGCTCGACCACCCCGGCCGTCACCGACACCACCGCGGGCAGGGGGCATTCGACCAGATCGGCGCCGGCCTCGGTCTGGCGGCGCACCGTGGCCGTGCCGCCCTCGACGGCGATCTCCTTGGCGAACGTCACCGAGGGCAGACCCATCAGCTCGGCCACCTGGGCGGGAACGACGCCGGTGTAGCCGTCGCTGGACTCGGTGGCGGCCAGAACCAGGTCGGGCTCGGCCCGTGTAGCCGCGGCGGCGAGCACCCGGGCAGTGCCCAGCGCGTCGGAGCCCGCCAGAGCCTCGTCGCTGATGAGCGTGGCCGAGTCGGCGCCCATGGCCAGGGCGGTCCGCAGCCCGCTCACCTCGTCGTTGGGCACCATCGAGATCAGATGCACCGTGCCCTCGCCCGCGGCGTCCACCAACTGCAGGGCCATCTCGACCCCGTAGGAGTCGGACTCGTCGAGGATCAGCTTCACATCGCGCCGCAGCGTCTTGGTCTCGGGGTCCAGGGCGCCGGGATCGGCCGGATCGGGGATCTGCTTCACGCAGACGACAACCTTCATGGGCGCCAAGTGTGCCAGCGCTTGGCCAGAAACGAACCCCGCCCACCGCTTCAATGCGCGGCGCTCACGGGCCGCCCAAGCCCCAGCGTCACAGCCCACGGCCTCGCCCGCATGGGCCGGGTCCGCTCGCCTATTCGCTCGGCCCCTTAGACCAGCGGCCAGGGCCAGCGGTGGCCGTGGCCGTCGGACGGGAACCGGCCGGCCGTCAGCAGCGTCTCGGTTCGGGCCAGCGTGGCGTCCTGCTCCTGGGACGTGAGCGCAGCGGCCAGCGTCTCGGGCAGGCCGGCCTCCAGCAGTGTCCGCAGATCGTGGCTCACGGCCTCGGGCAGCGGCTCGCCCGCGAATTCCCAGATCACGGTGCGCAGCTTGAACTGCGAGTGGAACGACAGGCCGTTGTCGATGGCCCAGACAGTGCCGTCGGTGCCGAGCAGGCAGTGGCCCGATTTGCGGTCGGTGTTGTTGATCACGATGTCGAGCGCGCAGATCCGCTCCAGCTCGGACCTGAACCGCGCCTGGGGCGCCAGCGTGAAGTAGTGCTCCTCGAAGTTGGCGGGCATGAACAGCTGCAGCGACCCCTCGTCGAAGGGAAGGTCGCCCCGCACCACGGTGGGGGGCACCACATCCCAGCCGAGCGCTTCGTCCATCCAGAACGCGCCGGCCTCGCGGTGGGCCAGGCCCGAGGGGAAGTCCCACAGCGGCCGCTCGCCCCGCACCGGCTTGTAGACGGCCTGGGCGTCGAGTCCCTCGTGGGCTACGTCCACCAGGAATGTTGCGTTGGAGCTGTAGGGCATTCTTCCCCTCAGCTCCACATCTCCCTCGGCCAGCAGGGCCAGCGCCCGGCCGGTCTCGATGGGGGGGCGGTCCCGGATGGGCGAGTCGCCGGCGCCGTCGGCCACGGCTAGCCGGTCGCTGAGGCGGTCGCGTTCAGTTGTGGCACGGGCACCAGTTTCCGTTGGACGGTTCCAAGGGGCGCAGACAGTAGGAGCACGGCGGCCGGCCGGCGGCAACCACGGTGCGGGTCCGGCCCACCAGCGCCCTCACCTGGGGACGGGTGAGGGTGAAGCGGGCCGCCGCGCCGGCGGAGTCGGGATCCTCATCCTCAACCAGTTCCTCAGCCACGAGGATCACCCGGCCCTCATCGGCGTCGTAGGCGATCCCTAGGGCGCCGATAGTCCAGGCCTCGACCACCGGCTCGCGCATGTCGAGGTCGGCGGGAGGGTCTGCTTCGGTGCCGCCGGGCATCTCGTTCAGCACGCGGTCGAGGTACTCGGCCAACGCGGCCGCCTGGCGCTTCTCGAACTTGAGCGACACCAGCTCGCCCTCGGCCACACACTGCAGGTAGAAGACCCGCTCGCCCTTGGGCCCCAGGGTGCCCACCGTGATCATGTCGACCGCCTCGAAGTGGAACGACTCGCTCATCGCCGCGAGCCGACGGTGCCCGGCCGTCGCACCGGTGCGGCACCGGCTGTGCTCAACCTGCTCATGACGGGCGCAGCGACGACAGGTCGTCGCCGGTGTTGTTCACGGTGAGCAGCATCGGGCCGCTGCTGTGGTAGGCGATCGCGGTGACCGAGCACGGCGAGATCACGATCCGCTGGAACAGGTCCAGCGGCGTGCCGGCCGCGGCCGCGGCCACCGCCTTGATCACGTCGGCGTGCGACACCGCCACCACCGTCTCGCCCCGGTGGCGGGCGCAGATGGCGGCCACCGCGTCGAGGGCCCGGGCCTGCATCTCGGCGAAGGACTCGCCGCCGGGGAAGCGGAACCCGCTCGGATGGCGCTGCACGGTGGTCCACTCCTCGCGCCGGCGAAGCTGCTGCAGCTTGCGCCCCGTCCAGCGCCCGAAGTCGCACTCGATCAGCCCTGGACTGCGCCGCACCCGCAGCTTGCAGGCCCGGGCGATGGGCGCCGCCGTTTCGACGGTGCGCTCCATGGGCGAGGCGTACACCGCCTTGACCCGGCCCAGCCCGGCCAGCCGCACGGCCACTCTGCGGGCCTGCTCCACCCCCTCGGGCGCCAGATGGAGCCCCGGTGCCCGTCCCGGCAGCACCGACCCCGTGGTGGGGGTCTGCCCGTGACGCACCAACAGCACCACGGCACCGGTATCCGCGTTGGACGCAGAGGCCGCCCCGGAAGCGGATTCCTCGCTGGGTCTAGAAGCCGCCCCGGAAGCGGTATGCGCGCCGGATTCAGAGGCCGCTCCGGAAGCGGCTCGTGCACGTCTGGCAGCCATGGTGCAGGCCAACGTAGCCTGATCGCCCGTGGAGTCCGCCGGGTTGGCTGAGGTGGCCGCCGAGGTGGCCGGGTGTCGGCAGTGCTCCCGGCTGGTCGAGTGGCGGGAGCGGGTCGGGCGCGAGAAGCGGGCCGCCTTCCGCGATCACGAGTACTGGGCTCGGGGCGTGCCCGGTTTCGGCGACCCCGATGCCCGCCTGCTGGTGGTGGGTCTGGCTCCCGCGGCCCATGGGGCCAACCGCACCGGCCGGATGTTCACCGGCGACCGCTCCGGCGACTGGCTGTACCGGGCCCTGCACCGGGCCGGCTACGCAAACCAGCCAGGCTCCACCCACCGGGGCGACGGTCTGGCCCTCACCGGGGCCTGGATCTCCTCGCCGGTGAAGTGCGCCCCGCCCGACAACAAGCCGTCCCCCGCCGAGCGCGACGCCTGCATGCCGTTCCTGCGGCGCGAGCTGGGGGCGCTAGCCGCGCTGCGGGTTGTGGTCGTGCTCGGCGGCTTCGCCCAGCAGGTGATGTGGCGCGAGCTGGGCTCGGGTCCCCGTCCCCGCTTCGCCCACGGTGCCGAGGCGCTACTGTCCGGCGGGCGGATCCTGCTGTGCAGCTACCACCCCAGCCAGCAGAACACCTTCACCGGCCGTCTCACCGAGCCCATGCTCGACGCCGTCTTCGTCCGGGCCCGGGAACTGGCCGGCTGACACCAGCGGTAGCCTCGGACCCGCTATGCGCGCCCGCCTACGTCCCGTGTGGATCCTCGCCGCGGCCCTGGTGCTGGTTGTGGCCGGATGCGGCAACAGCGCTAACCCCGACACCTGGGCCGAGGCCGAACAGGACGACCGCTTCCTGGCCGAGGAGTTCGGGGCCTCCTCCGCGGTGGAGCACAACTTCATGGCCTCGTGCGTGGAGGCCAACACCGGCACCCTCAACGAGGTCCAGGCCCGGGTGCTTTGCGAATGCTCGTTCGACGGTCTGCGGGCCGCGTTGACCCTCGACGAGTTCAGCTCCCTCGACGGAGCCCTGCGCGCCACTCCCAACCCCAGCGACCTGGAGGACGATCCCGAGGATCTCTGGGACGACATCGCCGAGGACATCCTCACGGCGTGCGCCCGCCGGGTCGACGCCTGAGCGAGCCCAACGGCGAGCGAAAGCCAGCCGGGTTGACGCAGTGACGCTCACCCCCGCCGCCGAACAACTGCCGCTCATCATCTCCGTCGATGACCACGTCATGGAGCCCAAGGACCTGTGGCAGCAGCAGCTTCCGCCGTCGTTGCGGGCCCGCGGCCCCCGGGTGGTCCAGGAGAAGGTTCGGCTGCACTTCACCGGCGGCCACTACGGCTTCGAGCGCAACCACCCCGACGGCCAGTGGTGCGACGTGTGGCTGTTCGAGGACAGCGTCACCCCCACCAGCCTGCTGCACGGCCCCGCGGGCATGCCCCGGTGTGAGCAGCGCAACGTGGCCGCCCGCTACGAGGATCTCCGCCCCGGCACCCACGAGCAGACCGCCCGGCTGGCCGACATGGATCTCAACCATGTGGAGGCGGCCATCAACTTCCCCAACACCTTCCCCCGGTTCTGCGGGCAGGGCTTCCTCGAGCGAGACGACAAGGAGCTCGCCGCCGAGTGCCTGCGCATCTACAACGACTGGATCATCGACGACTGGGGCGCGGGCGCGGGCCGGGGGCGGCTGATACCGCTGGCCCTGTTGCCGCTGTGGGACACCGAGATGGCCGCGGCCGAGGTGCGGCGCTGTGCGGCCAAAGGCTGCTTCGCGGCAGCCTTCTCCGAGAACCCGTCCAAGCTCGGCCTGCCCTCGATGTACACCGGCGAGTGGGACCCGGTGTGGCGGGCCTGCGAGGAGTCCGACACCACGGTGTCGATGCACATCGGCTCGTCGTCGTCGATGCCGTCCACATCGGCCGACGCGCCGCTAGCCACCTCGATGTCGCTGTACGCCCAGAACGCCGAGGGGTCGCTGGTGGACTGGGTGTTCTCGGGCACGTTGAGCCGCTTCGGCCACATCAAGATCAGCTACGCCGAGAGCCAGGTGGGCTGGATGCCGTTCCAGGTGGAGCGGATGGACTCGGTGTTGGCCGAGGGCCGCGGCGGGGTGGGCGGCGACGGCCTGCTGCCCAGCGAGATCGTGCGGGGCCGGGTCTTCGGCTGCATCTTCGATGACCTGGTGGGGCTCAAGCAGCGCCACGACGTGGGGATCGACCAGATCCTCTTCGAGACCGACTACCCCCATTCCGACGGCACCTTCCCGCACTCCCGCAAGGTGGCCCACTCGATGTTCGTGGCGGCCGGCATGGACGCGCAGGAGTGCTACAAGGTGCTGCGAGGCAACGCCATCAACGCCTACGGCCTGCGCCGATTCGGTATCCACGACTAACGGCCGCCCCGCCGCGATACTGCCGGAGAGTGCCGCACACGCACGATCAGCGCACGAGGAGCGGCTTGCCAAGAGATCGGGGATGTCTGATGGCGCAGCGACACGGGGTGCTGGTGGCCGAGCCGCCGCTCGCCAAGAGATCGGGTGCATCTGGTGGCTGAGTCACCTCTCGCGACGGGATCGGAGGTGTCCGATGGTTGAGAGCAAGCACAGGGTGTTGGTGGCCGAGCCGCCTCTCGCGAAGGGATCGGAGGTGTCCGATGGTTGAGAGCAAGCACAGGGTGTTGGTGGCCGAGCCGCTGGGGGCAGCCGGAGCGGACCGCCTGCGCGCCGATCCCGATGTCGACGCGGTGTTCGCGTCTGGGCAGGGCCCCGCAGAACTGCTGGAGTTGATTCGGGACGCCGCGGCCCTGATCGTGCGCAGCGGCAGCCGGGTGGACGCAGAGCTGATCGCGGCCGGGCCGGACCTGCGGGTGATCGGCCGTGCCGGCGTGGGGGTCGACAACATCGACCTGGAGGCCGCGGCCGAGCGGGGAATCGCAGTGGTCAACACCCCGGAGGCCAACACCCTGGCCGCGGCCGAGCACGCCTTCGCCTTGATGCTGGCCACGGCCCGCCGGATCACCGCGGCCCACAACTCGCTGGCCGCGGGCAAGTGGGACCGCAAGAATCATCTCGGCGTTCAGCTGGCCGGGGCCACGCTCGGCCTGGTCGGCTTCGGCCGCATCGGCCGGGCGGTGGGCCACCGGGCGCTGGCCTTCGAGATGGCGGTGCTGGCGGCCGACCCCTACATCGGCACCGAGGTGGCTGCCGAGCACGGGGCCAGGATGGTCGAGCTGCCGGAGCTGCTGGCCGAGTCCGACTTCGTGAGCCTGCACGCGGTGGCGCAGCCCGACGGCTCGGCGCTGCTAGACGAGGAGGCTCTCGCGGCGATCAAGCCGGGGGCCATAGTGGTGAACGCGGCGCGGGGCAGCCTCATCGACCCGGCTGCAGCCCGGGCTGCGCTCGACAACGGCCGTCTCGGGGGCCTGGGCCTAGACGTGTACGACACCGAGCCCCCGCCGACCGACCATCCGCTGGTCGGCCATCCGAGAGTGGTCCACACTCCCCATCTGGGTGCCAGCACCGGCGCAGCCCAGCGCGACGTCTCAGTCCAGGTAGTGGCCAAAGTCCTAGCCGCCCTAAGAGGCGAACCAGTAGAAACCGTCCCCCCCGCCCCGTGATCCCGATGCAGTATGGACTGACTTCGCTTGCTGCCTGCATGGCCTGCTCCCGCTGTAGCTCTGTTGCTACACTCGTCGCATGGCTGAGGTCGCCTCGCGAGAGTTGCGCAATCGAACCCGCGCCCTGCTTGATCGGGTGGCCGAGGGTGAGAGCATCACGGTGACCGTGAACGGGCGACCCGTAGCCGAGTTGGCGCCGCTGGCGGAACGGCCCCGGTGGATGAGCAGGGGGCGTTTCGTTCGGGATGTCCTGGCTCATCAAGCCGACGCGACCCTAGCGGCCGACCTGGCATCGCTGGCTGCCGAGACGACCGACGACCTGCCGTGGCCCTGAGCCGCGGCCTCGCCGACACGTCGATCTTCATCGCCCGAGAGGCTGAGCGGCCGATCCGTGAGGACTCGCTCCCGGAAGAGTTGGCCGTCTCGGTGATCACCATCGGCGAACTGCGCGTCGGCGTCCTCGCCGCGAGCGACACGCGCACGCGAGACCGGCGACTCTCGACGCTCGAGGCGGCGTTGTCTCTCGAGCCCATGCCTGTCGACGACCGCGTCGCATCGGCATGGGCCCGGCTGCGCATAGTCCTCCGGGACGGGGGCCTCAATTTGCCGGTGAACGACTCGTGGATAGCGGCCACCGCAGTGGCGCTTGACGTGCCGGTCGTTACCCAGGACCACGATTTCCCCTTCATCGAGGAGCTAGATGTGGTCCGAGTCTGAGCACCGCTCAGGGTCCTGGCGCATGTGGCTCTGCCGACTGGCCGCCGTCGGCGTGTTGGTCGGCGCGGCGGCCTGCGGATCACTCGACAGTGACGTGACGGCCCAGGGTTCTGCTGAGTCGTCGGCTCCTGCTGCGGTTGAGGGCGCTGGTACTGCGGGCGAAGAGACTTCAGGCCCGACTACTTCAGTGCCAGCCGCGCCCGTGCCCGAGGTCTCGGTTCCAGCCACTTCCGCACCCGAGGCTTCGGCACCGTCAACGCCCCTCCCGGAGGTCTCGGTCCCGACGACCTCTGTGCCGGAGGTCTCAGCACCGACGACATCGGTGTCAGAGGCCTCTGCTCCCGATGCTTCGTTACAGCCAGCGGCGACGACTACTACGACCACTATCACCACCACGGCCGTTGAGCGCGCTGAGCCCGCGCCGACAACCACTGTGCCAACATCCTCGGATCCGACGGCGGCTGTGCCTGGAACCTCTGTGCCGGCGACGTCAGTTCCTGCAACCACCGTGCCCACGACGACTGTGCCGAAGACATCTGTTCCGACAACGACAGTTCCGAAGACATCGGCCCCGCCCGCTTCGGTGCCTTCTGTGTCGCTGCCGGTGGCGGCCGAGAACGACACCGGCTATGACCGTGATGAGTGGGGGCCGCACAACAGCGGTCTGTGCCGGGGTGCGGTTGGCTCCCCCGATCCCTACACCGGCACCCCCATAGACACCTGCAACGTCGACCATGTGGTGGCCCTGCTCGAAGCCCACGAGTCCGGAGGCTGGGCTTGGTCCGGCAGCGAGAAGCAGCGCTTCAGCCAGGATCCGATCAACCATGTGGCGTCGCGGGCCTGCGTGAACCAGTCCAAGGGCGGCGACGACATCTTCGAGTGGTCGGACACGGACATCGCGTCGTCGTCGGCCTGCGGCGGATACAGGGTCACAGCGGCGGGTCGGTGCCTGCTGGCTCAGGTCACGGTGGCCGTCAAGTCAGCATGGAATCTGGCCGTGGACCAGTCCGAGGCCGATGCCCTCAGCCGGACGCTGTCGGCATGCGGCGATCAAGCACCCGGATTCTCGGCCGAGGATCCGGCAACGACCGCGACAACCCCGCCGACGACCACAGCCGCACCGGCTGGCGAGTGCGTGATCGCGGGTAAGACCGCAGCTCAGTACGACGCGGTGTCGGGCATCGGTGAGGCGCTGTCAGCCCGGCTGGTCGATGCTCAGCCGTTCTCCAGCCGCCTAGACCTCGAAGCGGTCAGAGGTATCGGCCCGGTCAAAGCCGAAGCCGTCTGGTCCCACTTCTGCGGCGGGTAGAGGCCGAGCGGATAGGCGAGCGAATCCGCCCCATACGGGCTCGGCCGTGGGCTGTGTTGCTGTGATTTGGGCGGCCCGTGAGCGCAGCGAACAAGAGCGGGAGATACCCCTTCGACGTGAAACCTCCTCACCTATCCGCGTGGCCGCTTAGGCGACCACCCCTCCTTCGAGCACTGTCTCAGGGGCGGGGGCCGAACTCTGGGCGCTCGGTTCTGGTGCGCTTGAGCTCCCAGAAGCCGGACACGTTCATCATGGCCACCAGGGCGTCCCACATGGCCAGTGAGTCCTCTGTAGGCGGCACCCGGGTGATCACCGGGCCGAAGTAGCCCTGCTTGTCGCCGTTGCGGTCGGCCAGCGCGATCATCGGGGTGCCCACCTGATCGCCGCACAGGGCCAGGCCCTCGTCCATGCGCCTGCGGATCTCGGCATCCCATGACTCGTCGTCGAAGGCGGCCGCGTGCGAGGAGTCGTAGCCGATCGCCTCCAATGCGTCGGCCACCGCGAACTCCCGCACACCGTCGTGGTGCAGGCGCCGGCCGTACTCCCAATACAGGGGCCTCACCGCGTCGTCGCCCTCAGCGGCCCGCACCGACTCCAGCACTCTCATCAGCCGCAGGCTGAAGTAGGAGTGGGTGTAGTAGTCCGAGTCGGGATCGGGATCGTTCTTGAAGAACAGGCTGATCGGCTGCCAGGTGATGTTCAGGTCCTTGGCCGGTTGCACCTCGTCGACGACCCAACGGGCCGTCACCCAGCACCAGGGTCAAAGCGGGTCGATCCAGAACTCGATGTCCATGTCAGGCTCCCTAGAGGCCGAGCGAATGGGCCGCAATAAGCCTACTTGCGAGCGCGAGGCCGTGGCCCGAGCGGCCCGTAAGCGCAGCGAACAAGAGCGGGAATGACACGGGTTGGGAGGCCCGTGTATCAGGCCGTCTTGCGTTCTGGCAGCCCCAGGCGGGCCGCGCCGTCGGCCCAGCCGGGCCAGCGCTGCCGGCTCTTGGCCGACAGGCGGTGCATCAGGGCGATGGCGCCGGGGTCGTCGTCGCCGGGCCGGGTTTCGATGGCCCCGTCGCGCACCATGGCGTCGATCACGGCCCGGCCCAGTTCGGTGCGAACGATGGTGAGGGTCCAGTCGGTCAGGTCACCGATGCCGCCGGTGGAGATGTCGGCGTGCTCCGCCGCGAAGTCCGGGCACAGGTTGCAGCCCTCCCGTGTCCAGGCGTGGCACTCCTTGAGGTTGATCTCGCGGTAGCGGCCGTCCTTGGTCCAGATCTGGAAGACGCCCTTGATGTTCATCTTCGAGATCTGCTCTTTGGGCAGCCCGTACTTCACCTCGAACAGCTCGTCGAACAGCGAGTCGTCGAACGACTTCGAGCACAGCAGGCCGATGTTGAGCTTGATGGGCTTGGAGACCTTGCCCACCTTGCGGTGCCACATCACCGGTCCCACCGACGTCTGGCAACTCATGCCCACCAGCGCCAGGCGCTCCAGCCCCCGCTCACGGGCCTCCTCGAAGGCGATGGTGTTGGCCGAGTAGGTGTAGCGGCTGCCTGCGCCCCGCAGCACCTCATCGCGGTTGGCGGCCACCATGGGGAACGCCTTCCAGCCCGGCTCCCCGCTGGGCAGCGACTCCACCCCGCTGGTGAGGGCGCCGTCGATGATGTCGTTCTCGATGCACCAGATCAGGATGGCCGACACCAGCCCGCCATCTTGGCCCACCTCGTACACGAAGTCGTCGCTGGCCCGGGTGAGCAGGATGTCGGAGTAGATGCCGGACATCTCGTCGGGTTGGCGCTCGCGTCCGAACAGGTGCATGTCGGCCTCGGGCTCCCACATGCGGAAGCGGGGGCAGGCCCTGGTGCACGACGTGCAGCCCTTCACCCCATGGACGCAGTCGTCGGCGCCCAGTTCCTCCTCGAGGTGGAACGGCTTGTAGGCGCCCGGCTCGTGGGTGTAGCCGATCACATGGTGGGGGCAGGCGATCACGCAGCCCGCGCAGCCGGTGCACAGCCCCGAGGTGATGACCTCGTCGTGCAGTTCCTTCCACTGGTAGGTCCAGCGGGCCTTCTTGGCCGGCGTCGGCGCGGCATCCGTCACGGTCATGCGCCCCCGGCAGGATTCGAACCTGCGCACACGGCTCCGGAGGCCGTTGCTCTATCCCCTGAGCTACGGGGGCTTGGGGCGGCATGCTATCGGCGCTCGCCTGATCGGCGAGATCGAGGGGCGTGGGGGTGCGAGGCGATCTTCGCCGAGGAGTCGGGGGGCCAGCGGTAGGATCGGCCGATGCCGGATGTGCGCGACGGGCTGCGTGACGGGTTGCGGTCTGCGCTCGAGGTTGCTGGCGTAGCCGGTGCCCCCGGCGAGATCGCCATTGAGCGCCCTCGCGACCCCGCCCACGGCGATTGGTCGTCCAATGTGGCGCTGGTCGCGGCCAAGGCCGCGGGTCGACCGCCCCGCGGACTGGCCGAGCAGATCGTCGCCCACCTGAGCGCCCAGCCGCCCCCCCATGTGGTGGAGGTCACCGCCGCCGGGCCCGGCTTCGTGAACTTCCGGCTGGCTCCGAGCTGGCTGCACGAGGTGCTCGCCGAGGTGGTCGCCGCCGGCGTGGAAGGCTGCGCCCGCAGCACCGAGGGCGCGGGCCGCTCGGTGAGCGTGGAGTTTGTGTCGGCCAACCCGACCGGTCCTCTGCACGCCGGCCACGGCCGCTGGGCCGCCTACGGCGACTCACTTTGCCGGCTGCTGGAGCGCGCCGGCTACCGGGTGTGTCGGGAGTTCTACGTCAACGACCGGGGCCGCCAGATCGACCTGTTCGCCGCCTCGCTGTCGGCCCGGCAGCGGGGGGACGAGCCGCCCGAAGACGGCTACCACGGCGAGTACGTGACCGAATGGGCCGAGGAGATGCCCGCGGCCGCCGATGCCCGCCAGTGGGGGTTGGAGCGGGCCCGGCAGGATCAAGCCGACACGCTGGCCGCCATGAACGTGGCCTTCGACCTCTACACCAGCGAGTCGGCCCTCGTCGGTCGGGGAGCGATGGACGATGCGCTCGACGAGCTGCGCCGTCGCGGCATGGTCTACGAGCGCGACGGCGCGGTGTGGCTCCGCACCGGCGACTTCGGTGACAGCGCCGACCGGGTGCTGGTCAAGAGCGACTCCGAGCCCACCTACTTCCTGCCCGACATCGCCTACCACCACGAGAAGTTCTCCCGCAGCGAGCTGGTGATCGACGTGCTCGGTGCCGACCACCACGGCTACGTCCCCCGGATGCGGGCCGCGCTGGCCGCGCTGGGACACAGTCGGGACGGATACGAGGCGCTGATCGGTCAGAACGTGACCCTGCGCCGCGGCGGCACCGAGGTCCGCCTGTCCAAGCGGACGGGCGACATGGTGCTGGTGTCGGAGCTTGTCGACGAGGTTGGTCCCGACGTGACCCGGCTCGTCTACCTGCTCCAGTCCATCGACACCACCCAGACCATCGACATCGACGTGGTGTCGGCCCAGTCGGCCGAGAACCCCGTCTACTACCTGCAGTACGCCCACGCCCGGATCTATTCCCTGACCCGACAGGCCGCGGCCCGCGAGGTGCAGCGGGTGCCGCTGTGCGGGGTGGACCTGTCGGTGCTGGTGCATCAGCGGGAACTGGACGTGCTGAGAGCGTTGGCGTCGCTGCCCGACACCGCGCGGGCCGCGATGCGGGCTCGGGCCCCGCACCAGGTCACAACCTGGGCCCGCGAGCTGGCCGCGTCGTTCCACCGGTTCTGGCACGACTGCCCCATCCTGCGCGACGACATTGGCGACGATGTCCGCCAGGCGCGCCTGTGGCTGGTGGAGGCGACCCGGATCGGCCTGGCCGCGGCGCTGGACATTCTGGGGGTGTCGGCCCCCGAGAGGCTGTAGCACCATGACCGGCCCCCAGGCCTCGACCCTTCCGCTGCCCCGCTATCTGCTGCCCGACAACCACCAGGTGTCACAGGGTCGGCTCAGTATCGGGGGATGCGATTTGCTCGAATTGGCCGAATCCTTCGGGACGCCGCTGTTCGTCTACGACGAAGAGCACCTGCGCAGCCGCTGCCGCGAGGCGGTGGACGCCTTTGGTGCCGGTGTGGCCTACGCGGCCAAGGCCTTCCTGTGCGTGGCCATGGCGCGCCTCGTGCACTCCGAGGGCATGTGCCTCGACGTGTCCACCGGCGGCGAGCTGCATGTGGCGCTGGCCGCGGGCGTGCCCGGGGACCGCCTCGTGCTGCACGGCAACAACAAGTCGATGGGCGAGCTGCGCCGGGCGATGGAGGCAGGCGTGGGACGGATCGTGGTGGACAGTTTCGACGAGCTAGACCGCCTCGACGCCCTCCACGCCGAGACCGGGGCGCGGCCCCGAGTCCTGCTGCGCTTTACCCCCGGTGTCGAGGCCCACACCCACACCTACCTGCTCACCGGCACCGACGACTCCAAGTTCGGCTTCACTGTGTCCACCGGCGCAGCCGCGGCTGCGATGGATAGGGCCCGGTCCTCGGACTCGGTCGAGGTGGCCGGGGTGCACTGCCACATCGGCAGCCAGGTGTTCGAGGCGTCGTCGTTCGCGAGGGCAGCAGCGGTGATCGCCGCCGCGGCCGAGCCTTTCGGGGTGGACGAGATATCCATAGGCGGCGGGCTCGGGGTGCCCTACGCGGACGGAGAGTCGGCGCCGACGATCGCTCAGTGGGGCGAGGCGGTGCTCGGGGCGTTCGGGGCGGCAGGAGTAACCGCCAGGGTGATGGCCGAGCCGGGACGGGCCATCGCCGCGTCCGCCGCGGTCACCCTCTACACGGTGGGGACCGTCAAGACCATCGAGGGGGTCCGGACCTACGTGGCCGTCGACGGCGGGATGAGCGACAATCCCCGGCCGGTGCTCTACGGAAGCGGGTACGAGGCCTTCCTGCCCCGCGCCGTTGATTCGCAACGCGACCGAGTGGTGACGGTGGTGGGCAAGCACTGCGAGTCCGGCGACACGCTGGTGCGCGACGCCGCAGTTCCGTCCGACATCGCGGTGGGAGACATTCTGGCCACTCCGGTCACCGGCGCCTACGGCCACTCGATGGGCTCCAATTACAACAAGATCCTGCGGCCCGCAGTGGTGTTCGCCGCCGGTGGGGAGGCCCGCGTCGTGGTCAGGCGCGAGACCTACGACGATCTGCTGGCCTGCGAACTGCCCTGAGGGGATTCGCTCGCCTGTTAGCTCGGCGTTTGCCCCTGACCCGGTCGCGCCGGAGTTGCGTTCCTCGGTCGCCACGCGGCGACCATTCGCTGCCACCACCGCGCTGGTGACGCCCCTGTCTTGGGTAGCGGTGGAGGTTCGGGCCGGACAGGCATGAACTCGACAGTCGGCGTGGAATCGGCGCGTCGAACATTCGCCACCGGAGCGGGCAGCGAATCGGCACCGCCTCGAGCCAGCATCCGGGCGGCGCGCGGCGCGTTCAGAGCGCCGTCGCCTTCCAGCATGAACGACATTTCCGCGCTGAGCGTCGGCGAGCATCCCAGGCGGCGCAGGTCGGCAACTCGCCATGATGCTGTTGGGTCCAGCAAGATCCCGGTGGACAGCTCGACCAGGGTAAGGGCCAGCGCCGCCAGGTCAGCGCCGAAGCGGGCCGGCGTGCCTGGCTTCAGCCTTCCGGGGCTGAACCGCTCGAGCGGTCGGCCGTCGGCCGGGCAGGCCGCGTCGAAGTCCGCCAGCCACAGCTCGCCGTCGTGGCTCAGAAGCAGGTTGGCCGGCTTGATGTCGGCATGAACGAGCCCCGCGTCGTGGACCCTGGCTAGGGCCGTTGCGGCGGCGGCGCCGACCGCCCTGACCTCATCCTCGGCCAGAGGGCCCCGGGCCTGAAGCACATCGGCTAGCGAGCAAGCTGCCCTGTCGAGTGTCAGCCCGTGCGGCCTAGCGCCCTGTAGAGGCACTATTCCGGGGCCGCGCAGAGCCTGGAGGTGGCGAGCCTCCCGGGCTGCAGCCTCCGCCGACGAGCAGTCCTTCGAGAACAGTTGGACGCTGCTGTCCATGAACATTAGTATATGTGAGTGGTCTCAATTGCCCGTGTCTCAGTGATGTGATATGATGGAATTCATGTTGATTGCATTGATATCTGTGTTGGGTTCCGGCCTGATCGGAACCATTGGTGTGCTGGTCCACTTCCTGCTCAAGCAGGGCTCGGAGCAGCGGGATCGTGCTGAAAGGCTTCATCGTGAGGCGATGGCCGCGATTGTCGAGCAGGGTTTCGAGCAGCGGGATCGTGCGGACGGGCTTCATCGTGAGGCGATGGCCGCGATTGCTAAACAGGGCGTCGAGCAGCAGGACCATGCTGACAGGCTTCACGGTGAGGCGATGGCCGCTATTGCCGGGCAGCGGGATCATGCTGAAGGGCTTCATCGTGAGGCGATGGCCGCTATTGCCAAGCAGGGGTTCGAACTGCGGGACCATGTTGACAGGCTTCACGGTGAAGCCATGGCGGCCATCACCGAGTTGCGGGACCATGTTGACAGGCTTCACCGTGAGACAATGGCCGCTGTGTCTGCGCTGGCCGAGCGCACCGCCACGCTCGAGGCGAAGGTTGGATAGCGCCTAGAGGCGTCGCTATAGGGGCGGGCGAATAGGCGAGCGAGTCCGGGCCATACGGGCGAGGCCGTGGCCCGAGCGGCCCGTGAGCGCAGCGAACAAGGGCGGGAATGACCCGGCTGCGACGCGATTGGCTCTCACCTATTTGCGCGCCCTCTTTGCCGACCAGCCCGAGGCGTCACGGCGCGAGCGGGGCGGTCGACAGAGTCGAGGGTCGGCAGACCGGTAGCTTGGAGGGGTGAACCGGCTCCGCGTGGGACTACTCGGCTGCGGCAATGTGGGCGCCGCCCTCGTGGCCCTGCTCGATGAGCAGCGCACCGCAGTGGCGGCCCGCACCGGCATCGAGTTGGAGATCACCCGCATCGCGGTGCGCTCCACCGCAAGGGACCGGGGCTTGAGTATTGATCCGTCGGTGTTCTGCACCGATGCGGCTGCCATCGCCTCCGATCCCGAGATCGACATCGTTGTAGAGGTCCTCGGCGGGATCGAGCCAGCCCGCACGCTGCTGCGCGACGCCATCGCGACCGGCAAGCCCGTGGTCACCGGCAACAAGGAGCTGCTCGCCAACCACGGCGCCGAGCTGTTCGGCGCCGCCGACGACGCAGGAGTCGATCTGCTTTTCGAGGCAGCCGTGGCCGGCGCCATTCCGCTCATCCGGCCGCTGCGGGAGTCGCTGGCCGCCGAGCCGATCGAGCGGATCATGGGGATCGTCAACGGCACCACCAACTACATCCTCACCCAGATGGCCGACCGCGGCGCCGACTACGCCGAGGCGTTGAGCGAAGCTCAGAGCCTGGGCTACGCCGAGCGCGACCCCACCGCCGACGTCGAGGGGTTCGACGCCGGGGCGAAGGCGGCCATCATCGCCACCGTGGCCTTCGGCGCGGTGGTGGTGGCCGGCGACGTCTACCACGAGGGGATCTCCGATATCACCCTCCACGACATCGAGATGGCCCGGCGACTGGGATACGCCGTCAAGGCGATCGCGGTGGCCGAGAGAACCGGCGAGCCCCCCGAGGTGGCCGTGCGGGTCCATCCGGCCATGGTGCCGGTGCAGCATCCGCTGGCCGGCGTGCGCGACAGCTTCAACGCGGTGTTCGTCCAGGGTGGCGCAGTGGGCGAGCTCATGTTCTACGGCCGGGGCGCGGGAGGCCGTCCCACCGCCGGCGCCGTCTTGGGCGACCTCGTGGACGCGGCTGTGAACCTCTCGTCCGGCGGTCCGGGCCGCATCGGCCGCCTGGTCCCGGCCAAGGTCCGCTCGATAGATGACCTGCGGTCCGAGTACTACCTGGCCCTGGAGGTGGCCGACCGGCCCGGCGTGCTGGCCTCGGTGGCCGCAGTGTTCGGTCACCACGGGGTGTCGATCAGATCGATGGAGCAGCACGGTCTCGGCGACGAAGCCCGCCTGGTGTTCATCACCCACGAGTGCCGCGAGCGCGATCTGCAGGCCACGCGGCGCGACCTCCGCGGCCTCGACGAGGTCCACGAGCTGGGCAGCGTTATCCGGGTGATAGGCCACGACCACCCGCAGCACTGACATGCGCTTAGAGGCCGAGCGAATAGGTGAGCGATTCTGGCCCAAAGGGGCGAGGCCGTGGGCTGTGTTGCTGGGGTTTGGGCGGCCCGTGAGCACAGCGAAGGTGAGCGGGAATGACCCCGTCGCGACGCGACTGGCTCTCACCAATTTGGGCGCCCTCTTAGAGGCCGAGCGAATAGGCGAGCGATTCCGGCCCATACGGGCGAGGCCGTGGCCCGAGCGGCCCGTGAGCGCAGCGAACAAGAGCGGGAAAGACCCCGATGCGACGCGACTGGCTCTCACCAATTTGGGCGCCCTCTTAGT
>JAJEDD010000020.1 GCA_022821685.1 Acidimicrobiia bacterium
CTCCCGCTCTTGTTCGCTTCGCTCACGGGCCGCTCGGGCCACGGCCTCGCAAGCTCGGCCTCGCGGTCACTCCCGCTCTTGTTCGCTTCGCTCACGGGCCGCTCGGGCCACGGCCTCGCAAGCTCGGCCTCGCGGTCACTCCCGCTCTTGTTCGCTTCGCTCACGGGCCGCTCGGGCCACGGCCTCGCAAGCTCGGCCTCTGGGCGTCAGTCGTCGTCGGCGGAGAGCTCCGCTTCGGCCCGCTCCTCCTCGGCGAATTCCTCGGCCCACGACGCGTGCTCGGGTTTCACGTAGTCGTCGGGCTCGTTGAAGGACTCGATCAGCCCTTGGAGATCGTCAACCTGGGAGCGCTTGAACTTGCGGGCTTCCTCATACCTTCGGTGTCGCCCCTTCTTCACGGCCCAACTCCCGGTTTGACGGATTCGCAGTCCGAGAGTGTACCGGCTGGGCGCGACTCGACAATCCTCACCGCTCACAGTCACCGCCCTGTTGCCCAACAGACCGACGGACTCGGCCCCTCTGAGCTTCCGGCCGGCGCGGGGTGGCTATCCTGCGGGGCCGCGATAGCGATGGATCAGGGGATCGCTCTGCGGTCCCCAAGTCAGAAGCGAGGAGTGCCGGATGGCGCTTACGAGTCCCACATCGCGCCACGGGGCTGTGGCCCGGCAGAAGTGGCTCACCGGTGCCACCATCGGCTGGAACTTTGTGGAGGGAGTGGTGGCCATCGCGGCGGGGGTCGCCGCGGGATCGGTCAGCCTGATCGGCTTCGGCCTCGACTCCGGCATCGAGGTGTCGGCTGCGCTGATCCTGGCCTGGCGGCTGGCCCAGGAGCGCCGCACCGGCTGCAAGCAGGACGTCGACAAGCGGGCCCAGCGCCTGATCGCGCTGAGCTTCGCCGCGCTGGCCCTCTATGTGGGCATCGAGTCGATGCGCGACCTGGTCATGGCCGACCGGCCCGGCGGATCGCCGGTAGGGATCGTGATGGCCGCCCTGTCGCTGGCAGTCATGCCATTCCTGGCTCGGGCCAAGCGCAGGCTTGCGCCGCTGATGGGATCTCGGGCCGTCGAGGCCGAGGCCAAGCAGACCCTGTTGTGCGCCTTCTTGTCGGGTGCGCTTCTGGTCGGGCTGTCCGCCAACGCGGCCCTGGGCTGGTGGTGGGCCGACCCGCTGGCCGGGCTGTTCATCGCCGCCGCGGCGGGCTACGAGGCCGTGCACACCTGGCGGGCCGACTCCCTGGCCGACACCTGCTGCGGCTAGCGGTTCCCTGCCGGGGCTGCTGCGTGCTCCGTTGGGGCCGGCATGCCCGCCGGTAGCATTCGACGGCCCACGTCGGAGTGGCGGAATAGGCAGACGCGCTAGCTTGAGGGGCTAGTGCCCAGATTGGGCGTGGGGGTTCAAGTCCCCCCTCCGACACCCTTGAGGCCGAGAAATGGCCTGTGAACTCGGCAAATGCTTGCCTTCTTCAAATGCCTCTCTCCGCACTGGTCCTCACCAATGGCTCTGCGTCCCTCGCAATTCGGAGAAGTACGTAGAGAAAAAGCCCCGGTCCCGGGTCAGAAGGGTGTCCGCTCTGGCAACGGCGTGAGCGCCAATCAGGAAGTCGGCAATGATGCGCTCCCTCGGCCCGCCCGCCTGCCGGTAACGCGCCCAGCGCAGCCCCGCTTCATGCGCTATGGCCGTGTCTATCGGGGAAATCTTCGCATTGATCTCCCGCAGCGCTGTCTCCAATGCCGACCGGTCCACAAACGCGGGCACAAGCTCCGCGTAGACGACATCGCAGACCAGGATGGCCCCTCGGTCATAGGCGTCGATGAGCCACTTCTGCGATTGTGAGTGGTGCGGCGCGCCGGATGCAAAGACATCCAGTAGAACGTTGGTATCGACCGAGGTGATCATCGTCCCCTGATCTCTTCGATGTATTGGTCAACATCGAAGGCGTTGTCGAGGATGCCGCTGACCCTCTCGACTGGATGCTGCGCCGCCGAGCGCTTCTGGATGAGCAGGCCGTGCTCAGTGGGCGTGATTTCGACCTCGACGTCTTTGTTCATGCCGAAGCGGTCCCTGAACCGCTTGGGGATGGTGATCTGTCCTCGTTCGGATATGCGCATGATTCACCTCATATGAATTTCTGGTGCCCAACATCATACCGTTCATTGACCGGATCAGCTATCGAGGTCGGGCCGATGGCAAGTCATGTCGCTTGTCTGTGAGAGAGACTGTCGCGTCGCAAGGGTGTCTTTCCCGCTCTTGTTCGCTGCGCTCACGGGCCGCTCGGGCCACGGCCTCGCCCGTATGGGCCGGATTCGCTGGCCTATTCGCTCGGCCTCTTGGTGGAGGGGTGCGCACGGCTGGCGTCGATGGCAAGAAGAGGATCGGCAAGCTTGGAGTGATGCTCTGCGGGGATGTGGCGGCGGTTGCCGTTCGCCTTGGGCAGCGCCGCGAGCACGGTCTCGGCCGCGGGATCATCTGACGTTGTGTCCCCCTCCGACACCCTCTCCCACAGTCACGCACACTCTCGCAACATGAGCAGGCCGTGCCACCACCGCGCCTGCCACGGCAGCGAACACCAGGCGACGACTATGACGGTGCGCAGGCCCGTCAGGTGGGCGAACTGCATCGACAAGGCGATGCACAGCACCGCTACTGCGAAACTCCAAGGCGTGTTGAACCAGAGATCCCAGCTCGGGACGCTGTCATACAGCGTCGGAAATGTTTCGCCGGGGTGTTCGCAGGCCAATGCGTCGGTCCCCAAGGCCCCGGCTCCGACGGTGGCCGCGAACGCGGCGGTGGCGAGGCTCCAGACGCACAGTCCGACGAGGGTGGCTTTGATCCAGCCGTAATCGTGCAGCAGTGTCCGCAGTTGACGGATCGCCGATCCGGACGCGAACACTGCGGCTCGGATTTTCACCAGTTGCACCCCGTGGTGGCCCATGTGTAGGGGTTGTTCGTCGGGTAGCGGTGTCCCTCGAGATCCCAGCTCGTGCCGATCGTGCGAGCAATGACTAGACCTGACGCTGCGGCGGCGTGGCACAGGAACTGATCCTTCATCGCTGGCCAGGATCTGACGTAGATGCCGTGGGGTCCGCCGCTGCGCATGCACTTTTGCACAGCGTTCCAGGCTTCTTCGGCCAACGCCGCCTTTGGTCTGCCCAGATACAGGTAGCGACGAGTGACCTGCCCATGGACGCGAGTGTAGCGGTGGTCGTCGTCGTAATTTGATGTGTAACTGATGTGTTTAATGTAGAACGATCCGCAGTAGTGGCCGTCGGTGCCCACGTCTACGGTGAACGCGATGCCCGGTTCGGGGTTCGGCTGTTTCGGCAGGTCATCGGGCACGGTCTCGACCCAGTCGTCAGGTAGGTCGATGTCCTTGATCCTCTCCCCTTCATCGCGGGTGGTCGTGTCGCCGACAAAGTTTCGTCATTTGTTTACGTAGTCACAGCGAGTCTGCGACTTACAGCATTGATTCTGCTTGACAGGCTGCATACGTAGTCATAGAGTGCGCCGGAATGGACGGCCAACCTGCTGCGAGGGTGACCTCGCACGATGTCGCGGCTGAGGCCGGCGTCTCGCAGGCGACGGTCGCCCGGGTCTTCTCGTCGCCCGAGAAGGTTGCTCTCGCCACCCAGGAGCAGGTGCGGGAGGCGGCTGCGAGGCTCGGCTATGTCCCCAACGCCATCGCCCGCAGCCTCAAGTCGCAGCGCACCGACGTGGTCGGCGCGGTCGTCCCGGCCCGAAGCGAGTACTGGCAGAACGTCCTCACCGCCTTCTCCCGGAGGCTGGCCGAGCAGGGCAAGCAGCTCCTGCTGTTCTCCTTCGTCGATGCCGACCACGTTGAGAGCGCCCTCGACTCGGTGGAGCAGTACCGCCTCGACGGGCTCGTGCTGGCCTCGTCCACGATCCGGCTGGAACACCTGGTGCGCATGCAGCGGCCCAACCCGCGGGTGGTGGCGTTCAACCAGCCGGCCGCGTCGGGACTGCTGCCGCTGGTCACCGTAGACAACGAGGCCGGTGCCCGAGACCTGGCCGAACACATCGTGGCGCGGGGGGCGCGCACCGCGGCATTCGTGGGCACGGTGGCGACCGCCTCCACCGATCAGATCCGCTACCGCGGCGCCGCGGCGGCCCTGGCCGACCATCAGATCGCCTGCCCCTATCTGGAGGCCGGGGCCTTCAACTACGACGCGGGATACAAGGCCGCGGCCCGGATCCTGGACGGCGACGGCCACCCCGACGCGGTGATGGGCGGCAGCGACGAACTGGCGCTCGGACTCATCGACGGCCTGCGCACCGGCGGTCTCGATGTGCCCGGCGACGTGCTCGTCACCGGTTTCGACGGTCTGCCCCAGGCCTCGTGGGCCGGATATGACCTCACCACCCTCGTGCAGCCCATCGAGGTTCTGGTCGACGAGACGCTGGCGATTCTGTTCGACTCCGCCGCGGCGGTGGCGAACATTGAGCGGATCGTGCCCGGCACGCTGCGCGAGGGCAAGACGACGCGGAGGGACCGTGGCTGAGATCGGCAAGGGCACCGACACGACGGGGGCCAAGAGCACGCGCGGATTGCTCCCAGGCGTCTCGCGTTGCGGCGTTGTCATTCCCGCTCTTGTTCGCTGCGCTCACGGGCCGCCCAAACCCCGGTATCACAGCCCACGGCCTCGCTGCACGCTCTGCGGGAACCGCAATCCGGACGAGTCTATCCGCTCGGCCTCTAACGCCTCGACAGTTGCCGGCACGCGGCGCGAGGGCAAGATTACGGGCCGCGGCGATGGCTGAGATCCTCAAGGATGCGACCGCGAAGCGGGCCCACGGCTCTGATCCGGAGCTGGCCGAGCGGGTCCGCAGGCTGATCGACGATGTCGAGCGCCGGGGCGAGGCCGCGGTGCGCGAGATGTCGGCCGACTTCGACGGCTGGGCGCCCGACCGGTTCGAGCTGACGCGCGACCAAGTCTGCGAGATCGTCGCCGGGGTCGATCCGTCCACCGTTGCCGACGTTCGCTTCGCCCAGACCCAGATACGGAACTTCGCTCAGGCCCAGCTCGAGACGCTCGCCGACCTCGAGGTCGAGACGCTTCCCGGCGTCACCCTCGGGCACCGCCACATCCCGGTGTCGGCGGTGGGGGCGTACGTGCCCGGCGGCCGCTACCCGATGGTGGCCTCCGCCCACATGAGCGTGCTGACGGCCAAGGTGGCCGGGGTCCCGAGGATCGCGGCCTGCACTCCGCCCATCAACGGCGCGGTGCCGGCCGAGACGATCACGGCCATGCACCTCGCCGGCGCCGACGAGATCTATCTGCTGGGCGGGGTGCAGGCGGTGGCGGCGCTGGCGCTCGGCACCGAGTTCGTCGACCCCGTCGACGTGCTGGTCGGGCCGGGCAACGCCTACGTCGCCGAGGCCAAGCGCCAGCTCTACGGCCGGGTCGGCATCGACCTCCCGGCGGGGCCGACCGAGACCCTGCTGCTGGCCGATGACACCGTCGACGGAGAAATCTGCGCCACCGATCTGCTGGGCCAGGCCGAGCACGGCCCCACCTCGCCCGCGGTGCTGCTCACCACCTCGCGCCAGCTGGGCCTCGACACCCTCGCCGAGGTGGACGCCCAGCTCCAGACCCTGGCCACCGCGGACGTCGCCTCGAAGGCGTGGGCCGACTACGGCCGCGTGATCGTGTGCGACAACAACGCCGAGATGCTGGCGCTGGCCGACGACCTGGCCTTCGAGCACGTTCAGGTCATGACCGGCGACGACGACTACTTCCTGGCCAACCTGACCAACTACGGCGCCCTGTTCCTCGGACCGATGACCAACGTCTCCTACGGCGACAAGGTCATCGGCACCAACCACACGCTGCCCACCCAGGGCGCGGCCCGCTACACCGGCGGCCTGTGGGTGGGCAAGTTCCTCAAGACGGTCACCTACCAGCGGGTGACCGACCCCGCTTCGAGCGTGCTCATCGGCGAGTACTGCAGCCGCCTGTGCGCCATCGAGAACTTCGCCGGACACCAGGCCCAGGCCGACATCCGGGTCCGCCGCTATAGCGGGGGCGGCTCGTGAGGAACGCCGTGGTGACCGGCGCCACCGGCGGCATCGGGTCGGCCATCGCCCGGCGGCTGGCCCAAGACGGATTCGCGGTGGTGGCGGGCTACCACCGCGCCGCCGAGCGGGCCGAGCAGCTGCGGGCGGAGTTGCCCGGCTCAGGCCATCGGGCCGCCCAAGTGTCGATCCTCGACCCGGTATCGCTGCATGAGCTGGCAGAGTCGTTGAGCGCGCTGGAGGTGCTGGTCAACTGCGCCGGGATCACCCGACCGGTGCCCCACGACGACCTCGACGGTCTCGACGACGATCTCGTCGACGCCATCTTCGCCACCAACTGGCGAGGTCCGTTCGCCACGGTCCGGGCCCTTCGCCCGCTCCTGGAGGCGGCCGAAGCCGGCGTCGTGGTCAACATCTCCTCGGTGTCGGGCGTCACCGGCCAGGGCTCCAACGTGGCCTACTGCGCGTCCAAGGCCGCGCTCGACTCGATGACCCGCTCGCTGGGCCGGGCTCTGGCCCCGTCGATCCGGGTGGTGTCGGTGGCGCCGGGATGGGTGCTGGGCGAGTACGCCGAACGCATGCCCTCCGAGGCGCTCGACGCCCAGCGCCACGCCACCCCGCTGGGTCGCCTCGCCACCGCCGAAGACGTTGCCGCCGCGGTCAGCGCGGTGGTCGGCGAGCTCGGGTTCACCACCGGCTCGATTATCGCGGTCGACGGTGGCCGGCCCCTGGGGACGTCGTGACCGTTTCCAGAGGCCGAGCTTGCGAGGCCGTGGCCCGAGCGGCCCGTGAGCGCAGCGAACAAGAGCGGGAAACACCCCGCTGCGGGCGATGAGCTCTCACCAATATGCGCTCGATCCGGGCGAGGTCGTCGTCGGGGTGGCCGAGACTGACCGGCGCATCATCGAGCCCGACGACTTCGTGGCCGACCCGGCCGCCTTCGTCGACGTCCGCCTGGAGGGGTCGGCCGGCAAGGCCAGCTACTCCCTCATCGGGCCCGGCGTCTCGGAGAACTCCGATCAGGTGATCAACCTCACCGAACCGCACGGGTTCAGCATCGGTGCCGCGGCCATGCCCCCCGGTGTCGTCAACAACCAGCACATGCACTACACCGCCGAGGTGTTCATCTGCACCCGGGGCCGGTGGCAGATGCGGATGGGCCAACACGGCGATCAGACCGTCGACATCGGGCCCAACACGGTGTTCTCCGCCCCGCCCTGGGTGTTCCGCGGCTTCCAGAACATCGGCGGAGACGACACTTGGCTCTTCGCGGTGCTCGGCGGCGACGACACCGGCGGCATCTTGTGGGCGCCCCAGGTGCTGGAGGCGGCGGCCGCAACCGGGCTCTACCTCTCGCCGGACCAGGCTGTTCTCGACGCCAGAGCGGGCGACTCGATCACCGATGCCGTCGGCCCGGTCGATGAGTCCCGGCTGGTGGAGCTCGACAGCTACACCGACGACGAGATCGCAGCACGGATCGTCGGCCCCGACGACCTGCAGTGGTCGAGCGCGGCGCTGCTGTCGAGCGTTGTGCCCGGCCACGCCGGCGCCATGGCCCCCGTGATCGGCTTCGGGCTCACCGAGGACCGGCGGCAGCGGCCCCCCATATGGACGCCGCACGGGTTCACCCTCGAATGGCTCCGGCTGGAGCCGGGCGCCTCCACCGGCCTGCATCGCATCGCCCAATCGCAGGCGCTGTTGCTCACCGAGGGCGACTGGCAGATCGCCTACAACCGCGACGGCCGGCGGGCGTCGCGCCGAGCGGCGGAAGGCTCGGTGGTGTCGGTGCCCGCCGGCTGCTGGCGAGAGTTCTCCAACCCCGGCGCCGCCCGAGCCACCTGCGTGGTCGTCTGCTCCGGCGACGAGCGCGCCACCGCCGAATGGGATCCCGCAGTGGTGTCGGCCGCCCTCGATCGGGGCTGGAGCCGCGACGCCAGCGGCTACCTGGCCCCGCTCGACCTGCTCGCCAGGAAGGCCTCGTGATGGTGGCGGAACCTGCTCGCCCGTGCGGCCCGGTGGTGGCGGAACCTGCCGCCCGGGGCGGCTTCTCGACAGATGTGCATCAACCAACAACCCAGGAGGAACAGTTATGAGCACAGCAAAGCACGGGTGGCGGCTGATCGCCGCGATCCTTGCCTTCACCCTCGTGGCCGCAGCGTGCGGCGACGACGACGAAGAGCCGGCGGCGGTGGTGGACACCAGCGCGGCCGACGCGGCCGCGGCCCAGGCCGAAGCCGACGCGGCTGCCGCGCAGGCTGAGGCCGATGCCGCCGCCGACCGGGCAGCCGCCGCAGAGGCGGCCGCCGCCGAGGCCGAGGAGGCGCTGGCGGCTGCGATGGCCGACGCCGAGGGGTCGGTGGACCCCGACGTCGTCGCCGCCCTCGAGGCTGAGCTTGAAGCGGCCCAGGCCGAGGCCGACGCGGCCGCTGCGGCTCAGGCCGAAGCCGAGATGACTGTCGATGAGGCCATGGGTGCGTTGGCTGAGGCCGAAGCGGAGGCTGCGGCTCGAGCGATGCGCCCGATCTCGGACGATTGCCCGATACCGGAGCCGGGCGAGCAGGTATCGGTCGATGTGATCGGTTGGGAGTTCCCGGTCACGGCGGAGTACGCCAGACAGTTCGAGGACTGCAACCGAGGCAACCTGTCGGTGAACGTGCAGCTCCTGGCGTCGAATGACGCACAGGACCAGATCACCCTCGACCTCGGCACCGGATCGCCCGAGTTCGAGGTCATGCACATGACCAACTCGACGATCGGCATCCACGCCGACAATCTGCTCGATCTCTCGCCCTATATCGAGATGTACCGCGACCAATTCGATCTCGGCGACATCTCGGACGTGGCGTGGGCTTCGGGGACCGTCGACGGTCGGGTGCTCGGCGTGCCGGTCATCCACAACACGATGCACTTCTTCTACAACGGGCAGATTCTCGCCGACAACGGGGTGGCGCCGCCCACCACGTTCGCCGAGCTCATCAAGGCTTGCGGCGTGCTGCGCAGCGCCGGCTTCGACGATCCCTTCAATATGAACGTCAGCGCCGGATGGTCCAACGACCTCGAGTTCTTCAGCATCATCAACTCCATCGGCGGCGGCATCTTGAACGACGACAACACGCCGGCGTTCAACTCCGCCGAGGGACTTGCCGCGGTCGAGCACATGGTTGCCGTCCGCGATGCGTGCATGAGCGACGCGGGACGGACCTTCAGCATCGACGACTCCGAGGCCGCGCTGCGAGCGGGCGAGCTGCCGATGGCCTCAATCTGGGCGTCGCGGGCAGCCGCAATGGACGATGAAGAGAACTCGCTGGTGGTCGGCCAGATCGAGTTCGCTCCATCGCTGTACACCGAGGAAGGTTCGCTGCGCAACAGCATCGCGTACGTAGACCTGTACGCGATCCCGGCCGACACTTCGGTCGACCCGGCGATCATCTTCGGAGTGCTCATGGCCGCAACCGATCTCGAGAGCCAGAACGAGGCTGCGGCCCATGCCGCGGTCTCGCGCTCAATGGCGAGCAACGCCGCTGGTCCTCGCAACGGGGCTGCGCTGACTCAGAGCGTGGCGGAGGGCGTGGGTTCTCAGCCGAAGAACCCGGCCCTGCCGCTGGCGCAGGGCGCGCTCGGCGAGCAGTTGCTCGAGGTGCTCCAGAACAACGCTGATCCGGCCACTGCACTGGCCAACGCGGAGGCGCGCTACATCGAGGAGGCGACCGCCGCAGGGTTCATCCAGTAGGAATGGCCCACTCTCTCCGCCGGGGCCGGCATGCCTGCGTGCCGGCCCCGGCCGAGAGTGTTCTCGACGAGTAGAACCGGAGCCGGAGAAAGGGGAAGCGGGTGACGAGACGGACTTTCGGCTGGTTCGCGTGGCCCAGCGTGGCGGTCATGAGCGTGCTCATGGTGTTCCCGCTCGTCACCACCGTCTTCCTGTCGATGACCCGCATCTTTCTGCGCGACCTGTCGAGTCGGGAATGGATCGGGTTCGACAACTACACCGAGATCCTGCAGGATCCGGACTTCTGGTCGGCCTTCCGGCTCACCATGCTGTTCGTGGCCATCGTGGTGCCGGCCCACGTCGTCTTGGGCTTCGGGCTGGCCAACCTGCTCGACCGGGTGACCCGCGCCCGGGGCTTCTACCTGGCCGCGCTGCTGCTGCCGTTCATCGTCACCCCGGTGGTGAGCACCCTGCTGGTGCGCGACCTCTTCGACCGCGGCGGCCTGCTCAGCTGGCTGTGGGAGGTGGTCACCGGCGACCCGTTCGTGATCCACGCCGGCAACGTGAAATGGGTGATCATCCTGCACGGCATCTGGTCGATCACCCCGTTCGCGGTGATCACGTTCTTCGCCGGCATGCAGACCCTCCCCGAAGAGCGCATCGAGGCGGCCGACATGGACGGCGCGGGCTTCTGGGCCAAGCAGCGGTTCGTGGTGATCCCGCACCTGCGGTCGCTGATCATCTTCGTGCTGCTGATCACCATCATGGACGCCTATCGCGTGTTCGACAGCTCGTTCGTGTTCGGGCAGAGCGTCGGCAAGTCCGCCCACGCCCTGTCGGTCTACAGCTTCAACACCGCGCTCAATGCCCAGATCGGCCGTATCGGCAAGGGCAACGCCATCTCGGTGCTGATGGTCATCGGCATCTTCGTGGTGCTGATCCCGTTCCTGCGCAAGTCCTACCAGGAACAGATCGCGGACAGATGATCCGGTGCAAGCAAGAACAGATCGCAGACCGATGAGCCGGCCCCACCGACAGCAGGCTCCGCCATGTTGAAGCAGCTGCGCGCCTCGGCCGGCACGGTGGGCATCCACACCGCGCTGGTGATCGCCATCATCATCAGCTCGGTGCCCTTCTACTGGGCCGCCCAGAACTCCATCAAGTTCACCCGCGACACGATCCGCAGCACGCCCACGCTGTGGGGGTTCGACATCACCGCCGACCCGTACCGCAAGTTCTGGTTCCGCAGCGAGGACCAGAGCATGTGGCAGGTGGCCCTGTTCGTCTTGGCCCTGGCGGCGGTGATCTCGGCGCTGGTGTGGGCTGCCCGGCGGGCCGAGACCACCTGGCCGTGGAACCTCGGCGTGGCGCTCACGCTGTGGATCGGGATGCAGCTGTTCCCGAGGGTGTTCGACATGAACCGGGAGTTCGACTACTTCATCAACTCGGTCTACGTCACCGTGCTCACCGTGATCATCTCGATAGGGATCGGACTGCTGGCCGGCTACGCACTGGCCCGCTACTCGGGGCTGTCGGGAGCGGTGATCCTGATCGTGGCGCTCGCCTTCCGCGCCCTGCCGCGCACCGCGTTCGTGCTGCCCTACTTCATCGTGGCCAAGGAGTTGGGCATCCTGGACTCCAGGCTCGTGATCGTTCTGGCCCTGGTGGCCATCAACCAGCCGTTCACCATCTGGATGCTGCGGAGCTTCTTCATGGAGGTGCCCCGCGAGATCGAGGAGGCGGCCATGATGGACGGCGCCACTCGCCTGCAGGCCTTCCGCATGGCGGTGATCCCCATCATGTGGCCCGGCATCATCGCCACCTCGCTGTTCACCATGCTGCTGGCCTACAACGAGTTCCTCTTCGTGCGGGTCCTGGCCGTGACCGAGTGGACGCTGCCGGTGGCCATCTCCGCGCTGACCGGCGGCGAGAGCACCACCACACTCACCGAGGCCGCGGCCGCGTCGGTGTCGATCACCCTGCCCATCGTGATCGTGATCATCATGTTCCAGAAGCACCTGGTGAAGGGGCTGGGCGCGGGGGCGGTGAAGGGATGAGCGCCGCGCTCGCGCCGGCACGGTCCCGAGCACTGCGGGGCCTCGGTGAGGGCGGGTGAACCGATGAGCGCCGCGCTCCAGCACGCCAAGGCGGTCGTGCGCGACCACCTGGCCGCCATCGATGCCGCCCCGACCGCCGCGCTGGCCGACGCCGTCGCGGCCACAGTGGTCGACGACTACCGATGGCGGGGGGTGCACCCGTTCGGCGAGATCAGCGGCGCCGAGGCGGTGGCCGCCGGCTTCTGGGCGCCGCTGCGCGAGGCCTTCTCGCCGGTGCAGCGCCGCCCCGACGTGTTCCTCGCGGGCGACAACACGGTCGGCGACGGGGTGTGGGTCTGCGAGATGGGCCATCTGCTGGGCCTGTTCGACCGGCCGTGGCTGGCCATCCCGCCCACGGGGCGGATGTGCTTCTTGCGCTACGCCGGGTTCCACCGGGTGGATGCAGACCTGATCGCCGAGTCGGCGATGTTCGTCGACGTGGTCAGCGTCATGGGCCAGGCGGGCCAGTATCCGCTGCCCCCGGCCAGCGGCTCGCAGCACATCCAGCCCGGTCCCCTCACCCACGACGGCCTGCTCGATGACGAGCAGGACGAGGCCGCAGGCAAAGAGACCATGGCGCTGGTGGAACGCATGATCGACGACCTGAGCGAGGCCAACCGCCAGGGCAACTCCACCGGCGACAACCGCGTGCCGCGCGCGGTGCTGGCCGAGACTTGGCACGAGGACATGATCTGGTCGGGTCCGGGCGGGATCGGCGCCACCTACACCATCGACCGCTACCAGCAGCAGCACCAGCATCCGTTCCGGTTCAACCTGGCCGCCAAGACCTTCAACGGCCATGTGGCCCGGTTCGCCGAGGGCGACTACGCCTGCTTCTTCGGCTGGCCCAACCTCACCAACACCGCCACCGGCGGCTTCCTCGGCATGACCGGCTCGGGCACGCCCGCCGACATGCGGGTGGTGGACGTCTACCGCCGCGACGGCGACAAGCTGGCCGAGAACTGGATCTTCATCGACCTGCTGCACTGGCTGAACATGCAGGGACTCGACGTCCTGGCCCGGATGCGGCAACTGAACGGGGAGGCGCTGTGAACACACAACCGCCCGTACATCTCAACGGCGACGGAGGGGAGGCCCTATGGCTGAGGTAAGGCTCGACGGGCTTACCAAGGTGTATCCCAACGGATTCCAAGCCGTGACCGAGCTCAGCCTGGAGCTCACCGACGGCGAGTTCCTGGTGCTGGTGGGTCCGTCGGGATGCGGCAAGTCCACCGCGCTGCGGATGATCGCCGGGCTCGAGGAGATCACCGAGGGCGACCTCTATGTCGGTGATCGCCGGGTCAACGACGTGGCGCCGAAAGACCGCGACATCGCCATGGTGTTCCAGAACTACGCGCTCTATCCGCAGATGACGGTCGAGGAGAACATCGGCTTCCCGCTGCGCCTGCGCAAGATCAAGAAGGCCGAGCGCAAGCAGGTGGTGGCCGCTGCAGCCGAGGTGCTCGAGCTCACCGAGCAGCTCGACAAGAAGCCGGCCAACCTGTCGGGCGGCCAGCGCCAGCGGGTGGCCATGGGACGGGCCATCGTGCGCGAGCCCGCGCTGTTCCTCATGGACGAGCCGCTGTCGAACCTCGACGCCAAGCTCCGGGTGCAGATGCGGGCCGACATCGCCGGCATCCAGCGCAATCTGGGCGTGACCACCTTCTACGTGACCCACGACCAGGTGGAGGCCATGACCATGGGCGACCGGGTGGCGGTGATCAAGGACGGCGTGCTGCAGCAGGTGGCCGCGCCGGAGGACCTCTACGACACTCCCGACAACGTCTTTGTGGCCGCGTTCATCGGGTCGCCGTCGATGAACCTCTACGAGGCCGAGATCGTGGCCCGCGGCTCCGGGTTCGCAGTGGAGATGGGAGCGAACACGCTGGCTCTGGACGACTCCGTGATCGCTGATCGGCCCGGGCTGCGCGACTACGTCGACACCGCCCTCGTGGTCGGCATCCGCCCCGAGGACCTGGAGGACGGGGCGGTCAGCCGCGACCATCCCGCCGATCGGCAGCTCGACGCCACCATCGACATCCGCGAGGCGCTCGGTGCGGAGACCCTCATGCACTTCGCGTTGGAGGCCACCATGGTGGACAGCGGCGACCCCGACGCCCTCGACGAACTCGGCGAGGAGGGCGCGAGCCGCTGCACGGGCCGGTTCTCGGCTGCCACCCGGGCTCGGCCCGGCGACCGCATCAAGGTGAACGTGGCCACCGAGAACCTGCACTTCTTCGACCGCTCGACCCATCTGGCGGTGCGGACATGAGCACCGGCGCCTCGGCTGTCAACCAGGCCAACAAGGCCGCGGTCTGGGACTACTGGCAGAAGCTGAACCACGTCGGCCGCGATCAGATCGCCGATGTGGTGCGGGCCGCATGCCACCCCGACATCGACTGGAACGGGTCGGCCCCCATAGACCGGCTCATCGGAGTCGATGCGCTGATCGCCGACTTCTGGATGCCGCTGCTGCGGTCCTTCCCAGACCTGAAGCGCACCCCGGACGTGTTCATGGGCGGGATCGACGACGGCGGGTCGCGCTTCGCCGGCGATGAGGGCACGGAATGGGTGTCGGGCTGCGGCCACCTGACCGGCACCTTCGTGCACGACTGGCTTGGCATTCCCGCCTCCGGGCGCAAGACCCACATGTACTTCGGGCAGTTCTACGTGATGCGCGACGGCAAGATCGCCGAAAGCTACGTGATGTTCGACATCCTCTCGGTGATGCGCCAGGCCGGCTACGAGGTGCTGTCGCCCTCGCCGGGCGCCGACGGCGGCAAGATCCCGGCCCCCGCGGCCGGCGACGGCATCCTGCTGACCGAGCAGGATCCGCTCGAGGGCCGCAAGACCCTGCAGCTGGTGGCGGCCATGGCCAGCGGGCTCGAGCGCTACGTCCGCCACCGCGACGGCGCCGACATGAGCCGCATGGAGCAGTGGAACTACTGGACGCGGGACATGAAGTGGTACGGCTACTCCGGCATCGGGCGCTGTTACACGCTCGAGGAGTTCGAGGACTTCCACCAGCGCCCGTGGCTGCACGGCTTCGGCGACCGGGGCCTCACCAATGACCCGGACCATGGGCGGGTGATGGGGTTCGTGGGCGAGGGCAGCTACGCCTGCGGGGGCGTCTGGGATGTGGCGTTCTCGAACCACCACGGCCGCTACGCCGGCATCGATGCCACCGGCAAGCTCATGACCATGCGCGACTTCGACTGGTGGAAGCGGGGGCCGAACGATCTGTTGATCGAGAACTGGGTCCCCATCGACCTGATCGACCTCACCCGCCAGATGGGCGTCGACCTGATGGAGCGCCTCGCCGTGCTCGTCGACGACCGCAAGCAGAAGGGGTGGTGGTAACCCTTGGGCACCGACCTGTTCGAGCGCATGCGGGCCCAGATCTCCTGACCACACCACAAGCAAAAGGACGGCTCAGTTGAAAGGCTTCGATCCCGAGTACACGTCGGTTCCCGACTACATCCTCAAATCGACGAGGCGCATCTGGGAACAGCGCGGCATGGCCCGGATCCACCAGTACTACTCCAGCGACAACATCGTGCGGACCGCCATGGGACTGACCCGAGGCGTCGACGCCGTGATCGCCGCGACCAACGCCACGCTGCACCAGTTCCCCGACCGCCGGCTGCTCGGCGAGGACGTGATCTGGACCGGTGACGACGACGCCGGGTGCTACTACTCGTCGCACCGGATCGTGTCGCCCATGCACCACCGCGGCGACGGCATGTTCGGCCCGCCGTCGGGCAGGCGGGTCAAGGCCCGCACCATTGCCGACACCGTGCTGAGGGCCGAGCGCATCTGCGAGGAATGGCTGGTGCGAGATCACGGCGCCATCGTGCGCCAGCTCGGCCACGATGTCGGCGAGTTCGCAGCCCAGTCGATTGCGGCCGAGCACGAGCGAGGCCAGACCCCGTCGGTGTTCACGCCGGAGAGCGACGTCGCGGGCAGCTATGTCGCGCCGACGGAGACGTCGGAGCATGCGCTCATGTACGCCGACACGCTGGAGTCGATCTGGCGCAGCGACTGCCGGGTGGTGGACGCCAACTACAACGAGGCGGTCGCGCTGGAGCTGCCGGGCGGCTTCGCCGAGAGCGGCCGGGCCGAGGCCACCCGGTTCTGGATGGGTCTGATCTCGGCGGTCCCCGACGCCCGCTTCTCGGTGGACCATCTCATCGGCCGGGACGATCCCGGCCACCCGCGGCGCGTGGCGGCCCGTTGGAGCGTGCGGGGAACCCACGACGGCGCCGGCGCCTTCGGGGATCCGTCCGGCGCCCCCATCTACATCCTCGGCATCAGCCACGCCGAAGTGATCGACCAACAGATCGTCCGGGAGTGGATCCTGATCGACGAGTTGGCCATTCATCGCCAGATCAGGCTGTTCAAGGGCTAGCGGCGCAGTGGTCAGCCTCAGTGGGTTAGCAGCGTTTTGACGATTGAGGTGACTCGGAGGCTCGCATTGGAGTCGATCTGACCTAGGCGATGCACGAGGCGGCGGCGGTTGATCGATCGGATCAACTCGCACTGGGCGTAGCTGGTCTCGTCGAGACCTGTCTCTTCGACCGGCTCGATCTCCACATGGAGCGACAGCCCCCGCCGCGTTGTCGTCAGCGGCACCACGATCACAAACGGAAAATCGGCGCCGAACGTGTCGGGCGGCCCGAGAACAAGGGCCGGACGAAGGGCAGCCGGCTCACCGGGGTATGGATCACCGAAGTCGGCCAGCCACAGATCGTCAACCGACGCCATCGCTCACCGATGTGGCCTCGGCAGCGGCCAGATAGGACGCCCACGCTTCGGGATCGCTGCGCAACTCGGCGATCTCGGCCGCCACTCGTCGGGCGAACCGCTGGCGCCGGAGGGCCTCGACCGCGTCGCGCACCGTGTCGATGAGCGAGGCGCCTGCGACGTCGCTCAGCTCGACCAGCCGGGCATGGGTGTCTGTGTCGATGCGAATCGTTGTGGTGGCCATAGAGGGAATCTATGTTTTATATGCGCACTTGTCTACATCCTGCTGAAGCAATTGCTGCTTGCCGAAGATGCGTTTGTCCGCCTAGGTGCCTATATAGCTATAGTGGTACTATGGTGTTGAGCATCAAGAGCACGACCGCGGACCGACTGGCTCGCGAACTGGCGGAGATGACGGGCGAGTCGCTGACCGAGGCTGTAGTCGCGTCGCTAGAGACCCGCCTGGACCTAGAGCGCCGACGCAAGCGCAACCGGACATTGGACGACATAATCGAGCGATTTCGAGCGCTCCCCGTGCTCGACGAACGCAGCCCCGAGGACATCGTCGGGTACGACGAGCACGGTCTGCCGTCGTGAATGTGATCGACACTTCGGCGATAGTCGCAGTGCTCTTCGGCGAGCCCGGTCGCAAGGAGATCGAACGCAAGCTGCTCGAGTCGCCCTGCCTGATGTCGGCCGCGACCCGAGTGGAACTGGGGATCGTAGTGGAGGCGCGGGCCGGTGCCGCCGGGGCCCAGCTGCTCGAAGAACTCCTGACCCGCATCGAAGTGCGGGTGGAGCAGGTGGACGCAGCCCTCGCAGACGAGGCGATGGTGTGCTGGCGCCGGTTCGGCAAAGGCAGGCACCCGGCCGGGCTCAACTACGGCGACACGTTCTCCTATGCGCTGGCCCGACGGTTGGGACTGCCGCTGCTGTTCGTGGGGGACGACTTCGCCCAGACCGACGTGCCCGCCGCCTGATCGCCTCGGCCTCTACGGGGCGGAGTCGGGCTAGAAGTCGAAGCCGTTGGCCGCTACCGGGGTGGCCATGCCCATGTCGGGCGGGCCGTCGAGCAGGGCCATCATGGCCGGCATCGCAGCCTGCATGGCCTCGTTGCCGGCGTGCTGCTGGGCTGCCTCCATGCTCGACATGAGGGCGAAGAACCAGTAGGTGCCGTCGTCGCCCCGGTGGTAGGAGTACGACTCGACGCCGTCCACCGACTGGCTGGCCGCGACCACGGCCCGCAGCGCCTCGTCCATTTCGGCGCCCCTGCCCTCCTTGCAGGAGAATTTGGCGAACACTGAGACCTTCGACATGTTCCTCGCCTTTCGCGTGGTGGGGGATGCGGTCGGGGCGGGTCCCGGGGCCGCTCGGGAGACGCTACCGGGATCCGGGGGCGCGTTGAGCCCGACAGGCCGATAGGAAGGCGCAATGGATCTCTCAGAGGCAACCAGCTGGGCGGCTGAGCGAAAGCTCGGGGTGCTGATCACGATCCGAGCCGACGGCCGGCCCCAGTCCTCCGACATCGTCTACAGCGTCGACGGAGACGTGTTCACCGTCTCGGTCACTGCCGGCCGGGCCAAGACCGCCAACTTGAGGCGCGACCCTCGGGCGGTGCTGCACATCTCCGACGAGCAGAACTGGTCGTACGTGTCTCTTGATGGCACCGTCGACCTGTCGCCGCCCACCACCACGCCGGGCGACGCCACCAGCGACGCGCTGGTCGACTACTACGAGCAGGTAGCGGGCGGACCGCACCCCGACTGGGACGAATACCGCCGGGCCATGATCGACGAAGGCCGGCTGGTGGCCCGGTTCACCCCGACCAGCGTGTCGGGCCAGATCCACCGCTAGCACCGGTCATGGCTGCTGCGGCCGGCTCCGACCCCGACGTCTTCTCGCTCGACGGCAGGGCCGCCATCGTCACCGGGGCCAGCGGCACCCTCGGCGAGCGCTACTGCCGGGTGCTGGCCAGTCGGGGGGCGACGGTGATCGCCGCGGCCCGCCGGCTGGACCGGCTTGAGGCGTTGGCGGGCGTGGTGCCGGGCGTGGTGCCGGTCGGCTGCGACGTGACTGACGATTTGCAGCTGCAGCGCCTGGTGGAGGCGGCGGCCGAGCACGGCGGTCCCGACATTGTGGTCAACAACGCGGGCGCCAGCGACGCGGTGGTCAGGGCCCACGAGCAGGATCCGGCGCAGTTCCGGCGGATGCTGGACATCAACCTCACCGCCGCCTTCGTGCTGTCGGCGGCCTCGGCCCGCCGGATGATCGAGCACGGCACCGGTGGCAGCATCGTCAACGTGGCGTCGATGCTGGGGATCGTCGCCTCGGGCGGCAACCACCAGGCCGGATACGTGGCCTCCAAAGCCGGGCTGATCGGCCTCACCCGGGAACTGGCCAAGCAGTGGGCCCCCGACGGCATCCGGGTCAACGCCATCGCTCCGGGCTACTTTCGCAGCGAGCTCACCGAGGCTATGTTCGCAGCCGACGACGCCCCCGGGCTGCGCCACATCCAGCGCAACACCCTGATGAGGCGGGCCGGCGAGATCGACGAGTTCGACGGCGCCCTGCTGCTGCTGGCCTCCGACGCGGGCAGCTACATCACCGGCCAGACCATCGTCGTGGACGGCGGCTGGACCGCCCGCTGATCCGATGAGTCCAATGCCCCCAGTGTTTCGCGCCAGCCCAAGAGGCCGAGCGGGTAGGCGGGCGAAGCCGGCCCATACGGGCGAGGCCGTGGCCCGAGCGGCCCGTGAGCGCAGCGAACAAGAGCGGGAATGGCACCGCTGCGACGCGACAGGCTCTTGCCTACCCGCGTACGCTCTGGGTCTCCGGGCCGCAGTCCTGGTGCTGATCTTGCTTGCTGCGGCCTGCGGCGGCGATGAGCCGGCCCCGGCAACATCCGACACGGCCGAGACGGCCGGCATGGATGATGGCCACGACCACGACGGCGACGATGCCGACGCGCACGGGCACGACCATGATCACGGACCGGTGGGGGAGCCGACCCGGTACGACGCCGACGTGGCCGACGCCGTCCAGACCATCACAGTGGAAGCGGTCGATGGCGACCCGGTGGGCGGCGTGCAAAGGGTGGAGGTCGATCTCGGCTCAGTGGTGGCCCTGATAGTTGCCTCCGACACGGCCGAGGAGGTGCACGTTCACGGCTACGACATCCTGCGGGCCGTGTCCGCCGGCCATCCGGCTCATTTCGCCTTCACCGCGGCGATCCCCGGCGTGTTCGAGGTGGAGTTCGAGGGCTCGGGCCACCTGCTCCTACAGCTGGAGATCTCCTGACCGGTACATACCCGGCCGAGCGCTGGCGAGCGGAGAGCAGTCGTCAGGCGGGGTCGGGCATCTCGGCGGTGCCGTAGCCGGAGTCGACGGTGCCCTCGGTGAAGAACGCCTCCCACATGACGCCGTCGGGATCGGCGACCCACGACTTGTGCTGGAGCTGGTAGCCGCACACCAGATCGTTCTGGTCGGCGCGGGCCATGCCGGCCGCGTCGATGTGGTCCCGCAGGTCCTCCAACTCGGGGTGCGACTCCACCTGGATGCCGTAGTGGGCCGAACCCGCCGCGCCCTCGCCGCGGGTGTCGAGCGAGAAGTTCACCCGCGGGTCCTCCAGCATCCACTTGGCGTAGTCGGGGCGCCGCAGGGTGGGCGCTGCGCCGAACAGGCGGGTGTAGAACTCGATCGACTCCTCAAGGTCGTAGACCTGCAGCCCAATATGCATCCGCCGCATGGTCAGCCGCCCAGTTCTCGGCCGCTGTCGTGAACATCAGCGGCGGCCAGAGTGCGGTCCGGGTGCGGCACCCCGACTACCTCCAGATCGCTGATGGCCGAGAAGTCGCCGGGATTGGCGGTGTAGAGCGGAAGTCCGTTGGAGATGGCGGTAGCGGCGATCAATGCGTCGTAGGCCCGGGCGGCAGGCTTGCGGCCCGCGGCCCGCAACTCGGATGCAACTCTTCCGAAGGCTCGAGCGGCAGCCCCGTCGAAGGGGAGCGGATCGAAGTCGGCCTCGGCCTGCTGGAGATGCGCCTGGCGTCGAGCCCGCTCAGTCTCGTCGGATGTGGCCAGCGGCCCGACCGACAGCTCGGCCAGGGTGATGGCCGTGATCATCGGCTCTGCGGGCAGCACGTCCTGTTCCGAGATTCGAGAGAGCAGGATCACGGTGCTGGTGTCGAGGATCCCCGGCCCCTGCGTCGCCGGACTCACAGCGAGGGGTCGACGATCTCGTCGATGTCTCGGCGCAGCCGGTCCTCGTTCACATGCGGGAGACGATGCCAGCGTTCGAGCAGGGTCGCGGGATCGGGCCCCCGACGGGGGAGGGGACGCAACTCGGCAACCGGACGCCCGGAGCGGGTCACCGTGAGCCTCTGGCCCATCGCCACTCGATCAATGACTGCGCCGCCGCGGTTGCGGAGCTCCCGAATGGTCACGGTCTCCATGGCAGCAATGTATCACGGGTGATACACAGGCGGTCAACACCCCTCGGGTTCGCCATATGCGTCGTCGATGTCGGATGCGAATTGTTGGGCTTGCTGGTTGTGCTCGGCTATGGCGCCGATGGTCTTGGCCTTGGCCGTGCCGCCCCGCAGCGCGGCCAGCGGATCGGTCTGGTCGCCCACATACCCGAGGGCGAAGGCGCCCTGGGTGTAGCCCATCATGCGCAACAGGTCGTCGTCGAGGGTTCTGGCAATCTCCGGCGGGCAGGCCAGATACTGGTTCTCCTCCTGGCGCACCCAGCCCACCGCGTAGGTGATGTTCACGCCCCGGCGCACCCCGGCGCTGCGGCTGGCCTCGTTGCCGCGGTTGGCCCCGGCGCTGCGGTTGGCCCCGGCGCTGCGGTTGGCCCCGGCGCCGTGGAGCACCTTGCCGTCGTAGAACAGCACGCTGCCCCGGCCCATCTCGGCCTGGGCGCCGGACACGCCCCGGGCAGCCTCGTCGTCGAGGCCGGAGGTGCCGGGGAGAATCCAGGTGGCCCCGTTGTCGGCGGTGAAGTCGGTCAGCGCCCACATGGTGTTGCACTGGACGTGGTAGTCCGCACCGAAGTCGAAGAAGTCGAAGGCCATCTCGTCGCGGTGAAGCTTCTGGGCGGTCTCGCCCGGTTCGACCGAGATGATCTGGGTGAGGTGCAGTTGCACCGCGCTGGCATGGCCGAGGAAATGGCCGGCCACCCCGACGGCCAGCGGATGCATCACCAGCCGGCGGCTGGCGGGGCAGCGGGCCACCAGCGCCCCGGTGCGGCGGGTGAAGTGCCCGTCGTAGGCGTCGCGGCCCGCGGCCGACGCCTCGATGAAACCCATGGCCTCGGACTCGAGCCGGTCCAGGAGGGCTTGGTCGGCCACATCGTCCACGATGGCGTAGCCGAAGCGGCGCAGATGGTCGCTGACCTCAGCGGGCTCGACATCGGGGGCGAAGTGGTGCAGGCCCACGCCGGCATGGTAGGTCCGCACCGCCCCGCCGCCCCCATTCCGACGCTGCGGTCTCGCTGCGGTCTCTGGTCGCCTCGTCACTCGTTGGGTGGCGCTCGCCGTCTAGCCTCGCTGGTGTGTCCGGGTCGTCAGGCGCAGCTGCCACTCGGCTGGTGATCCATGCCGACGACGTCGGCATGAACCACGGCGCCAACCGGGCCTTCGTGGAACTGTCGCACCTCGGCACCATCACGGCCGGCTCGGTGATGGTGCCGTGCCCGTGGTTCAGCGAGATCGCCGAGGCGGCCGCGGCCGACTCGAGCCTCGACTGCGGCGTCCACCTGACCCTCACCTCTGAGATGACCCACTACCGCTGGGCTCCGATCACCCGGCCAGAGCCGTCATCGGGCCTCGTCGACGATCACGGTTATCTGTGGCCCGACGTGGCCTCGGTGCGCCGCCGCGCCCACCCCGACGCGGTCGAGGCCGAGTGGCGGGCCCAGGTGGAGCGGGCCCGGGCCGCGGGCATCGACGTCACCCACCTCGACGCCCACATGGGCTCGGCCTTGGCCCCCGAATGGTGCGACCGGTACGTGTCTCTCGGCATCGAGCTCGACATCCCGGTGCTGCTGACCGCGGACTTCGCCGACTACGGGCCCGGCGACCACCTTCAAGGCGCCGATCATGGCCCCTACCGCGAGGCGGTTGCCGAAGCGCTGGCCGCCGGCATGCCGGTGTTCGACGAGGTGCTCGAGACCGACTTCTCGCGCCCGCGGCAGCGCAGCGCCGACTACAGGGCCATGCTCGGCAGTCTCGACAAGGGTCTCGTGTACTGCGCCTTCCACCCCAACGCGCCCGGCGGCGCCGAGATCGAGGCGATCGAGCCCGACCAGTTCCATGTCCGCACCGACGAGTACCGGCTCTTCGGCACCCCGGACTGGAAGCAATGGCTGGAGGCCTGCCCGTACACGCTCACCACCATGCGCCAACTGCGTGACGGCTGGCGAGCCCCGAGGCCGAGCGAATAAGAGCAGGCGCGGATTGCTCCCGAGCGTCTCGCGGGCAGCCTTGTCATTCCCGCTCTTGTTCGCTGCGCTCACGGGCCGCTCGGGCCACGGCCTCGCTAGGGGCTCTGCGGGAACCGCAAGCGGGAAGGGTCTATCCGCTCGGCCTCCAAGAGCTGGCTGCGGGTCGCCGCAGATATTTCACTCGCAGACGATCCGGGTTGGTGACTAGGGTCGCGGGCGGATCGCCGAACCCCTGCGCACTGCGCCGACGGCTCGGCCCCGGGTCGGAGCGCCCCGGCGAGGTCTCGCTCCCTTCGACGCCGCCGACGGTTGCGGCGGCGGTCTCTCCATGCCGAAAGGAGCACTCCCATGCCCTCCACCGTCCCCATGACCGGAACCCTGCAGATCGCGGCGGCCCTGGTATTCCACCTGCCGGGCGCTCGACTCGAGCTGGCCGGCTCCAGCGGCCACCGCTGCTCGATCGGGCCCATGACCGATCCTCGCTGCACGCTGCACCCCGCCGAGTTCCGCCAGCTGGTGCTGGCCGCCGACGACTGCTCGATGCTCGCGTCGATGCTGGGCTTCGCGGTGTCGGACGAGCCGACGCTGACGCTTACCTCGTCGGGCATAGACATGGACCACCTCGGAGGCGGCCTGTACCGGGTGGCGGGTTGCGAGACCACATCGTACGCGTTCACCACATCGCTGTCCGCCGGCCAGGTGGACAACGTCCTGGCGAGCCTCAACGCGCCCCTGGCCCCCGACATGGTGGAGGCTCGGGGCGACGAGGACGTGGCGCTGTGCGCCAACCTGGTGCGCGACGACGGCCTCGGCGTGACGCTGGTGGCGATCAGTCCGCTGAGGCGCGAGGACCTTCTCCGCTGCGAGGCCGTGGCCCGAGCGTCGGTGTCGGCGTGCCTGGTGGCCGAGATGGAGCTGCTGACCCAGGGCTTCGACGAGACCCCCTCCGAGACACGGTCCTGATCGCGGGCTTCGCTCGCGGGGCCGTTCCCGCTCTTGTTCGCTGTGCTCACGGGCCGCTCGGGCCACGGCCTCGCGAGCTCGGCTTCTGGCATTCCCGCTCTTGTTCGCTGCGCTCACGGGCCGCTCGGGCCACGGCCTCGCAAGCTCGGCCTCTGGGTCAGCCGTTGGGGAGCAGGACGGTGCGGGCCTCGGTGCCGGACTGGAGGGCGTCGAAGGCGTCTTGGAGGCCGTCGAGGCCCGCCGTGTGTGAGATCATCTCGTCGAGCTTGAGCCGGCCCCTCAGATAGAGGTCGACCAGCATGGGAAAGTCCTTGCGGGGCCGGGCGCCGCCGGCGCGGATGCCCAGCAGGCTCTTATTCTGGTGCAGATCCAGGAACGGGTAGGTCACCCTCGCCCCCAGATCGGGAACCCCCACCGCGGCCACGTTGCCTCCGGGGCGGGTCATAGAGATGGCCTGGGCCAGCAGGGCAGTGTCGCCGACCACCTCGAAGGCGTGGTGAACCCCCGCCGGGCACAGCGACTTGACCGCGGCGACCGGGTCGAAGTCGTCGCCGTCGGCCAGCACGAAGTCGGTGGCCCCGAACTCTCGGGCCAGCGCCTCCTTGGCCGCGGCCCGGTCTATGGCGACAATGGCCGAGGCGCCGGACAGCCGGGCGGCCTGGATCACGTTGAGCCCCACCCCGCCCGCGCCGATCACCGCCACCGTGTCGCCGATCTGCACTCTGGCCCGGTTGAACACCGCCCCGGCGCCGGTGGCCACGCTGCAGCCGACCAGCGCGGCCGCGGCCAGCGGCATCGCGGCAGGGATGGGGATGCACTGGCTCTCGCTGACGGTGGTCTGCTGCACGAAGGCGCCGATGTTGGCGAAGTTGTAGACGGGGCGGCCGTTCTCGGCGAAGGGCTGTTTCAGCGACCCGAGCGCCGAGTTGGTGCAGTTGCCCGGATCGCCGCTCTCGCAGTCGTCGCAGTGTCCGCAGTTGCCGAAGGTGGACAGGATCACATGGTCGCCGACCGAGCAGTAGGTGACGGCCGCGCCGGTCTCGACCACCACCCCGGCCGCCTCGTGGCCGGGCACCAGCGGGGTGGGCAGGTGGTACTTGCCCAGCACGCAGCTCAGATCGCTGCCGCAGACCCCGGCGGCCCGGACCTCGACTCGCACCTGGCGCGGCGTCAGCGCTCCCACCAGTTCCAAGTCGTCCGATAGACGGACGCTGTCGGTGGTGGTGCCCTCCAGTATCAGTCCCTGCACCGCGGAGGCTCTCAGGCGCAGGCTCTCAAGCGCGCCGGCTCTCGTGCGCGCAGAGGCCCGCCAGCGTCGATCTTCACCCTGCCGACAATACCGCCGTCCACCGACCGGGACAGTGGCGGATCGGCACCGTGGAGCGATGGGGGCCAAGCGCGAGCGCGGGCAGTTGCCAGCCCGTCGCGTCGCAGCGGGGTCATTCCCGCTCTTGTTCGCTGCGCTCACGGGCCGCCCAAACCCCACGCGTCACAGCCCACGGCCTCGCCCGCATGAACCGGAATCGCTCGCCTATTCGCTCGGCCTCTAGGGCCGACACCGTGACATCGGCACCGTGGATCGCCGCCGAGCAGGTGCGATGATGGGCTACATGACCGACACCGTCGACACCGGCGTGGTGGACTTCCATTTCGATGTGCTGTGCCCGTGGGCCTACCAGACCTCGAAGTGGATCCGCGACGTGCGAAGCCAGAACGGGCTGGAGATCAACTGGCGCTTCTTCAGCCTGGAGGAGATCAACCGCTTCGAGGGCAAGAAGCACCCGTGGGAGCGGCCCTGGTCGTACGGCTGGTCGCTGATGCGCATCGGCGCGGTGCTGCGCCGCCGCAGCATGGACCAACTCGACGCCTGGTACGAGCGCTCGGGCCGTGCCCTCCACGAGGAGGGGCTGCGGGTGCACGAGCCCGACGTGGCCCGGGCCCTGCTCGGCGAGATCGGCCTCGATCCGGCCACCGTGGACGAGGCGCTCGACGATGCCAGCACCCACGACGAGGTGCGCCGCGAGCACGACCGGGTGGTGGCCGCCGGCGGCTTCGGAGTGCCCACGCTGTTCTTTGGCGACCAGGCCCTGTTCGGGCCGGTGCTGATCGACCCGCCCCACGGCGCCGAGGCGCTGCGACTGTGGAGCGCGGTGACGGCCTGGCTGGAGTTCCCGCACCTCTACGAGATCCAGAGGCCCAAGTCCCACCACGACGACCGGGTGATCGCGGAGACGTTCCGCCCCTACCTCGAAGCCCGCGACTGGGTCAGCATCAACCGCGGCGAGGTCATCGACTTCGACCGCTCCTGAAGTGCTGCGGCTCGGATCCTGGACCCGCTCAGAGGCCGAGCGAATAGGCGAGCGATTCCGGCCCATACGGGCGAGGCCGTGGGCTGTGACGCGTGGGGTTTGGGCGGCCCGTGAGCGCAGCGAACAAGAGCGGGAAAGACCCCCTTGCGACGCGAGAGACTCTCACCTATCCGCGCACCCTCTCAGGCGGCGGCTCGGGTGCGGCGCAGCAGGGGATCGGCGAGCTTGAGGCCCCGGTCGACTGCGTCGAGGACACGCGGCGCCAGCCCCTCGGTGTCGCCGTCGATCAGGTTGCCCATCACCTGAAGGGTGATGTTGGCGACGGTCTGGGTGCCGACGGCCAGGCGCAGCCCGTTGCGCAGGATCCAGGGATGGCCGATCAGGAAGCTGAAGCGCCGCCCGGTGCGCAGGAACCCGTCGAAGCGCTCTGAGATGATGCGGTCGTAGGCGCCGGGGGCTCCGGCCGGATCTTCCAGGAACAGGTCGGCCAGGATCATCCCCGACTCCAGGCCGTAGTCGATGCCCTCGCCGTTCATCGGGTTGATCAGGCCGGCCGCGTCGCCCACCGCCGCCCACCCGGCGCCGTGGCGGCGGACCGTGCTCATTGGCAGCCGCCAAGCCCGGGGCCGCTCCAGGAAATCGCCGAGCCCCCACTCGGACGCCACCAGTTCCCGATAGTCCCTCAACAGTTGGTTGAGGTTGAGCCTTCGGAAGCCTTTCATGGTGGACATCGAGCCTGCGCCGATGTTCACGGTGCCGTCGCCGGCGGGGAACATCCACCCGTAGCCCGGAACCCAGCCCCCCTCGGCCCCCCGAAGGGTGAGGCAGGCCTCAAGGTGCCGGTCGGCGTGGCGGGGGCTACCGGCGTAGGTCCGGATGGCGAGGCCGAAGGGCTCGTCGTCGGATCGCTCCGCGCCGAGCATGCGGGCCGCTGCGCCGGGCGCGCCGGTGGCCAGCACCACCAGGTCGGCCAGCCAGCGCCCGCTGCCGGCAACGCCCTCCACGCCGACCACTCGGCCGTTGTCGGCGAGGACGGGCATCACCTCGGTGTTCCACAGGATCTCGGCCCCGGCCGCCTCGGCCGCCTCCACGAGGTGCCGGTCCAGTGCCCGTCGGGGCCACACCGCCCCGTGGGGGCCGAAGCGGTTGCCGTCGGGCCACAGCAGCTCGCGGCGGGTGCTGCCCGCGATCATCCGCAGGCCGTCGATGCGATGGGCGCCGTCGAGGCCGATGCCGAGCTCTTTGAGGGCGGCCACCGCCCTGGGGGTCAGCCCGTCGCCGCACACTTTGTCGCGACCGGGCGGCCCCTTCTCGAAGACGGTCACCCGGGCGCCGCGGCGGGCCGCGGTGATGGCGGCGGCCGCCCCCGCCGGCCCGGCCCCGATGACGGCAAGATCACACTGCGCCGGGACCATGAAGCCCCCTAGAGCCCGAGCTTGCGAGGTCGTGGCCCGAGCGGCCCGTGAGCGCAGCGAACCGGAGCGGGACAGGCACCCCTGCGACGCGACGAACTCTCACCCATTTGTGCTCGCCCTAGTGGGTGTGGGGTCCGTGGGTTTGATTGTCGGGGTCGCAGCTGTCGCCGTGGTGGCCGGTGCCGTGGGCGTGGTGGCCGTGGCCGTGGTCGTCGAGCAGGAGGATGTCGTGGTCGTGGTCGTGGTCGGCATGGTCCCCCAGCAGCCGGTCCCCGAACGTCTCCCGCAGCCGCTCCTCGGTGAGCATCTCGTCGGGGGCGCCCGCGGCCACCAGTCGGTTGGCCAGCAGCACCACCGAGTCGCAGTGCCGAGCCTCGTCGAGGTGGTGGGTAGTGATGATCACCACCGCGCCCCGGCTGGCGTAGTCCTCGATCACGCCCAGGATCCGCTCCTGGCTGGGGATGTCGAGGCCGGTGACCGGCTCGTCCAGCATGATCACATCGGGCTCGCATGCCAGCACCTGCGCGATTCTCACCCGCTGCTGCTGTCCGCCGCTGAGGTCGCCGAAGCTGCGGCGGGCGAACTGGTTCACGTCGAGCTGCTCGCCCGCTTTGTGCATGGCGGCACGGTCCGAGCCCCTCAGCCGCCCGACCAGCCCCCGCTCGCGGTAGCGGCCCATGGCCAGCACCTCGCCCGCGGTTATCGGCATCCAGCCGGCGGCAAGGTGCTGGCACACGTAGGCCAGATTCTCCGCCATGCCCCGGATGGTTCCCGAGGTGGGCTTCTGCAGACCGGCCAGGCACTCCAGCATGGTGGTCTTGCCCGAGCCGTTTACCCCCATAACCGCGGTGGCCGTGCCCGGCTCGAAGGTATGGCTCACGTTGTCGAGGGCGGTGACCTGGTCGAACTCGACGGTGAGGTCGGTGATCTCGACGGCGCTGACCATCACAAGGCTCGCCGACAGGTACGGGCGTCTCGCGGTGCGGCGCGGTGTCTCCCGCTCTTGTTCGCATCGCTCATGGGCCGCCCAAACCCCGACAACACAGCCCACGGCCTCGCTCGGATTGTCGCGGCACCGCTCACAGATCCTCTCCCATTCGCTCGGCCTCTGGCGCCAACGGTATCCGGCCACGCCAGCCACCATCGCGGCGGGACCGCCCGGCCGCTGATCTACGGTGGGCGGCGATGGGGACCAAGACCGACTGGAACCCGCTGCTGCGAGGCGAGTTCGACAAGCCCTACTGGCGCGATCTGCAGGGCTTCGTGCGAGCCGAGCGGGACCGCCACCAAGTGTTCCCGCCCCACGACGAGGTGTTCGCGGCCCTGCACCTCACCCCGCACGCCTCGGTCAAGGTGCTGATCCTGGGCCAGGACCCCTACCACGGCCCCCGCCAGGCCCACGGGCTGTGCTTCTCGGTGCGCCCCGGTGTGGCCAAGCCGCCGTCGCTGGTGAACATCCTCGAAGAGCTGCACAACGACATCGGCGCACCGGTGCCCAACCACGGCTCGCTGGAGCACTGGGCCCGCCAGGGGGTGCTGCTGCTGAACGCCACCCTCACCGTTCGGGCCCGCCAGGCTGCCAGCCACCAGCGGCGGGGCTGGGAGACGTTCACCGACGAGGTGATCCGGGTGGTCAACGACAAGGACGAGCGGGTGGTGTTCATCCTGTGGGGTGGCTCGGCCCGCCGCAAGAGGGCGCTGGTGGACGCCGGCCGCCACACGGTGATCGAGTCGGCCCACCCCTCGCCACTGTCGGCCTCGGGCGGATTCTTCGGCAGCCGGCCCTTCAGCCGGGCCAACGAGGCCCTAGTAGCGGCCGGCCGCGAGCCCGTCGATTGGGCAATCGGTGACCATCGGCCGAGCGAATAGGCACTTGCGCGGCGCCAGCGTTCCCGTTACGGTCGAGATGAACCTTCAACGGTGTAATTTGCGCCGCAGAGAACGCCACAGAGAACGCCACAGAGAATGGAGAGTGTCCTCATGGAACCTGGCATTGACAGCAGCGAGAATCCAACCGAGCGGGCCGGGTTGGCCCACCTCTGGTTCATGGCCGACAGCCCCGCCGGACCGGTGTTCGTGGCCCACTCCAACGGTTGGGTCTCCGGACTCCAGATCACCCCTGGCGGACGCGAGCCCGATCCGGGCCGCTTCGTCGATTACATGCGCGACGAGGTGGGCACCGAGGTCGATCCCGATCCCGACCCCGACCCCAAGCTGGTGGCCCGGGTGAGCGAGGCCCTGGCCACCGGACGCACCGACGTGCCGGTGGACCTGTCGTCGCGCTCCGCGTTCCACCAGGAGGTGCTGAGGGCCACGGCCCGCATCCCCTGCGGCGAGGTGCGCACCTACGGCGAGCTGGCCGCCACCGTGGGCCGGCCCCGAGCGGCCCGGGCGGTGGGCACGGCCATGGCCCGCAACCCGGTTCCGCTGCTGATCCCGTGTCATCGGGTGGTGCCCAGCAGCGGGGGAGTGGGCAACTACGGCTACAGCCCCGAAACAAAGGCCAAGCTGCTGGCCGGCGAAGGCGTCGTCCTGTAGAGGGCACGCAGTCGACCACCTCCGGCAATCGCCGGAGCCGTTCTTGATGAGCCTCGCTAGCGGGCTGTTGCTGGGACCGCGGCGGGCAGCAGGGCCATCAGCTCGTCGGCTAGTTGGTCGGCTTCGGCGATGCCCATGATCCGGTCGGCCCGGTGGCGGCTGGGCTGAACGTAGGCGTCGTGCATGGGGGCGACCGTGGCCGCGAACTGGCGGCGCACATGGTCCTCGGGCCGGCCCCGCTCGATCATGTCGCGCCGGATGCGGCGCTGGAGCCGCACCTCCTCGGGGACGTCCATGAATATCGAGTAGTCGAGCCGCTCCAGCACCTCCTCGAAGGCCAGCAGCAGGATGCCCTCCACCAGCAGCAGCCGGGCCGCCTCCACCCGCTCGAACCGGCCGCTGTGGGTGTGGGTGGCGAAGTCGTAGATCGGCACGTCCACATCGAGGCCCTGCCTCAGCGAGTCGAGATGGTGCAGGAACAGGCCGCTGTCGAGGGAGTCGGGATGGTCGAAGTTGCCGCGGCGCCGCTCGTCGAAGGGCAGGTGCGACAGGTCGCGGTAGTAGGCGTCGAAGGCGAGCACGCTCACCTCGTGCTCGTCGAGCCGCTCCAGCAGGCGACGGGTGAGTGTGGTCTTGCCCGCGCCGGAGCCGCCGCAGATCCCGAACACGAACCGGTCCACGGGCCGACACCATAGTTGGCATGGCCCGTGCAGGGCGGACTCGCCCGGTAGGCGCTTCCACTGCTGTGGCTCAACCGAAAGCCTATATCAACATATTTCAGTACTTGTGACGTATGCTAACGGCAGACCGGAGTCGGCCCCCTGCGAGCATCATGACCACTGAGCCAGGGGGTCGGCTCCGCTTCACCGATTGCTCACTGTAGCACGAGCCCGCGGAAACGACGGGCGGACGCGGGTCAGGCGCCGAGGCGGGTCCTGGCGTCGGCCGAGCGTTGCAGCAGGTAGGCGGGCACGGTCACGCCGTTGACGACCGCCTCGCCCGATCCGCCGCTGGCCGCGCTTTCGTCGTCGGCACTGTCCGCCGGCCCGGCCGCGGCGGCCTCGGCCGCCCGCTGCGCGGCCAGCTCAGCCTTCTGTGCCTCCCGGTCGCGGGCGACGAGGTACCGCTCGTAGTCCTTGGTGCGGACCAGATCACCGTGGTCGATGTGGCCCACCACCCGGCCGTCGGTCAGCCTCACCCAGTAGCGGTTCCAGGTGAAGCCGTTGGCCATGGCCACCTTGCCCTCGGTGCCCTGGGGCACGCCGGGCTGCTCCGACACCAGCCTCACCCGCTGGCCCCGCTTGAGGGTGCGGGCCTGCAATTCGGCCGTGGTGAACGTCTTGGGCGGCATCGGGCCACACGGTAGCGCCAGCCCGCAGCCGCCGACGACATGTCCGCCGCATTCCACCGGTGGCGGCAATTCGCCGCGGATTGGCGATGTGGGGCAGTCGGCGTAGCCTGCGCCCGCCGTCTATGGAGGTTGCAGCCATGCATCGTTCCCTGTCCGTCCTCAAGAGCGCGCTGGCGATGCCGGTTGCAGTTGTTGGGTTGGTCGCCGCTTCGCTGGCACTGGCCGGACCGAGTACTGCGCTCGGCCAGGAGGCCGAGGAGTGCGAGGTCACCGACCTTGGCACCCTGGGCGACTCGCCGGGCAGCGTGCTGGAGGCCGAGGGGCGCTGGACGACCGCGGACTGCGACTCGCGGTTCCGGCCCGACAGCGATGCCCACACCTACCGTTTCCATGTGGCCGAGGCGGGTCGGATCAGGATCGGATTGTCGTCCGTCGAGGCTGACTCCTACCTCTACCTGCTCGATGAGGACGGCAGCCGCATCACCGACAACGACGACCACGGCGAGCGGCTCGATGCCCGCGTCGAGAGCTACCTAGAACCCGGCAGCAACCTAGAACCCGGCACCTACCTGATCGAGGCCACCACCGTCGGCGGGCGCGGCCGGGGCCCGGCCGACTTCAAGCTCACGGTGAGCCGGGTCGAGGGTTGCGACCTCTTCCCGCTGGGCGAGCTGGAACCGGGCAAAGACTTGGTGGCATCTGGATCTTGGTCGCTCGATACCTGCGGCTCGCGCTTCGTGTCGAGCCACCCCGCTTACGGCTACTTGTTCTTCATGGACCAGCCCGGTCGGGTGCGCATCGACCTGGAGTCCGAGAACGGTGACCCCGTCTTGTCGCTGGCGTCGTTCACCGATGGCATCATCGGCGCCAACGACGACGGCGGGGAATACCGCAACTCCCGCATCGAGCAATACCTGCAAGCCGGTGCCTACCTGATCGAGGCCACCACCTATTTTGCGCGCGACCGCCAGCCGCTGCAGGCGGACTTCACCCTCACCGTCCATTTCGTGGACGAGGCCGAACGCCGGCAGAGTCCCGAGCTCAAGGTTGAGGCGGTCCACATTCCCGCCGAGGTGGTGGCGGGCGATCCGTTCCCGGTCGACTTCCGGGTCGGCAACGCGGGCGGGGGCGAACTGCCCGACGACGGCAGCGTGGCTCACATCTACGTGGTGGGGAGACGGGTGTTCGACCGGCTCGATCCGCTCGCCGGAGTGTGGGACGCCGGCGCCTCCTACCACAGCAGCGACGTCACCGCGAGCACATCGAGCACATCCATCGACGAGGTGACACCGTTTGAGGCAACGTTCAACGAGCACGGCCCCAAGTGGCTGTTCGTGGGCGCGGTCACCGATGATGCCGACGGCAACGAGATCGGATTCCACGGACTCTGGCACAACCTGTTGGTGCTGAGCGGCCCCACCTTCGGTCCCGTCAAGGTCAAGGTCGGACTCAGCCAATACCATGTGACCGCCGACTCCGGCGCCGATGTTGAAAGTCTGGTGACGACGGTGGTGAAGCCGGTGGCCGATACGGCTGCGGAAGTCGCCACGCCGGTTCGGCAGCGGGCCATCTACACCGCCGGTGTGCTGAGCCAACTCTTGGACGGAGTCCTCGAGCGGCCCGCCATCGCCGACCTGCCCGAGGGGTCGGACCGCGAGCGGTTCAACGTGATCAATCCCTCCTCGAGCACGCTTATGCGAGCCTTCGGACAGCAGTACGCGGCCTCGCTGAGCGGCTCCGGTCTGCTTGATGCCTGGCTGGCCCGCGAGGTGATGGATCCTGCCGCCATCGAGCAGCTCTGGCTAGACGCGGCCGACACCGCGTCAGCTCGCTATGCGTCGATGGCTGCTGAGTGGCGATCCTTCCTGAAGCGCAGCAGCGGCGAATCGCAGCTCTCGTTCCACGACGCTCGCACTGTCCAGTCCCAGGTCGCCTATGTCGAGAGCCTCGTCGCGCCCGCGGTCGCGGCCGGCAAAATCGTGGCTGCGGCCCGCAGCGCGGCTGACGGCTGGGACGATCCCGACGTGCAGGCGATGATGGCTGAGCAGTCGGGCTGCCGGACCGGGGGAGATGCCCTGCGCGGGGCGCTGGAGGCGGCCGGCGTCGGCAACATCGACGAGATGCTGGCGTTGGATGCCGAGCTGCGGCTGGAGCGCCCCTTCCACGGCTTGGCCGTCGATCAGGCGCTGTGCGGGGCCGAGCAAGCCGACGGCGCGCTCTCGCGGTTCCTGGAGAGGCTCGGCCTCGACGACAGCGCCGAGCTAGGTGAGATGCTCGGCCTGGCGCCGCAAGAACCAGCGACGACTCCCGAACCCCAGCGGCTGCGCATCATTGCTCGGCTGGGTGACGACGGCCGGGTGGAGCACGGCATCGAGTTCGACGACGGCGAGCGCATCCTGCCCGAAACCCGGTTCCTGTCCGCCGATGCCCCCGTCGGCAGCTGGCGGGTGAGCGGCGATGTCGAGGTGGACGGAACCGCCGTCGGGAGCATCCGGGCGAGGCGGGTGGCTGGGGGCCGTTCCGAGGTCGGCTTCATCGGCGCCGACGGTGAGGCGGTCACGCCCCACATCGCCTTCCTGCCCGCCGATGCCACGGTCGGCGTTTGGTACCGCAGCAGCGAGATCGAGGTGCCGGCTGTTGGGGCGCTCGCCCCCGCGGACGAATAGAAGATCGCTCGCCCGCCCGCTCGACGTCTAGCCCGTACAGCGGTAGCAGTGTCCGTGCAGGTCGAGCAGGTGGCGCAGGGGGGTGAAGGCAGCCTGTCGGGCCGCCTCGCTGAGACTGCGGTCGACCAGTTCCTCCAGCTCGTCGTCGAGGCGGATGTCCTCGATGATGCCGCAGGCCACGCACACCAGATGGTGGTGATGCGACAGCAGCGGCTCGGCCAACTCGAAATGGGCGCGGTCGCCGCCGATCGAGATCCGGTTGACCACGCCCGAGCGTTCGAGCACTTCGAGGTTGCGGTAGGTCGAGCTGATGGGTAGGCCGGATGCCGATGAGGTGATGTCGGTCAGCGTCACCGGACGTCCGGCGCCGGCCAGAGCCTCGATCAGCCGCTGCCGTCCGGCGGTGTAGCGGTAGTCGTGGCGGGCCAGGCGCACGCCCACCATGTCGTGGAGATCCCTTAGGGCAAGCTCAGCTTGGCCGGAGTCCGTCGCATTCTCCATAATGTGCATCCCGGGTGTGAATAGGATTCGTTCTCATTACTATAGGATTCTCAGCTGCACTCACGCTAGATCCACCGAGGAGCCTAATCGTGCTACGACTTCCAAGCCCTTGCCGTTCTCGACCGATGGGGGTGGGCGCGGCTGTCGCCATTCTTGCCCTCGTAGCCGCCGCCTGTGGATCCGACGAGACGGACTCTGACACAGCCGCCCCCGCGGAAGCCGCGGTCGAGGTCACCGCTGAGGTTCCGACCATCTTGGCGACGACCGGCATTTGGGCCGATGTCGTTGCCAATGTTGCCTGTGGGGGGCTGGCCGAGGTCGAGGCCCTCATCCCGGTGGGCGGTGATCCGCACGGGTATGAGCCGTCGCTGCAGGACCGGGCCCGGATGGACAGCGCCGCGCTGGTGGTGGTCAACGGACTCGGACTCGAGGAGGGGCTCGTAGACACGCTCGAGGCAGTTGCTGAGGCGGGCACACCGGTGTTCGAGTTCGCGGCCGGCATGGATGTGCTCCCGTTCTCGATGGAGGGAGGCCACGGTCATGGCGAAGAGGCCCACGACGACCACGACGATCATGAGGACGAGGGCCACGATCACGATGATGAGGGTCATGACGATCATGAGGACGAGGGTCATGACGATCATGAGGATGAGGGCCATGACGATCACGAAGAGGAAGCCCACGATCACGATGATGAGGGCCATGACGATCATGAGGACGAGGGCCATGACGATCACGAAGAGGAGGCCCACGATCACGATGATGAGGGCCATGACGATCATGAGGACGAGGGCCATGACGACCACGACGATCACGACGACCACGGCCATGAGGGCCATGACCACAGCGGGGGCGACCCCCATGTGTGGCTCGACCCTCACCGGGTGTCGGAGGCCCTGCCCGCACTGGCGAGCGTGCTAACGGCCGATGTCGGGCTCGATCCGGGCGCGGTCGAGGAGTGCCTGTCGAGCTATCAGGCAGAGTTGGCGGCAGTCGATGCGGATATCGCCGCCCACGTCGGGGAGCTTCCCGCTGGAAGCCGCAAGCTGGTCACCAATCACGATGCCTTCGGCTACTACGCCGCCCGCTACGGGTTCGAGGTCATCGGCACGGTCATCCCGTCGCCCTCGAGCATGGCCCAGACCAGCCCGGCCGTGCTTGAGGAACTGGCGGCGACCATCGAGCATGAGGGGATCAAGGCCATCTTCGCCGAGACCCAGCACTCCCTCGACGACATCGAGGCGCTGGCCGCCCGGGTCGGCGACGTCGAGGTGGTGACGCTCTACACCGGCAGCCTCGGGCCTCCCGGCAGCGGCGCCGACACCTACATCGGCTACCTGCACACCAACACCGACCTCATCGTCGACGCCCTCGGGTAGAGCATTCGGCCTCGGCTTCTTGCCGAGCGCCGTGAGCAGTTCACCCGCTAGCCGGCGGATCAGCTAGAACGTCCCGCCGTGGAGTTCCTGACCGACCCCGTGGCTTGGTGGATCGACCCGTTCACATCCAACATCTTCATGCAGCGAGCGCTGTATGCGGGCCTGCTCGCCGTGCTCACCACCTCGGTGGTGGGCACCTGGGTGGTGCTGCGGGGCATGAGCTTCCTCGGCGACGCCCTCGCCCACGGCGTGCTGCCGGGGATCGCGCTGGCGTTCATTCTCGGTGTGCACACCACCATCGGCGCGTTCGTGGCGGCCATCGCCATGGTGTGGGGCATCAACATGATCCGCAGACACTCGCCGCTGCCTGAGGACACGTCCATAGGCGTACTGTTCGTCGGCTTTCTGGCTCTGGCCGTGGCCATCATGTCGAGTGCGTCCGCCGCCTACAGCGGAGATCTCAACCGGTTCCTGTTCGGGTCGATCACCGGCGTAGACGCCGGCGACCTGCGACGCCAATTGATCGCCGCTGTCATCTCGCTGGGCGGGGTGGCGGTGTTCTACCGGGCCTTCCTGGTCATGACTTTCGACCACGCCCAGGCTCAGATCCTCGGGCTGCGGCCCCGCCTGGCCCACGGCGCGCTGCTGGTGCTGCTGGCCGTGTCGATCATCGCCTCGTTCGAGGCGGTCGGGAACCTGCTCGTGTTCGCGTTTCTCGTAGCTCCGCCAGCCACCGCGGTGCTGCTGGTGCGGCGGGTGACCCGCATCATGGCCACCGCGGCCCTGGTCGGGGCGGTGTCGACCTTTGTCGGTCTGCTGGTCAGTTACCACTACGACACTGCGGCGGGGGCAACCATGGCGCTGGCCGCGGTGGTGGTCTTCCTGGCCGTGCTGACCGTCAAGGCTGCGCTGGAGGCATGGCGCAGTCACAGTCGAACGTCCGTTGCCCCCGCGGCGACCTCCGGCTAGACCACCCGGTCGGCGATCTGGCGGCCGACGGTCCGGGCCGCGTCGGATATCTCGATGCGCTGGGCGTCGAAGCCCTCGCCGCGGGTGGCGTCGAGGGCCAGCCGCGACGTGGTGCCCTGCTTGTCGGCCGAAGGGTCGAGGGCGCTGCCGGGCAGCCCGTCGATCACGATCATGTCCCGGTCGGGCTGGAAATGGGTGGCCAAGGCCCATAGCACCTCCGCGTCGCTGGTGACGTCCACATCGGCGTCCACCGCAACGACGGTCTTCAGGTACGGATCCCAGCCGAGCAGCCCCAGCAGCGCCTGGCGAGCCTCGCCCGGACGACGCTGGTCCACTGCCACATAGCAGTGGAAGTGGGTGCCCGAGGAGGGATAGTGCGCCGCGGTCACCGAGCCGAACCGGTCCTTCAGCTTGGCGATCATCTCGGCCTCGCGGGGAACCCGCCCCAGGTTGAGGTGCTCGTGGGAGTTCCCGCCCACCACGTCGAGCCAGACCGCGTCGCGGCGCTGCATGATCGTGCACACGTCGATGCGGTTGCGGGTGGACCGGTCCGACGAGTAGCCGGAGAACTCGCCGAAGGGGCCCTCGTCCTCCTCGGCGGCCGGATCGATCTCGCCCTCGAGCACGACCTCGGCCGCGGCCGGCACCCGCAGGCCGTGGCGCGGGGTGCGCACCACCTCGAGGGGCTCGCCCAGCAGCCCTCCCGCGATCTCGCGCTCGTCCACCCCGAAGCCGACCCGGGCCGAGGCGGCCAGCATGAACAGCGGATGGGCGCCGATGACCATGGCCACCGGAAGCCGCCGTCCCGCTGCGGCCGCGTCCTGCAACAGGCGCCAGAGGTCGCCCCGGGAGTGGAGGCTGGTGCCCAGCGAGGTCGGCGAGGCCACCACTGAGCGGTGGTAGCTCAGGTTGCCGCGGCCACCCTCGGCATCCTCGGCCACCACGATCCCGCTGGTGATGTAGGGGCCGCGGTCGGTGGCGAAGTGGGTCAGCAGCGGCAGCCCGCTGAGATCGACCCGGTCGCCGGCGTCGATGCGGCCGAGGACCGGCCCGTCGTCGACCTCGGCCATCGGCCGGGCCGCCGCGGCCCGCCGCTGGTAGGCGTTGTGCAGCTCGCCCGGCTCGGCGTCCAGCACCCGCTCGATGCGGGGCCGCGACGCGAACAGGTTGGTGACCACCTCCCGGTCGGCGCCCTCGACGCGGGTGAAGCGCAGCAGCGGATGTCGGCCCCGGTCGGCCAGCTCCCACACCGCGGCGGTGATGTCCTGGTCGAGCGAGACCGGCCGTTCGACGGTGCAAACGTCGTCGGGATGGGCGGCCTCGTAGCCGCGCAGGAAGTCGCCGAGGCCCTGGCCGCTCACAGCCGCGAGCTTCTGCGCTCGACAGGCCCCAGCGGTGGTGCGGGCCGGCCATGCACGCGGGCCGTCCAACCCGCCGAAGCACCGTGCACGGCCCGGCGCGACACCCCCATCGCTCTGCCTCTAGTCGACCGGGGTGCCGTAGCCGCCGTCGGCCAGTTGCTGCTTGGCGGCCTCGGTGGTGGCGGGGGGCGCGGTCGGGGTGATGCCGACCAGCCGGGCGATGTTGTTGCCCATGTAGTCCTCCAGCTGGTCCTCTGAGGCGTTGATGCCCTGGGGGGCGTCGTGGCACAGCACCTCCAGGTGGGTCAGCCACATCCCCGGATCATTGGGCGGGGAGTCGGTGCCGAACACCAGGCGGTCCCTGGGCATCTCCTTGGCGAACTCGACGATGCGCGACTGCAGCAGCCAGCCCGACTCGCCGTACACGTTGGGCGAGTCCATGATCATCCAGAACGCCTCGAAGCAGTAGACGCCCCCGGTCTGCACGCCGAAGTGCCCGATGATGAAGTTGACGCTGGGGAACTCTCGGATGATGGGGTAGAACTGCGTGGGGATCGAGTACGGCCCGTCGCCGGTGTGGATCAGCACCACCACCCCGAGCTCGTCACATTTGCGCATCAGCGGGCGCAGCCAGTCCAGCGCCCGGTCGGGCCGGTAGGCGTGCATGTTGGCGTGGAGCTTGAGCATCTTGAAGCCGTACTCGCGCACATGGAACTCGAGCTCGGCCGCCCCATTCTCGGGGCCGAAGCGGGGGTTGTAGTTGAAGTTGCCGATGAAGCGGTCGGGATACTTCTGGGTGAGCTCGGCCACATAGGCCATGTAGTCTCGGATGCCGTCGCGCCCGCCCCGCGAGCCGTCGCGCCAGGCCGTGTTGCCCGGCGGGGGCTGGATGAAGCCCATGTCGATGCGGCGGGGCTTGCCGTTGATCCAGTAGGGCCCGTCCATCATGTCGAGCATCCGCTCGCCGGTGAAAGGCTCGCCGGTGTGGCGCCAGGCCTCGTCCACCACGTTGGTGGGATGAAGGTGGGTGTCGATGATCATGACGATGTCTCCTTGTCTCGCTGAAAACTGCCTCGCTGAACATGTCGTGGCTGAACACGGTCCGGCTGAACGCTTCCCCGCTGAACACGGTCCGGCTGAACGCTTCCTGGCTGAAGGCGGTCTGGCTGCCGAGGGCTCCAGGTGATGGTCATGGGACCGGCGCCTCGCGGCGCGAGCCGGCCAGGCAGTCCCAGAGGCGCTCGGCCAACTCGTCGCGGGCCAGGTTCTTGCCGATGAACACCGCCCGGCTGTCGCGGTGCGGCCCCTCCCAGCGGTCGAGATCGTGGATCTCGAAGATGCGGTGCACGCCCTGCAGCGCCACCCGCCGGTCGTTGCCGGCCACGGCCAGCACTCCCTTCCACCGCAGCAGATCGGCGCCGTAGTCGGCGGCGATGGCCCGGGCGGCCGCCTCCAGGCGCTCGCGGTCGAGCTCTCCGGCGATGCGCACCGCACAGGTCTCCACGTCGGGATCGTGGCTGTGCACGAAGTGGTTCTCCAGGAAGGCGGGTTCGGTGGCGGCCCGCTGCGACACCTCGAAGGCGCCGATGCCCAAGATGGCGTCCAGGTTGACCTCGGCATAGCTCGACCGGTCGATCTCCGAGCGCTGGTTGAACCTGCGGATGCGGCGCTCGATCCGCTCCACGGTGGCCTCGTCCACCAGGTCGACCTTGTTCACGATGATCCGGTCGGCGCTCACGATCTGGTCGACGGCCTGGCTGTTGATGCCGTCGTAGCGGACGTCGTCGAGGTGCTGCTCGATGTGCTTGGAGTCGATCAGGGTGACGATGGCATCGAGGGCCACGTCGTCGAGCACGGCGTCGTCCACGAAGAATGCCTGGGCGACGGGCATGGGATCGGCGAGGCCGCTGGTCTCGACCAGGATGTAGTCGATACGCTCGCTTCGATTCAGCAGCTTGCCGATCACGTCGAGCAGGTCGCCGCGCACCGAGGCCACGCAGCAGATGCAGCCGTTGACCATCTCGTAGATCTCCTCGTCGGAGGACACCACCAGGTCCGAGTCGATGCTGATCTCGCCGAACTCGTTCTCGATGATGGCGATGCGCTTGCCGTGGTTCTCGCGCAATATGTAGTTCAGCAGGGTCGTCTTTCCCGACCCGAGGAAGCCGGTCAGGATGGTGACCGGCAGCCGGCCGCTCGGCGCGCCGGCGGCATCGTTGTCGGCATCGTCGGCGGTCGCGGCGCCGGCGGACATCGTCGCCCTAGCGGCCCTCGTCGGGGGGCCAGTCCTGGATCTCCTGGTCGATCCGGCTCCAGAAGGCTTGGCGCACCGCCCGCCTGAGGCGGTCCTGGCCTCGCAGGCTCCCCCCGATCACGTTCTCCACGGCGTAGAGCAGGTCGCCGTCGAGCGACTCGGGTATGCGGGGCCGCTGGTCGAGCAGAGCGTCGAACTCGTCGTCGCTGGCCCTGTACAGCCAGCTCTCCGCGAACTCGGTGGCGGCCACCGCCACCGAATCGACCGGATCGTAGGTGTCCGATGCCGCATCGTCGGGGGTGCGGCGGCGCCGGATGAAGCGCGACAGATCGTCCTTGGTGAGCTTGATCACCTCGTCGGCCTCGTTGGTGAGGCCGCCCGGCACCTCGGGGCGCTCGTCGCGCGAGGCGATGCTGATCAGGGTCACTCGCAGGCCTTGGTCCTGGGCCTCGCGCACGCAGTCGAGCAGCTCCTCGTCGGCCGACAGCAGGAAGGCGTCGCAGATGGCCCGGCTGCCGGCGAGGGTGGACAGGTCTCGGCTGATGGCGGCGCCCACCGCCGACTGCGGCCCGGTCTGGAGGCGCAGCTTCATGTTGGGCAGCGTGGCCACCAGCTGTTGCGCCGGGGTGGGCGCGCCGTCGCGGGAGGTGTCGTACCAGTAGGTGCGCAGCGGCTGGAGGTCGCTCACGTCGCTGGCGAGGCCGATGAGGAAGTCGTTGGCGCCGAGGCCGTAGAGCAGGATCTCCTGGCGGTCGGGGCTGTTGCAGCACAGCATGCCACCCTCTGTGTAGAGGTATTCGGCATCAACGAAGATTGCGTAGCGGTCCATGGCAGAGCCACCCCTCACATCAGCGCTGTGTCCGGTCGGACCCACGCTGTTCGGGCAGGGATCAAACGGTTGCAGGAGTGTAGCCCACGGCTGCGGGCAACACCGCATCCAGCGTGGTACGCCCCCTGGGACTCGAACCCAGAACCTGCGGATTAAGAGTCCGTTGCTCTGCCAAATTGAGCTAGAGGCGCTTGGTGAGCGCTACACGATAGCGCTCGGGGAATGTTTGTTGCCCCGCGCCACCGTCGGACGCGGGAGCGGGTGACCGAGGGGAGTCGAACCCCCGACCTCCGGGACCACAACCCGGCGCTCTAACCGACTGAGCTACGGCCACCACGACCGCCGAAGCGGGCGACGTTGCAGCCTACCGACCCGCGGTCGGGACCGAACAGGCCCCGTGCGGGGCGGCCGGTAGCATGGCTGCGCCCCCGTAGCTCAACTGGATAGAGCGGAGGGTTTCTACCCCTCAGGTTGCAGGTTCGAGTCCTGTCGGGGGTGCTCGCCCGGCGACGGGTCTCAGACGTTGAACCTGAACTCCAGCACGTCGCCGTCGGCCACCCGGTAGTCCTTGCCCTCGGAGCGCACCAGGCCCTGATCGCGGGCCGCGGCCCACGAGCCGGCCTCTAGCAGCCGCTCCCAGGCGATGGTGTCGGCCCGGATGAAGCCTCGCTGGATGTCGGAGTGGACCGCGCCCGCGCACTCCACCGCCGGCGCTCCGGCGCGGAAGGTCCAGGCCCGGCTCTCCTTTTCTCCGGTGGTCAGGAAGGTGCGGAGCCCGAGCAGGTGATAGGCCGCGGCCAGGAACCGGTCCAGGGCGCCACCGCCCAAACCGAGGGCGGCCAGCATCTCGGGCCGTTCCCGCTCGTCGAGCTGAGCCGCCTCAGCCTCCAACTGCACGCACAGGGCCACCACCTCGGCGGCGCCCAGCTCGGCCCGCACCGGCTCGGCCAGGTCTTCAGCGGCGGCGATCTGTTCCTCGCCGATGTTCACCACCGCCAGCACCGGCTTGTTGGTGATCAGAAAGAACGGGCGCAGACCCTGTCGAACGTCGTCGTCGAACCCGGCCCGGTACAGCGGCACCCCGTCCTCGAGCACCTCGACCGCCCGGGCCAGCCGGTCTCGCCCACCTCGCAGCGACGGATCGCCCTTGGCCGCCCGGGCCAGCTTGTCGAGCTGGCGGGCCGCGCTGTCGAGATCGGCCAGGGCCAGCTCCGTCTCCAGCACTCGCAGGCTGTTGAGCGGGTCGTCGTCGCCGGCGATGTCGGCATCCGCGAAGGCTCGCAGCACATAGACGATGGCGTCGGTGTCGCGGATGTGGCCCAGGAAGGCGTTGCCCAGCCCCTCACCCCGGTTCGAGCCCGACACCAGCCCGCCGATGTCGGTGAACTGCACCGAGGCATGCTCGGTGCGGCGGCTGCCGCTCATCTCGGCCAGCCGCAGCAGGCGCTCGTCGGGAACCCTCGCCACCCCCACGTTGGCCGACTTGGTGGAGAAGGCGTGCCGGGCTGCCACCGCCTCGCCGCCCGACAGGGCGTTGTGCAGCGATGTCTTGCCCGAGTTGGGCAGCCCAACGAATCCGAATCGTTCCATCTCGGACTCCTACCAGCCCCAGCGGCCGGCTACCGCGTCAGCTGTTCGCGGCAGGTGTGGCCGCGCCGCCCATTCGACCCAACACCCTTGCGCGTCGACTACGGGTGCCCGCCGTTGCGCTCGCGAAGCGCCATCAGCTATTCCGGCCGGCGTTGGGCTTGCGACCGTGGTTCGCCTTCGACCGGCGAGCCTTGGCCCTGCGCTTGCTGGTGCGCTTAGACATGGCCTGACACCCTACCGCCGGACCGGTGCGAACCCGCCGCCAGACCGACCGGCTGGTGCGTGCTCCCCCGGGCGCGGGCGGACACTAGATTCTGGTCCGTGGCCTGGCTGATGGTCGGAGACCGGGTGGTGGCATCGCTGGAGATCGCATCCACCGGCCGCGAGCGCCGCCGGGGGCTGTCGGGGCGAGACGGGATCGAGGGTGCCCTGCTGCTGGAGCGGACCCGTTCGGTACACAGCTTCGGTATGCGCTTCCCCATCGATGTGGCCCACTGCGACGCCGAAATGAGGGTGTTGCGGGTGACCACCATGCGGGCCAATCGGGTCGGATGCGTGGTGTGGCGGGCCAGGTCGGTCATCGAGGCCGAGGCGGGCAGCTTTCAACGCTGGGGAGTGGTGCCGGGCGCGGAGCTGGAGATCCGCCAGTGAGCGCGCCGACGGTGAGCGACAGATTGGGCTGTGGACGGGCGGAGGCCGGCGGTGAGCGACAGATTGGGCTGTGGACAAGAGGAGTCGGGCGGTGAGCGGCGCTCTGGTCTTGGTGGGCACACCGATCGGCAATCTCGGCGACCTCAGCCCCAGGGCGGTCGAGGCGCTGGCCGCCGCCGATGTGGTGTGCTGCGAGGACACCCGGCGCACTGGACGGCTGCTGGAGCATGCCGGACTGAACGGTGTGCGGCTGCGGCGCGTCGATGAGCACACCGAGGCCGCCGCGGTCGCCGGTGTGGTCGAGCTGCTGGTGGCCGGCGCCACGGTGGCGGTGGTCAGCGACGCCGGCATGCCCGCACTGACCGATCCCGGCGGCCGGCTGGTGGCCGCGGCCGCAGAGGCGGGCCACACCGTGACGGTCGTGCCCGGTCCCTCCGCCGGCGTGGCCGCCCTGGCGGTGAGCGGCCTTGCTGCCGGCCGCTATTGCTTCGAGGGCTTTCTGCCCCGCAAGGGCCGGGACCGGGCCAAGCGTCTGGAGCAGATCGCCCAACAGGAGCGCACCACGGTGGTGTACGAGTCGCCGCACCGCCTGCGGTCCAGCCTCGCGGATCTGGCCGAGGCGTGCGGACCGGCCCGCCGAGGCGTGGTCGCCCGCGAGCTCACCAAGCTGCATGAGGAGGTGGCGCGGGGGAGTCTGGCCGAGCTGTGCGAATGGGCCTCCGGTCCGGTGAGGGGCGAGGCGGTGATCGTGATCGAGGGTGCCGACAACCCCGCCCCCGGCGCCACCGACGACGAGCTCACCGCCGCAGTCGAGTCTCGCGTCGCGGCCGGAGCGAGCCGCAAGGATGCGGTCGCCGCCACTGCGGCAGCTCACGGGGTGTCTCGCCGCTGGCTCTACAACCTCGTTGTCAACCCCGAGGCACGATAAGAGGGCGCGCAAATAGGTGAGAGCCAGTCGCGTCGCATCGGGGTCTTTCCCGCTCTTGTTCGCTGCGCTCACGGGCCGCCCAAACCCCACGCGCCACAGCCCACGGCCTCGCCCGTATGGGCCGGAATCGCTCGCCTATTCGCTCGGCCTCTAAGGCCTGACCCCTGGCTGGGGATGAACTGGGCCTCTGGGGATAATGTTGCCCCATATGTCCGTGCCGGTATTGGTAGCAGTGGCGTGGCCCTACGCGTCGGGGAGCCGTCACCTCGGCCACCTCGCCGGGGCCTATCTGCCCGCCGACATCTACGCCCGCTACCACCGGCTGGCCGGCAACGACGTGCTGATGGTGAGCGGGTCCGACGTGCACGGCACGCCCATCACTGTGCGGGCCGACGCCGAGGAGGTCACGCCCGGCGAGATCGTCGAGCGCTACCACTCCGAATTCTGCCGACAGTGGGAGATGCTCGGCATCTCATGGGACCTCTACACCACCACCGGCACCCCCAACCACGCCGAGGTGACTCAGGACATGTTCTTGGTGCAGCTTCGCAACGGCTGCATCGACAAGCGGGTCTCCGAGCAGTTCTACGATCCCGCGGGCCAGCGGTTCCTGCCCGACCGCTACATCGAGGGCACCTGCCCGCGCTGCGGCTACGGCGCGGCCCGCGGCGACCAGTGCGAGCAGTGCGGCACCACCCTCGATGCCATCGAGCTGATCGAGCCGAGATCCAAGATCAGCGGCGCCGTGCCGGAGCTGCGCCCCACCGAGCACTTCTACTTCCGCTACTCGGACTTCACCGAGAAGGTCGACGCCTGGCTGCGGACCCGGCAGCGCTGGCGGCCCCACGTCCTCAACTCCAGCTTCGGCTGGACCAACGAGGGCCTGCAGGATCGGGCCATAACCCGCGACCTCGACTGGGGGGTGAGGCTTCCCGTAGACGACCTGGGCGAGGGCAAGCGCATCTACGTCTGGTACGACGCAGTGATCGGCTACCTGTCGGCCTCCAAGGAGTGGGCGGCCCGCCGCGGCGACCCCGACGCCTGGAAGCGCTGGTGGCACAACGACGACGCCCACCACGCCTACTTCATCGGCAAGGACAACATCCCGTTCCACACCATGCTCTGGCCGGCCCAGCTGATGGCTTACGGCGGCTTGCACCTGCCCGACAACGTGCCCGCCAACCAGTATGTGACGTTCTCCGGGGCGAAGATGGCCGCGGGCCGCGGCGTGGGCCTCACCATCGGCGCGGGCCTCAGCATCTTCGAGCCCGACGCGCTGCGCTACGCCCTTGCCGCGGCGCTGCCCGAGCACGCCGACACCGAGGTCTCCATCGAGGAGATCGCTCGGAGGATCAACGACGAGCTGGTCGCCACCTGGGGCAACCTGGTCAACCGGGTGCTGTCGCTGGCCCAGTCGGCGCTGGGGGGCGCGGTGCCCGAGATTCCGCAGCGGCACCCGTCGGACACCGCTCTGCTGGCGGCCACCGACGACGCCCTGCGAGACGAGGCCGACTGCATCGAGCGGGTAGAGCTGCGGGCCGGTCTGCGCAGCGCTATGGAGGCGGCCTCAAGGGTGAACGTCTACCTCAACTCGAATGAGCCGTGGAAGCTGGCCTCCACCGACCCCGACCGGGCTGCGGCGGTGCTGGTGACCGCGCTGGAGGCGATGGCCGGAGTGCGCGTCGGCCTGGCCCCGTATCTGCCGTTCTCGACGGAGGCGCTCGACGGCCTGTTCGGTGCGGTCGAGCGCTGGGAGCGCCCCGAACTGGTGCCGGGAACCGCAATCCCCAAGCCGGTGCCGCTGTTCGCCAAGGTGGACCCCGATGCCATCGATCTCGCCGCTGGCGACGGGGCCTGAGGGGCGGCTGCGGTGGCCTGGGCCGATCACCACTGCCATCTGCCGCCCGCCGAGGCTGCTGCGGTGATCGCCGAGGCGCGGGCCGCGGGCGTTGAGGTGCTGGTCAACGTCGGAACCGATGTGGACGACTCGCGCCGAGCCATCGCGGTGGCCGAGGCCCACGACGGGGTGTGGGCCACCGCCGGGGTCCACCCCCACGAGGCGTCGGGAGGCCTCGACGGGCTCGAGCCGCTGCTCGGGAGCCCCGAGGTGGTGGCGGTGGGCGAGGCGGGCCTCGACTACTACTACGACCACTCGCCCAGGGACGCCCAGAGACAGGTCTTCGCTGCGCAGGTCGAGCTGGCCAACCGCCGCGATCTGCCGCTGGTGGTCCATTCCCGGTCGGCGTGGGACGACACTCTGGCGGTGCTGGACCGCGAGGGAATGCCGTCGCGGACGGTGATGCACTGCTTCACCGGCGGCCCTGAGGAGGCCGAAGAGTGCCTGCGGCGGGGGGCGGTGCTGTCGTTCTCGGGAATAGTCACCTTCCCCAAGGCGCCCGAGGTGCGCGACGCCGCCCGAGCCTGCCCGCTCGACCGCCTGCTGGTGGAGACCGACAGCCCGTACCTGGCGCCGGTGCCCCACCGCGGCCGCCAGAACCGTCCTGCCTTGGTTGGGGTGGTGGGAGCGGCGGTGGCACAGGCCAAGGGCCTCGACGCTGCCGACGTGGAGCAGGCGACCTTCCGGACCGCCCGCACCTTCTACGGCCTCGACCGGGAGGCTGGCTGAGATGGGGGAGCGGTCGACTCTTTGGCCCGATCCGGACGGGCTGCGGCCCCGATTCGAGGATGGGCTGAGATGAGGGCGCGCCGGCCGGCATTGGCCGCGGTGGCCGCGGCGGTCGTGCTGGCCTCGCTGGGCGGTCCTGCTCCGGTTCAGGCGCAGTCGCCCGCTGAGGTTGTGGACGTCCACGACTTCGTGTCTCGGGCCCAGCGGTGGAGCGAGGCTCGAAAGCGAGCGCGGGCCGAGGCCCTGCAGAGAGCCCAGGAGTTGGCCGACCAAGCCCGGAGCACGACTACCACGACGACGACCACCGCGCCGCCGCCCACCACGACCGCACCCGCGACGACAACCACCACCACTGCGCCGCCGACCACCACCGAGCCGGAGCGCGAGGCGCCCACCACGACTGCATCGTCGGAGGCCGAACATCCGCTGCCCGAGGGGACCACCGAAGAGCAGTGGCACGCCCTGCGGGAGTGCGAGTCGACGCAGAACTATCAGGCCGTCAGCCGCAGCGGCCGCTACCGCGGCGCCTACCAGTTCTCGATCTCCACCTGGAACTGGGTGGCGGGAATGCACTACCCGGAGTTGGTCGGAGTCGATCCCCGAGACGCCTCCCGGTCGGATCAGGACAAGATGGCCTACCGGCTCTACGAGATCAACGGCTGGAACCCCTGGCCGACTTGCAGGAAGAGGCTGCCCTCCTGACCCACACCGAGTCGGAGTTGAGAGCCCTGATGGACCGCTTCAGCGTGACGCCCCGGCGGTCCTTCGGCCAACACTTCGTGGTCGATCCCAACACTGTCCGCCGGATTGCCCGGCTCAGCGGCGCGGGGCCCGGCGACCGCGTGCTGGAGATCGGGGCCGGGCTGGGCTCGCTCACCCTCGCCCTGGCCGAGACCGGCGCGGCGGTGCGAGCCGTGGAGGTCGACCGGGGCCTGGCGGCTGCCCTGCGCGAGGTGGTGGCCACCGCCGGTGCAGCCGAGGTCGAGGTGGTGGAGGCCGATGTCTCGACGCTGGACCTCGACTGCATGTTGAGGGGCTCGCCGCGGTGGCTGTTGGTGGCCAACCTGCCCTACAACATCGCTACTCCGCTGGTGCTAGACCTGCTGCGCGACGCAGCCGCAATCGAGACGATGGTGGTGATGGTGCAGCGAGAGGCGGCCGAGCGGCTTGCCGCGCCGGCCGGGTCGAGGGTTCGGGGCGTGCCCAGCGTGCTGGTGGAGCGGCGAGGCTCGGCCCGGGTGGTGGCCAGGGTGCCGGCGTCGGTGTTCCGGCCCCGGCCGAAGGTCGAGTCGGCGGTGGCGCGGATCGAGCGCCGTCAGCCCGCTGAGGGGTTGGCGCTGCCGGCCGATGTCGAGACCCGCTTCGAGACGCTGGTGCGGGCCGGGTTCGGTCAGCGTCGCAAGATGCTGCGCCGGTCGCTGGCCGCACTCGTCACCCCCGAGGGCTTCGTGGCCGCCGCGGTCGACCCGGCCAGCCGACCCGAGACGCTCACCCTGCCCCAGTGGGTCGCCCTGGCCCGCCTTCCATCGCCGTAGCCGCGGTTACGTCGCGGCGGCGATGGCCCGCCACACCCGCTGCGGAGTGAACGGCATGTCGAGGTGGTCGATCCCCAGCGGGGCCAGCGCGTCGAGCACCGCAGCCTGCACGGCCGGAGTGGAGCCGATGGTTCCCGATTCGCCGACGCCCTTGGCTCCGAGCGGGTTGAGCGGCGTCGGGGTCTCGGTGTGGGCGGTCTCGAAGCGGGGCAGCTCCGAGGCGGCCGGGATGGCGTAGTCGGCGAAGTTGGTGTTGCGGGGGTTGCCGTCGGCATCGTAGGTCGTCTCCTCGTAGAGGGCCTGCGAGATACCGGTGGCCGCGCCTCCGTGAACCTGTCCCTCCACGAGGAGCGGGTTGAGGATCCGGCCGCAGTCGTCCACCGCGATGTGTCGCAGCACCCTGGTGTCGCCGGTGTCGGCGTCGATCTCGACCACCGACACGTGGGCGCCGAAGGGATAGCTGGACTCGCCCTGGCTGAAGTCGGTCTCCGCGGCCAGCGGAGCGGGTTCGAGCCCGGCGGACGGGTCGCCGGCTTGGGCGGCTGCCGCCAGCTCGGCCCATGACACCGTTGCGGTGGGCACGCCGGCCACGGCCAGCCCGCCCGGCGCGGTCACGATGTCGCCGCGGTCGGCCTCCAGCAGCCCGGCGGCCAGGCTCTTGGCTGTCTCGAGCACCTCGCCGGCCGCGTTGAACAGCGCGGTGCCGCCGATCTGCAGCGACCGCGACGCCACCGTGCCGGTGCCGCGGGGCACCTCGCCGGTGTCGCTGTGGATCACGGTGATCTGCTCGGCGGGCACGCCCATAACCTCGCCCAGGACCTGCGAGTAGGCGGTGGCGTGGCCCTGGCCGTGGGAGGCGGTGCCCACCCGGGCGGTGATGGTGCCGTCGAGCTCGACGGTGACCGATCCGAACTCGTTGAACAGCCCGACCGCGGTGATCTCCACGTAGGTGCTCACGCCGATGCCGATCAGCTTTCGGCTGCCGGAGGCCCGCCGCCGGTCCTGCTCGGCCCGCAACTCGGTGTATCCGGCCGTCTCCAGGGCCAGGTCGAGGGCTCGGGCGTATTCGCCGCAGTCCATGTTGGCGCCGGTAGGGGTGGTCAGCGGGAAGTCGCCGGGGTCGAGCAGGTTGCGGCGCCGCAGCTCGGCGGGGTCGATGCCGAGCCTGGCCGCGGCCATGTCGACGATCCGCTCCAGCGTGATGGTCGCCTCGGGCCGGCCCGCCCCCCGGAAGGCCGCCACCGGCGTGGTGTTGGTGATGGCCGACACCGCCCGGTAGTCCACCGCGGGGATGCGATAGGGGCCCGACGCCATCATCATGGTGAAGAAGGGGATGATCCCGCTGATGCCGGGGTAGGCGCCCACGTTGGCGGTCGCCTTGATCTTGAGCCACCGGAAGGTGCCGTCGGCGCTGAGGCCCAGTTCCACGTCGTGGATGTGGTCTCGCCCCTGGGCCATGTTGACGAGGTTCTCGCTGCGGGTCTCCACCCACTTCACCGGACGGTCGAGTTGCAGGGCCAGCCACGACGCCAGCACGAACTCCGGGTACACCACCGCCTTGGGACCGAAGCCGCCCCCCACCGCGGGTGCGATCACCCTCACCTGTTCGGTGGGCGCCTCCAGCGCCGCGGCCACCTGGTTGCGCACCTCATGGGGCCGCTGGGTAGTGCACCAAAGCGTCACCCCGCCGTCCCCGCCGTTGTCGCCACCTTCACTGCTGCTGGCATTGCCTGGGATGTCGCCACCTCGGTCGCCGTCGTTCAAGTCGCCGGTGCCGGGGACGGCGAGTGCCACCGACGGCTCGATCGGCGCTCCCGACATCCTTTGATTGGCGAAGCGGCCCGCCACCACGATGTCGTGTCCGCTCAGCGCGTCGGGCTCGGCCGCGGTGGAGAACTCGGCGGCCCGATTCGACCCGTGGGCCTCGATCACGACCGGAGCGTCCGGCGCCAGCGCCTCGAACGGGTCGGTCACCGCCGGCAGCGGGTCGTAGTCCACCTCTACCAGCTCGGCTGCGTCCACCGCCGCGGCCCGCGACTCGGCCACCACCGCCGCGATGGGGTCGCCCACGTAGCGGGCCTTGTCGGCCAGCGGCAGGCGGGCGATCTCCGGCGGGAGCATTGCGAACAGGTGCTGCGCGGCGATGGGCACGTCGGAGGCGGTCCACACGCCGACCACGCCCGGCGCCGACCTCGCTGCCTCGGCATCGATGGATGCGATCCGGGCGTGGGCCATCACCGAGCGCACGAAGGCCACGTGCACCGTGCCGGGCGGGTCCATGTCGCCCACGTAGCGGGCCGAGCCGGTGAGCAGGTCGGGATCCTCGCGCCGCAGCACGGCGTTGCCCATGAACGAGCCTGAAGGCAAGGTTCTCTCCCTCTTCGGCGGACCCGTGGACTGTAGCGTTGGAGGCCGGGCCACCGGGAGTTGTGATCGATATGCCGACAACGGGCCGCTAGCGGCGTGATCGAGGCGTTCGCTCCGGCGAAGCTGACGCTCAGCCTGCGGATCACCGGGGTCCGGCCCGACGGCTACCACACCGTCGACGCCGAGATGGCGACCCTCGACTTCGGCGACCGGCTAGAGATCGTGCCGGGCCGCAGCAGGGTGCGGATGCTCGACGAGGCGGGCCGCGGGCGCCGGAATGTGGCCCCCCCGGGTGAGAACCTGGTCGAGAAGGCGCTGGCGCTGGCGGGCCGCGAGGCTCAAGTGACCGTGCACAAGCGCATCCCGGTGGGGGCCGGGCTGGGCGGCGGGTCAGCCGACGCGGCCGCGGTGCTGCGCTGGGCCGGGTTCATCGACCCGGCGGCGGCCGCTGCCATCGGCGCCGACGTGGCGTTCTGCCTGGTGGGCGGCCGAGCCCGGGTGACCGGTATCGGCGAGATCATCGAGCCGCTGCCCTACGTGTTGGAGCACTACACCCTGGCGCTGGCGCCGGCGGGGTGCGACACTGCCGCCGTCTACGCGGCCTGGGACGAACTGGGCGGCCCCGTCGGCGAGCACGGCAACGACCTGGAGGCCGCCGCGCTGCGGGTCGCGCCGGATTTGGCCGCCTGCCGCGATCAGCTGGGCGACGCCACCGGGCTGACGCCGCGGCTGGCCGGAAGCGGCAGCACCTGGTTCGTCAGCGGCGCCCATCCGGGTCCGGGCCGCGTCGTCGCCGTCACCACAAGGGCGACTATGGAGGGTTGCTACTTGCGTCGCTGATGGCGGGTGCGCCGAAGCATCTTCTTGTGCTTCTTCTTGCGCATGCGCTTGCGGCGCTTCTTCACGAGCGATCCCACGAACCGGGAACGCTACCGGCATGGACGCCAGAACACGCACCCGGTCGGCGCGGCCCGGTCGGCCTGTTGACTCGCTATTGTTGGCCCGGTCGCCTGCGGGCGGCGATGGCCGGTAGTTCAACTGGCAGAACGTCGGACTTTGGCTCCGGATGTTGCAGGTTCGAGTCCTGCCCGGCCAGCACAGCAAGCCCCGAATCCCTCGGATCGTGCGCCGCCGCTGGGCAGTCCTACAATGCCCGTCGCCATGAAGCAGCAGACCAACAAGGAGCTCCGAGTCGTGTCGGGGCGGTCGAGCGAGACCTTCGCCCAGAGCGTGTGCGCGGAGCTCGGCGTCGAGTTGGGCACCAGCCACATCGAGAACTTCGCCAACGGCGAGATCCATGTGCGCTACGGCGAGTCGATCCGGGGCTGCGACGCCTTCATCGTCGGCACCCACGCCGAGTGGGAGGGCGGCTCCATCAACGACGCCATCTTGGAACATCTGGTGATGGTCGATGCGGCCAAGCGGGCGTCGGCCAAGCGCATCACCGTGGTGGCGCCCTTCTACGGGTACGCCCGCCAGGACCGCAAGGCCTCGGGCCGCGAGCCCATCTCGGCCCGGCTGCTGGCCGACCTGTTCCTGGCCGCGGGGGCCAAGCGGCTGCTGTCGGTGGATCTGCACTCCGGTCAGATCCAGGGGTTCTTCGACGGCCCGGTCGACCATCTCACCGCCATGCCGGTGCTGCTCGACTACCTGCAGTCGCTCAAGGACGACGACGTGGTGATCGTGTCGCCCGACGCCGGGCGGGTGAAGGTGGCCGAGCGCTACACCAACCAGCTCCACGCCGACCTGGCCATCGTCCACAAGCGCCGCCAGAACGCCAAGAACGAGGTGTCGGCCAAGGAGATCGTGGGCGAGGTCGCCGGCCGCACCTGTGTGATCGTCGACGACATGATCGACACCGGCGGCACCATCGTGGCGGCCGCCGAGTTGCTGGCCGCCAACGGGGCCAGCCGAGTGATCGCGGCCACCACCCACGCCGTGTTCTCCGGTCCGGCGGTGGAGCGCCTCGCCGGCTCCATCATCGATCTGGTGGTGTGCACCGACACGCTGCCGCTGACCCCCGCCAAGCGGTTCTCGAAGCTGAAGGTGCTGTCGGTGGCACCCATAGTCGCCCAAGCCATATCAGCAGTGTTCGAGGACACCTCGGTTAGCGAGATTTTCGGCGGCAACAACCTCGTCTAACCCCACTCGGCAGCCCGACATCTAGGTGCGCAACAGCCTCCGCTACGCCTCCAAACCGCGTTGGATCCACATATGCGCCCCCCAAGTTGGGCCCTGGCCCGGCGAGCCGCGCGGCGTGCGTCAACTCAGGACCGATCGGCAACCCAACATGACTCAAGGCATGATCGACGGCGCGCCCGGCGACCGCCAAACAGACCGAGCGGATAGGCGAGCGAAGTGAGCGCCGCCCTGGTGTGGGCCGCGGTGGCGGTGTGGGCGGTGCTGGCGGTCTACGTCGCATACACCGACCTGTGCCGGGCCATAATCCCGCGCCGCGCCGTGTGGGCCGCCGGCTCGACGGTGGCCGTCCTGCTGGCCGGCGCGGCCATGGCGGCCGGCGACCTGGCCCGGTTCGGCTGGGCGCTGGCGGGCGCAGCCTCGGTTATGGCGCTGCTGGAGGTCGTCTACCGGCTGTGGCCCGACAAGATCGGCTTCGGCGATGTCCGTCTCATCGTGGTCAACAGCCTGCTGGCCGGCTGGTGGGGACTGGCCTGGGCGTGGTGGGCGCTGATGGCCGGCGCCCTGGCCGAATGGCCGGTAGCGGTGTTCGCCCTGATCCGCCACGGCCGCCACGCCAAAGTCCGCTGGGCCCCAGGCCTAGTAGCCGGCACCGCCGCCGTACTAGCCCTACAACTCTGGACCAAAGGCGCAATTGACTAGCACCCCGCCTCCAACAGGTCGCCCTGCGCCGTCCTCCCGCCGATTTCAGCGACGTCGGCACCAAGCGGCAGGCCCACACCTAGCCAGCCGTGGTCGTGGAGGCGCTGCCAGGCAGACTCGATGTGTTGCGTGGTGAACATGCGCCGCTTGCGTTGGCTCCAGTTCTGGACGCGCTTGGTCACGCTGCACAGGTCAGCGACGTTCCCCTTGCGGGCAGCCATCGGGTTGGGGTGGGCGTGGCCGCTGTCCGGATTGCAGGGCCCAGTCGAGGACGGCGCGTCGGCGTGCTGCGAGGTGGCTGGCTGCTTCTGCGAGGTGGTGATTGAAGGCTGGGTCGGGGTCTGAGGGCGGTGCGCTGGTGGCGAGCTGTGCGATGCGCAGGGTCTCTTCATAGGTGACTGTGGGGGCGTAGCGCTGTTTGTGGTAGCGCAGACCGTCTTCGATGGTGCAGACGCCGGTGCGGTCCATGGCGGCGATGTCGATGTAGTCGCGGCCCTGGCGGCGATGCTGGACCACTTCGAGTTTGGTGGCCATGAGGTCTGGGATCGATCCGACGGCGATGCCGTCGATGACGCTGGGCGCGGCGAGTGCGGTGGCGTGGCCCTCGACGAAGCCGCGAAGGTCTCTCATGACGGTGACGGGCACGCCGTCGAAGGCGACCTTGGCGATGTGGGGCCGGTCGTCGTCTTTGTAGGCGGCCCGGGCGGCGGTTGACAGAAGCTTGGCGGCGACGGCGCGCGAGTCGAAGGGCTTCAGGGTCACGAAGTCGAGGTCGTGGCTGTGGCGGTGCCGCAGCAGCATGGCCACCGAGGTGCCGCCCATCAGCGCGCAGTCGAGGCCCTCGAGGGCGGCGGCGAGGCGGGGCCACGCCGCGATCATGTGGTCGTTGAGGACGTCGCGGTAGTCCCCGATGGCGGTCAAGTGAGCGCCTCGATGGCTGCGGCGATCAGCTCGGGTGCTTCGGAGTTGGGGTCGGGGTAGCGGCTGTGGCAGGCGGCGAGCTGTTCGACGGTGAAGTGTGATAGCACCCAAGACCGGGCCTCGGAGTCGAAGGTTTCGATGAGACGGCAGCCCACCAGGGTGGCGTCGCGGGGCAGTCGCAGATCGGCGGGGTCTGATCCCGAACAGAAGTGGTGCCAGAACTCATCGGGCACCGGTCCTTGGGGGCCTCGACGCTGGGCGGGGTCACATAGGGGCACATGGACCATGATCGCCGCGGTGGCCGAGGCGCGGGCGAGGCGCCAGAACACGATGCGCTCATGTTGGCGCCGCGCCGGTGGGGTCTCCTCGCTGGACTCGACCAACCCGGCCTCGCCGAGCCGCCGCAGTGCCGCAGCAGCAGTCGCGGCATCCAGGCCGGCGCGGTCAGCGACGGCGGCTTCAGCGGCACCGCGCGGCCACAAGCGCAGCACCGACAAGGTCGCTCTCTCGCAGGGCTTCAGGCCCTCAGCCGCAGAAGCCGCGGGCTCGGTGATCGCCGCCATGGCGGCAGGGCTTGCCACAGCGTCGAGAGTAGTTGCCGCCAATGACAGCGGCCGGGCGGTATTTCGAACACTGGATGCCGGGTGTAGCCCGGGCTGGGCGAGTCGATGAGAGCCTTGCCGATGCGGTGGACGCTGTGGCAGCCCGACCGGCGCGGCCAATGCCCGACCGCGGCTGTGCGCTGTCCGCAGCCATACTTGCGAGAGTGCCCGTCTAGGGAAAGCGCGCTTCTCCAATACCCCAAACAAGTAAAGCGCAGGGCAGATCGCTTTACTTGCGCTACGAGTCGACGGGGCCTGAGCCTTCGTCTTCTGGCTCGACGGGTCCGTAAGCGGCCTCGAAGATTCTGGGAGCCTCATCCGATCATCAAGCCAACCCTCGAGTCAATCACAGCATGGGTCGCCAGAAACCTACGGTATGCCTTGTGTTCGGATGGGAGATTGCGCTAGGGGTGGCTGCAGGTTCAGCACGAGTCGGTCCGCTTGGCCGTTGGCCCGCAATCGGCCGCATGGAGCCCTTCGGCACCGCCGAGCCCCGCGGGCGTGGCACACTAAGGCTGAAGGCGGTGAGATGGCCCGAATGCGTTCGCAACCTGACAAATGGCGCCGCGAGGTGCCGGGCGCGCGTTGGTTCAAGGCCGATCTGCACACCCACACGATCGACGATGCGCCCAGCGGCCGTACAGGTCTGCCGGAGGGCGTTGGTGCGCCGCCGGATTCGGCAGAGGGACTGACCGCGTACGCACGACGGTTCCTAGAGGCCGCGATCGGCAGCGGCGTGCAGGTACTTGGCGTGACGCCGCATTGTCCTCGGATGGCCGGCTCTGGCGACCTGAGCGCGGCGTGGCAGATCGTGGACGAGTGGAGCCGCGGCACCGACTCGCAGGGCGTTCCCTACCGCGAGCAGATCTTCGCCGTCTTTCCGGGGTTCATGCCGTCGCTGCGTGATGGCCGCGGCGCGCTGCGCCTGATCTTTCTCTTCGACCCAGAGATCAGCGTTGAGCGCTACCTGAAGCTCTTCGATCTGATCATGAAGAGCAAGGCACCCTGGAATGGCGATCAACCCGCAGTGACCGACTCGGGCCACGCAGCAGTCTTCGACCTCTTGAGCGTTGCCCGGAACGAAGACCAAAGCAAGGCAGTTGCACCGTGGGACTTCCTGGCCTTCGCCCCCGATGTCTTCAGCGAGACAGGGCTCTTTGGGACGGCTGGAGAACAGGTCGACAGAGAAGACTTTGACACGGGCTCGCTTGGTGGCCTCGAACTTCGTGACAACATGCTCGAACAGGAAGCCCTTCAGGGCAAGCCGTGGGTCGGCGAATTCGTGAAGCGCAACAACTTGACGTTCTTTCACGGCAGTGGCTCGTACGAGGTTCACGACATCGGCTTACGCCACTGCTGGGTCAAGCTGGCCAGCCCTACCATCGAGGCGTTGCGCCAGGCGTTCATCGCGTCGGAGGCTCGCGTGCGCTGCGGCCACGAATTGGGACCTGACGGCGAACTTCAAGACCTCGATCATCCTCCCGATGCGTCTCTGCACGGGCGCCCTTGGCTTCGATCGGTGACCGTGAAGGGCAAGGCTTCCTTCTTCGGCGGTGGCGGCACGCCAACCACGTTCGAATTCAGCCCCGATCTCACCTGCGTCATCGGCGGCAGCATGACCGGCAAGAGCACTCTCCTCGACGGGCTGAGGGTCCACGTCGGGGCGCGCTTGCCGCAGGATGAGGGAGCTCGTCTAGGGGTCACCCAGCGCGCCCAGACGCGGCTCCTCGCGGGATCAGCCTCGGTCGAGTTGGACTGTCGCGGCAGCGACCATACCGCCTCGAAGCACGAGCAATGGCCCGCGATTTTCTACACGCAGGGCGAGTTGCAGCGTCTTGCACAGGAACCCGACGCTATTGAAGGCATCCTGGCCCGCCTGGATTCGTCTGAGTCCTCAGGAATCGAGGACCGCAACCGCCGCATTGTAGAACTCGACAGCGAGCTGGGCCGAACCGCGAGACGCCTCAACGAGCTAGAAGGCGGCGTCGCAGAGGCGGAGCAGGCCCTTGCTCGGAGCGTGCAGGCAAGCGACGAACTCGCCGTCCTCGCTGACGCCGGGATCGAGGAACTCAACCGCGCCTCGAGCGCGACGGCCGCGTGGAGCGGTCACCTCGAGGCCGTGTCGGGTGTGGCCGATCAAGCCGGCGATCTCGCAGACACCATTGAGGCCTTGGAAGCGTCGCCAGCCAGCGGCCACTCAAGCTCAGAAAGCCAGATGCAAGACCAGTGGAGGCGCGCCCGCTCAGCCGTGCGCGGCCTGATCGCTACGCTTGCTGACGCGACAGACACAGCGAGGTCCATAAGCGAAGAGCGACGGCAGCACCTCGACGAATTGCGTCAGAGAGTCAACCGGACGCTCGCCGAGCAGGGCTACGACGGATCGAGAATCAGTGAGCTACAGGCGCTCAATGCCCAGGCTGCGCTGCGAGACAGCTACGAGGCGAATCTCGAATCAGCCCGGGATGGATTCAAGAAGCTGCACGAAGCATTCGAGCGGTCTCTGACCGAACGGCGGACCGCGGTCGAGCGACAACGCGAAGCGTACGACCGCGTCGGTCACACGATCGAGCAGCAATTCGAGAGCCGCATAGTGGCGCGCCGCATCGACGAGGGCATCTCACAGAACCTGGAGCGGTTTCTTGTGGACTTGGGCCAGAGAGGAATCACGCGCTGGTGGAACGACAGCAAGAGCGCTCAGAGCATCTCTCCGGCTCGTCTGCTGGAAGCGCTGGAGGCTGATGACTTGGCCGCGGTCGGCATGAGCGATGCGGTGCAAGAGACATTCCGGACTCAGATGACGCCCTCTGTGCGTCGCGAGCTGGCAGCAGTGCGATGCCCGGATCGCTACGTGGTCGAACTTAGGCATGGCGGAGCCGATTATCGAGTCCTCAATGAACTCTCGGGCGGGCAGCGAGTCAACCTGCTGCTGTCGCTGCTGCTGGAAGCTGCTGACCCCCGGCCCTTGGTTATCGACCAGCCGGAGGACGAACTGGACAACCGGTTCCTGTTCGAGACGCTGCTTCCCGCCTTGGGTCGTCTCAAGGGTCGCCGACAGGTGATCCTCGCGACCCACAACGCAAACATCGTGGTCAACGGGGATGCCGATCAGGTGATCCAACTCGACGCATCCGCCCACCAGGGCCATATGGCGGTCGCCGGCGCCATCGAGGATCCCGATGTGCGGGACGCGATCGTCCGAACGGTGGACGGCGGCGACGCGGCGTTCCGTCTACGTCGGATCAAGTACGGGTTCTAGCGCAGCCATGGAATGGACGGAGATCCTCAACCGGATTGCTGACGGGGAAGACCAGCACACCGAGTTCAAGCCCCACTTCCGGGATCGGACCGCCGTGGGCAAGGCGATCTGTGCCTTCGCCAATACCGAGGGCGGACTGGTGGTCTTGGGGATCAGCGACAACCAGGAGATCATCGGTGTCGCGGAGGACAGCGAGCAGGTGCAGGAACGGCTCACATCGTTCCTGCAGTCGGGGTGCAGTGCGCCTGTGAGTGCGCGCCTGGGCCGCCATGAGGATCCGAACGGCTGGGTGCATTGGCTGGAGGTGCCCCGGCAGCGCAGCTTCGAGCCCATGCGCTACGACGGCCGGGTCTGGGTGCGCCGGGGCCGCAGCAGCGTCGAGCCCTCGCCGACCGAACTACAGGAGTTGTACAACACGTTCGGCTACATCCTCACCGAAGACAGAACCATCGGGGCCGCAGCTGTCTCGGATCTTGACGAGGACAGCTTCCACTCGTACCTGAACGCACTGGGAATCGACACTGATCGTGATCCGCAGCCGGAAGCAGACGACGATCTGCGCAATCGCGGTGCAGCCGCAGATATCGGCGGAGAGTTGCAGCCGACGCTCTATGGATTGCTCGCATTCGGCAAAGTGCCCCAGTCCTACCCGCAGACGCGGAGCTTCTTCATCGAGTGTGTGGCCTACGACGGAGAGGGGCGTGCTGATGAAGTGCTTCAGACCGCAGAGGCCAAAGGTCGCCTTGCCGAGCAGGTCGAGCGTGCCGTCGGATGGTTCTCCGGATTGGCGAAGCACGAGACCTACGGCGGACTCCGGCGCCAGGACCGCAGGCTGCTGCCGCTGCCGGCCCTGCGGGAGGCGCTGGTCAACGCGGTGGCGCACCGCGATTACGCGATCACTGGTTCCAAGATCCAGATTGAAGTGTTCACGGCGTGCGTGGAGGTGACCAGTCCGGGCAGTCTCCCGAATCACATGACTGCCGACAGCGTGCGGGCGGGGGGACGCGCCCGGTCTCGCAATGAGTCCATGGCGAACTGTCTGCTCGCGCTCGGCTTCATGGAGCGGCGTGGACGCGGCTGGCCGGTCATGCGTCGAGCGATGCTGGATTTCAACGGCACTGAGCCTGAGATTGAGCACGATTCCGACAGTGGCTTTGTGAGGGTGCGGTTCTGGCTTGCTTGATGGGCTGCCCTTGGCGGGGTGGGGGTGGCTGTGTTGTGGGGGTTGGCTGGTTGTAGCCTTCGGCGGATGGCTATGAACCTGGTGAAGGCTGAGGTCGGACGGGAGCATGGGACTCGGCCCAGTCGGCGGCTGCGGCGCACCGGGCGCGTGCCGGCGGTGGTGTATGGCATGGGGACCGAGCCGGTGACCGTGTCGGTAGACCAGACCGATCTGCGGGTGGCGCTTTCTACCGAGGCCGGGCTCAACGCCCTCATCACGCTCGACATCGACGGTGGGCGCCAGCTCTCGATCGTCAAGGATCTGCAGCGGCATCCGGTAAGGCGCGATGTGCTCCACGTCGACTTCCTGCGGATCGACCCTGACCGTGAAGTTGAGGTTGATATTCCGCTGGTTCTCATCGGCGAGGCCAAGAAGGTCACGCAGGCCAGCGGCATGGTCGACCAGGTGATGCACTACCTGCCGGTGCTGGCCAAGCCATCCGACATTCCCGCCGAAGTCACCGCTGACGTAAGCGATCTGGAGGTCGGGTCGTCGCTGCGGGTGAGCGACATCGAGCTCCCCTCCGGCGTCACTGCGGCCGGCGACTCCGACGCCACCTTCGCGGTGGGGCTCATCACCCGCTCCACCAAGGAGTACCTGCGCCAGCAGCGGGCCGAGGAGGAGGAAGCGGAGGCGCTCATCGTCATGGGCGAGGCCGCCGACGACGAAGAGGCCTCCGCGGCGGCAGACGAGTCCTGAGCCCCCGCCGCCGGGCCGCCATGTTGACCGGCTCGCGCTGTGCTGGTGCTGCCTCCGTTCGGCGGGCCTCGATCGTCGGCTGGCGCGTGGACGCTGCTGCCCCCGCCTCCGGGCTGTCATGTTGAGCGGCTCGCGTTCGGGGGCTTCGGCTGATCTGTTGGTGGTGGGTTTGGGCAATCCTGGTGACGATTACGCCCGTACTCGGCACAATGCCGGCCGCTGGGTGGTGGACGAACTGGTTCGGCGCCACGGTGATCGGCTGCGGCGGGCCCGGCGTCAGCAGGCCTTGGTGTGCGAACTGCGGTTGGGCGGGCGACGGGTGGCGGCGGCAGCGCCCGTCACCTGGATGAACGAGTCGGGTCGGGCGGTGGGGCCGCTGGTGCGCCGCTTCGGGATCCGCGACCTGGGCAGCCTCGTGGTTGCCCACGACGAACTGGACCTGCCCGTTGGGCGGCTCAAGGTCAAGACCGGCGGCGGCATCGCGGGACACAAGGGCCTGCAGTCGATCCGTGCCCACTTGCGCAGCGACGCCTTCACCCGGGTGCGCATCGGCGTCGGCCGCCCCGACGTCACGCCCAAAGGCGGCGACTATGTGCTCAAGCGGCCCGGCAGAGCCGAGCGAGCCGAACTTGACGCCGCGGTCGAGCGGGCTGCCGATGCCATCGAGCACTTCCTCGACCACGGCCTCGAAGCCACCATGAACCGCTTCAACGCGCCCTCATAGACAGGCTGCGCTGATGGAAGAATCCGGATTGCCGAAGAGCGCTTGCGGCTCTTTGTTGCTGGCTCACGAACCGCTCGAACCTCGATGACACAGCCCACGGCCGCGCTCGCATGAGGCTGCATCGCTCGCCGGTTGGCGCGGTCTGCGGGTAGGGCGATGGCTGGGACTGCTTTGGGCGGGAATGGGTTGGGGCGGCTGCTGCCGACGCTGGCTGAGCATCCGGCGCTGCTGACTCTGTTGGGCCGGCGCACGGCCACGCTGGCGGTTCCTGAGGCGGCCCGGGCTATGGCGGTGGCCGGGCTCAGTGCGGCGTCGGGGCGGCGGCCGCTGCTGGTGGCGGTGCCTACCCGCCTGGAGGCTGAGGCCCTGGCGGCGGACCTGGCCGCTTTCTTGGGGCCCGACGAGGTGGAGGAGTTGCCCGCCTGGGAGACGCTTCCCTTCGAGCGGGTCAGCCCCTCGGTGGAGACGATGGGCCGCCGCTGCCGGGTGATGCACCGGCTATCTGGCCTCGGGCAGAGCCGGCCGGCCGACGACCCGCAGCGCGCCCCGGCGGTGGTGGTCGTGTCCGCCCGGGCGCTGGCCCAGTTCGTGGACCCGGCCGCGGCCACCGCCCCGGTCACCGTGCGCCGCGGCGACATCTGCGATCAGTTCGAGCTGGTGCAGCGGCTGGCGGAGTTCGGCTACCGGCGCGAGCACCAGGTGGAGCACCGAGGCGAGATGGCGGTGCGGGGCTCGATTGTCGACATCTTCGCGTCCACCGCCGCCGCGCCGGTGCGCATCGACTTCTGGGGCGACGACGTGGACAGGATCGCCGAGTTCTCGGTGGGCGACCAGCGCTCCACCGCGCCGCTGGAGCAGGTCGAGATCTACCCGGCCCGCGAGCTGCGGCCCGACAAGGCCATGCGCCAGAGGGCGGCGGCGCTGGTGGCGAGCCAGCCCTGGGGCCGCGAGCAGTGGGACCGCCTGGCCGACGGCGAGCTCTTCGAGGGCATGGAGTCGTGGTGGCCGTGGCTCACGCAGTCGCCTGCGGTGGCGCCTGATGCGATGCCCGGCGGCGGCGGGTCAGCCTGGGGGACGTTGGCAGCCATGCCGCGGCCCGCGGTGGTGGCCGACCTGGTGCCCGATGACGGGGCGATTGTGTTGGTGGAGCCTCGCCGGCTGAGCGACCGCGCCGGCGAGATCCTGGCCGAGGAGGAGGATCTGGCCGCCGGGCTGGCCAAGACCTGGGGCACCGACGCGGCTGGGATGCCGCGGCTGCACGCAGGCTTCGAGAGCCTCCTCGGAGGCGTCGCCGCGCCCGTGTGGATGATGCCCGGCACGCCCGATTCCCCCAGCACGCCGGCGCTGGCCGCATCCGGCTGGGACCGCACCCACGGCAGCGTCGAGCCGCTGGTAGCCCGCCTGAGTGACCTCAAAGCCAACGGCTACCGCACCGTGCTCGCCGCCCCCGACGCCACCGCCGAGCGCCTGAGCGCGCTGCTGGCCGACCACGGCGCCCGAGTCGAGCCGTTCGGAGCCAGTCTCCACCGGGGCGCGGTGCTCAGCGACCTCAAGCTGGCGGTGCTGGCCGAGACCGATGTCACCGGCCGGCGCCGCACCCACCGCACCCCCCGAACCCGCTCGCGAGACCAGCGGCGCTTCCTGGCCGACCTGGCGCCGGGCGCGTTCGTGGTCCACCACCATCACGGCGTGGCCCGCTTTGAGGGGATGGTGCGCCGGGCCATCGGCGGCCACGAGCGCGAGTACCTGCTGCTGGCCTACCGGGGCGGCGACCGCCTCTACGTGCCGTCGGACCAGATCGACTCGATCCGCCACTACACCGGCGGCGAGGCCCCGGCTCTGTCGCGCATGGGCGGCTCCGACTGGTCGGCCACCAAGAGCCGGGTGCGGGCCGCGGTTGCCGAGGTGGCCCAGGAGCTCGTCGTGCTCTACCAGCGCAGGATGACCACCGAGGGCCGAGCCTGCGGACCCGACACCCCGTGGCAGCGGGAGCTGGAGGACTCCTTCGAATACTCCGAGACCCGCGACCAGCTCCAGGCCATCGCAGACGTGAAGAACGACATGGAGCGGCCCACACCGATGGACCGCCTGATCGTGGGCGATGTGGGCTTCGGCAAGACCGAAATTGCGGTGCGGGCCGCGTTCAAGGCGGTGCAGGACGGCTGCCAGGCCGCGGTGCTGGTGCCCACCACCCTGCTGGCCCAGCAGCACACCCAGACGTTTCGCGACCGCTGTGCCGCCTTCGGCGTGCGCGTCGAGACGCTGAGCCGCTTCCTGACCCCGCCGCAGGTGCGGGAGGTGCTGCGGGGCCTGGCCGCCGGCGAGGTGGACGTGGTGGTGGGCACCCACCGGATGCTGTCGGGCGACGTGAGCTTCAAGCGCCTGGGGCTGCTGGTGGTGGACGAGGAGCAGCGCTTCGGTGTGCGCCACAAGGAGGCCATCAAGTCGCTGCGGGCCGATGTGGATGTGCTCACCCTCACCGCCACGCCGGTGCCCCGCACCCTGGAGATGAGCCTCACCGGCATACGCGACATGTCGCTGCTGGACACCCCGCCCGCGGACCGCCAGCCGATCCTCACCTACGTGGGCGAGCACGCCGACCGGCCTGCGGCCGAGGCCATCAGGCGCGAGCTGCTGCGCGAGGGGCAGGTCTTCTACGTCCACAACCGGGTGGCCGACATCGAGCACGCCGCCGCGCGGGTCCGCCGCCTGGTGCCCGAGGCTCGGGTGGCGGTGGCGCACGGCCAGATGGACGAGGGCACGCTCGAGCAGGTGGTGCTCGACTTCGCCGACTACCGCTACGACGTGCTGGTGTGCACCACCATCATCGAGTCGGGCATCGACATGCCCACCGTCAACACGCTGGTGGTGGACCGGGCCGACCGGCTGGGTCTGGGCCAGCTCCACCAGATCCGGGGCCGGGTGGGCCGCGCCGGGCGCAGGGCCTACGCCTACCTGTTCCATCCGACCGACAGCGTGCTCAGCGAGGACGCCTACGAGCGGCTCAAGACCATCGGCGAGGCCACCCAGCTCGGGTCGGGCTACCGGATCGCCATGCGCGACCTGGAGATCCGCGGCGCGGGCAACCTGCTGGGCGAGGCCCAGTCGGGCCACATCGCCGCGGTCGGCTACGACCTGTACTGCCGGCTGGTCAGCGAGGCGGTGGCCGAGCTGCGGGGCGAGACCGTGCCGCAACCGCCCGAGGTGAGCATCGAGGTGCCCGTCGACGCCCACATCCCGGCGGACTACATCGGCCGGGAGGCGGCTCGCCTGGAGGCGTACCGGCGGCTGGCGTCGGTGACCCAGCACGCCGAGCTCAACGACATCGGCGCCGAGTGGACCGACCGGTTCGGCCCCGTCCCCGAGCCGGCCGAGGCGCTGCTGTCGATCGGCAGGCTGCGAGTGGAGTGTCTCGCCGCGGGGGTGTCGGAGCTGGTGGTCACCCGCCGGGGCGGCCGGGCCCTGTCGGCGCGCCTGGCGCCGGTGGACCTGCCCGCCAGCCGCCGAGTGAGGCTGCGCCGGCTCTACGGCGATGGGTCCGTGGTGAAGGAGGACGCCAGGGAGCTGCACGTCCCGCTGCGAGCCGATGCGGGCAAGGTGGTCGATCAGCTGGTGGAGCTGCTGACCGGCGTGGTGGCACCGGTGGCGGCTGAGCCTGGGGGCTAGAGTTCTGGGTTCGTGAGCCTGGTTCGTTTTCTTGCCGCGGCGGCGGTGTTGCTTCTGGTGGCCAGCTGCGGCGCTTCCGGGGACTCGGCCGCCGAGGTCGCCGGCGCGCAGTATCCGGTCGACGACTTTGAGGACTATCTGGCCACTGCAGATCCCGACAACTCCGCGAGGGCGCCCCGCGAGGCGGCCGCGGTGTGGCTCACCGAATGGGTGTTTTACTCGGCCGTCGAGGCGGAACTAGCCCAGCGGGGGATGGCCGTGTCCAACGATCACGAGGCGCGCGCCGTCGCCGAGTTGACCCAGGCCGATCCCTCCTTCGTGCCCGGCGCCGGCGGCGGCGATGTGGCCATCCACAATCGGGCGGTGGTACTCGCCGCTCTCGAGTGGGCCGCCCGGGAGGCGCCCGCTGCACCGGTCGCCCCGCTGCGCCATCTCTGCTCCAGGCACATCCTCATCGAGTCGCAGGCCGAGGCCGACGCCGTGGTGGGCCTTCTCGACGCCGGGGAGGACTTCGGGTCGCTGGCCGCGGAGCTCTCGCTGGATCCGGGCAGCGGACCGCAGGGCGGCGATCTCGGCTGTGTGCCCGAGGGCTCCTTCGTGGCGCCCTTCGAGACGGCCGCCTACGCCACTGAGCCCGGCGGGGTGGCGGTGGCCGAGTCGCAGTTCGGCTTCCATGTGATCGAGGTGATCAGCTCGGGCCCGGCGACCCCCGACAATCATCCCCAGATCGGCGCCGAACAGCTCGCCCGCATGGCCGATGACGCCGAGCTGGTGACAGCCGAACGAGCCGAGGCCGCGGCCGAACCCCAACGCCAAGAACTGCTGCTCGAGCTGCAGGAGACCGTGCTGTCGAGCTACGCCAGCGAAGTGCGCATCGCTGAGCGCTACGGGTACTGGGACTCCCAGCAGTTCCGGGTGGCCCCTGAACCGCTCGGCTGACCGGGTCGACGGCGTGGACGAGAACCGAGACCGAGACGCGGTCGCCGGTGCGTCCCTGCCCCGCCGCGGCAGCGACCGTGACTCTTGCACGGACTCTGACGGGGACTCGCGCTCGGGTGCGGACTCTGCTGGTCACTCGGCCGATGGCGGTGGCCTGATCGACGCGATCGTTGATCTCGACGAGTTGGTGCGGACCCTGCGCCTGCAGTGCCCGTGGGACCGCGAGCAGACCCACATCAGCCTGCGGCGCTACCTGCTGGAGGAGACCTACGAGACTCTGGAAGCCCTCGACGCCAGGACCGATGCCGCCGCCGCCGACGGCGAGGACCTCGACCGGCACCTGTGCGAGGAGCTCGGCGACCTGCTCTACCAGGTCTGGTTCCAGGCCCATCTGGCCTCGGAGCGCGATGGGTTCGACATGGCCGATGTGGCTCGAGAGGTCCGCACCAAGCTGGTGGCCCGCCACCCCCATGTGTTCGGCGACGTGCAGGCCGACGACGCCGACGCGGTGCGAGGCATGTGGGATGCCATCAAGCTGCGAGAGAAGGGCCGCGAGTCGGTGATGGACGGCATACCGGCCACGCTGCCTGCGCTGCTGCGAGCGGTGAAGGTGCAGAAGCGGGCCGCCGCGGCCGGACTGCTCGCCGACGACTGGCACGACCGCGAGTTCGCCGATGTCGAGCAGGCCTTGGCCGAGTTTCGAGACGACCGCAGCGAGCAGGGATTCGGCGAGCTGCTGCTGGCCGCGGTGGAGCTGGGCCGCCGCCTCAAGATCGACCCCGAGGACGCGCTGCGATCGGCGGCCGAGCACGCCCGGCGCCGCTACCGGGAACTGGAACAGGGCACCGGCCCCGACGCCTGAACGGCAAGCGCCTATACGAACAAGCGCCTATACGAAATAGGGGGCTAGGGCCTCAGCCAGGTCGTCGGGGGCGCGGGTCGGCTTGCCCGTGTTGTCGGTGATGGCGGCTCGCAGCTCTTGGCGGGCCACCACCTCGCTGCCGCGCACGAGACGCTGGCGCCAAGTCGACGAGGCCCGCCGCAGCTCCGCGACCTCGGTCTCGACCGTCACCGTTTCGCCGGCGTGTACCGGCCGGTCGAACGACGTGTGGATGCGGTTCACCACGAACCGGTAGCCGCGGGCCGCGAACGACTCCAGGTCCATTCCGGCCTGCTCCAGCAGCTCGATCCGCCCGGTCTCGAAGAACTGGATGTAGGCCGAGTGGTTCAGATGGCCGTAGGGGTCGAGTTCGTAGAACCGGACCTTGACGTCGATTCGATGGGCAGGCATCCGGCCCCGAGGCTAAGAGCGAGCGCGGATTGATGGCAAGCCTCTCACGCCGCAGCGGTGTCAGTCCCGCTCTTGTTCGCTGCGCTCACGGGCCGCTCGGGCCACGGCCTCGCTCCGTGTCCTGCCTGGATTGCCAGCGGGATCGATCTATCCGCTCGGCCTCCAAGAGCGTGCGAGGCAGGGCCAAACTCGCTCACCACCCGCTCGGCCTCTAGTGGGGCTAGAATCTGCGGTCGCACCGACGGACGCCGAGGGACTGGACCGGAGCGGCGCCCGAATGTGATGTCGTGCCGCGTTCGGCCCGGCGTCGCCAACGACCGGAGGTTCGCCGGTGAGTCGCATACAGGCAGTCCGTGGGCGCGAGGTGTTCGACTCGCGCGGCAACCCCACCGTGGAAGTCGATGTGGTGCTGGAGTCGGGCGCGACCGGCCGGGCGATGGTCCCCTCCGGCGCTTCCACCGGCGCGTTCGAGGCCGTCGAACTGCGCGACGGCGGCACCCGCCTGCGGGGCCGGGGGGTCCGCAACGCGGTCGCCCATGCTGCCGGCGAGCTGGCCGGCGCGGTCCGGGGCCTGGAAGCCGTCGACCAGCGGGCCGTGGACGCCGCCCTGATCGACGCCGACGGCACCGACGGCAAGGGCCGGCTGGGCGCCAACGCCATCCTCGGCGTGTCGCTGGCCAACGCCCGGGCGGCCGCGGCCGACCTCGGGGTTCCACTGTGGCGCCACATCGGGGGCGCCAACGCCCATGTGCTGCCCGTGCCCATGCTGAACCTGCTCAACGGCGGCGCCCACGCCGACAACAACATCGACTTCCAGGAATTCATGGTGGTCCCCGCCGGTGCCGCATCCTTCAGCGAGGCGCTGGTCTGGGGTGTGGCGATATATCACGAGCTGTCGGCAGTGCTGAAGGGCCGCGGCCTGTCGACCGGGCTGGGCGACGAGGGCGGGTTCGCCCCGAACCTCGGATCCAACGCCGAGGCGCTGACTCTGTTGACCGAGGCCACCGAGCGCGCCGGCCTGGTGCCCGGTGACGAGGTCGGGTTCGCGCTCGACGTGGCGTCCACCGAGTTCTTCGACGGCGGCCGGTACGTGCTGGCCGGCGAGAGCCGGACGCTGGACTCGACTGAGATGGCGGCCGAGTTGGAGCGCCTGTGCGACGAGTACCCCATCGTGTCGGTCGAGGACGGCATGGCCGAGGACGACTGGTCCGGCTGGGCGGAGCTGACTGTTGCGCTGGGCGAGCGCGTCCAGCTCGTGGGTGACGACCTGTTCGTCACCAACACCGAGCGGCTGGGCCGGGGGATGCGCGATCAGGTGGCCAACGCCATTCTGGTGAAGGTCAACCAGATCGGCTCGCTCACCGAGACCCTCGACTGCGTGGAGTCGGCGATGCGGGGCGGCTACGGGGCGGTGATGTCGCACCGCAGCGGCGAGACCGAGGACACTGTGATCGCCGATCTGGCGGTGGCCACCAACTGTGGCCAGATCAAGACCGGGGCACCGGCTCGCAGCGACCGGGTGGCCAAGTACAACCAGCTGTTGCGCATCGAGGAGCAGCTGGGCGAGGCGGCCTCCTACCGGGGCCGGGCCGCGCTGGCGCTGGAGACCGATCCGGAGGCGGCCGAGTCATGACGAAGTCGACCGTCGCGACCGGGACTCGTGTTGTCAAGCCGTCCACCCCGGCCAGCAGGACTCGGGCCACCAAGACGGCCGCCGAGGAGGGCGCGGCTCGGACGGCGAAGTCGGCTTGGTGGCATCACCTGCTGCTGGTGGGTCTGGGAGCGGCCATGGTGGCGGCTGCCGTGCTGCTGGGGGCGTCGTCGGTGCGCACCTGGATGGACCAGAACGCCCAGCAGCGCGAGGCCGAGCGCGTCGGAGGCGAGCTTGATGCCCGCATTGCCGCCCTCGAGGGCGAGATCGCCAGGCGGACCAGCGACGACGGGGTGCGGCGCGAGGCGCTCTGCTTCGGCCCCTACGTGGCGCCGGGAACCGAGGTGTACGCCGTGATGGGCCTGGAGGGCTGCGTAACCCAGCCAGCCGACCGCTAGAGCCGAGTCCGAGCTTGCGAAGCCGTGGGCTGTGACGCTGTGGCTTAGAGGCCGAGCGGATAGACCCGTCCAGATTGCGGTTCCCGCAGAGCGTGCAGCGAGGCCGTGGCCCGAGCGGCCCGTGAGCGCAGCGAACAAGAGCGGGAATGACAACGCCGCAACGTGAGACGCCTGGGAGCAATCCGCGCACGCTCTTGGGCGGTCCGTGAGTTCAGTGAACAGGAGCGGGAATGACCCCGCCGCGACGCGAGGGGCTCGCACCTAGCCGCGCTCGCTCCGAGGGGTCTGGCTCGCGATGCGGGGATTGGCGGCAATATGCTCGCGACGATGGCGGCGGTTGACCTGCGCTCGGTGTCGGGTGTGGAGGATGTGTGGCAGGGGCTTCGAGACAACGCCTACCTGCCCGACGAGGCCCTGGCCACCGCCGTGTACCTCGCCTTGCGCCTGCGCCGTCCGCTGCTGCTCGAGGGCGAGCCCGGCGTGGGCAAGACCGAGGTGGCCAAGGTGATCGCCGACTGGGGCGGCGGGCGGCTCATCCGGCTGCAGTGCTACGAGGGCATCGACGCGGCCCAGGCCGTGTACGAGTGGGACTACGCCCGCCAGCTCATGCACCTCCGTGCCATGGAGGCCACCGGCAGGGCTCAGGGTGCGGATGAGGCCGCCGTGGCCGATGAGCTCTACAGCGAGCGCTTCCTGGTGCGCCGGCCGCTGCTGGAGGCCATCGAGGCCGGCGACGGTCCTGCGCCGGTGCTGCTCGTCGACGAGGTCGACCGCTCCGACGACGAGTTCGAGGCCTTCCTGCTCGAAGTCCTGTCGGACTACTCGATCACCGTGCCCGAGGTCGGCACCTTCGCGGCTGTCGATCCGCCGGTGGTGGTGATCACCTCCAACCGCACCCGCGACGTTCACGACGCCCTCAAGCGGCGCTGCCTCTACCACTGGGTGTCGCATCCCGGCGCGCAGCGCGAGGCCGAGATCATCCGGCTGCGAGCGCCGGAAGTGTGCGACGCCCTGGCCCGCCAGGTGGCCTGCGCCGCGTCTGCCATCCGCGACGTCGGCCTCTACAAGCCGCCGGGCGTGGCCGAGACCATCGACTGGGCCCGGGCCCTGAACCTCCTTGGCGGCGCCAACCTCGATGTGGCCAACGCGTCGGCCACCCTGGGCGCACTGCTCAAGTACCGCGAGGACCGCGACCGGGTGATCGAGCACGACCTGGCCGCCATCGTGTCCGAGGCCGCCACCGCCGCCGCTACGGCGTCATGACTGGGCCGCAGGGGGTTGACGCGGCCGACCCGATCGATGTGGCGGTGGGGTTCGCGGGCGCGCTGCGCCGGGCCGGGCTGGAAGTGTCGCTGACCTCCGCCCTGCTCTACACCGAGGCTCTGGCGGTGTGCGATGTCGGCAGCCGGGCGTCGGTCTACTGGGCCGGCCGGTGCGCGCTGGTCCACCGCTTCGAGGATGTCGGCGTGTACGACGCGGTCTTCGGGGCCTACTGGCTGGGCTCTCCGCTGGGCACGGTCGCCCCGGCGGCTGCGGTGAGCGTGCCGGTGATGCTGCAGGTCGACGAGGCCGGCGACGATTCCGGCGACGAGGAGGAGCCCGACCGCGACTCCGACGTGATCGCGGTTCGCTACTGCGCCACCGAGACGCTGGCCACCAAAGACTTCGCTGACTGCACCGACGCCGAGCTCGACGAGGCCCGCCGGCTGATGGAGCGCCTCCGGTTCCGCGGCCCCACGAGGCCCAGCCGCCGCCTGGAGCCGGCCCGGTCGTGCCGCGGCCATCTCGACGTGCGGCGCACGGTGCGCACGGCCATGCGCTCGGGGGGAGAGCCGGTGCACCTGCACCGCCGGGTCAGCGGGCGCCGGCCCCGGCGCCTGGTGCTGCTGCTGGACGTGTCGGGGTCGATGGAGCGCTACGCCCGGGCGCTGCTGCGGCTGGTCCACGCCGCGGTCTCGGGCCGCAGCCGGGTGGAGGCCTTCGCCTTGGGCACCCGGCTCACCCGGCTCACCCGGGAGCTGTCGTCTCGTGATCCCGACCGGGCGCTGCGGGCCGCGTCGGCGGCGGTGCCCGACTGGAGCGGCGGCACCCGCCTCGGCTCGGGCCTGCGATCCTTCAATGACGAGTGGGGCTGCCGGGGCATGGCCCGGGGCGCGGTGGCGGTGATCCTCTCCGACGGCTGGGACCGGGGCGACCCGTCCGAGATGTCCGAGCAGATGCAGCGTCTGAGCCGGGTGGCGCACCGGGTGGTGTGGGTGAATCCCCTCAAGGCCTCGCCTGGATATGCGCCCTTGGCTCGGGGCATGGCCGCGGCGCTGCCCTTCGTGGACAACTTCGTGGAGGGTCACAACCTCGAGTCGCTGGAACGGCTGGCCGAGCTGGTCCTGACCGATACCGCCCCCCGCCCAACCGCAGCGCTCAGGCATCCGGTTCCGGCAGCCGTGGGAGCGGAGAGCGCGTCGTGATGATCCTGGAGCGAGGCGATGCGGCCCATCGGCGGCCCGTGGCCGTGGGGGCAGGACAGTGAAGGAGATCCTGGCCGATCTGGACCGCTGGCGATCAGCCGGCGAGCGGGCCGCGGTAGCCCGGGTGATCGACCTGGAGGGGTCGGGGCCGCGGGCGCCGGGAGCGGCCATGGCCGTGACCGCGGGGGGCGAGGTGGTCGGCTCGGTGTCGGGCGGTTGCGTCGAGGGCGCAGTGGTGTCGGAGTCCCTGGAGGTGATCGACGCCGGCGACCGGCGCATCGTCACCTTCGGCTACAGCGACGATGAGGCCTTCGCGGTGGGGCTCACCTGCGGCGGGACCATTCACCTGTTCGTGGAGCCGCTGGACTGGGGTCCGGTCCATTCCGAGCTTGGCGCAGACCTCGCCGCCGAGTCGCCCGCTGCGCTGGCCACCGTGGTCGAGGGGCCGGGGACCGGGGCCAAGATGCTGGTGCGGCCCGAAGGCGCCGAGACGGTCGGCTCGCTGGGCGGGCCGGGCCTCGACCGAGCCGTGCAGCGCGACGCCCGCGGCGAGCTGGTGGCGGGCCGCTCGGGTCTGCGCCGCTACTCCGAGCAGGGCGAATACTCCGAGCAGGGCGAGATCCGCGGCGAGAAGGTGGCCGTGTTCGTGGAGTCGTTCGCCCCTCCGCCCCGGATGCTGATCTTCGGCGCGGTCGACTTCACTGCGGCGCTGGCCAGGGTGGCCAAGGTGCTCGGCTACCGGGTCACGGTGTGCGACGCCCGGTCGGTGTTCGCCACTACCAAGCGGTTTCCAATGGCCGACGAGGTGGTGGTGTCGTGGCCCGACCGCCTGCTGGGCGAGGTGGGGGAGCGCCTGGGTCAGCGCGACGCGGTGTGCGTGCTCACCCACGACGCCAAGTTCGACGTGCCCGCCATCACCTCGGCACTGGCCACCGACGTGGGCTACATCGGGGTGATGGGCAGCCGCCGCACCCACGACGACCGCACCGCCCGGCTGATGGAGGCCGGAGTGACCGACGAGCAGCTGGCCCGCCTGCGCTCGCCCATCGGGCTCGACATCGGCGCAGCCACCCCCGAGGAGACCGCAGTGTCGATCGTCTCAGAGATCATCGCACTGCGAACCGGTCGCCAAGCTCAAGCCCTCTCAGCCACCACCGGCCCCATCCACGACTGAGGCGAGGCCGGACGAGCAAGTTCGACTCCTGTAGCGCCGCATACAACAACGCGAAGCGCCGGAGCGCACCCCCCACGCACGCTTGGAGACCGGTGGGGATGGCTCCGGCGTGACCAGCAGCATAGAGGTCGTGCGAGTCCGCTGGGCAGGCCGTGTTCCGAGCGGTCCTTGAGCGCAGCGGTGTAAGAGGCCGAGCGAATAGGTGAGCGAATCCGGTTCATACGGGCGAGGCCGTGGCCCGAGCGGCCCTCAGGTCGCAGCGAACAAGAGCGGGAAAGACACCCTTGCGACGCGACGGGCTATCACCTATTTGCGCTCGCTCTAAGCGGGCAATGACTCCGCTACGCCGCGGGCTCTTTGCCGATTCGTCCGCTGTCACCGGTTCGGACTCGGCAGTCTCGCGGCATAGGCGGTTTCCGACGGGTGTAGTGGATCGGGGTTGACGGGGCAGACTGGCGCGGTGACCGACAACCATGGCGACGGGTCCCAGACTGAACCAGACGAAGACTCGACGACCTGGCCGGGCGTTGGCGGCAGCGGTGACGGTTCCCGGCTGCGGGCAGCTGCGGTCGGAGGCGAGGACGGCAGTGACGGTCCCCGACTGGGGGTGGCTGCGGTGGTGCTGGCCGCCGGTGCCGGGGTTCGCTTCGAAGGAGAGCGCCACAAGCTGCTGTGCGAGGTGGGAGGTGTGCCGCTGGTGCGCCGGGCCACCGACGCGGCGCTGGCCGCCGACTTGGACGAGACCATCGTGGTGATGGGGGCCGTCGACCTGCTGGAGGTGCTGCCCGAAGAGGTGACGGTGCTGCACAACGAGGCCTGGCAACAGGGGCAGGCCACATCGCTGGCCGCGGCGGTCGGCTACGCAGGGTCGCGGGGGCACCGGGCGGTGGTGTTCGGCTGCGGCGACCAGCCCGGCGTGCCCGCTGAGGCTTGGGCCGCGGTGGGGAACGCCGACTGCGATCTGGCGGTGGCCGACTTCGGAGGGGTCCGCCGCCCGCCGGTGCGGATCGGTGCTGCGCTGTGGAGCCATCTGCCGCTCACTGGCGATGAGGGAGGCCGGGTGTTGATGCGCCGCCGACCCGAGCTGGTTAGGGCGATACCCTGCCAAGGCAACCCTGAGGACATCGACACGCTGGAGGACCTCCGAAAATGGAACTAAAGGACTCGTTTGAGGTAGCCCACCCAATCGGCGCCGTGTGGGAGGTGCTCACCGACGTGGAGCGGATTGCGCCGTGCCTTCCGGGCGCCCAGCTCACCGGCAGCGACGGCGACGTCCACGAGGGCCTGGTGAAGGTCAAGGTCGGGCCGATCACCTCCCAGTACAAGGGCAAGGCCTCGTTCACCGAGCGCGACGACGACGCCCACCGGCTGCTGATGTCGGCCAGCGGGCGCGACACGCGGGGCGCCGGCAACGCCTCGGCGGAGATCACGGTGTCGCTCGAGGCGGTGACCGATGCTTCCACCAGGGTGAGCGTCCACACCGATCTCACCATCACCGGCAAGGTGGCGCAGTTCGGCCGGGGCGTGCTGGCCGACGTGAGCAAGAAGCTGATGGGCCAGTTCGCCGACAACCTCGCCGACCTGGTGGCCGCCAGTGAGGTCGAGTCTGGATCAGACGAGGCGGCGGACGCGTCCGACGACACCGGCCAGGCTCAAGCTCTGGCCGCACCCGCGCCAGCCCCTGAGAGCGAGGTCGAGGCCGTCGACCTGCTCAGCGTGGCCGGCGCACCGATGCTGAAGCGTCTACTGCCCGTGATCGTGGCGGTCGTCGTGGTGGTCATCATCGTCATCGTCGCTTTGGCCGCCTGATCCCACCGACACCGTGGCCGCGGCCGCTTCTGATCGCGCCGCAGGCGACGCATTACCTGCCGCCGCGTCCAGCGGGAACGACTACTCAGAGGTCGCAAGGCTGCTTGGCCGTGAGCCGTCCGGCGCCTTCGAGGTGGTGGTGCGGGACTCATCGGGCGCTCCCGCCGTTATCCGCAACGCCCCGATCCTTGGCGACGGGCGACCCATGCCCACCCTCTACTGGCTGGTAGACGAACAGCTGCGCCGCCTGGTGTCGCGACTGGAGTCCGAGGGCGGGGTGCGTGCCGCCGAAGCGGCGGTCGATGCCGACGAGTTGGCGGCCGCCCATGCCCGTTACGCCGCTGAGCGAGACTCGGCGCTGCCGGCCGGACACACCGGACCCGCTCCCGCCGCCGGCGTGGGCGGCACCCGCCGCGGCGTGAAGTGTCTCCACGCCCACTACGCCTGGCACCTGGCCGGCGGCGACGACCCGGTGGGCCGCTGGGTGGCCGAGCGCCTCGGCCCGGCCGCGGCCTCGTCGCTGCGCAGGCTGTCGTGACCCAGAGTGCAGCGCAATGAGGATGCCGGAGCTTCGACGCGGTGGAGGACCGCTGCTCGGACCCCGGAGGTGACCCAGAGTGCAGCGCGATGAGGATGCCGGAGCCCGTATGGGGGCAGGGGTGTGCCGTGATCGGACGAGTTCAATGGCCGCGAGGTGCGCAGTGACCGGGAGAACGCCTTGACCGGGGGGACGGTGGCTGTGGTGGACTGCGGCACCAACACCACTCGGCTGCTCATTACCGACGGCCGGGGGCCCGCGGCGGTGAGACGCTCGGAGATAACCCGCCTGGGACGGGGAGTGGACGCGGCCGGTCGCCTCGATCCCTCCGCCGTCGAACGCACCCTGGAATGCCTGCAGGACTACCGGTGCCACATAGACGGATACAACCCAACCGCAGTGCGGGTCATCGCCACCTCGGCGGTGCGCGACGCCTCCAACCGCTCGGAGTTCCTGGAACCGGCCGAGGCGATCCTCCAAGCAGCGCCCGAGGTGCTGTCGGGACGCGAGGAGGCCGAGACCGCCTTCCGGGGAGCGGTCAGCGATCTAGACCCGTCCGGCGGACCGTACCTGGTCGTGGACATCGGCGGAGGGTCCACCGAGTTGTCGTTCGGTGGGGAGCACTGCGCCGACGCGCTGTCGCTCGACATCGGCAGCGTGCGGCTGACCGAGAAGTACATCCATCACGACCCGCCCCTGCCCGAGGAGCTGTCGGCCTGCCTGAGCGTCACCGAGTTGCACCTCGACGACGCGTTGCGGGCCATCCCCGCCCTCGGCGGGCCGTGCCGGCTGGTCGGCGTGGCCGGCACCATCACCACCGTGGCCGCGGTCGAGCTGGGCCTTGCGGACTACGACCGCGACCGGATCCACCACTACCGGCTGTCCAAAGACGCAGCCGAGGACGTGTTCCGCACGCTGGCCACCGAGGCGCTGGCCGATCGGGTCCACAATCCCGGCCTGCACCCCGGCCGGGCCGACGTGATCGTGGCCGGGGTCTGCATCCTGGTGAGGATCATGCGCTGCTTCGACTTCGACGAGTGCCTGGTATCAGAGGCCGACCTGCTAGACGGCCTCGCCCTGGCTCTTCTAGAAGCCAACCCACCAAGCGAGTAGGCCAGCGAATCCGGCCCATGCGGGCTGAGCCGCTGGCGGTTGCGCCGGACTCGGGCGGCCCGTGCCATGTGGCGGGCGTCAGAGGGCTAGGGTGCGCGGCTGTGAGCACGCTGCTGGGGCGGCGAGTGTTGCTGCGACCGTTGACACGCGACGACTTCGGCGCGTGGCGGGAGGTCCGCCGGCGCAACCGCGACCGGCTCAGGCGGTGGGAGCCGCAACCGCAACAGGGCCGGCCCGACACCACCGAGGATCCCAGAGCGTTCGCCGATCGCTGCGGGGCCCGCCGGCGCGAGCGCCAGCAGGGGACCGGCTACGGGTTCGGCGTGTTCGTGGACCGGTCCTTCCGCGGCGAGATGAACCTGTCGTCGATCCAGCGGGGCCCGTTCCAGTCGTGCTACGTCGGCTACTGGATCGACGAGGCCGTGGCCGGCAACGGCTACACCCCCGAGGCGCTGGTGGTGGCGGCCCGCTTCGCCTTCGAGGAGCTGCGGCTGCACCGGCTGCAGGTGTCTATCGTGCCCCGCAACGCGTCCAGCCTGCGGGTGGTGGAGAAGCTCGGGCTGCGCTACGAGGGTCTGGCCGAGCGCTACGTCGAGATAAACGGGGTGTGGGAGGACCATCACCGCTTCGCCATCACTGAGGAGGAGTGGATGGTCCGCGCCCCCGAGCTGATCAGCGAGTGGATAGCCCCCAGGCCTCGAGCCCCAGCCGCCTTCTAGCGGACTACCGGGCTCGATGAGCGGCCGGTTGGACGGATCTCCAGGATCAGGTCGCCGGGCTCGAGCAGGGCGCCGGGTGCGGCGGTCACCGACTCGATGGTGCCCGCCACCGGCGCCGAGATCGACGACTCCATCTTCATGGCCTCGATCACTGCCACCGTGTCGCCCGCGTCGACCCGGTCGCCGACCGCCACCGACACATTGACCGCCCCCCTGAAGGGTGCGGCGACGTGACCGGGCATGGTCGGGTCGGCCCGGGCGTGCTCGGGACGGTCCGAGGCCACGGTGCGGTCGAGGGTGTCGATGTCGCGGGGCTGGCCGTTCACCCGGAAGCCGACGATGCGGATCCCCTCGTCGTTGGGGTCGCTGATCGAGCGGAGGCCCAGCAGCAGCCGCACCCCCCGGCCCAGCACCACCGCGGTGTCCTCTTCGTGGGGGTCGAGGCCGTACCAGAACAGCAGCGACGGCAGGATCGAGAGGTCGCCGTAGCGGTCGGTCTTCTCGGCCTGCGACGCCGACGGCGTGGGGAACAGCAGCCGGTTGAGGGTGGCCCGCCGGTCCCGCTGCAGGCCCTCGACGTCGGCCTCGGTGAGATCCTTGTGGGTCGGCGACCACGATCGGCCCTCGGTGGCCCGCGAGCGGAAGGGTTCGGGGAACCCGCCCGGAGGGGTGCCCAGCTCGCCGTGGAGGAACCCGATCACGCTGTCGGGAAGATCGACGCCGGCCGGATCGTCGAGCAGCTGCTCCGGTGTGACGCCCGAGGCCACCAGGTGCAGGGCCAGATCACCCACCACCTTCGACGACGGCGTGACCTTGATGGGCCGCCCCAGCATTTCGTTGCAGGCGGCGTAGAGCCGCTCCACCTCCTCGAAGCGGTGGCCCAAGCCCAGGGCCCGGGCCTGCGAGCGGAGGTTCGAGAGCTGCCCGCCGGGGATCTCGTGGCGGTAGACGGTGCCCGTCGGCGACTGCAGGCCCGCCTCGAAGGGGGCGTACACCCCGCGCACCGCCTCCCAGTAGGGTTCCAGGTCGCCGATGGCGTCGAGGTCGAGGCCGGTGGCCCGCTCGGTGTCGTCGGTCATGGCCACCACTGAGGCGATCGACGGCTGCGAGGTCATGCCCGACAGCGGCGGCGCCGACGCGTCCACCGCGTCCACTCCGGCTTCGATGGCGGCCAGATAGGCGGCGAGCTGGCCGCCCCCGGTGTCGTGGGTGTGCAGATGCACCGGCTGGTCGAAGCGCTCCCGCAGCGCGCTCACCAGCGTGGTCGCCGCGCCGGCCCGCAACAGCCCGGCCATGTCCTTGATGCACAGGATGTGGGATCCGGCCTCGACCAGAGCCTCGGCGACCCTCAAGTAATAGTCGAGAGTATAGAGTTTCTCGGCCGGGCTCGACAGGTTGCCGGAGTAGCAGATGGTCCCCTCGGCCACCGCTCCGGCCTCCAGCACTGCACCGATGGCGGGCCGCATCTGCTCGATGGAGTTGAAGGCGTCGAAGACGCGGAATATGTCCATCCCGGTGGCGGCCGCCTCGGCCACGAAATGGCCTGCCACCGAGTCCGGGTAGGGCGAGTAGCCCACCGTGTTGCGGCCCCGCAGCAGCATCTGGGTGCAGAGGTTGGGTGCGGCCTCGCGGATCTGGGCCAGCCGCTCCCAGGGATCCTCGTGCAGGAACCGCAGGGCCACGTCGAAGGTGGCCCCTCCCCAGCACTCCAGGCTCAGCAGCTGCGGCATGGCATGGGCCATCTCGCGGGCGCCGGCCACCAAGTCGATGGTGCGCAGCCGGGTGGCCAGGATCGACTGGTGGGCGTCGCGCAGGGTGGTGTCGGTCACCTGCACCGGCCCCGCGGCCCGCAGCTCGGCCGCGAACTTCTCCGGTCCGAGTTCCCGCAGCCGCTGGCGCGACCCCTCCGGGGGCGAGCCGGTGCGGGCCTCGGGCAGCTTGGCTTCGGGGCTGACCCGGGTGGGGGCCGGTCCGTGGGGGAGATGGACGGTGATGTCGGCCAGGTAGCGCAGCAGCCGGGTGGCCCGGTTGGCGCCCACCGACGCCGCGGTCAGCTCGGGGCGGTCGTCGATGAAGCTGGTGGTGACGGGCCCGGCCCGGAACTGGTCGTCGGCCAGGATGGCCTGCAGGTAGGGCTGGTTGGTCGACACCCCCCGCACCCGGTACTCGGCCAGGGTGCGCTGCATGCGGCGCACCACGGTGGAGAAGTCCTTGCCCCGGCAGGTGACCTTCTCGATCATCGAGTCGAAGTGGGGGGTGATCTCCACCCCCTGGTAGACGCAGCCGTCGAGCCGCACGCCCGCGCCGCTGGCCGGGCGGTAGGCCACGATCCTGCCGGTGTCGGGGCGGAAGTCGTTGGAGGGATCCTCAGCTGTAACCCTGCACTGGAGGGCGAAGCCCCGCAGGCTGATCTCGTCCTGGGTGAGGCCCAACTCCGGCAGGTTGGCGCCCGAGGCGATCAGCAGCTGCGACTCGACCAGGTCGACGTCGGTGACCTCCTCGGTCACAGTGTGCTCCACCTGGATGCGGGGGTTCATCTCGATGAACACGTAGCGGCCGGCGCCGTCCACCAGGAACTCCACCGTGCCCGCGTTGGCGTATCCGATGGCCGACGCGAACCGCACCGCGTCGGCCAGCAGGCTGTCGCGCACCGCGGCGTCCAGGTCTCGGGCCGGCGCCATCTCGACCACCTTCTGGAAACGTCGCTGCACCGAGCAGTCCCGCTCGTAGAGGTGGACGACGCCGCCCGCGGCGTCGGCCAGCACCTGGGCCTCGATGTGGCGTACGCCGGTCATGGCCTCCTCGAGGAACACGGTGGAGTCGCCGAAGGCGCTGCCCGCCTCGCGCTGGGCCGCCTGCACCGCCTCGGCCAGGGCGTCGACATGCTCCACCCGGCGCATGCCCCGGCCCCCGCCGCCGGAGGAGGCCTTCACGAACAGCGGGAAGCCGATCTCTGCGGCGTGTGCCTGGGCGGCGGCGGGATCCTCGACCGGCGGCGACTGGCGCAGCACCGGCAGTCCGGCCTGCTCGGCGGCGCGGCGGGCCCGCATCTTGTTGCCCGTCAGCCGCAGCACCTCGGCGCTCGGCCCCACGAACGTCACCCCAGCGTCGGCGCAGGCCGAGGCCAGGTCGGGGCTCTCCGACAGGAAGCCGTAGCCGGGATACACGGCGTCGGCGCCGACCTCGACGGCCTTGGCCACGATGGCCTCGTGGTCGAGGTAGGCCCGCACCGGCCGGCCCGGCTCGCCGATCACGTAGGCCTCGTCGGCCTTGATGCGATGCAGCGCCCCGCTGCGCTCCTCCTCGATGGGGAGGATGGCGACGGTGCGGATGCCGAGCTGCGTGGCGGCCCGAAAGGCCCGGATGGCGATCTCGCCGCGGTTGGCGACCAGGAGCTTCTGCATGGCCTCCCCTCAGCTCGCGACCGATGCCTCGGCGAGCGACGACACTACCGGCCGCGGGCCGCGACTGTCGGGCCTCCTGCGTCCGCTATTCGGTCGAACTGTCAGAGGTGATCTGCGACTGGAGCCGGCGCACAAGATCGGTGAAGGCGGGCTGGTCCATCGACCAGAGCTGCGGATGCAGCTCGTGGTCTACCGCTGCGGCCGAGTCGGCGATCTCGTCCAGTGACAAGATGGTGGCCTTGGTGCGGGCCACCAGCTCCTTGGGCTGGGCCGCGGCCCGGGCGGCCAGTTCGTGGGCCCGCTCCAGCAGCCCGTCGTCGTCGACTGCCTGGTAGGCCAGCCCGGCGTGCCGGGCCTCGTCGGCGGACAGCACCTCGCCGAACACCACCATGGCCATGGCGGTGGTGCGGTCGGTGACCTGCCGCAGTCGCCAGGTGTGGCCCCCGCCGGGATGCAGGCCGATCTGCAGGAAGCGCGAGTCGAAGCGGGCGTGGCGGCGCCCGGCCAGCACGATGTCGCAGGCCAGCACCATGTTCATGCCCGCGCCCACCGCGGCGCCGTTCACCGCGGCCACGGTGGCCAGCGGCGAGTGGGCCACCCGCAGGAATCCCTCGTAGATGCGGGCTATGCCGGTGGTCTTGGCGGCCAACAGGTCGTCGAGGTCGGCGCCCGCGCAGAAGCCCTTGCCCGCGCCGGTCACCACCAGCGCGCCGACGGCCGGGTCGGGCTCGAGCTCGTCGAGCGCCGCGACCAGTTCGTCGTTCATGGCCTGGTTGATGGCGTTGCGCTTGCCGGGATCGTTCAGCGTGATCTGGGCCACGCCGTCGGACACGTCGATCATCACATAGGGCATGGCCCGCAGTATGGCCCCTGTCCCGGCCCAAGATGCGATCCGAGGTGCGGCTCGACGGCGGCGGTGGCCCGCGAAGTCGCAGATCCGACAGCCCGGCCCGAGGTGCGGCTCGACGGCGGCGGTGGCCCGCGAAGTTGCAGACCCGGCAGCCGAGCGCAAGGTGCGACCCGCGGTACGGTGCTTCGATGCCCCCCGCGGCGTTCGCCTCTTTCGGCCACCGCAGCTTCCGCTACTTCTGGTTCGGAGGAATCACCGCCAACTCGGCCCGATGGTTCCAAATGGTGGCCCTGCCCGCGGTGGTGTGGGATCTCACCGCCAGTCCGGGCTGGGTCGGCTTCGCCGGATTCGGGCAGTTCGCAGCCATGGCGGTGATGGCGCCAGTGGCTGGAATGGTGGCCGACCACTATCCGAGGCGCAAGGTGCTGATGGTCTCGCAGTCGCTGATGGGCCTGGTGTCGGTGGCCATGGCCCTGTCGTGGGCGCAGGGGGTGCGGTCGCCGGTCGCCTATGTGGCGCTGGCCGTGGCCTCGGGGATGGCCGGAGGGCTCAACCTGCCCGTGTGGCAGGCCTTCGTGAGCGAGCTGGTGCCCCGCGAACTCCTGCTCAACGCAGTGACCCTGAACTCGGCGCAGTTCAACAGCTCACGGCTGGTCGGCCCGATGCTGGGTGGGATCACCGTGGCCGCGGCCGGTCCGGCGGCGGCGTTCTGGGTGAGCGCGGCTGGCGCCGGTGCAGTGGTGCTGGTGCTGACCAGAGTCGAGTCTCGCAAGACGGGATCGGCGGTCGGCACTCCGAGCATGAGGCTGATCCGCAACACGCTGGACGTGGCCCGGTATGTGCTGGCCCGCCGGGGCCTGGTGGTCGCTTTCGCCACGGTGTCGCTCATCGGAGCGGCCGGGCTGCCGATCCAGGTGCTCACCGTGGTGTTCGCCGAGGACGTGTTCGACCGGGGTCCGGGCGGGTTCGGGCTGATGCTCACCATGCTCGGAGTGGGCGCGGTGGTGGCCGCGCCGATAGTGGCTTCGCTGGGCGGGCGGGTGCCGCGGTCGCGCATCCAGCGGGTCGCGCTCACCGTGTACGGCGCCGGCGTCGCGGCACTGGCGGTGGCGCCCTCCTTCGGGTTGTACCTGGTGCCGCTGGCGCTGATCGGGGCCGCCCATCTCGCCTCGGCCAGCGCGCTCAACACCGCCGTGCAGCTCCAAGTCGACGAGGAGCGCAGAACGCAGGTGATGTCGCTGTATGTGATGGTGCTGATGTCGTCCAATCCTCTGGGCCAGTTGGCGCTGGGCCAGCTGATCGAGGCGATCGGCCCCCGTCCCGCCTTCGGCGTGTACGGCGGGCTGCTGCTGGGGGGAACGGCCGCGCTGCATGTCTCGGGCTGGTTGCGGCACCTGGACGTGGAGGTGGGGGAGTACTCCCCGCAGGTGGCGCCCGAAGTCCATCCGACCACCCCGTCACCGCCCCGTCCGCCGCGGGGCACCGCGCCCAGCTAGCCTCCCCGCTCGGCTGCTGGGTCGGCGGCGGTGGGTTACCAGTCGGCGTGTCCGTCCGGGGCGTCTTCGAGGTAGGCGGCACCCTCGTCGCAGTCGGACTGGGCCGGGCACCACCGGCAGGCCGGACCGGGCGCCACCGTCGGCTCGCGGCTGCCGGAGGCCAGCTCGGCGTAGCGCTGGGCGCCGTCGATGACTCGCTCGGCGGCCGACAGCAGCAGGTCGCGGGTGACCTCCTCGGGATGGAACCGGGCCTGGTCAAGGTAGTAGGTGGCGAGCAGCCGGGGCGGCAGGATGCGCAAGGCTTCGACCAGAGCGTAGAAGCGCAGATCCTCGCGGTGCGCGGGCGAGAACCGGCCGGTCTTGAAGTCGATGATGACCTTGCCGGCCACCGTTGCGGCCGGTTGGCCCAGCGTCAGGTCGGGCTTGCCCGACAGCACGATCAGCCCTGCGCACAGCTCGGCTCGAATCGGGCTGTCGGTCGCCGGGCGCCACTTCGCCTTGAGCGGCGGGAAGCACTCGGCGAACTGGGTGGTGGCCGCGGCGGACTCGGCCCGCAATTCGGCTCGCTCGGTTGGGTCGCAGCCGGTCAGGTAGTCGGCGATGCTCCTGTCGGTGTTCTCGAGGCGGGCCATGGCCTCGTCCACCAGCGCCAGCGGCGACGCCTCGCCCTGCCAGTGCACCGACAGTTCAATCGCCTTGTGGGTGATGGTCCCCCTGGCGATGGGGGGCGACCATTGGAACGGCTCGGACAGCTCGGCGGTGAACTTCCGCTCGCATCCGTGGGCCTGGGCGAGCCGGTGCTTGCTCAGGTACAGCACGTCGTCGTCGAACCGGTCGGACTCGATGACGGGCACCAGCGGGGCCAGGCCCTCCTCGAGCAGGGCGCGAAGCTCGTCGCGCAGGCCCGGGTCGAAGGTGGGGCGCTCGTCCATAGGGGCGCCGAGCAGGTCCACGACCTCCTGTTGAGCTGGGTTCAACTGGTCGGCGTGCATGGGGCTCCGGGGCGGGCAAGGGGGCTTTGTCACACCCCGGCGCGACCATAGTTCTCGTGGGAATGACATCGCTCGACTTCGGTTCCGCAGCCCGCTCGCTGGCCCGGGCGGCGCAGCTGCGCGGCCTGGTCGCGCCGGTGTTCGCCAGCCCGCCGCCCCGCGGCGACCTCGACCGCTCGATCCGGCGGCGCAACGGATCGCCGGTGGTGTCGATCCGACTGCGGGACCGGCCCCGGGGGGCGGTGCTGGCCGACATGGTCGAGGGGATAGTGGTGTCCAACGACCTGGTCGGTGCTCGGGCCGACCTGGCGCGGTCCGCCCTGTGGCTGGCGGTGGACGGAGAACACGATCCGGGAGCGCTCGAGCTCCGCACGGAGGTGGCCGACTCCGCTCCGCCGGCCCGGCTCCGACACAACTCGGCCGCCGCCTAGCGGTACGGTGAGAGGAGGAGCCCGGGTGGCGCAATTGGCTGACGCGGCCCGCTTAAAACGGGCTGCCCTAACGGGCATGTGGGTTCGAGTCCCACCCCGGGCACCGGCATCCCTCACCGCAGTCCCGCATGCCGACGGGCGAAGAGGTTCAGAGCGCTGCGAACAAAAGCAGGAATGGTCTCAGTCAGGCTGGCTCTTCCGATGTTGTGCTCGGGGGCATGAATGGTGCCGGGTCGATGGCCACTCCGTCGATGCGGGTCTCGAAATGCAGGTGCGGGCCGGTGGATCGGCCCGTCGATCCCATCGCCCCCAACAGCGTGCCCGCGGTCACCTCGTCGTCGGGAGCGACCGCGAACGAGTCCAGGTGCGCGTAGAGGGTCGCGAACCCGGCGCCGTGATACAACACGACCGTGTTGCCGTAGAACGGGCAGGGCTGGGCGGACAGCACCACCCCGTCGATCGCGGCGACCACGGGATCGCCGGTGTCTCCGCGCATGTCGGCGCCGTTGTGCTGCGACCAGTGGCCGGTGACGGGATGGACCCGCAGTCCGAACCCCGACCCGATTTCTCCGGCCGCGGGCCGATGCTGCATGGGCAGGAACGACTCGATGCCGAGATCGGCTCGCTGCAGGGCGGCGCGTTGGCGCATGGCGGCCTCGACTCGTCGCAGCCCGTCGGCGATGAGTTGAACGTCGCCGCTGGTGTCGTCGCCGGCGGACAGCTCTTCGAGGGCGTCGTCGACGCTGCGATACAGCAGGTAGATGCGCATTTCGTCGCCGCCGATGTCGTCCGCGACGACCTGTTCGAGGATCTTCTCGAGCGGCTGCGGACATGGGACCCGCATATCGGCGTGCAGCACGGCCGTGTCCGACACCGGCGCGGCCGACGGCAGCGGAAGATCGCACCAGCCGCCCGAATCGGTGCGCCAGCTGCCGCCGAGCCTCACGCAGGCCTCCTGCACCGAAGGTGGCTCCACCGGAGCCGGCTGGGCCGCCAACTCGATGGCAGCCTCGATGACCGCCGCATCCACAACCTCCTCCAGGCCGGGCGGTTCGGCGACCGGAGACGGCGCGGGCTCCGGTAGCGGGTCCGGCGGTGGCGGCGAGACGGCCGCGTCATTGTTCGAGGTCGCAGGCGCGGTGTCGATGAGGTTGGGGGTCTCGCGGATCAGCCACGACGCGGCCACCACCATCAGTGCAAGCACCACCAGGAATCCGGCCAGGCCGCGCCAATAGCCCATCTCAGCCCGCCGTCACCTTCAGCAGGTCGTCTTGCCATAGTCGCCGGGTGAAGTCGGTGGCGTTGATGATGTCGATGCCGTCGTCGGTTCGTCTTGGCCGGGGTTCGAGGCAGACCACGAACCTTGAATCCGTGGTGGGATGGTCCTCGGCCAGCGCGCGCAGGCCCTTGAGGTGGCTGCTTGTGACTTTGGCGGTCGCCTTCGCCTCGACCGCGAGGCGCATGTCGCCGACCACGAAGTCGACTTCAATACCGCTCGGGAGCCGCCAGTAGGCCAGTTGCTCGTCGCATTCTCGGTATGCGAGGAAGGCGGAGAGCTCATGGAAAATCCAGTTCTCGAACGCCTGGCCGTAGGTGTCCGAGCCGCGGTGCAGCTCACCGCGCCGGGCCAGGCGGTTCACGATGCCCACATCCTCGAAATAGAGCTTCGGCGCCCCGGCGAGGCGGCGCTTCGCCCGACGCTTCCAGCGCGGCAGCCAGCGTGCCAGCAGCGTGTCGGTGAGGATGCCGAAATAGGCCTTGGCGGTGGGTCCCGACACACCGCACTCGCGAGCGATGTTCGAGAAGTTGACGGGGCTGGTGTCGCTGAGCGCGGCGGCGTCGAGGAAGTCCGAGAAGGCGGGCAGATTCCGCACCAGGCCCTCGGCCGCGACCTCCTCGCGCAGATAGTCGGCGACGTAGGCGTCCATCCGCCGCCGGTGCCGGTCGGACTCGTAGATCGAGGGCAGGTAGCCGCAGTTGAGCATCCGGTCGAGGTTGAAGCCGGTGCCGATCTCGCCGGCGGTCAGACCGCGCAGTTCGTAGCGCAGCGCGCGTCCGCCGAGCAGGTTCGCCGCGCCGCGTCGCACTTTGCGAGCGCTCGACCCGCACAGTGCGAAGCGAAGCCCGCGGTTCTCGATCAGCCAGTGGACCTCGTCGAGCAGCGCGGGAACCTTCTGGATCTCGTCGATGACCACCTGCCGCGACGGGTCCGTCCCGGCTGCCTCGAGCTCCTCGCGAAGCCGCTCGGGACGGGTGACGTAGCGCCGGAACTCGTCGGCCTTGAGCAGATCCACCCATACGCCGCCGGGGTAGCGCTGCCTCAGCAGGGTGCTCTTGCCCGACTGTCGCGGCCCCCACAAGAAGAAGGTCTCGCGGCCCGACTCCGGCAACGACAGCATCCGTTGAAACACAAGCTTTAGATTATCATGATAATCTAAAGTACCACCTTAGGGGCGTGCAAATTGGTGAGAGCCAGTCGTGTCGCAGCGGGGTCATTCCCGCTCTTGTTCGCTGCGCTCACGGGCCGCCCAAACCCCGACAACACAGCCCACGGCCTCGCCCGTATGGGTTGGAATCGCTCGCCTATTCGCTCGGCCTCGTAGAAACCAGTAGACACTTCGGGTCATGCGGCCTCCGGGATGACGCCGTAGGCGATGCCGAGATCAGCCAGCCACCGCCGGTACATGATCGAGGACTTGTCGGCTCGGATCGGGGTCTCGGCCCAGGGGGCGATGGGAAGGCGCCTCGGAACCTGGTTCTCGAGGATGGGCTTGTCCTGCCCGAAGATCTTCTGCTGGAAGGTCTTCAGATCGGAGTCGGTGCTGGTTTGGTCGACCATGCACAGGAAGTTGTGGGCCACGATCTGCTCCTCGGTCACCGACTGCACGAAGATGGCGATGGCATCGAGGCGGCTGGGGTCCGGCGGCGCCGTCTTGTAGAGCATGGCCACGTAGGGATGCGGCACCCGGTAGATGTAATCGGTCATCTGGCCGGTGGTGGCGGCCAGCGCGGCCATCGGCTGGAAGAACTGGCAGCGGGTGGCCAGAACCTCATTGTCGTCGGTGATCTCGACGTCGTACTCGACCACCTCGGTGTGGGGTTCGATGCCCAGGATGCCGGTGTGGACGTAGGGGAAGTGGCCCATATCCAGGAAGTTCTCGACGGCGCGCGGCGCCGAGGTGTGAACCCCGATCGAGCCGGCGGCGAGGATGCGGCGGTCGGGTTCGTCGAACTCGGGGATGGAGAACAGCCGGTCGGGCGGCTCGCCGTAGGAGGTCCAGAGGTGGCAGAACCGGTCGATGGCCGGGAGGCGGTCGCTGATCTGTGCCGCTTCGACGGGCATGCCGTGGCGCAGGGCCGGATCGGCCCGCCATGCCACCGGCTGGCCGTCGTCGTCGAGGGTGTAGCTGACCGCCTCGCCTAGCAGTTGCGTGGTGTGGACCCGGCCCGCTTCGACCTCGGCGGTGGCACCTATCGGGTGCCACAGGTTCAGGGCCACCGGATCAGTGCATGGACTCGCTGCATGGGCCACGGCCAAGCCTCCGAAGGTTCCGACGGCGAAGGCTCCATTGTAAGACGGCAGGTCTTGGCTGGGAGCAGCGCCCCGACCCGAGCCGGTGTGCCGCGTAAGGTAGCCGGGGCTGGACGCACTTGAAGGAGCGGCGATGGCCGACTGCGCATTCGTTGGACTGGGGGTCATGGGCTATCCCATGGCCGGCCACCTGATCACGGCCGGCCATAAGGTCGCCGTCTACAACCGCACAGCGTCTCGGGCCGAGGCGTGGGTGGCCGACCACGGCGGCGCGGCCGCGGCCACCCCGTCCACCGCAGCCGAGGGGGCCGAGTTCGTGTTCGTGTGCGTGGGCAACGACGACGATGTGCGCTCGGTGACGCTGGCCCCTGGTGGGGCGCTGGAGTCGATGGCGCCGGGGTCGGTGCTGGTCGATCACACCACCGCCTCGGCCGACCTGGCCCTCCAGCTTCATGCGGCCGCGGGCGAGCGGGGCGTGGGCTTCGTGGACGCGCCGATCTCCGGTGGCCAGGCCGGCGCCCAGAACGGGGTGCTCACCGTCATGTGCGGCGGCGAGCGGGGCGACTTCGACCGGGCTCGGCCGGTGATCGACGCCTACGCCAAGGCGGTCACCCTGCTGGGCGGTCCCGGCAGCGGCCAGCGCACCAAGATGGTGAACCAGATCTGCATTGCCGGGCTGGTGCAGGGCCTGGCCGAGGGGATCGACTTCGCTCGCCGGGCCGGGCTCGATGTGGAGCAGGTGTTGGCCACGATCTCACAGGGCGCAGCCGGGTCGTGGCAGATGGCCAACCGGGGCATCACCATGGCCAGCCGGGAGTTCGATTTCGGTTTCGCGCTCGACTGGATGCGAAAGGATCTGGCCATCTGCTTCGCCGAGGCCGAGCGCATCGGAGCCACCCTGCCGCTGACCGCGGTGATCGACCAGCATTACGCCCGCCTCCAGCGCCAGGGCCGAGGCCGCTGGGACACCAGCGCGCTGATAGAGCTCCTGGTAGACGACTGAGCAGCTGGAGCGGGGCGATCAGGGATTTCGCTTGCTCTAGGAGCTTGTGGCCGTGCCTTGGCAGCAGATACAGTATGTTCAAGCGCCGGAGCGACTCCCCGCTTCCCTGCTAATGACGTGAGGGAGCCGCTCCGGCTCTCGCATGCTACGGAGCGCGATCCCGCGAATAGCGCTCACAATCGCCCCAGCATCAGAGCCCTTCGGTGAGGACCGCTGGCTGTGCAGCTGCCGGGCAGGAGCACCCGTTCGCTCAGCTGTGGGTCGCGTAGTTGGTGGAGGCGAACTGCCAGTTGATCAGGTGCTCCACGAAGGCTTCCACGTAGGCAGGACGGGCGTTCTGGTAGTCGAGGTAGTAGGCGTGCTCCCACACGTCGATGGTCAGCAGAGCGTGCTGGCCGTGGCGCAGCGGGGTGTCGGCGTCGTCGGTGTTGACGATGCTCAGGCCGCTCTCATTGGCCACCAGCCAGGTCCAGCCCGATGCGAAGTTGCCCGCGGCGGCGGCCGCGAACTGGGTGTTGAAGGCGTCCAGCGAGCCGAAGCTTGCCTCCAGCGCGGCCAGAAGATCGGCTGAGGGGGCTTCGGGGCGGCCCGGGGTCATCGAGTTCCAGTAGAAGGCGTGGTTCCACGCCTGGGCCGCGTTGTTGAACAGCGACGAGGGCTTGTCGGCCGCGACCACGATGTCTTCCAGCGATGCGTTCTCGTGGGGTGAGCCCGCGATCGCCCGGTTGAGGTTGGCGACGTAGCTGGCGTGGTGGCGGTTGTAGTGGAAGCCCATGGTGCGCTCAGTGATGTGGGGCGCCAGCCCGTCGAGCGGGTAGGGGAGCGGGGCAAGCTCGATTGTCATCGCAGCGCGGTCTTTCCGAAGGCGGCCGGGGGCGGACCCGAATATACGCAGCGCCCCACCCCAAGAGGCGGCGTGTGCCGAATGTCACCTTCGTCTGAGCTAGCCGGCAAACAGGTTTGTGGGCAGGCCCACTGCGTCGACGTCGGCGGCGAACAGGGCGCCGGAGTTTGGCTCGTCCTCGGTGGGAACCCCGGCGATCGGCTCCTGTCCGGTGGTGATGTAGAGGGTGTCGAGGTCGGGACCGCCGAAGCAGCAGCAGGTGGTCTGGGGGGCGTCCGGGGTGACCACCGTCTCCAGCGGCTCGCCGTCGGGCGAGAAGCGCTGCACATTGAAGCCGCCGAACATGGCCACCCACAGGCAGCCCTCGGCATCGACGGTCATGCCGTCGGGGCCGCCGAAGCTGCCGTCGAAGGTGATGAACGGGCGCCGGCCCTCGATCTCGCCGGTGTCAGCGTCGTAGTCGAAGCGGTCCACCCGGAACGTCAGCGTGTCAATGTAGTACATGGTGGACCCGTCCGGGCTCCAGCCGATGCCGTTGGAGATCATCACGTCGTCCAGCACTCGGCGGGCGGTGCCGTCGCCGTCCACCCGGTGCAGCGCCGCCGCCGGCGAGCCGGGCTCGGTGTGGCTCATGGTTCCCTGGAACAGCCGGCCCCGCGGGTCGACGGCGCCGTCGTTGGTGCGGTTCGAGTCGGGCTCGCCCGGCAGTTCGATCACGGTCTCCACCGCGCCGGCGGTGTCGGTGAGCGCCACCGAGGCCCCCAGGCCGAGCGCCAGCCCGCCGCCGGCGCGGGGGGCGGCGTTGCTTACCGTGTCGTGGTAGCGCTGCGAACCGACCGGTCGGCCGGTGCGGTGGTCGAAGCGGTGCACGGCCCGGCCCAGGATGTCCACCCACACCAGCAGATCTTCCACCGGCGACCAGACGCAGCCCTCACCCAAGCCGGCGGCGGCCGCGTGCACGACCTCTGCGTTGATCATGTCGGCTGTCTCAGTCCCCTCCGCCGCGGCAGCGCGGCCAGCGTTGGACACCAGCCGCTGGTCGATGTCGGTGGTGGAGGTCTCGGTACCCTCCGCGGCGGCGGCGCGGCCAGCGTACACATCGAGCCGCCGGTGAGCCGGTGCGCCGCCGGTCTCCAAAGCGGCGGCCCGGATGCGGCGCTTACACTTCAAGCCGCCGCGATGCCGCCGACACGAAGGAGCCTCGGCCGATGAGCACCGTCGGGGAGCGCTACACCATCATCTCCTCGGACTGCCACGCCGGGGGCAACATGACCGCCTACGAGGAGTATCTCGACCCGGCCTGGCGAGACGAGTTCAAGCAGTGGCGGGGCGCCTACCGCAACCCCTACCGCGACCTGCAAGACGACGGCCGGTCGCGCAACTGGGACGACGACCGGAGGCTGTCGGAGCAGTACGCCGACGGGATCGTGGCCGAGATCACCTTCCCCAACACCGTTCCGCCCTTCTATCCCACCGGCGCCCTGATTGCCCGCCCGCCCTCGGATCGGGCCGACTATGAGCGCCGCCTGGCGGGGATCGCGGCCCACAACCGCTGGCTGCGCGACTGGTGCGCCCGCTACCGGCACCAGCGCTGCGGCCTGCCCCAGATCTTCGTCGAGGATCTCGACGACGCGGTGGCCACCCTCCAGTGGGCGGCGGCCGAGGGGTTCCGCAGCTTCCTGCTGCCCCACATCCCGCCCGACAGCGACCTCCCCGGCTACTGGGACCCCCGCTGGGACCGGCTGTGGGCCGCCGCCGCCGACCTCAACCTGGTCATGACCCAGCACGGCGGCAACGGCGGCCCTGACTACGGCGACGCGCCCGCCGCCGGGGTGGTGTTCTTGATGGAGGTGCCGTTCTTCGCCCACCGCAACCTGGCCCACCTGATCATGTCGGGCGTGTTCGAGCGCTTCCCGGCGTTGCGCTACGTGATGACCGAGCAGGGCGTGGGGTGGCTGGTGGAGGAACTGCGCCGCATGGACGGCTACCACCGCCAGATGCGCAGCGGGCGGGTCGGCGAGCTGGGCTTCGCGGCCGACATTGTGCTGCCGCTCAAGCCGTCGGAGTACTTCGAGCGCAACGTCTGGATCGGGGCCAGCTTCCCCTCGCCGGGCGAGGCGGCCGCAATCCGCCGCATCGGGGTGCACAAGGCCATGTGGGGCAGCGACTATCCCCACCACGAGGGCACCTACCCCTACTCGCTGGCCAGCCTCCAGCGGGCCTTCAGCGACTGGAGCGAGGCCGACCTGCGAGCGGTGCTGGCCACCAACGCGGCCGAACTGTACGGCTTCGACCTCGACCGGCTAGCCCCGCTGGCCGCGGCCCACGGTCCCACGGTGGAGCAGGTCGCCACCCCGCTGGCCGAGATCCCGGCCGAGGCCACCAGCCCCGCCTTCTTCAAGCCGTGACGGCGGGCGCGCCTCAAAGCCAACGGCGCCCACTACATGTAGCCGGGCAGTTCCTTGCAACCGGTGGCCTGCGGCGGTAACTTGCGGCTGCAGGTGCCGGAGCGCTCCCCCTGGTTGAAGGCTTATGGCCGAGTGGGGGAACGCTCCGGCTCTCGCACGCTACAGCCCCTATGCATCCTGGCGAGCACGCCGAGGAGCAACTGGCCAACCTTGGCCGCCTGATCCTCCCGAGAGGGATTGCGCTCGCTCCTAGGGCAGGGAGCGGGCCAGCAGCGCGGCGCCCAGCAGGCCGGAGTCGTTGCCCAGGGCGGGGGCGGTCACGAACCCGCCGTCTCCTGCGGTGTAGTCGGCGTAGCCGCCGAGGTCGGTGCGGCTCGCCGCCCCGATCATCTCAGCCAGGCCTGGCTGGCCGCCCACCCCGCCTCCCAACACGATGCGATCGGGGGCGAACGAGTAGACGAGCACCCGAACGAGCTGGGCCAGGTATGCGGCCTCCAGGCGCCAGATATCGTCGCGGCCGGCCATGTCGGAGGAGTCGATGCCCCAGCGCTCGGCCATGGCCGGCCCGCAGGCCATCCCCTCCAGGCAGTCGCGATGAAACGGGCAGTGCCCCGGATAGTCGTCGCCGGCGACGCGGCGCACCGGGATGTGTCCCAGCTCGCTGTGGCGCCGTCCCCGGAAGGGCTTGCCGTCCACCGCCACCGCGGCGCCGATGCCGGTGCCCACCGTCACGTAGGCGAGCCGCCGCAGTCGGGAATCGGCAGGCTTTCTGCTGTCGTGAGCCGCGCTCACGGGCCGCTCGGGCCGCGGCCTCGCGAGCTCGGCCTCTGGTTTCCCGCTCTTGTTCGCTGCGCTCACCGGCTGCTCGGGCCCTAGGACCTGCTCGGCCACCGCGGCTGCTTCCACGTCGGTCTGGATGTCGGCCGGCACCCCTAGCGACTCCGACAGCCGCCCCAGAATCGGCACCCCCGACCAGAGCGGCTTGGGCGTGTCGGCGATCGACCCGTAGCCGGGTGATCTGGGATCAAGATCGACCGGCCCGAACGAAGCGATCCCCAGCGCAGCCACCGGCCCGGCGCCGACGAAGAACTCGGCTACCGCACCCAGGGTCGCATCGGGGTCCGACGTGGGGATCAGCACGGACTCGACGATCGTCATGTCGCTGGAGATGACCGCAGCCCGGAACTTGGTCCCGCCCGCCTCCACCGCCCCCAATAGAGCGTTCTTCATCGCGTCACCGACTTGCCTCTCGATTCGAGGGTCAGCCCGTGTGGGTCACGCCCTCGGGCGGTGCCCGCAGTTTGCCCCAACACTCGACGGTGGCGTCGGGTCGCAGACCGCAGGCGTACCCCCCGCCGGCCTCTACCGCGGTGAACGTCCCGTCGGGCGTAGCTTCGGTCCAACCCCAGCATGCGACTTGCCCGCCGGTGAGCAGGCCGCAGGAGTGAACCTCGGAGGAAACTGCGACATACTCGCCTTCGGGCACGCCGAGGCGACCGTGGGAGTCGGCCCCCCAGCAGGTGACAATGCCGGAGTCCTGCAACCCGCAGGTGCGGCGGTCGCCGGCTGCGACCGCGATGAACGATCCCGGCGGAGACACCTTCGGGTTGCCCCAGCAGTCGACCTCACCGGCGGTGAGGATCCCGCAGGTGTGGCTGCTGCCCGCCGAGACAGCCGTGAAGACGCCGCCCGGAGCGTCGGTCTGGCCGTGAGAGTTCGATCCCCAGCACTGCACCGTGCCGTCGGCCCCCAGGGCGCAGGCGTGCCCGACGCCGGCCGTCACAGCCGCGAACGGCCCCGGCGGCGGATCGAGAACGCCGAAGCGGTCGAATCCCCAACACACGACGTAGGCATCTTCAGAGCTGAGGCCGCACGCGAAGTAGTTGCCGGTGGCCAGTGCCTCAAAGCGCCCGGCCGGCGCCTCCATCTGCCCCACCAGATCCGAGCCCCAGCATTGGATCGAGCCGTCGGCGCGCAGTCCGCAGGTGTGGCTGCCGCCGGCTGAGAGTGCCTCGAACTGTCCGCCGGGCGGGTCGGCGCCCGCACCGAAACGGCGTCCCCAGCATTGGATCGAGCCGTCGGCGCGCAGTCCGCAGGTGTGGTCGGCGCCGGTGGACAGCGTCTGGAATCGGCCCTCGGGCGCAGTGGCCGCGCCGTGAGCGTTCGAGCCCCAGCACTGCGCTGTCCCGTCGGCGCGCACCGCGCAGGTGTGGTCGATGCCGGCCGCGACCATGGTGAAGCGCCCGTCGGGCGGCTGTGCCTTGCCCAGGAAATCCGAGCCCCAGCACTGGATCGGGCCGTCGGCGCGCACCGCGCAGGTGTGGTCGGCGCCCGCGGCGAGGTCGGTGAAGCGGCCCGAGGGCGCCTCGGACTGACCGGCGTCGTTGTCGCCCCAGCACTGCACGGTGCCGCCGTCGCGCAGCACGCAGGCGTGCCCGCCCCCGGCAGCCACCGCCGAGAAGTGCCCTCCGGGCGGCGTCAGCAACTCTGAGCCCCCCCAGCACTCGACGTCGCCGTCGTCGCGCCGCGCGCACGTCTGCTCCCCGCCGGCGGACACCGCGACGAAGCGGCCGGCGGGCGCCTCGAGCCTGCCCAGCAGGTCGCTGCCCCAGCATTCGATGGCGCCGTCGGCCCTTATGGCGCAGCTGTGGCTGTCGCCGGCCGTCAGCGCTGTGAACTCGCCCTCCGGAGCGTCCAGCGCCCCGCTCTCGTTGACGCCCCAGCATTCGATGGCGCCGTCGGCCCGGATCGCACAGGTGTGCCAGAACCCGGCCGCGACCGCAACGAAGGCACCGTCGGGGTCGGCTCGGAGCGCGGCCGGTGTGGTGCTCGTCTGCGGCTCGACCGCGCCGACCGGCTCGACGGCGGGCCCAGAGCGCGGCGCGGCAGCGCCCGAGCACCCGGCCGCGATCATCGCTGCCGCCGTCCAGCGTCCCAACAGGCCGAGCGAACCGGCGAGCCGGTCCGGCCCATGCGGCTGAGGCGTCTCTCGCCGTTTCGCTCGCCTTCTTGGGAGAATCTGCACGAGCCGCTCCCTGTTCGCCCGGCCTTCAAGGCGCGGCCATCGGAACCGGGATTGTGATGGCGGGGGTTCTAGTATCGCGCCGTGGCCGAGTTCTTCACCGAGGTCGCCGAGCCGATCCGCTACGGCGGACCCCACAGCGACGACCCGCTGACCTATCGCTGGTACGACGCCGACCGGATGGTGGGGGAGCGCACCATGGCCGAGCACCTGCGCATCGCGGTCTGCTACTGGCACTCGTTCAACTGGCCGGGCAACGACGTGTTCGGAGACGGCGGCTTCGACCGGCCCTGGCTGAACCCCTCGGTTGATCCGATGGCCGCGGCCCGCACCAAGATGGCGGCTGCGTTCGAGTTCTTCGAGAAGCTCGGCGTTCCGTTCTTCTGCTTCCACGACCACGACATCGCCCCCGAGGGCTCCTCGTTCGCGCAGGAGTCCGCCAACCTCGCCGCCATGGTCGACGAGGCCGCAGCCCACATGGAGCGCACCGGCGTGCGGCTGTTGTGGGGGACGGCCCGGCTCTTCTGGCATCCCCGGTACATGGCCGGCGCGGCCACCAACCCGGACCCCGAGGTGTTCGCCCGGGCCGCGGCCCAGGTCCGCAACTGCCTGGAGGCCACCCACCGCCTCGGCGGGGCCAACTACGTGCTGTGGGGCGGACGGGAGGGCTACGACACCCTGCTCAACACCGATGTGGGCCGCGAGCTCGACCAGCTCGGGCGGTTCCTGACCATGGTGGTGGAGCACAAGCACCGCATCGGCTTCGACGGGGCCATCCTGATCGAGCCCAAGCCACAGGAGCCGGTCAAGCACCAGTACGACCACGACAGCGCAACGGTGCACGCCTTCTTGCAGCGCTACGGGCTGGCCGACGACGTGAAGGTCAACATCGAGGTCAACCACGCCACGCTGTCGGGCCACGATTTCGCGCACGAGGTGGCGGTGGCGGCCGCGGCGGGGATCTTCGGATCGGTGGACGCCAACCGGGGCGACGACCGGCTGGGCTGGGACACCGACCAGTTCCCCAACTCGGTGGACCAGATGGCGCTCGGCGTGTACGAGATCCTGCGAGCCGGGGGATTCACCACCGGCGGCTTCAACTTCGACACCAAGCTGAGGCGCCAGTCGATCGACCGCACCGACCTGTTCCACGGCCACATCGGCGGGATCGACACGCTGGCCCGGTCGCTGCTGGCAGCCCACGCCATGATGGCCGATGGTGCGCTGGAGGACCTGCGCGCCGCCCGCTATGGGGGTTGGGCGGGCGAACTGGGACGAGCAATCATGTCGGGGCAGCGGTCTCTGGCCGACCTGCACGCTCGGGTGGCCGACGGTGAGATCGACCCTGCGCCCCGCTCGGGACGCCAGGAGGCGCTCGAGAGCCTGGTCAACCGCTATATCGAGCGGATCCGCTGACCGGGGGCGCTCCATCGGCAGGTTGGGCAGGTTGACGGTGCCTGAGAGCAAGTCGATCGGGCCGCGGCCATGACCGCGCTGGTGGCCGGGGTCGACTCGTCCACCCAGTCGACCAAGGTCGAGCTGCGCGAGGTCGACACCGGCCGGGTGGTCGCCGCCGGTCGGGCCGACCATCCGCCCGCCGGTCCGCCCTGCAGCGAGCAGGATCCCCGGGCCTGGTGGCAGGCGCTGGTGTATGCCTTGAGCCAGTGCGGGGAGCGGCTGCGGGAGGTGGCCGCGGTGTCGGTGGCCGCACAGCAGCACGGGCTGGTGGCGCTCGACCGCGGCGGCGAGCCGGTGCGCCCGGCCAAACTCTGGAACGACACCACCTCGGCGCCCCAGGCCGACGAGATGGTCGAACGGATCGGCGCGCCCGGGTGGGCCGCGGCCTGCGGGTCGGTTCCGGTGGCCTCCTTCACCGTGACCAAGCTGGCATGGCTGGTCGAGGCCGAGCCCGAGACGGCGGACAGGATCGTGCGCCTCGCGCTGCCCCACGACTACCTGACCTGGCGGCTCACGGGAGAGCATGTCACCGACCGGGGCGACGCCTCCGGCACCGGCTGGTACGACACCGCCGCCGGCCGGTATCGGCCCGACCTGCTCGACCTGATCGGAGGCCGCGGCGGGACTGAATGGACGGCGACGCTTCCTCGGGTGCTGGCCTTCGACGCGGCGGCCGGCCGGGTCACCCCGGCGGCAGCCTCGGCCACCGGGCTTCCCGAGGGCATCGTCGTGGGCGCAGGAACCGGCGACAACATGGCCGCCGCGCTGGGCATGGGCCTGCGGTCGGGCGACATCGCGGTGTCGCTGGGCACCTCGGGCACGGCCTACTCGGTGTCGGCCGCGCCCACCCACGACGCCAGCGGCGCGGTGGCCGGGTTCTGTGACGCGGCCGGCGGCTATCTGCCGCTGGTGTGCACCCTGAACGCCACCCGGGTCACCGATGCGCTGTGCCGATGGCTTGACCTAGACCGCGGCGAACTCGCAGCCGCCGCGCTCTCAGCGCCCCCCGCAGCGGGTGGCGCGGTGATGGTGCCGTACCTCGACGGAGAGCGGACCCCCAACCTGCCCGAGGCCACCGGCTCCCTCTACGGGCTGGCGTTCGACACCTCGACGGCCGATCTCGCCCGGGCCGCCCACGAGGGTGTGGTGTGCGCCCTCCTCGACGGAATCGACGCTCTGGCCGCGGCCGGCGCGTCGGTCGGGGGCCGGCTGCACCTCGCCGGGGGCGGGGCCCGCAGTCCGGCCTACCGCCAAGTCACCGCCGACTGCTGGGGCGCAACGGTGCGTATCCCGGCGGCCGAGGAGGCGGTGGCTGCCGGAGCGTGCGTGCAGGCCGCTCTGAATCTCGGCATCGGCCTCTCTGACACCGCCGAAGCCTGGGGTCTGGGCGCCGGCGACGATGTGGAGCCCGCGCCGGGTGCCGACGCCTCCACAGTAAGGGCCGCCTACCGCCACGCTGCGAAGGCCGCAGCCGGCACGGCGGCTACTCCAGCGGGAAAGGCGATTGAAGCCACCACGGACGGCTGATCGGCTCCACCCGAGCCACCCACTTGACCCACCAGAAGCCCCGGCGGCCCGGCGCCACCAGCCGGACGGGCGCGCCGTGGCCCCGGCGCAGAGGGCCGCCGTTGTAGCCGACGGCCAGGTACAGATGAGCCGCGTCGCGGGCCGGGAACAGGCGGCTGTAGCCGGTCAGCGACACCACCTCCAGGGTGGGCGCGTCGGTGGGCAGCAGCAACTCCGTGAGCGGCACCGCGTCCCACGACTGGCGGCTCCACCATCCGCCGGTGCAGTCGAGGTCGGCTACGAGGGGCGCGGCTCGAGCGTGCAGATCGTCCAGCGCAACCGCCTGGCCCGCAACGGTCAGCGGCCACGCCGAGCCGGGCATCCGGGGCGAGCGGTCGTTGAGCCACATAGTCGTCGGCATCTCTGACGGGTTGAACGAGGCGATCTCGTGAGAGCCCGTGAAGCGCCGATTGCCGCCCACCGCGAGCTGCTGGATCCCGTAGGCGGCGCCGGAGGCCGCGGCCGCGGCCCCTCCGCCCAGCAGTGCTCTGCGGTCGAGGTCGGCGACCCGGGGTCGGCTCGGACGGCTGACGATGTGCCACACCACCAGCGGTGCCAGCAGCCCGGCCAGCAGGACATGGGTCCACAGCGCCGACCAGTAGCCCACCCCGTGCCACAGTCCGGTGGCGTGCAAGACTCCGAGGACCACGGTGGCCGCCACCAGCGCTGCGAGCAGCATCGACAGCCATCGGGTGGCCCGGCGCCGCTTGAGTCCGGTGCGGACCGAGCCCCGGAACTTGGCCGGGGTCAGGGCCAGCACGCTCAGCCCGGCCAGCGCGTGAACGGCCGTCACCCAGCGAGCCCAGCCGGTGCCCACTCCCCAAGACACCAGCCCGGTCGCGGCGGCCACGGTCACGGATGTGCCCAGCAGCAGATCTACGTGGCGAGGCGTGAGCCACTTGTTTGTCATGCTGGCACCTATGCCTTGGAGAAGGGTAGTCCGAAGGATCCTGCTGAGGTGAAGGAGAGGCTTGCGGCGATCGAGGCGACTCAGGCTGAGCATGGGCGCCTCCTTGAGCACATGATGCACCACGGTGAGAGGCTCGCCGCGCTGGAGGGTGCGGCCCGATTCGGCTAGCTCGCAGTCTCTAAACGGCCCGCTCGCCCAGTGCCCTGGCTCTCCGCGCCTCGGCTCTCAGTACATGGAGGCTGAGCGAACTTTGGGCTCCTGGCCGCGGGCCCGGCTCAACTCGTCCTCGAGCGCCCGGGTTAGCGCCACCGTGTCGGATGTCACGGTGATCATGCGAAAGCCTTGTGCGGCCCGCCGCTGGCACAGCTCCGACACGGTGTGGCAGCCCGCGATCACGCCGTGGCGGGCGCAGCCGTCGAGGATCGCGGCCACCGCCGCGTCGAAGGAGGGCTCGCCGTCGTTGTTGCCCGGCCTCAGACCGAGGCTGACCGACAGGTCCGACGGCCCCACATACACGGCGTCGACCCCGGGAACCGACAAGATGTCGTCGAGGTTGGCCACCGCCTCGACCGTCTCCACCATGGGGATCACGGCCACGTCGGCGTTGGCGTCGGCGAAATAGTCGCCGCCCTCCTGGCGAACCACCCGGGTGCCGGCGTAGCTGCGGCTGCCGTCGGGTGCGTACCGGCAGGCCTGCACCGCGGCCTCGGCCTCGGCCCCGGTGTTGACCATGGGGATGACGATCCCTCTGGCCCCGGCGTCGAGGCTCTTGCCGATGATGCCCGGCTCGTTCCACGGCACCCGCACCAGCGGGGTGCCCGAGCCGATGTTGATGGCCTGCAGCATGCGCCAGGCGTCGCTGTAGTCGATTAGGCCGTGCTGGATGTCCACGCAGACGTAGTCGAAGTCGCAGCGGGCCACCATCTCCGCCGAGTAGGCGCTGGGAATTCCGAGCCAGCCGCCGACGGCGGGCTCGCCCGACGCCCACCGCTCTCGCATGGGGTTTCTTCTCATGGCGGTTCCTTCTATCAGAACGTTCGCGCTATCCGAACGTTGGTGGTCAGGCGCAGGCGGCGACGAGGTTCCACAGCGCGTCCACATCGTGCTCGGTTGTCCACGTCGATCCCACCGAGATCCGCACGAAGCGCCGCCCGTCGATCTCCGACGCGGTCACATAGAACCGGCCGTCGGCGTTGACGGCCGCCGCCAGTGCGTCGGTGGCGGCATTGCCGTCGCAGTGGGCGAACGACACCAGCGCGAAGTGCACCGGGGCGATGCGCTCCAGCCGCGGATGGTCGTCGACCCGCTCGGCCAGGGCGCGGGCCCAGCCGACATGGTTGCGGATCATCCGCCGCAGCCCCTCGGCGCCGAAGCCGCGCAGCACGAACCACAGCTTGAGGGCCCGGAACGGCCGGCCCAGCGGTGCATGCCAGTCCCGGTAGTCGATCACCTGCCCCGACTCCGACGCCGGGTTGCGCAGGTAGGGGGGCGTCACGCTGAGGGTGGAGATCAGCGGCCCGCGGTCGGCCACCCACATCACCGAGCACTCGAGGTTGGTGGCCAGCCACTTGTGGGGGTTGAAGGTGTAGCTGTCGGCCAGCTCCAGGCCGTCGTGGCAGCTTCGGAACTCGTCGCAGACCATGGCCGAGCCCCCGTAGGCGGCATCGACGTGGTGCCACATCTGCTCGGCCCGGGCGATCTCGCCCAGCGGGCGCAGCGGATCGACGGCGGCGGTGCCGGTGGTCCCGATGTTGGAGCCCACGAAGGCGGGCTCCAGGCCCGCTCGGCGGTCGGCGGCGACCGCTTCGGCCAGCGCCGCGGGCCGGGCCGCGAACTCCGAGTCGACGTCGAGCAGGCGGATGTGGCCGAGCCCGGCCATCGTCGCCCCTTTCTGCAGCGACGAGTGGGCCTGGTTGGACGTGTATGCCACCATCTTCTCGGCCGGCGCCCCGGTGCGTTGGCGGCACTGCTCTCGGGCCACCACCATGGCGGTGTGGGTGGCGGTCGATGCGCCCGCCTGGAGCACCCCGCCGCCCGGTCCGGTGGATTTCCACGACTGGGGCACGCCCATCAGATCGACCAGCCAGTCGAGCACATGGGACTCGATCTCGGTGGCGGCCGGAGAGGTCGACCACAGCATCCCCTGCACCCCGATCCCGGCCGCGGCCAGCTCGCCGAGCACGGCCGGAGGGGAGGTCTGGGCCGGGAAGAAGGCGAACCATCCCGGATGCTGCCAGTGGGCCAGGCCCGGCACCACCACCCGGTCCAGGTCGGCCAGAACCTCATCGAAGGGCTCCGGGTGCTCGGGGGCGCGCTCTCCGAGCTTGGCCCTCACCTCGCCCGGCGCCACCGGCTCGATCACCGGTCGGCTGGCCAGCCCGGCCAGGTAGTCGGCCACCCAGTCCACCAGGGCGTGGCCGTTGCGGCGGAACTCCTCGAGGTCGAGCGGATCGGGCGGCAGCTGCACCGCGGGGATGGTAACGGCGCCCGGCGGTAGCCTCCGGGGCGCACACGGATGAGCCGCAGCGCACCGCGGCGGCACCCTTCCGGTGCGAGCCTTCCACCTGCTTCCAAAGGAGACGCACCATGGCCGACATCACCCACCGGGGCAACCCGCTCCAGACCTCCGGCGACCTGCCGCCGGTGGGCGGCCGGGCCCCCGCCTTCACGCTGACCGACGGAGACCTCGGCGCGGTCACGTCCGATGACCTGCTCGGCGGACGGGTGGTGTTGAACATCTTCCCGTCGATCGACACCCCGACCTGCGCTCAGAGTGTGCGCACCTTCAACCAGCGGGCCGCCGGCCTGTCCGACACCACCGTGGTGTGCGTGTCGGCCGACCTGCCGTTCGCGGCCAACCGGTTCTGCGGGGCCGAGGGCATTGAGAACGTGAGCATCGGCTCGACCTTCCGCCACCCGGCGTTCCTCGACGACTACGGGGTCGGCATCGGCGAGGGTCCGCTCGCGGGCCTGTGCGCTCGAGCGGTGGTGGTGATCGGCGCCGACGGCAACGTGCTGCACGCCGAGATGGTGTCCGAGATCGGCGACGAGCCCGACTACGACGCCGCCATCGCCGCTTTGGGCTGACTCGCCTCCGTCAAGTCACAGGGTCGGCGAGGTGACGTCTGCCGTGTGGCGAAGATTTGGACAGCGCTGAGAGGAGAAGTGCGGTGAGGGTCGGGTTCATCGGACTGGGCAACGTGGGCTCGAAGCTGGCCGGCAGCCTGCTGCGCAACCGCTTCGATCTGGTGGCGCGCGACCTGGACCGCTCGGCCGCGGCTGCGCTGGAGGCGGCGGGAGCGGGCTGGGCCGACAGTCCCGCCGAGATGGCCGAGGCGGCCGACATGGTGATCACCTGCCTGCCCAGCCCCGCAGCCAGCGCCGCGGTGATGGAGGGCGATGACGGGATCCTGGCTGGCCTGGCCGCTCGGACGGGAAGCGCCCGCGGCGGTGAGGCGCCGATCTGGGCCGAGATGAGCACCACTGACGAGGCCGAAGTCCGCCGCCTGGCCGCGTTGGTGGCCGAGGCGGGCGCCGCGGCGCTGGACTGCCCGGTGTCGGGCGGCTGCCATCGGGCCGCCACCGGCAACATCTCGATCTTCGCGGGATGCGACCGGCCGACCTTCGAGCGGGCTCTGCCCGTGCTCAGCGCCATGGGTCGCAACATCTTGCACACCGGGCCCGTGGGGTCGGCGTCGGTGCTGAAGGTGGTGACCAACTATCTGGCCACCGCCAACCTGGTGTCGCTGGGCGAGGCGCTGGTCACCTCCAAGCTGGCCGGAATCGACCTGAACACCGCCTATGAGGCCATCCGCATCTCCTCGGGCAACTCGTTCGTGCACGAGACCGAGAGCCAGGTAATCCTCAACGGCAGCCGCGACATCAACTTCACCATGGACCTGGTCCAGAAGGACCTGTCGCTGTTCGCGGCGGTGGCCGAGCGGGTCGGCGTCCCGTTGGAGCTGGCGCCGGTGCTGATCGACGTCTTCAACGACGCCGCGGCCCGCTACGGGGCGCGGGAGTGGTCGCCCAACGTGGTCCGCCGCCTAGAGGAGGCCACCGGCGCGGCTGTGCTTGCCCCCGGCTTTCCTGCGGAGATTCTTGACTCTGAGCCTGAAGTTCCTGGCGCCGAGGTCGTTGTTGGCCGCGGCTGACTTCGGTCCTTTCCGGCAACGGGCATTCCCGGCCAGCGGGTCCTGTCGCGGCCACTCCCAGGCCTCTCCCAAGTAGTTCGCATGCGCAGCGAGCCCCAATGGGCAGTGGAGCTAAGGGGAATTGAACCCCTGACCTCTTCCATGCCATGGAAGCGCTCTACCAACTGAGCTATAGCCCCGAGGGTGCCGACAGGCTAGCGGGTGTGGTCGGCTCATCCGTCAGGTCGCCTTGATCTCCTCGATGATCGGGCTCCAGCGCTCCCTGTCGCTCACCCCGGTATAGAACTGGAGCCGGTCGAGCGTGCCGCCGAAGCGCTCGGCTATGCGTCCCGGCACCTCGTGGGGCTCGGCCACCACCGCGAAGGCGTCGAGCATCTCGTCGTCGATCACGTCGCCCATCTCGACCCACCGGCCCCGCTTCGACAGGCGGTTGAGCTCGGTCTGGGCGTCGCCCCAGCCGTGATGCTCCAGCACGCCCCGGTAGGCGGGCGTCGAGCCGTAGAAGGCGATCTGTTGGCGAGTGCGGGCCGCGGCGGCCGACACCTCCTCCTCGCGGAATCCCGACACCACGAACACCGGCATCGAGATCTGGAAGTCGGACCGCTCCCGACCGGCGTCGGCCAGCCCGGCGCACACGTTGGGCATGGTCACGTCGCGCAGGTATTCGGCCGTCTGGAAGGCATGGCACACCAGCCCGTCGGCGGCCCGGCCCGCCACCTGGGTCATCAGCGGCCCCACCGCGGAGATCAGGATGGGCGGGGGCGCCGAGTCGATGGGGCCGGGGCTGAACATGGGCGTCATCAGGGTGTGGCGGTAGAAGTCGCCCCGGAAGTTGAGCCGGTCGCCGGTCTGCCAGGCCTCCCAGATGGCCCGGATCGCGCCGATCATCTCCTCCATGCGGGCTGCGGGCCGCGACCACGGCATGGAGAAGCGCTTGGTGATGTGGGCCTGGATCTGGCTGCCCAGCCCGAGCAGGAACCTTCCCTGCGACAGGGCCTGCAGATCCCAGGCGACCTGGGCCAGCACCATGGGGTTGCGAGCGAACCCAACCGCGATGGCGGTCATCAACTCGATGCGCTCGGTGCGGGGAGCGGCCAGCGCCAGGGGCAGGAACGGGTCGTGGCTGGTCTCCGCCGTCAGCAGACCGCTGTAGCCGTCGCGCTCAAGCACCCGGGCCCGGTCGCCGATGTCGGCCAGTTCACGGCTGTCGGGCTCTTCGGGGAGGCCGATCCAGGCGTCGATCTTCATGTTGATCTCCAAACGGGGTGGGGTGGAATCGAGGTGGGCCGAGCCGCTGGGGCGCCGGCTGGAGTGGAGGCGGGCTGAATCCGGCGCGGTGGCCGATACGTTGCGCTGGCGATGGCCGACGTTACCGACGCCACGTTCCAGGCCCAAGTGGTGGACCGGTCCCGGACCGTTCCGGTGATCGTGGACCTGTGGGCCTCGTGGTGCGAGCCCTGCCGGCAGCTGACTCCGCTGCTCGAGAAGGCAGTGGCCTCCACCGGCGGCGCCGTCGAGTTGGCCAAGGTGGACATCGAGAAGAACCCGGGGGTGGCCCAGGCCTTCCGGGTCCAGTCGATCCCCGCGGTCTACGCCATGGTGGACGGCCAGGTGGCCGACGGCTTCGTCGGCGCCCAGGGCGAGGCCGCGGTGCAAGAGTTCGTGCAGCGGCTGCTGCCAACGCCGGAGGCGACCGAGATCGAGACGCTGATCGAGGCGGGCGACGAGGCCTCCCTGAGGGCCGCCCTCGAGCTCGAGTCCGACAATGCGGCCGCGGTGACGGCCCTGGCCGGGCTGCTCATCGACGACGGTCGGGTGGATGAGGCCGTCGAACTGCTGGAACGGATCCCCGAGACGCCCGAGACCCGCCGGTTGACGGCCCTGGCCCGGGTGCAGGGCTCAGCCGGCGGCGTGTCGGAGGTCGAGGCCGAGCTGGCCGGACTCCTGGCCGCGGTCAAGGCCGACGAGGAGGCCCGCCAGCGTTTCGTCGACCTGCTGGAGTTGCTCGGACCCGACGACCCCCGGACCTCCGCTTGGCGCAAGCGCCTCTCCGCCGCACTCTTCTGACCGACCCGAGCGGGCGGGTCAGAGCAGTGCTTGCACTGTGAGCGACGCGACTGGTGAGGTCGCGACAGGTTCTGCGGCCGTCACCGCAGGCAACTCACGCTCCGGCGGAGTGGAGCGACGCGACTGGTGAGGCCGCGAAAGGTCCCGCCGCTAGATCGGTGCCGGTCTGAATTGAGGGGCGCTAGTCTCGCTGGCGGCTAGCCGGCCGCCTTTTTTGTGTCGGTCTCACGGCAAGGCGGCGCGGGAGACGGGCAGTGGACACGCCATCTGGCGGTGGCCGAAAGCTCACCGCAGTGTCGGCGGGCGCGCTGGCCGACCGGCTCGGGGTGTCGGTGGCGGCGGTGGTTCTCGGCGTGCTGGGGGTCATCGGGGCTGCCATCGGGGGATGGTGGGCGCTGCGCACCCCGTCGGGGCCGGACCCGGCCGAGATCCTTCCGCGGGCCGGCTCGGTGGAGATCGGTGTCCCGGTTCCGTCGTCGGTGCCGGATGCGGCTCGGATAGTGGTGGACGTGGTCGGGGCGGTGGTTCGTCCCGGTCTGCACGAGCTTCCCGCCGGGAGTCGGGTGGCCGACGCGGTGGAGGCGGCGGGAGGGCTCGCGGCTGAGGCCGACCGGATACGGCTCAACCTGGCCGAGCCGCTCATCGACGGGGCCCGCCTGTGGGTGCCCGCGGTCACCGAAGCGGCGGCCCCCGAAGTCGTCGGCCTTACTTCCGGTTCTGGGGCCGTTGAAGGATCTTCGGCCGGTGCGCTGAATATCAACACCGCGGGCGCGGCTGCGCTCGAAGAACTGCCCGGCATTGGTCCGGCGCTGGCCGCGGCCATAGTCGAGCATCGCCAGCGGTTCGGCCCGTTCGCTTCGGTCGACGAGTTGACCGAGGTCTCCGGCATCGGCTCGGTCAAGCTCGAGCAGATCCGCCCCCGGGCCACCGCGAATGGCCCGTAACGGTGCCGGCCGGCGGTTGGTCCGATGCCTGGTGAGGGTGGCGACCCGAAAGGGTTGAGCAGCCCTCAGCGCGTGCCGGGCGGTGGGACTCGACGGGGGCGGTCACGGTGCCTGGCGGATGAGGGCTGGTGTGCGTTTGGGCGCTGTGTGACTGTCGTGAAAGCTGGGGCTTTGCGAGGGGGCTGGGCTGGGCCGGTGATGCCCTACGCGGCCGCGGTCGGTGCGGTCGCGGGAGCGTGGCTGCTGGTGGGAGTGCCGCTGGCGGTGGTCGCAATACTGGCCGGGGCGTGTCTGTGGAGGCCGAGCCCGCTGCTCGTGCTGGTGGCGGTTGCGGCCCTGGCCGGGTTCCTCGGATCAAGAGCGCTGGACGGTCTCGCCGATCCGCCCTCGGGACCGGTCGAGGGCTGGGTCCGGCTGCTGGACGACCCCCGGCCGCTGGGCACGAACGGTATCCGGGTCACGGTCCGCCAAGGCCGTGCCAGGCTGGAGGCCAGGGCCTACGGGGCGGTGGCCGCCAGGCTCGACGACCTGCTGGCCGGCGAGCGGGTGCACGTCTCGGGCACGGCACGGCCTGCCGCCAGCGACTGGCACCGCTGGCGGCACGTTGCCGGCACTCTCAACGTCAACGCAGTGGGCGAGCGAGGCGCAGCGGCGCCGCTGGCAGCGTTCACCAACCACATTCGACGACTGCTGGAATCCGGGGCTCGCAGCCTGTCCGACGACAGCCGAGCCATGTTCGCGGGGATGGTCTACGGCGATGACCGCAGCCAGTCGCCCCGCCTCTACGACGACTTCCGGGCCGCCGGCCTGGGCCATCTGCTGGTGGTGTCGGGACAGAACGTCGCCTTTGTGCTGGCGCTGGCCTCGCCGCTGGTGGTCCGCACCCGCCCCGGCGTTCGGCTGATGGTGTTGCTGGCGCTGCTGGCCGTGTTCGCGGTGCTCACCCGCTTCGAGCCCTCGGTGTTGCGGGCAGTGACCATGGCCGGGGTGGCCGTGACCAGTGCGGCGCTGGGCCGTCCCGAGACCGGTCGCAGAACCCTGGCCTGGGCGGTGGCCGCAGTGGTGGTGGCCGATCCGTTCCTAGTGCGGGTGCTGGCGTTCCAGCTCTCGGTGTGCGCCACCGGCGGACTGCTGTGGATCACGCCCGCGCTGGCCGAGAAGCTGCCCGGTCCCCGCCCGCTGGCGCTGGCGGCGGCGACCACCGCCGGAGCCCAGTTGGCGGTGATGCCGCTGCTGGTGGCGGTGTTCGGCGCGGTGCCCGTGGCCTCGCTGCCGGCCAATGTGGCCGCCGGTCCCGCCACCGCGCCGGTGATGATGTGGGGCCTCACCGGCGGGCTGTTCGCCGGGATCATCGGCGAGCCGGTGGCCTGGCTCATCCACCGGCCCACTGCGGCGCTGCTGTGGTGGGTGCGGACCGTGGCCGCGGCCGCCGCGGGCGCGCCACCGGCGATGCTCGGTGCCGGCGGCGCGGCGGCGGTCGGGGCCGGTGTGGCATTCATGCTCGTGTCTCGCCGGCTGGAGCGGGCCAAGTTGGCGGGTGTGGCGGGTACGGCGGTGATGACCGTCGCACTGGTTCACAGCGGGCTGGCCGCCGCGTCGCCCCCACCGGGCTGGTCAGAGGCCGCCGGAGCGAGGCTGTTCTGGCACGAGTCCGCCGCGGTGGTGGTGTTGGACGAGCCGGTGCGGCCCAGCGATCTGCTGGAGTCGCTGCGCCTGGCCGGGATGCGCCGGGCTGACCTGATAGTGGCGGCCGCCGGCGGCGCGTCGGACGCCCACGCGGTGCTGGCGTTGCGCGACCGCTACCGCGGCGCGGCGGCGGTGGCCCCGCCCATGCACCGGGTGCCGGGGGCGCGCACCGTTCGCACCGGCGACGTGGTGCAGGTTGGCTCGGTGACGGTGGAGGTCGTGTCCGACTCGCCGGAACTCACCGTCGAGGTCACTATCGGCCGTAACATCGGGCCACCATGAGTGTCCAGCTCCTCAGCGGCGACGATCCTGTGCTGGTGGCCGAGGCGGTAGCCCGAGTCGTCAAGGAGGCGCTGGGCGACGAGGACCGCAGCCTGGCGCTGGAACAGCTCGACGAGACCAGCTGGCGCGATCCCGACGGCGGCTGGCGGCTGGCCCCGCTGGTGGACGCCGCCCAGACCGAGCCATTCCTCACGTCGCGCCGGGTGGTGGTGGGACGCCACCTGGCCCGCTTCTCCCGCAAGGGTGACACCGACGAGCTGGTGCGCCTGCTCGAGACGCTGCCGGACACCACCCATTTGGTGCTGGTGTGGGAGCGGGGCGCCGATCCACCGATGGGCGGGCGCATGCCGGCGGTGCCCAAGGCCCTGGCGGCCGCGGTGAACGAGGCGGGAGGCGACTCGCTGAGCGTCACCCCGCCGAGGGGCAAGTCCGATGCTCACAAATGGCTGCGCAGCCAGCTCGAACAGTCGGGCCTGCGCTTCGAGCCCGCCGCGGTGGCGGCCGTCGACGACCTGGTGGGCGCCGACCGCGGCAACATCGTCGGGCTGCTGCGAACCCTGGCGGGGGCGCTGGGAACCGGAGCGGCCGTCAGCGCCGACGATGTGGCCGTCTACGGCGGAGACCCCGGCTCGGTGGTCCCGTGGGAGCTCGACGACGCCATCGACCGGGGCGACATCGGCGAGTCGCTGAGGGTGCTGCACCGGCTGCTGCCGTCGCGCCATCCGCTGCAGATGCTGACCGCGCTGGGAGGCCGGTATCAGCGGATGCTGCGCCTCGACGGCGCGGGCGCGGCCGACGAGCGCCAGGCCGCGCAGATCCTGGAAATGAAGGGCTCGACCTTCCCGGCGAAGAAGATCCTGGGCCAGACCCGCAGGCTGGGCTCAGAGAAGGTGGCCCGGGCCATCCGGCTGCTGGCCGACGCCGACCTCGCCCTGCGGGGAACGCTCGACTGGCCCGACGAGCTGGTGATGGAGGTGCTGGTCGCCCGGCTGGCCGCCCTGTCGTCCCGCTGACCCGGCGGCCGGCGGTCAGTCCTCGTCGGACCGGAGTCGCTGGACCTCGCGCACCAGCCGGCTCTTGCGGCGGGCCGCGGTGTTCTTGTGGATCACACCCTTGGCCACCGCCTTGTCGATCCGCTTGATGGCGAGGCGCAGGGTCTCATCGGCAGCCTCGTCGTCGTGGTCGACCGCGGCCAGCGCTGCCTTGGTCCGGGTGTTCACCTCGGAGCGAACCGTCCGGTTGCGCAGCCGGCGCTTCTCGTTCTGCCGGTTGCGCTTGATCTGGGACTTGATGTTGGCCACGCTCACCTGCCGTCGTGTTGGGCCGTTGGGCCGGTCGTGCTGGGCCCGTAGAGCCGACGGCCGAGGCTAGCGTTGCCCCGCCGCCGTCGCACCGTCGCGCCCCGCCCGAGGGCGCCGACACGAGAGCCCCATGGACCTGCACCGCATCCGCAACACGTCGATCATCGCCCATATCGACCACGGCAAGTCCACCCTGGCCGACCGCATGCTGGAGTTGACCGGCGCGGTCAACGCCCGCGAGATGCGCGAGCAGTACCTCGACTCGATGGACCTCGAGCGCGAGCGGGGCATCACCATCAAGCTCCAGTCGGTGCGGCTGAACTGGCGCGACCATGTGATCAACCTGATCGACACGCCCGGCCATGTGGACTTCAGCTACGAGGTCAGCCGGTCGCTGGCCGCCTGCGAGTCGGTGATCCTGGTGGTGGACGCCGCCCAGGGGATTGAGGCCCAGACCCTGGCCAACTGCTACCAGGCCATGGAGAGCGACCTCGATGTGGTGGCCGTGCTCAACAAGATCGACCTGCCAGCCGCCGACCCGGACCGCGCCGCGGAGGAGATCGAGCGGGTGCTCGGCATCGACGCCGCCGATGTGCTGCTGATCTCGGCCAAGACCGGCGACGGCGTGGCCGCGTTGCTCGACGCGGTGCTGGAGCGCACCTCGCCGCCGGCGGGGTCCGCCGACGAGCCCCTGCAGGCGCTGATCTTCGATTCTCACTTCGACCAGTACCGGGGGGTGGTGTCGTCGGTGCGGGTGGTCAACGGGGTGCTGGCCGCAGACTCGCGGCTGCGGTTCATGCAAGCCGGCACCACCCACAGCGCCGACGAGGTCGGAGTGCGCACCCCCGCCAACGAGATCGTCGAGCGACTGGGCCCCGGCGAGACCGGGTATCTGATCGCGGGGATCAAGGATGTGGGCGAGGCCCGCTCGGGAGAGACCGTCACCGACGAGGCCCGGCCCGCGCCCGAGCCCCTCGACGGGTACGCGGAGCCCAAGCCGATGGTGTTCTCGGGCCTGTATCCGACCGACGGCGACGACTTCACCAATCTGCGGTCGGCCCTGTCCAAGCTGCGCCTCAACGACGCCGGCTTCACCTACGAGCCAGAGACCTCCGGCGCGCTGGGCTTCGGCTTCCGCTGCGGGTTTCTGGGCCTGCTGCACATGGAGATCGTCCGAGAGCGCCTAGAGCGGGAGTTCGACCTGTCGCTGATCTCCACCGCGCCGTCGGTGGAGTATCGGGTGACGATGGTCAACGGCGACGAGGCCGCGGTGTCCAATCCCTCCGACATGCCCCCGGCGGGCGAGATATCGGCGGTGGCCGAGCCCAGCCTGGCCGCGGCCCTGATCACGCCGACCGACTACACCGGCACGGTTATGGAGCTGTGCCAGGCCCGTCGGGGCGAGCTGGTGCGCATGGAGTACCTGTCGCCGGAGCGGGTGGAGCTGCGCTACCGGCTGCCGCTGGCCGAGGTGGTGGTCGACTTCTTCGACCAGCTCAAGAGCCGCACCCAGGGCTACGCCAGCCTCGACTACGAGCCAGACGGGTACGACGAGGCCGACCTGGTGAAGGTGGATGTGCTGTTGCAGGGGGCGCCGGTGGACGCCTTCTCCACCGTCGTGCACCGCGACCGGGCCTACGCCTACGGGCGGGCCATGGTCGGCCGGCTGCGGGAGCTGATTCCCCGCCAGCAGTTCGAGGTGCCCATCCAGGCCGCCATCGGGGGCCGCATCATCGCCCGAGAGACGGTCAAGGCCTACCGCAAGGACGTGACGGCAAAGCTGTACGGCGGCGACGTCACCCGCAAGCGCAAGCTGCTCGAGAAGCAGAAGGCGGGCAAGCGTCGCATGAAGAGCATCGGGCGGGTGGACATCCCCCAGGAGGCCTTCATCTCCGCCCTCACCCTCGACGGGTAACAGGCCCGGGCCGCAGCGGGCGGGTGGCGGCTTCAGCCCGGCGCCGGTCGGCCGGCGGCTCGGCGTCGGTCGGGTGGCATCTCTGCGGTCATGTCGGACGGGTAGCATCTGCGCCATGCTCGACGACCGCAAGGCCGCCATCCTCTACGCCGTCGTCCAGGAGTACATCAGCACCGCCCAGCCGGTGGGCTCGGGCCGGGTGGCGCGCTCGCCGGGGATCGACGCCTCCCCGGCCACCGTCCGCAGCGAAATGGCCGCGCTGTCCGAGCAGCAGTACCTGATCCAGCCCCACACCAGCGCGGGCCGGGTGCCCACCGTCAAGGGCTACCGCTTCTTCGTGGACCAGTGGCGGCGGCGGTCGCCTGCGCCGGTGTTGCCCGCCGCCGACCGGCAGCAGGTGAACGAGTTCTTCGCCGTTTCCCACGGAGGGTTCGAGTCGATCCTGTCCGACACCACCGGCCTGCTGTCGGATCTCACCGACTGGACGGCGGTGGTGGTGGCGCCCAGCCCCGCGGCGGCCACCGTCCGCTCGGCCCAGCTGGTGGAGCTCTCCGGCGGCGTGGTCATGGTGGTGGCGGTCATGTCCAACGGCGTGATCGAGAAGCGCACCATCGATGTGCCCGCCGACACCTCCGCCGAAGTGGTGGCCGACGCCTCGCAGCGGCTGGCCCGCCGGGTGGTGGGGCGGACCCTGGCCGAGATCGACGACGGCGACGAGCCCGACGACCGGCTGCTGGCCGCGGCCATCGCCGCTTTGGGGGAGGCCCGCGCCCACCGCGAGGTGTTCGTGGGCGGCACCTCGAAGCTGGCCGCCGCCTTCGACGCGGTGGAGCAGCTCAGCGAGGTTCTGGGACTGCTGGAGCAGCAGCTCGTGGTGGTGACGCTGATGCGCCGGGTGATCGACGGAGGTCGGCGGGTGGCCATCGGCGACGAGACCGGAGTGCCCTCGCTGGCGGAGTGCTCGCTGGTGCTGGCCCCCTACAGCGCCGAGGGCACCGACGGCGGGGCCATCGGCATCGTCGGACCCACCCGGATGGACTATCCGCAGGCGCTGTCGGCGGTGGCGGCGGTGAGCAGCCGGCTCGGCTCAGCCCTCGGCGACGCCTGAGACGGCCGGCCGCACCTGAAGCGAGCCCCGATGGCCGACCACTACGAAACGCTGGGGGTGGAGCGCGGCGCCACCGACGAGGAGCTCAAGCGGGCCTACCGCAAGAAGGCCCGCCAGTACCACCCCGATGCCAACCCCGGCGACGCCTCCGCCGAGGCCCGCTTCAAGGAGGTGAGTGCGGCCTACGAGGTGCTGTCGGATCCGGAGCGCCGCTCGCGCTATGACCGCTTCGGCACCGACGACGCCTCGGCGGCCCGCATGGCCGATCCGTTCAGCGGGGGGCTGGGCGGCATCTTCGACGCCTTCTTCGGCGGCGAGTCGCCCTTCGGGGGCTTCGGCTCGGGTTCGCGTCGCCAGGGCCCGCCCGCGGGCGAGGATCTGGAGGCCCATGTCGATCTCGATCTCCATGAGGTGGTGTTCGGGGCCGAGCGGGAGGTGTCGGTGCGCACCGCGGTGCGCTGCGAGTCCTGCGACGGCAGCGGGGCCTCCGACGGCACCTCGCCGGTGCGGTGCTCGAAGTGCGGCGGCTCGGGCCAGGTCCGGGCCGTGCGCCAGTCGATGCTGGGCCAGATGGTGACCGCCGCGCCCTGCGATGTGTGCGGCGGGCTGGGCGAGATGATCGAGCAGCCCTGCAGCGACTGCGATGGCCACGGGCGGATGCTGGAGCGCCGCACCTACAGCGTGCAGGTGCCGGTGGGCGTGGACGACGGCACCACCCTGCGGCTGAGCGGCAGGGGAGCGGCCGGTGCCCGGGGGGGTCCCCACGGCGATCTCTACGTGCACACCCGGGTGCGTCCTCATCCGCGCTTTCACCGCAACGGCAGCGATCTGGTGCATGAGCTGCATGTGCCGTTCACGCAGGCTGCGCTGGGGGCCAAGCTCGACTACGAGACGCTCGACGGCAGCGAGGAGATCGTGATCGCCAAGGGCACCGAGACCGGTGCGGTGCTGCGGCTGCGGGGCCGGGGCGTGCCCCATGTGCGGGGCCGGGGCCGGGGTGATCTGCTGATCCAGCTGGTGGTGGACGTGCCCGACGACCTGACCGGCGAGCAGGAGGAGCTGGTGCGCCGGCTGGCCGAGTTGCGGGGCGAGGAGGTCGCCGAGCCCAGCGAGGGCCTGCTGGGCCGCATCCGCACCGCCTTCAGATGAGCGGCCCGGCATCCGGCTCGCCAGTTGATTGCCTGGCCCGGTGCCTGGCAACCCAAGGCCTTGAGGCGGCAGCGGCGGTGCGGTCGGTGGCAGGCTGGTGAGCGGCTCGGACACGGTCGCGGGCGGTGCGGGTTCGGGCCCGCATGTTCTGGTCGCCGATGTGGACGCGCCCGAACTGGACACCGACGACCGGCATCATCTGGAGAGAGCGCTTCGGCTGCGTTCGGGTGATCTTCTGACCGTCGGTGACGGCGCGGGCCGGTGGCGGCCGTGCCGCTACGGGGATCTGATCGCGCCGGCGGGCGATGTCGTGGCGACTGCTTCACCGAGCCCGGCGCTGGCCGTGGGCTTCGCGGTGCTGAAGGGGGGACGCTCCGAGACCATCGTGCAGAAGCTCACCGAGCTGGGAGTGGACCGGATCGCGCCTTTCGTGGCCGAGCGTTCCGTGGCGCGCTGGGATGAGGTCAAGACGGCCCGGCTGGTGCAGCGGTGGCAGCGGGTGGCCCGCGAGGCGGTGATGCAGTGCCGCCGTCTGTGGCTGCCGCGGGTGGAGCCGGTGCGGACTTTCGGTGAACTCGACCTGGAGGGGGCCGCGCTGGCGGTGACCGAGGGCAGAGCCCTAGCGGCGGGGGAAAACTTCGTGCTGGTCGGCCCCGAGGGCGGCTGGACCGGCGCAGAGCTGGCGGCAGTGGATCGCCACGTCTGCCTGGGTCCGCACACAATGCGGGCCGAGACGGCCGCAATCGCAGCGGGTGCATTGCTGGGTGCTCGCCGCAGCGGCCATCTGCCCGCGGCCGGAGACACAATAGGACGCGCCAATGGGTGAGAGCCAGTCGCGTCGCACCGGGGACTGAGCGCTGCTACCTGCTCGGCCCAAAATCTGGTCGATTTTCGATGTCGCTGATCTTGAAAAGATCCTCGGGCGCTGTCGGTGTGATGTCGGGGCCGCGGCCGGGCGTCGGGGCGGCGTCGATATCGGTGATCTTGAAGAGCTCCTGGGCAGCGACAGGTGCGTCGTCGGGGGTCTGGGCGGCGCCTGGGGCCGAACCGATATCGCGAACGGCGTAGGGAGGCGGGTTGGCCGCTGCGACCAAGGTCAGCGCGGCAACTGCGATCGGTCGCCCGAGAATCACGAGGCCGCACCGGGGTTGAACAGCCGCGAACCGGTAGTGGTGTAGACCCGGAGCAGGTCGCATTGGCCGTGCGTCACCGCCTCAGCGCCGGTGGGGGAATCCACGCTCCAGCGCACCGGCAGCTCGATGGTCTGGCCCGGCTCGGGCCAAGCGTCGAACAGCACTATCCCACCGGTGCTGGGACGCACGATGGCGGCGGTGACCCGGCCGTCGCAGTCCCAGTCGCCGGTCTCCACGAAGTCGCCCGCTGCGCCCACCGCGTAACGGCGGCCGCCATGGTCGAGGACCGCAGCCGCCTCCGCCACCGACACCGCGAGAGGTTCCTGGGGGTCTGGACTCGCGGCGGCGGGTGCCGCGTGGTCGTTCGGGCTCGCGGCGACATCGGGTTCCGCATGAACGGCAGGATTCGATCCGATGCCGGGTCCCGTGTGGTCGGCAGAGCCCGGTTCTGCGGGTTGGCCCGTGCCGTCGGCCAGGCTCGGTGAGTCGGCCTGCCGCATTGTCCCCGCGGCGTCCGGCAGGCCGGCCGCGATCGTTCGTTCGGCTGGAGTCGGCCCGTCGGCCAGGCCTGTTCCGTCGACGGGGTTGCCCTGTTCCGCTTCATCCTTGGCGGTGTTGGCCGGCGTATCCGAGAGGGCCGCCTCAGAGTCCTCGGGGACAAAGCCGCTTCGAGAGCCGAGGGCGAAGGCTGCCACCACCGCAGCCGCGACCGCTGCCGCCGCGATCAGCGACTTGGGCCTGAGCCGCCTTCTGAGGTCACCCAGTCGGCTGCCGGCCGCTGCCCGGACAGGATCGGATCGAGGCGGCTTCTTGGCCGTCAGCAGGTCGAGCCGCCGAGCCAGTTCGCGGGCGCTGAGCATGCCCGTGCGGGCTTCGTCGGCCAGCGAGGACAGCTTCTCGGCGAGGGCCCCTCTCCCCAGCGACGAGTCGTGGCACAGCTCGCCCAGAGCGGCCATGTCCGTCTGGCAGTTCTCGGGCGTGGCCTCCGCGGCCAGCGTCAGCCCGCACAGCACCGGGCGGTCGTTGGCGCCGTGCAGGACGTGGGTCGGGGTGAGCTGGAGGTGGGCGATGCCCAGCTGGTGCAGGTCGGCCACCACTGCGGCCAGCGCGGCCATTCCCGCAGCCCGCTCGGCCGGGTCGGTCAGGGGCCGGGTGGCCCAGGTGTCGGAGTTGACGAACTCGGTGTGCAGGGCCCGGCCACCGTCTGGGGTCTCGACGATGTCGACGAAACGCACCAGGCCGGGATGATTGAGACGCCGCAGCAGGTCTGCCTCTCGTTCGATCTCGTCGGCTCGTTCAGCCGGGACCTGCTTGACGGCGATCAGCCGGTCGCCTGAGCGGCTCACCGTCACCGCGGCCACGGCCCGCTCGCAATCTCAATGTCACAGCCTCGCAATAGAACTTCAGACATGCACATAGCAGGAACATACATAGCACTCTCTGAAAGTGCAAATGAAATCTCGCGTGGCGAGATGACAGCACTGTGGGATTGGGCTCGGGCGGTACTCTTGGGCGGTGGCCGGTCCGCAGATCGTGGCTGTCGCGACCGGGTCTCCGGCCGAGCGGGCCGGGCTGAGGCCCGGCGACGCGGTGGCGGCCATCGCCGGGGAGGTGCCCCGAGACGTCATCCGGTGGCAGCTGCTCAGCGACGGCGCCGAGGTCGAGTTGGAGGTGGAGCGCGGCGACGCGAGCTTCACCGTCTCGGTCTCCAAATCGGAGGGCGAGCCGCTCGGCGCCGAGGTCGACGCGGCCGTGTTCGACGGGGTGCAGACCTGCGACAACCACTGCGAGTTCTGCTTCGTGCACCAGCTGCCCCGGGGGATGCGCCGCTCGCTGTACCTCAAGGACGACGACTACCGGCTGTCTTTCCTCTACGGGAACTTCACCACACTCACCCGGTTCACCGAGCTCGACTACGAGCGGGTGGTCACCGAGCGGCTGTCGCCGCTGTACGTGTCGATCCACGCCACCGACCCCGACGTGCGGGCCGCGATCCTCCAGAACCGCCGCGGCGCGGTGTCGCTGCGCTGGCTGAGGCTGCTGCTCGACGCGGGCATCGAAGTCCACGGGCAGGTGGTGGTGTGTCCGGGAGTCAACGACGGCGATGTGCTGGCCGACACCCTGGCGGGAGTACTCGAGCGGTTCAGCGAGCTGCGGACGCTGTGTGTGGTGCCGCTTGGCCTGTCGCGCTACAACCGCCAGCCCCGGATGCGGCTGCACACCCCCCAAGAGGCTGAGGCGGTCGTCGATCTAGTCGAGGGTTGGCAGTCGGTGTTCTTGCGGGTGCTGGGCCGCCGCTTGGTGTTCGCGGCCGACGAGTACTACTTGATGTGCGGACGCAGCTTCCCGGCCGCGGAGCACTACGAGGGCTTCGACATGCACGAGGACGGCATCGGCATGGCCCGAGCCTTCGAGACCGAGTTCGACACCGACGGCCACGGGCCCAGTCCGCCCCGCTCGGGCTTCTTCGCCTGGGTGGACGGCGCGCCGGCCGACGGCTACCGCGCCCCCCGCACCGGATCGGCCGCTGAGACTGTGGCCGAACCGGTGCCGGTGTCGCTGGGGCCGCGTCGCTTTAGCCGGGAGGCGCCCGTCGCCGTGCTCACCGGCACTCTGGGCGCGGCGGTGGTAGCGCCGCTGGTGGCATCGGTGGGTCGCCGCGACGCGCGGGTGGTGCCGGTGGAGAACCGATTCTTCGGCGGCAACATCGGCGTCACCGGGCTGATGGTGGGAGAGGACGTGGCCCGAGTGCTCGCGGACGAGCCTGAGGGCGACCGCTACCTGCTGCCCGACGTGTGCCTCAGCCGGGGCCGCTTCCTCGACGGCATGGCCACCCAGGAGCTTCCCCGCCCGGTTGAAGTGGTGGCCACCCACGGACGGGCACTGCGATTGGCCCTGGAGGCTTCGTGAGCCCGGTGGTGGCGGTGGTCGGCCGGCCCAATGTCGGCAAGTCGACGCTGGTGAACCGCATCCTGGGACGGCGCGAGGCGATCGTGGAGGAGCGTCCCGGCGTCACCCGCGACCGCAAGGCAGTCGAAGCCGAATGGCAGGGACGGAGCTTCACCCTGCTCGACACCGGAGGCTGGAGCGCCACCGGCGACGCGCTCGACGCCAAGGTGAGCGCCCAGGCCGAGCGGGCCGTGCGCGAGGCCGACGCGGTGCTGTTCGTGGTGGACGCCTCGGTAGGCCTCACCGCGGATGACGAGCAGGTCGCCCGGGTGCTGCACACCGCCGACGGTCCCGTGCTGGTGGTGGCCAACAAGGTGGACCACCCGAGCGGTGCCGACTCGATCTGGGAGTTGCTGGGCCTCGGCCTCGGCACCCCGCAGGCGGTGAGCGCGCTGCACGGCCGCGGCACCGGCGACCTGCTCGACGAACTCGTCGCCCGCCTCGATGCAGCCGCTTCCGACGGCGGAGACAGACGGGATTCCGACCCGGCCGACGACGACCTCGCCGACGCGGCGGCCGAGGCGTTCTCGGTGGTGCTGGTGGGCCGGCCCAACGCCGGGAAGTCCACACTGTTCAACCGGCTGATCGGAGAGGACCGCGCCATCGTGCACGACCTTCCCGGCACCACCCGCGATGCCATAGACACCCTCATCGAGACCGACGAGGGGCCAGTGCGCTTCATCGACACCGCCGGGATGCGCCGCCGGGCCCGCATCGACACGGGCACCGAGTACTACTCGCTGGTGCGGGCCCTGCGGGCGGTCGACACCGCCGATGTGGCCCTGCTGGTGATCGACTCCTCGGTGGGGGTGACCCACCAGGACCAGCGGCTGGCCGAGCGGGTCGATGCCGCGGGCTGCCCGGTGGTGATCCTGCTCAACAAGTGGGATCTGATCAGCACTGAGGCCCGCCTCGAGGTGGGCCGCGACGTCGACGACAGGCTCGGGTTCCTGGGCGACCCGCCGGTGCTGCGCATCAGCGCGCTCAGCGGCAAGGGCGTCACCCGGCTGTGGCCGTCGTTGAGTGCGGCGGTGGCCGAGTACCGCACCCGCATCCCCACCAGGAGGGTCAACGAGGTGGTGAGGGCGGCCCAGAGCGCCCAGCCCGCGCCGGCCGGGGCCCGTATCCTGTACGCCGCGCAGGTGGCCACCGACCCGCCGACGTTCACGCTGTTCGCCAACCGCACCCTGCCCCGCACCTACCTGCGCTACATCGAGCGCAAGCTGCGCGAGCACTTCGACTTGGGCGTCACCGCTCTCAAGTTCAGGGTCCGCCGCCGCGACGAGTAGCCGACGGCCCAGCGAGAGCCGTGAGCGGGGCGGGCCTATCCGCTCCGCCTCTGGGCGGTACGCTGTGGACCGCAGCAACCACGGAACCATCGGGAGGAGGGCGCGTGGTTACCATCGTTCTCGATCTCCTGGCGTTGAGTTGCGCGCTCGCCGCGATCTTCTACATCCGGTCGGCCCGCCACCGCCAACGGTTCCTGCGCCTGCTGAAGTCCGATCCCGGCACCCACCCCGAGGCCGCCACGCTGGCCGACGTCTCGTTCCGCAAGGAGGTCCACGGCGCGGTCGTCTACGGGCTGCTGTTCGCCGTGGCGCTGCTGGTGGGCCGGGTGGACGCAGCCAACATCACGGTGGCGCTGGGGTTGCTGGGGGTGCCCGCGGTGATGTCGGTGTGGTGGGCCCGCACCGCGGTGGAAGAGGCCCGCATGGCCCGCAACCGCTACGCACTGGAACGCCGGGCCGAGCAGGCCCTCGAGCAGGAGCAGCTGGCTCCCAAGGCGTGGGCGGCCCGGCTGGCGCCCGAGGAGGTCCCCGACTTCAGCGGGTTCGAGATCGGCCGGGTCTACCAGGCCGGCTCGGGGCTGATGGCGGGCGACTTCTTCGACGTGCACCGGGTGGGGCGGCACCGGGTGGCCGCAGTCATCGGCGACGTGTCCGGGCACGGCATCGAGTCGTCGATCACCGCCTTCCAGGCGAAATACCTGCTGAGGGTGTTCCTTCGCCAGTTCCGCGACCCGGCTCAGGCCTTCGAGGAGATCAATGCCCAGCTGTCGGCGGGCGACCGCAACGAGGAGTTCATCTCGGCTTGCGTGGTGGTGTTCGACACCGAGGCCGGCACGCTGCGCTACACGTCGGCCGGCCACCCGGCCGCCTTCCTGTTCCAGGAGGACGGCACCAAGCCGCTGCGCTCGACGGGCCCGCTGCTGATGCTGGACCCCCAGGCGACATATTTCTCGAGGGAGATCCCGATGGTGTCGGGCGATCTGGTGGTGATGTACACCGACGGCCTGGCCGAGGCCCGGGCTGGGCGCCAGCAGTTCGGAGAGGGCCGCATCATCAAGTCGGTGGAGCGCGACCTCAACGCCGCTCCCGACGTGCTGTGCAAGTCGCTGCTCGACGCGGCCAAGGACTTCGCGGGCGGATCGATAGGCGACGACACCGCCATAATGGCCATCCGCCGAGACTGAGCCCATGGCGTGGTGCCAGCCCTGCGAGCGATACCTGACGCCGGCCACGCTCACCGCTGAGGGTGTGTGCCCGTCCTGCGGCCGGGAGGTGCAACACCCCGCTGAGCGCCCAGCGGCGGCCGCGGATCGCATCCCGTGGCACTTCTGGCTGCTGGTGGGCGGCGCCGCCGTCTACCTGGTTTGGCGGGCCGTGCAGGGTGTCGCCCTGCTGCTGTAGCCGCTAGCCTCGGCCCCCACGGGCTGTGGCGCAGCTTGGTTAGCGCGTCGGTCTGGGGGACCGAAGGTCGGGAGTTCAAATCTCCCCAGCCCGACACGGCTTTGGTGTCGGTTTGGGCGTTTTGCTGTTGGGTTCACTGCGGCAGGGCTGATATCTCGCGGTGGTAGGGGGTGGTGTCGGAGTGGTCGGTGGGGGCTTCCAACTCCTCGGCGTAGCGGCGGCCCTGCCAGACCGCGGCCGCGATGGTGCCGGGGGCCAGAGCATCTCCGAGGGCTCGGGCGCTGAGCAGGCCGTGGTCGCTCCACTCGGGTTGGCGAGCCATCAGGTCCTGGTACAGGCCGTCTAGGGGCAGGCGGGCGGTCACCATGACTAGTCCGTCGGCGGCGATGCGGCCTTCCCGACCGGTGAAGGCGCATTGCGTTCGGAGTTCGGTGTCGCCCACGGCGCAGACCGCGGTGGAGGTCCGCAGCTCTATTCCGGCCTCGATGAGGCGGGCTTGGATGCGGTGCTGCTCCATGGTGTTGACCGTCCAGGCTGACACGAGCGCCTCGGGTGTGACGAGAACCACCTCGTAGCCATCGGCGCACAGGAGTTCGGCCAGCGCGCCGCCCATGTAGTAGTGGTCGTCGTCGAACACGGCCATGCGACGGCCCGCGGGGCGGGCGCCGGCCATTATGTCGTCGGGGGTGAACACCGGCAGGGCGCCGATGGGCATGGTGTCGCCTCGGGTGTGCCAGCGGCCTGCGCCGTCACGGCGCCACACCGACCCGGTGGCCACCGCGACATGGTCGAAGCCGTGGGACAGGGCCTCATCGGCGGCCATGTCGCTTTCGAGGTAGTGCTCCACGTTGTCGAGCTTGGCGATCTGGCCCAGGCGGTAGTCGACCACCCGGATCCATTCGGCCAGCCCCGGCAGCCGGGCCTCAGCCGCGACGCGGCCGCCGAGCACACGCGACTTCTCGACCAGCACGACCTCGTATCCCCGCTTGCCCAGCGACATGGCCGCTTCCAGGCCGGCCGGGCCGGCGCCGACCACCAGCACCCGCTCGGCGGCGTGGCGGGGCCGGTAGCGCTCGGGGTGCCAGCCCCGGCGCCACTCCTCGCCCATCGACGGGTTCTGGGTGCAGCGGATCGGCGACATGGTGAAGTCTCCCGACACGCAGATGTTGCAGCCGATGCACTCGCGGATGTCTTCGGGACGGCCCTGTTCGATCTTGCGGGGCAGGAACGGATCGGCGATGGAGGGGCGGGCCGCGCCAATGAAGTCCAGGACGCCCTGGCGAACCATCCTCACCATGGTGTCGGGCGAGGTGAAGCGGCCCACGCCGACCACCGGCTTGGAAGTGAGAGCCTTGAGGCCCCGCACCCACTCCTCCTGGTGGGCCTCCGCGCTGAACCTCGACGTGATGCTGTCATCCTCCCAGGTTCCCGCCACGAAGTCCCACAGGTCCGGCAGCTCGCCCAACTCGCCGATCACGGCCTCGATCTCGGCCCGGTCGATGCCGTGCTCGCCGGCTGACTCTTCGACGGAGATCCGACAGCCCACCGCGGCCCGGCCGGCCACCTCCTCCACGGTGTCCTCCAACAGCTCGCGCAGCAGCCGCATCCGGTTCTGGAGATTTCCGCCGTACTCGTCGGTTCGCAGGTTGTAGCGGCGCGACAGGAAGTGGTGCACACCCCCCAGCGAATGGCCGCCATAGACGTACACGAGGTCGAAACCGGCTCGCAGCGCCCGATCCACCGCCCGGCGGTGCCAGCGCCGCAGATCGGCGATGTCGCGCCTGGTCATGGCCCGGGCCTGCACCGGGTCGGCGGCGCCGGTGGCGACGGGAAGATGCACCGGACCCATCGGCGCCACCCGCGAAGCCAGATTGGCGACGCTCATCCCGTTGTAGGCGAGCTCGATGCCGGCGAGCGCACCGCAATCGTGGACACGGTCGGCCATCAGGGCCAGCGCCGGGATGTCGCAGTCATCGCGAATGCGGGCCTCGATATGTGGCGTGAACTCCGACGTGTAGTGGATCTCGGCCTCCTCGGTGCACACCACCGCCCAGCCGCCCTCAGCCTTGACCGCCCGCATCTCGGCGTGGGCGGCGGGGTCGCGGTAGCCCATCCCGTTGCAGTGCGGCACCCCGAAGAACCGGTTCTTGGCCACCAGCGGGCCGATCGGCACCGGCTCGAACAACACGTCGTATCTCGGGTCGCGCATGCGGGCTCCTCAGGTTCGAGCCTCGGAGTCGGGAGGGGTGGGCGAATCTCCGCTAGGGTCGGGCGCTACATTACCGCTGGCCCGGAGCGGGTCGGAGTGCCCTAGGGTGACACGCCGACATGAGCCCTGGGGAGGATGGACCATGCGAATGCGACGCCCGCTGGTGATCTCGGTTGTGGGACTGCTGGCCTTGGCCGGGATGGCCGCTTGCGGCGACGACAGCGAGGACGAGGTGGCCGGGGTGGGCCAGACCGCGGTCGCCTCGCTGGCCGGGGCCGACGGCGCGCCGATGGGCACAGTCACCTTCGAGCAGGGGCCCAACGGGGTGCTGGTCTCCGCAGAGGTGAGTGGCTTGACCGCCGGCGCCCACGGCTTCCACATCCATGGCGTCGGTGCCTGCACGCCCGACTTCTCCGCCGCCGGCGGCCACTACGCGCCCAAAGACCACGGCCACGGTTTCCTGACGACCGGGGGTTCCCACGCCGGCGACATGCCCAACATTCATGCCGGCAGCGACGGCGTCGCCCGGGCCGATCACTTCACCGACAAGGTGACCCTGGCGGCCGGAGCCGAGACGTCGCTGTTCGACTCCGACGGTTCCGCCATCATCATTCACGCCAAGCCCGACAGCTACGGAGACGAACCCGGCGCCGGAGACCGAGTCGCCTGCGGCGTGATCACTCGCAGCTGATCTCGCTCGAATCGCAGTCTTGGCCGCGGGGTGCCGCCGCGGGCTGGAGTTTGGCGGCGGCGCTAGGTTGATCCCGCCATGATCGGTGACGGCGGCTTCGCTGTGGTGTTCGACCTCGACGGCGTGCTGGTCAATACCGAGGAACTGGGCTGGCGCATCTGGCGCTCGCTCGCCGGCGGCTACGGGATCGAGGTGACGATGGAGGACCTGCGGGCCATCACCGGATGCACCGACGACGAGAGCGTGCAGTACTTCCGCAAATGGCTGCCCGAGGCAGAGCTGCGGAGCCTCGGCGAGTGCTTCGCGACAGAGTTCGCCGCAGCCAAACGGGAGCGGATCCGGGCCTACCCCGACGCCCGCCAGACGTTGGAGGAGCTGCATGCCCGCGGGATAGCTGCCGCGGTCGCCTCCAACTCCACCGCCGCCGACGTGGCCGCGGCGCTGGAGCGCACCGCTCTGGCCGGCTTGGTCGCCCATGTCGTGGGCGCCGACGAGGTGGAGCGTCCCAAGCCGGCCCCCGACGTGTACGAGCGGGCGGTGTCGATGCTGGGGTGCGAAGCGGTAGCGGCGGAGGACTCACCGGCGGGGATCGCCTCGGCGCGGGCCGCGGGTCTACCGGTGCTGGCGGTCGACCGAGGCTGCTTCGATGTCTCGGCGCTCGCCGCGGCGACTACGGTTGCGCCGGCGATCAGTTACGAAGCGTTGGAGTCGCTCGCGGCCAGAGAGCGGAGTGTGAGCAGATGCCGCTGAGCGGCGCCGGATACGGCGAGCACCAGGCAGTCCTTCCCCAACCGTTCGACGAGTCCTTGAAGGACGCGCCCATCGACCTCGACGTTCGCATCGAGCTGTTCCGCAAGCAGCATCAGATCCGCCAACTCGAGAAGCGGATCTACGACCTGTTCCTGCAGGGATTCGTGCGGGGCACCAGCCACCTGTCCATCGGCATGGAGGCCATCGGCGCGGCGTTCGGAGCCGCGCTGCGCCCCCACGACTACAGCTTCGCCACCTACCGCGGCCACGGCCATACCGCGGCCCGCGGGGTCGGCCCCGAGCCGATCATCGCCGAGCTGCTGGGCAAGGCCACCGGGCTGGTGGGCGGCAAGGGCGGGTCGATGCACCTGGCGTCGGCCGAGCAGGGGATGATGGGCTGCTACGCCATCATCGGCGCCCACCTGTGCATCGCCAACGGCGCGGCCTGGTCGGCGCGGGTGCGGGGCACCGACCAGGTGGCGGTGGCCTTCTTCGGCGACGGGGCCACCAACATCGGGGCGTTCCACGAGGCGGTCAACTACGCGGCCAACTACCGCCTCGGCACGATCTTCGTGTGCGAGAACAACCTCTACATGGAGTACACGCCGATCAGCGAGGTCACTCCGGTGACCCATCCGGCCGCCGACCGGGCCCCCGCCTACGGCATGGATGCCACGGTGGTGGACGGCAACGACGCCGATGCCGTCTACCTGGCGGCGCGGGCGGCCATCGAGCGGGCCCGCAGCGGCGGAGGGCCGTCGATCATCGAGGCCAAGACCTACCGCCACGGCGGACACAGCCGGGCCGATCCGGGCCAGTACCGCCCCGACGACGAGGTGCAGGCGTGGCTCGAGCACGACCCGATCCCCATGTATCACCAGCGGCTGCTCGACCTCGGGGTGGGCGAGGATCGGCTGGCTGAGATCAGCGGCGAGGTCGCGGCCGAGATCGACCGGGCCACCGAGGCGGCCAAGAGCGCGCCCGAGCCCGCCGCGGAGGAGCTCTGGACCAACGTCTGGGCCGACGGGGGCTCGCAATGGCGGAACTGACCTACCGCGAGGCGGTGGCGGTCGGCATCGCCCAGGAGATGCGCCGCGACCCCGCCGTGGTGTTCCTCGGCGAGGACGTGGCCGGCGCCGGCGGCGTCTTCAAGACCACCTCGGGGCTGCTGGAGGAGTTCGGGCCCGACCGGGTGGTCGACACGCCCATCTCCGAACAGGCCATCCTCGGCGCGGCCATGGGGGCGGCCATGACCGGACTGCGGCCCATCGCCGAGATCATGTTCTCGGACTTCTTCGCGGTGTGCTGGGACTTCGTGGCCAACGAGATCGCCAAAATGAGCTACATGACCGACGGCATGGTTGGCTGCCCGCTGGTGATCCGCTCCGGCAACGGCGCGGGTCTGCGCTTCGGCGCCCAGCACTCCCAGAGCATCGAGAACTGGGCCATGGCCGTGCCCGGCATCAAGGTGGTGGCGCCGTCCACTCCGGCTGACCTGATCGGACTGACGGCCGCCTCGGTGCGGGATCCCGATCCGGTGCTGCTGTTCGAGCACAAGGCGCTGTATCCCACCAAGGGCGAGGTGCCCGACGGCGAGATCGTCGACGAGCTGGGCACCGCCCGGGTGCTGCGGCATGGCTCCGACGCCACCGTCGTCGCGCTGGCGCTCATGGTGCCGAGGGCGCTGGAGGCCGCCGAGCGCCTTGCGGCCGACGGCATCGAGGTCACCGTGATCGACGTCCGCAGCCTGGTCCCGCTCGACACGGCCACCATCCTGGACTCGGTGTCGCAGACCAGCCGGCTGTTCACCGTGGAGGAGAACCCCCGGCTGTGCGGCTGGGGTGCAGAGATTAGCTCAATCGTCGGCGAGGAGGGGTTCTGGGACCTCGACGGCCCCATCGTGCGCATCACCACGCCTCACCTGCCGCTGGCCTCGGCCCCGAACCTCGAGGACCTGGCTCTCCCCGACGCCGACCGCATCGCCGTCACCATCAAGGCCACCCTCGGCTGAAGTAGCTTCGGGCATCACAGCCGAACCCATCAGGAGGCAGCAGCGATGCGGAAGGTGACAGAGTCGGACCTGCCCGGTGTGGGGGTCCGCTTCGATCTGCAGACCAACTCGGGCCGTGCCGTCGGCGTGGTCGTGCACCAGTCGGGCCGGCGCGATCTGGTGGTCTACGACGACCGCGACATCGACCGCGCCGCCGAGAGTGTGGAGCTCAGCGAAGACGAGGGACACACCCTGGGCGAGCTGCTGGGCGGCAGCCCGGTGCTGGAACACCTCGACGACGCGGTGCACCGGCTGGAGGACTTGGTGATCTCGTGGGTTGAGATCGGCGCCGAGTCGTCGCTGGCCGGGCTGACCCTGGCCGAGGCCGCACTGCGAACCCGCACCGGGGCCGGCATCGTGGCGCTGGTCAGCGACTCGGGTTCGATCCCGATACCAGGCGGAACCGACCGGCTGGACGGCGGCGACACCGCGGTGGTGGTGGGCGTGCCCTCAGCAGTAAAGGCTGCCACCAGACTGCTCACCCGACCCAACAACTAGACCGGCACCGGTAGCCCCCCATGCACGCCGGCGGTGATCTGTTGGTGCTCGAGCTCGGCGCGGTGGTGCTGGGCCTGGCCATCGTCGCCCGCCTGGCCCGCCGGGTGGGGATGCCCGCGCTGCCGCTGTACCTGCTGGTGGGGCTGACCCTCGGCGAGGGTGGCCTGGTCGAACTGCCCGCATCGGCCGACTTCATCGAGGTCGGCGCCGAGATCGGCGTGATCCTGATGCTGTTGATGCTGGGACTGGAGTTCTCGCCCCACGAGTTGGTGGTCAACGTCCGCCGGTCGACTTTGGCTGGAGTCACCGACCTCGTTCTCAACTCGGCGCCCGGTCTGGCGGCCGGATTCCTGCTCGGATTCGACCCGATCGTGGCCGTGCTGCTGGGCGGCGTCACCTACATCTCGTCGTCGGGCATCGTGGCCAAGCTGGTGGCCGACCTCGATCGGATCGGCAATCACGAGACCTCGGTCGTGCTCAGCGTGCTGGTCATCGAGGATCTGGCCATGGTGCTGTACCTGCCGATCGTGACCGGCGTGCTGTTCGGCGGATCGGTGCTGAGCACCACCGTGGCGGTGTCGGTGTCGCTGGCCGCGGTGCTGGCCATCCTGGGCGTGGCCTACGTGCTCGGCGACCGGCTCAGCGACATCGCCCTGAGCCACTCCAGCGAGGCGCTGCTGCTGACCCTGCTCGGGGTGACGCTCGTCTCCGCAGGCATCGCTGACAGGCTCAATCTTTCGACCGCGGTCGGGGCCTTCGTCGTGGGGGTGGCGCTGTCGGGCGACATCGTCTCGCACGCCCGCGGGCTGCTGCTGCCGCTGCGGAACCTCTTCGCCGCGGTGTTCTTCGTGTTCTTCGGCCTGCAAGTGGACGTGCGGCTGATCCCCGGCGTCGCCGCGGTGGCGGCTGCCATCGCCGCCGCCTCGGTCGTCACGAAGGTCGCCACCGGCTGGATCGCAGCCGGGCGGGCCGGCATCGGTACGCCGGGGCGGGTGCGGGCCGGCGCCGCCCTCGTCGCCCACGGCGAGTTCTCGATCGTCATCGCCGAGCTGGGCATCGCCAGAGAGGGCGACCTCGGCGCGCTGGCCGCCACCTACGTCATCATCCTGACCGTAATCGGAGCGCTGCTATACCAGTTCTCCGATGCCATCACCGTCGCCGGCCTGAAGCGCCGGTCACGAGCGTCTCGTTAGCCGAGCCCCTTGGGAGGTCCCTTATGCCGGGGTCACGATCTGGATCAGGTTCCCGCAGGTGTCGTCAAAGATGGCTGACACAACGGTGCCCAGGTCGGTGGGCGGCTGGGTGAACTCGACGCCGGCGGCCTGCAGCCGCTCGTGCTCGGCATGGACGTCGTCGACGGTGAACTGTGCCGATGGGAGCCCGTCGGCGGCCAGTGCGTTGCGGAATGTCTTGGCGGCGGGGTGTGCCGCGGGTTCGAGGAGCAGTTCCGGCCCGTCAGGCTGTTCCGGGGAGACCACGGTGAGCCACGAGTAATCCCCGACGGGCACGTCGTGATGCTTCTGGAATCCGAGGACCTCGGTGTAGAAGGCGAGGGCCTCGGCCTGGTCGTCAACGATGACGTTGGTCAATGTGATCCGCATGCGAGTCCTTCGGTGGCGCGGTGCAGTCTTGTCAGGTCCTGGAGCCGGCTCGCCGACTCTAGTCGGCGACACTGGTGGTGGGCGCTCCACCGCGCGAGCCGGAGCCCAGGATTCTGTTGGTACGCCCCGTGAGCCGTGCTGCGAATGGCTCGCGCCAAGTTGTGAGCGCCCCTCAGTGCATGGGGGCAATGAGATCGATCTGTATCTCGCGGTCGGCCAGGCGATTCCAGGGGGCGCGGGCGATCCTCTCGTCGAGGGTGACGAGGGGCGCTTGCAGCACCGCGGCCAGGGCCACGAAGGCGGCATCGTAGGCGGTGAGGTTGTGGCGGAGCCTCCAGATGAGCGGCAGCAGCAGTTCGTGGGTGTAGCGCACAGCATCGAAGTCGGCCAGAGCGCTCAGGGCTCGCTCTGCGGTCTGCTCGGAGATGTCCCCGGCGGCGCAATAGCGGCGCACCACATGAGCCACCTCCACATCGAGCAGGGCGGGAGCATGCACCGATTCGGCCGACACGATCCGTTCGGCCACGGCATCGGCGAAGGGGAGGCCGAGGAGCCACTCCACCGCGGCCGAGGAATCGACGACGATCACCGTCCGTCGCGTTCGGCCCGCACCGCTGCTGCCGCAGACTCGGCGACAGTGATGCGCTCGAAGGCGGCGATCCGTTCCACCAGCTCCCGGCGGGTGGGCCGCTGCATGGCCCGGCGCAACTCGCCGAGGGCGTACTCCGACAGCGACTGACCCTCCAACGCCGCTCGAGCCTTCAGACGACGATGAAGGTCGTCGGGGACGTTCCGTATCTGCAACGATGTCATGCGGCGAGCATAGTTGCATGCAGTATGCATGACACGCTCGCACCACGACGGGAGCTGTCTGGCGTGGGCCACTGGGTTGGCGCAGGTCTAGTGTCGGCGGGCGGATCGCGCCGCGCCGTCGAGTTGACCAGGGGGAAGACGAATGGGTGTGCAGAAGTACGTGGTGTTGCTTGACGCTGATCACGACGTTGCGGCGGGCGAGCGCGACGAGGTCGTGGGGCGGCTGATTGCAGGTGCTGATGGGACTGCGGGGCTGGCGGGCTTGACGGTTAGCAGCCCGAACGAGTCGCTGACGGGGCCTGCGGAGACCATTGCTGTGGTGCAGGCGTGGATTGATGACGCCGTTGGCGCCGAGTCGGTTCTTGCTGATCTCGTCGGCTCGGTGGATGCGATGGTGTCCAGTTGGCTGGTTGAGGAGATCGTGTTCTTGGCGCCGGTTGAGCGCCGCCCGTCGGGGGAGCACTCGCGGCTCAACCTGTTTGGGACGGCCGCCAAGCGCGCCGACTTCACCCTTGAGGGGTTCTTCGACTACTGGAAGACGGTGCACGCCCCGATCTCCTCGTCGATTCCAGGGAGTTCCGGATACGTCGTGTCGCGGGTTCGCGAGACGGTGAGCGCTCCCATCGAGCGCAGTGTCGATGCGTTCATCGAGCTCTGGTACCCGAGCCGCGACCATCAGGCCCGCGCCAGCGAGCATCCGCTGGCGGCCAAAGCCTGGGAGGACGTGCCCAACTACGCCCGCACCGACGGCCAGTTCTGGATGACCCACGAGCATGTGGTCATCGAACCGCCCGAGACCGGACCGGGCATGTTCGACTCCGACGACGACTGATGCGGGTACGGCCCCACCTGCTGGAGACGCCGCACTCGGGCATCCGGCGAATGGCCGACCTCGCGGCCACCCTCGACGATCCCATCTCACTTGAGGGCGGCGATCCCAACTTCACCACGCCGCAGCACATCATCGATGGCGCCGCCGAACGGTCGAGCGCGGGGGCGACCGGGTACGCCCCGGGCGAGGGCTTTCTAGAGCTGCGCGAGGCGATAGTCCGCAAGCTGCAGCGGGTCAACGGCGTCGCCGCCAGCCCCGATGAGGTCTGCGTGACGACCGGAGCCTGCGGTGCTTTGTTCACCAGCCTCACGCTCACCGTCGAACCCGGCAGCGATGTGCTGCTTCCGGATCCGGGATGGGCCAACTATGCCGCGCAGATCCATGTTCTCGGCGCCCGGGCCGTTCCCTATGCCGTCGACGCGGCGACCGACTGGCGGCTCGATCCCGCCGTCGTCGAGGCCGCCGTCACCCCGCAGACCAGCGCGCTCGTGCTGAACTCGCCGGGCAACCCGACCGGCGTGGTCTTCGACTCCGACGACCTCACCGCGGTGGCTGAGCTGGCCGCCGACCGCGGCGTCGCGGTCATCAGCGACGAGGCCTACGACGAGGTCGTGTTCGACACCGAGCCGTTCTCGGTGGCGTCACGGGTGCAGTCAGAGCACCTGCTGACCGTCTACTCGTTCTCCAAGACCTACGCCATGACCGGCTGGCGCATCGGGTATGCGGTCGGGCCGGCCGACTTCGTGAACGAGTTGTCGCTGCTGCAGGAACCGGTCGTGTCGAGCGCGGCCACCATCTCCATGCACGGCGCCACCGTGGCCCTGCAAGGCCCGCAGGACTGCGTGGGCGAGATGGTCGCCGCCTACGCCGAGCGCGCCCAGCTGGCCACTGCGCTGCTCGACGCCGAAGGCATCCGCTACGTCGAGCCGGGCGGCTCGTTCTTCCTCATGATCGACATCCGCGACAGCGGCCTCGACTCGTGGGCGTTCGCCACCAGGCTCGTCGAGCAGCACCGGGTGGTGGTCGTGCCCGGGCTGGCGTTCGGCCGGGGCGGTGAGGGGTTCGTGCGGGTGAGCTTCGCCGCCGCCCCCGAGACCATCCTGGAGGGCCTGGCCCGCCTCGCCGAGACCCTCAACGACCTCAAGAGCCGCAACCCGGCGGCCACCTAGGCCGCGACGTGGAAGGGAACTCAAGCGTGAGACGACTCGAAGGCCTGTCCGCGCTGATCAGCGGGGGAGCCAGCGGCGTCGGGCGGGCCACCGCGCACCGCTTCGCTCAGGAGGGCGCGGCCCGGATCACGCTGTTCGACCAGGACGCCTCGCGCATCGCCGCCGTCGCCGCCGAGCTGGCCGACATCGGCACCGAGCCCCGAACCGTGGTCGGCGACGTCTCCAACCCACCCGACTGCCAGCGGGCTGTCGACGAAGCCACCCGCGGTGACGGCCGCCTCGACGTGCTGGTCGGCAACGCCGGCGCCGACTCGATCCACGACTTCCTGGAGCTCGAGCTCGATGAGTGGTACCGGATCATGGACATCAACCTCACCGCGTCGTTCGTGCTGGGCCAGGCCGCGGCCCGGGCGATGGTGGCGGCCGGCAACGGTGGCACGATCCTCTACACAGCGTCGATCTCGGGGGTGGCCGCATCGACCGGCGACGCCCACTACGGCGTGTCCAAGGCCGGCATCATCAGCCTCGTCAAGACCATGGCCATCGAGCTGGTCGGGCACAACATCACCGTGAACTGCGTCAGCCCCGGCCCGCTCGACACCCCCATGTCCCTGGCGCTGCTGGGCAGCGAGGAGGCCATGCAGGCCGCCCGGGAGAGCTGGCCGATCGTCCCCATGAACCGCCTCGGCTCACCCGTCGAGATCGCCGGCACCTACGCCTACCTGGCCTCCGCCGACGGCGCCTACACCACCGGCCAGAACATCATCGTCGACGGCGGCATGACCACCAACGTCTTCCCAGTAGCCGACGAACTCCAGTAGCAGCCCGCAGCCGTCACCGTGCCAGTGCTCGGGCTCTGTTCGCCGCCTTCCCGGTCATGCCGGGAATGGCGGGGGCATATTCCGAGGGTTGCGCGGATCGCGGATGTCAGACCGGGATGACGTCGATCCGCCGGTTGCTGACGGCGGCCAGCGCAGCGATGTCGTCGGGATCTGACGTGAAGATCTGGTCACCGTGGCCGGCCAAACAGACCAGCGCCGCGTCGATTGCGTCCGTCAGGCCGCAGCGGGCCAGCAGGACCCCGGCGCGCCGTCCCAGCCCCTCGTCCAGAGCAACGACGTCGACGGCCCCCAGCGCCTTGGCGAGGCGCGCTTGGCGGCCGGATCCGCCCCGCCACACCTGTGCGACGACACCGCCGTGGGTTCGCGGAGGGCTCTCGGCCCGCAGGGCAGCCTTGAGGCGGCGCCACATACGGCGATCGTCGGCTTCGAGCGCGATGAGAGCGCCCGAGTCCAAGATGTCGCTCATCCTGCCCGCCGGGTGGCCATCCTCAGCGAGGCGGCCGCGTCCCGGTCCCGCTGCGCCTGCTCCTCGATCTCGTCGTCGGAGATCACGCCATGCTCGGCCTCGTACTCGGACACGAGACTGCGCAGCACGGCCAGCCGCTGGTCCCGATCACGACGCTGGGCCATCGCCTCGCCGATCCACTCGCTTACCGAGCGGGAGTGCCCCTCGCTCACAGCAGCACTCGCCTCCTGGAGCAGTTCCTCATCCACCGTGACCGTCACCCGCTGCTTCTGCATACCTTCATCATACGCTCCGATGCGCATCCGCATACAGACCGTGGGCATGCTCGGGCCCAAGCTAGTGGGGCGTCCTCAGACCTTCGCCCCGGCTCCGAGGCATCTCGGGATGAAAATGTGTGGTATGTCCACAGGACTCGCACCGAGATTCGAACAAGGGGGAGCATGCGATGGACACCGATACTGCACTGCGGCAGATGCCCAAGGCCGAACTGCATCTGCACCTGGAGGGGGCCGTGGACGCGGCCACGTTCGCCGAGCTGGCCGCGCAGCACAGCCTGGAGCTGCCCCCCCACGACGAGGTCGCCGACCTGTACCAGTACGACAGCCTGGCCGACTTCCTGCTCATCTACTCGCTGGTGTGCCGGTCGGTCCAGACCGAGGCCGACTTCCGGCTGGTGACCTACGAGTGCCTGGAGCGCTGCGCCGACAGCGGGGCCCGCTACGTGGAGCTGTTCTTCAGCCCGGAGTCGCACTTCGAGATGGGCGTCGAGTACCCGACCATGCTCGACGGCGTGCTCGGCGGCATGGCCGACATCAAGGCCGACCGGGGGCTCGAGAGCAACCTGATCCCGGCCATCAACCGGGAGCTGGGCCCGGCCCGGGCGGTGGAGTTCGTGGAGATGGTGGCCGCCCATCCCGACCCCCAGATCATCGGCGTCGGCCTGGACTTCAATGAGATCGGGTTCCCGTCGGAGGACTACGTCGACGCCTACCGGGCCGCCGCGGCGCACGGCCTGCACCGCACGTCCCACGCCGGCGAGGTCGGCCCGGCCGACAATGTGCGGGCCGCGATCGACCTGCTGGACTGCGAGCGGATCGACCACGGCTACCACGTGGTCGACGACCCCGATCTGGTGGCCCGCTGCGCGGAGAGCCAGATCGCGTTCACGGTGTGCCCGACGACTACCGGCTACACCACCATCTGGCGCGACCTGAGCGCGCCCGATCACGCCATCCGCCAGATGGACGCGGCCGGCTTAAAGCTGATGGTCAACTCTGACGACCCCGCCATGTTCGTGTCCGACCTCGGCAACGAGTACGTGCGCCTGCACCGCGAGATGGGTCTCAGCCTCAGCACGCTCAAGGGGATGGCCCTCAACGGGATCGACGCCGCCTGGATCGACGACGCCACCAAGGTCTCGTGGCGCAGGGAGTGGTCGACGGAGATCGATGCCCTGTTCGCCTCCATCAACGGCGGCTAGCCGCAGCGGATCCATCCCGGACCCTCGCGGTGTGACGGCGTAGCCTCTGCGGCCATGACCCACCGCACTCCCGAAGAGCTCGAAGCCGCCTTGGAGCACATCCGCGACTCGCCGTCCGACAGCGGGGAGCTTCTGCTGATCGTGCGCCGGCCCCGAGAGAACGAGCGCGAGACCCTCGACGAGGGCGACCTCGACCTCGAAGTGGGGCTGGTGGGCGACGACTGGCTGGCCCGAGGCAATCCTCTCTACGAGGACGGCCGAGCCCATCCGCTAGCCCAGCTCACGATCATGAACTCGCGGGTGCTCGAGGTGATGGCCGGGCCGGTGGAGCGCTGGCCGCTGGCCGGCGACCAGCTCTACGTCGATCTCGACCTGAGCGACGACAACCTGCCGGCCGGCAGCAGGCTGGCGGTGGGCGACACGCTGCTGGAGGTGACCGCCAAGCCCCACACCGGGTGCTCGAAGTTCATCCAGCGGTTCGGCCTGGCCGCCATGCGCTGGGTCAACTCCTCCGACGGCATGAGGCTGAGGCTCCGCGGCCTGAACACCCGAGTCATCAAGCCAGGAACCATCCGAGTGGGCGACCGTGTCACCAAGGCCGACGGGGCTTCGGGCTACGCCGATTGGTCTGGCGGTGAACCCTCGGGTTGACGCTGGCGGTCAGTCGGGGATCCACGACTCGGTCTCTATGCTGAGGCCGTCGGCGATGCGGTTGGCGTAGGCCAGTTCGCTGTCCCAGGAGTCGTCGGGAATGATCTCGATGCGGGCCATAGCAGGCCCGCAGAGCAGAGCTCGCGGTCCCGGCTGTCAGCCTGCGGGGGCTAGGTCAATGCTGAGTTCAAGGCCGAGCGCGGCGGCGGCCTTGTGCAGGGTCGCCAGTGTGGCGCTGGTGCCGCCCGCCTCGAGGCGGGCTACCGCCGCCTGGCTGGTGGACATTCGCGCTGCCAGCTCGCGTTGGCTCAAGCCCACCGTCTCGCGGGCTTCGCGGACCTTCTCACCCACCTCGATGGCTAGCCGAGCCGAGGCGAGGGCCTCGTCGAACTTGGCGCGCTCGTTGCTGGTCATGGCGGCGAGCCTCCGGCTGCGCATTTCCTCGATCGTTGTGCGACCCATTAGTCGTCCTCCTCCTCCTCCTCCTCCTCAGCTGTGTGTCCTTCAGCGATGCAGCGTCTCATGGCCTGGCGGGCGCGCCGGATCTCGGTCCGCTCGCTTGGTCGTTGTTTGCGGAAGACGGTCAGCAGCACTATCCGTCGCCGCTCCGCGAAGTAGTAGGTGATGCGCCGGTGGGCGCGGCCGACGTCGATGCGCAACTCGAACAGACCCTCTCCCAGCGCCCGCGACACCGGTCCTCGCAGTTGGTTGCCGCGCTCCGAGAGCCGTTCGACGGCTGCGAGTACTCTCGCGAAGTCCTTCACGGGCAGGGAATCGATCCATTGCTCGACTTCTGGCTCTACTTCAACCGACCACATGATACCATAGATGATATCGCTGCGGCCGGGACGCCGTCGGTGGTGCCTACAGTTGGACTTCAGAGCCGAGGAGACTCGACAAGCTGGCCGCCGGCCTGCGGGAGGAGCGATGAGCTACACCGAAGCCGATGTGTCCGCCGCGATCGCGGCGATGGACAAGTACCGGTCCGGGCTCGACTACGAGATCGGGGCCGCTCTCGCTGTGGTCGGCCTGAGTGCGGCGCGGGCCGATAGGGAGATCACCGTCCGCGACGACATGATCCGGGCCGCCCATCGTGCCGGTGCCTCGCTGCGCCAGATCGCAGAGGTGTCCGGGCTCGGCCGCAAGACTGTCACCGCGATCGTCGAAGCGGATCCGCTCCGAGCGTGATTCAGCTCCGCTCGATCACGCCGCAGGCCTGGGCTATCCCGAGGACACGCTGTACCGCGACCTCGATGTCAACAGCCCCGACGAGCTGGAGGCGGCCCGGCTGCTGCTGTGGACGGCCTCGGGCTGGATGGACCCCGACACGGTGCTGGACCCGGTGGCGGTGGCCGCCATCGGTAGGCGCTGGTCGGAGGTCCCGGCGTCGGAGCTGTTCGCCGAGTTGCTCCCCAACCCGGAACCCGGCCCAATAGGCGACGAGTCCGAAGAGCCGCCGCAGACATGAGCGAATCTGAAGCGTCTGCACGTGCGCGTCCGAGTAACCGCCCCGCAGCGCCGGGTAGGGTGGACTTGCGACGAAGGAGCGGCGGCGATGGGCAACCGGGACGAGTGCGACATGGGTGCTGAGGTGCGTCAGGCGACCTCGCGCTACGTCGAGCAACACCGAGGGTGGTTCCACGACGCGGAAGGCCGGAAGTCGGACAAGAAGGAGATGCGTGAAGTCATCTCCGATTGGGAAGGGCAGCACGGCCCCTTGACTCCCCAGGAGAAGGCAGAAGCTCGAAGCGTTCTCGGTCGGTGAGCATCCTTGTCCTCGATGCTGGGGCGCTCATCGCGCTTGAGCGGAGCGAGCGTGCCATGTGGGCTCTCGTGGAGGCCGCCTACGACGCGGGCGACAGAGCCCAGGTCCCGGCATGCGCGCTGGAGCAGGTGTGGAACGGAGAGCCGACCCAAGCTCGCCTCAACCAGGCGCTCAAACTGTGCAGGACCATCCCGCTGGATGAGGATATGGCTCACATCGCAGGTCGGCTGCGTCTGCTCAGCGGCATCGATGATGTAACGGACGCCTCCGTTGCAGCCGCTGCGGCTATGGCGACAAACTTCTCCCGTGTCGTGGTCGCTACATCTGACGAGAACGACATCTCGCAACTTCTTCGTGCGGCGCAGTCGGTCCGGTGGCGTCCCATCGCCGGTGTAATAGCAGCAGGGGCGTAGGTTCCTTCGAGAACCTCAACTCAAGAAGGAGACCTACGCCCGTGCCTGCACGAGTATCGCCCACAGAAGCTGTCCGCGCCGAGATCGACGAGCTGTTC
>JAJEDD010000015.1 GCA_022821685.1 Acidimicrobiia bacterium
CCGAACAGCTCGTCGATCTCGGCGCGGACAGCTTCTGTGGGCGATACTCGTGCAGGCACGGGCGTAGGTCTCCTTCTTGAGTTGAGGTTCTCGAAGGAACCTACGCCCCTGCTGCTATTACACCGGCGATGGGACGCCACCTCCGGGATCCACTGCGACTTCAGTACACCCGGGTTCTTCTCCTCAATCTCCGGCAGGTAGTCCGCAGGCGCTTTGGCACCGATCTTCAAGTTGTCGTCATGCCTGATGAAGGCCAAGTTGGCGACCTCATCGATCTCCTTCTTCGGAACGCTCCGCTCTCGAAGCAGCGCACGCGGGAACACATGGTGGGCTTGGAGGTCAGACAGATGCCCGATGTGCTCGAACGACAGTCCGAGGCCGTTCCCGAGCGAGCGTGCTCCACACCGGCGCGTCATTATCCGCATCAGCTTGAGCACATTCTGGGACGCGCTCTGTCTCGCAGCAAAGTGATCCGGCCGCAGGCTGAGGCCTTCGGACTTGCGGTGCAACTCCCGAATAAGAGCTTCAACACCTTGACCGCCGAGAACGATGTTGAGGTCGCGATTGACTCGGTTCCGCGTGTCCGCCGACCATCGGAGCCACAGCGTGCCGAGCAGCCACCATGCCAGGTATTGGCGGTCGGCCTCGACGCTGAGGCCGTTACCCATCCTCATGCGCGCAATCGCGACCGCTATGAGCCCCATGTTGAACTTCGTCGCTTGGTCGCGGCCGAGGCCCAAGTGATCCCTGAGCGAGTTCTGAAGCTCTTCGGCAGCCCCCACCACCTTGTGGTAGCTGTCCTCAATCTCATCACGGCCAGCACTGATCAGTTTGGTGTACTCAATGCAATTGCCAAGATCGGCGGCCATGGCGTGGAGCAGCCACTCAAGCGGCACTACGAAGCCATTCTCGGCCCACTGACTGCGCCGTTTCTCGATCACCTCGCGGGCACCATGCCACTTCAGGCTGATCTGGCCCAACACCAGATCGCCCTCGCTAACCTTGGTGCCAGCGCGATTGACGACATCGAAGACCCGATATGCGTCCTCAACGCTTGTCTTGTCGGGCAGGCGGCTGACAAAGACTTCCTTGGACCATAGATTAGTCAATCTAGTGATCCGATGTGTGTATACAGCCTGAGTAGATGCTTCCAGTGACATTTCAGGCAGTTGTTCAAACCACCGCTCAGGGTTCTGACAGATTTCTGTCACGCTGATCCACAGCGGATCGTTGAGGCGTTCCTTCGTGGCGAAGTCGAACCGTTCTTCTTCAAGACCGAACATGAGGTTCGCGAATGCGTTCTCATCATAGCCCTTGGACCAATGCGGCTTGCTGCCGCGAATAACGCTATAGAGCGCGGAGAGGCGCTGCTGGCCATCAATGACGCTGTCGACCAAGCGTCCGTCGTCGGCCTTCATCGGCCACACGATTATCGATCCGATCGGATAGCCGTGGTAGAGGGAGCTGAAGAGTTCCCTGACATTCTTCCTCTTCCAGACCCAGCCGCGTTGAAACTCCGGCATGCGCAGCTGAGCGTTGTCCGCCTGGAATAGCAGTTCTTGAATGGTCGCCATGGCCTCTCCGCGCCCCCTGCTGCCCATAGACAGCGGCTGTAGAAGATAACCGATTCGCAGCGCGCGTCGCTCGACCCGCTAGATCCCAATCTGAAAGCACATTCAGAAATATGAAAAAGATCAAGAACAGGAACTATCTCACTGGATCCCTGTAGTTGCCCCCAACGGGCGCTCTGCGGGCGAGCGGAGGGCTTGCTCTAGTAGTGCTGCTGCGGGGTGGGGGGCGGCTCCTGATCGGCGGGCGGTGACCAGACGGCGCCTCGCCAGCACGCCGCAGCCCTCCAGCGGCCGGTCTCCGGATTCGGCTTGCACCACCGGCAGGACCGACCAGCCCAGGCCGAGCCTCACCATCTCGCACAGCACCTCGGGCTGATGCGACTCGGCCACCACCTCGACCGGTGCGCCCCTGCGGCGCAGCGCCGCCTCGATCAGCGTGCGGGTGTTGGCGCGGCGGGGGAACAGCACCCACGGCCCCCAGCCCGCGCCGGGTCCGGGCCGGCGGCGCCCGTCGGGCGCGTAGAGCGCCAAATCCTCGGTTAGCAGAGCCTCGGTGCTCACTCCCCGCAGCGGCTCGACCGGCTCCACGCAGACGGCCAGATCGAGCGACCCGTCCACCAGCTCGCCCAGCAGATCGCCCGAGGGCGCGACCCGAAGATGTATTCGCAGCTCGGGGTGCTCGGCCCGGAAGCGCCGCAGGGCCTCGCCGTGGTGCTGCACCGCGGCGGCGTCGATCATGCCCAGGCGCAGCCGGCCGTGGTCGCCGGAGCGGGTGCGCTGAGCCCAGCCGGTCAGGTCGGCGGTGAGCGCCACCACTTGGCGGGCGTGCTGTAGCACCGGCCGGGTGTCGGGGCGCAGCACCCGGCGGCGGCCCTCACGGTCGAACAGGGGCACGCCGACGCGGCGCTCGAGCTCGGCCAGGCCTTGCGAGAGGGCCGACGGGCTCACGCCGACCCGCGCCGCGGCCAGCGCGAACGTGTCCGAGTCGGCCACCGCCACCAGATATTCGAGTTGGCGGATGGAGAGATCGGGCAGCGCCGAGGCCATGCAGGCATAATAGTTCAGATTTACTTCATAGTTAGACAATAATATGAATCGTCCCTTACTCTGTTGCCTATGAACTTCCCCGCAGCCCGACCGATCGCCCCCGCCGCCGGCACGCTCGGCGTGCTCACACCGGGAATGGGGGCGGTGGCGTCCACCTTCATCGCCGGAGTGATCGCCGCCCGGCGGGGGCTGAGCCCGCCCATCGGCTCGATCAGCCAGATGGCCCACATCCGCCTGGGCACCAAGACCGACAACCGCAACCCCCCCATCCGGGAGTTCGTGCCCCTGGCCGGGCTCCACGACTTGGTGTTCGGCGGCTGGGATCCCCTGTCGGCCAACGTGCTGGAGGCGGCCCGCACCTGCGGGGTGCTCGAGGAGGGCGATCTGGGCAGCATCTCGGCCGAACTGGAGGGCGTGGTCGCCATGGACGCGGTGTTCGACCGGCGCTGGGTCAGCCGCCTCGACGGCGTGCGGATCAAGCCGCAGACGTCGAAGTGGGATCAGGCCCAGGCCCTGATGGACGACATCGAGAGCTTCCGCAGCGCCCACCGCTGCGACCGACTGGTGATGGTGTGGTGCGGGTCCACCGAGGCCTACTCGGAGCCGGCGCCGGTGCACCAGTCGGTGGCGTCGTTCGAGGCCGGGCTGAAGGCCGACGATGACGCCATCGCACCCAGCCAGATCTACGCCTACGCCGCGCTGCAGAGCGATGTGCCCTTCGCCAACGGCGCCCCCAACCTCACCGTGGACCTGCCCTGGGCCGACGAGTTGGCCCGCATCCGGGGCGTGCCCACCGCCGGCAAGGACTTCAAGACCGGCCAGACCTTGATGAAGACGCTGATCGCGCCCGGTCTCAAGGCCCGGATGCTGGGCCTGCGGGGCTGGTACTCCACCAACATCCTCGGCAACCGCGACGGCGAGGTGCTCGACGCCCCCGAGAACTTCAAGACCAAGGAGGTGTCCAAGCTGGGCGTGCTGGGCACCATCCTGCAGCCCGAGCTGTACCCCGAGTTGTACGACGAGATCCACCATGTGGTGCGCATCAACTACTACCCGCCCCGGGGCGACAACAAGGAGGGCTGGGACAACATCGACATCTTCGGCTGGCTCGGCTACCCGATGCAGATCAAGGTCGATTTCCTGTGCCGGGACTCGATCCTGGCCGCGCCCATCGTGCTCGACCTGGCCCTGTTCATGGATCTGGCCGCCCGAGCCGGCACCTCCGGCGTGCAGGAGTGGCTGAGCTTCTACTTCAAGGCGCCCCAGCCCGCCGGCAGCGCCGATGTGGAGCACGACCTGTTCATCCAGCAGACCAAGCTCAAGAACACCCTGCGGGAGTGGATGGGCGAGGAGCCCGTGACCCACAGCGAGGCGGGCTGACCTCGGTCGCGACCGCCACGACGCACCGGTTCACCGCTGCTCGGCGTCGAGCTCGGTGCCGAAGACTCCTACGAAGCTCACGATCTCGCCTGGGTAGCCGCCGAGGTTGTGGGTGAGGCCCAGGGTGCGGCCGGTGTCGGGGATGCGGCGCTCGGTCGGGGCCTCGCCCCGCAGTTGCAGCCACAGCTCATACAGCATCCGCAGGCCGCTGGCCCCCACCGGATGGCCGAACGACTTGAGCCCGCCGTCGGTGTTGACCGGCAGTTCGCCGTCGAGGTCGAAGACGCCGTCGAGCACGTCGCGCCAGGCGGTGCCTCGCTCCGAGAACCCCAGGTCCTCCATAAGAACCATCTCGGTGGGGGTGAAGCAGTCGTGCACCTCGGCCAACGCCAGCTGCGACCGGGGATCGGTGACGCCGGCCTGGGCGTAGGCGTCGGCCGCGGCCAGGACGCACTCCGGCATCGTGGTGTAGTCGTAGTCGGGGTCCAGCGATCCGGCCCCGGTGCCAGTGACCACCGACAGACCCTTGACGTACAGCGGATCGGCGCACCAGCGATGGGCCTCGGAGGCCCGGCAAACGATGGCGGCCGCGGCCCCGTCGGCCACTCCGGCACAGTCGAACACCGAGAGTTGTCCGGCCACCGCGGGCATCTCGCAGATCCGCTCGGCCGACACCTCCCGGCGGAACTGGGCCAGCGGGTTGCGGGCGCCGTTGTGGTGGTTCTTGGAGGCGATACGAGCCGCGGCGTAGCGCAACTCGTCACGGTCCACGCCGTAGCGGTCGGCGTAGGCGGGCAGCATCAGGCTGAACATGGCCGCGGCGCCGACGGTGCGCTGGGTGCCGTCGGTGGGGATGGGGAAGGCATTGAGGCCCTGGTAGCCGCCGTCCTTGACCTTCTCGGCGCCGAGGGCCATGGCGATGTCATAGGCCCCAGAGGCCACCGCGTAGCAGGCCTGACGCAGGGCCTCGGAGCCGGTGGCGCAGTAGTTCTCCACCCGGGTGACGGGCTTGCCCTGAATCTTGAGGGGGCCGGCCATGCCCAGCCCGGAGGCGGCCGACTGCGCCGTGCCGAACCAGAAGGCGTCGATGTCGTGTTGGGCGATGCCGGCCGAGCAGTAGGCCGAGTGGGCTGCGTCGATGATCAGGTCGTCGATCCCCAGGTCCCAGTGCTCGGCGAAGGGGGTGCAGCCCATGCCGATGACGGCCACCCGGTCACAGATCCCGTGCGAGCTCACTGCGTCGCCCCGCCGTCGCCGGGCCGCACCGGTCGAGCCTTCCAGAAGTAGTTGTGGATCTCGTCGGAGGTGTAGAGCCGCCTGAAGGTGGGGACGACCCGCATGCCGACATGCACCTCGTCGGCTTCGACGTCGGTGAGCTCCAGGGGCATCCGGCCGCCGCGGTCGAAGTCGACCACCGCCAACACCACCGGCGGGCTGGGCGAGTAGGCGAGCCGGTCCACGGTGTAGCTGGCGACGGTGCCGACGGTGTGGGCCATGGGCGCCGCGTCCATGTCGTCGGCCGCTCCACCCTTCTGCGATACGCGGGCCGGGGGCAGGTGCACCATCTCGCTGGACCGGTCTCGCGACCCGGCGAAGCCGTACTTCCAGTCGAGGCGGCGCAGAGCGGCTGGAGACGACGGGCGATCCGGGGTGGGACGGTTGGGCGGCTCGACGTCGAGCATTCTCCAGGCCAGGAAGCGGCCGTAGGAGAGGGCGCCGCCTGCGGCGATCTGCGCTTCCAGCGGCGCGACCGGACGACGCTCGCTGACTGCCTCGGAAGCCCGCAGGATCAGCGTCTCCGCCCCGTCGGCCAGCGCCACCAGCGCGATGGTCTCGCCGGGCCGGGCCTGCTCCAGCGCGGCGCACAGCAGCAGCGCCGGATGGGCGGTGGCCGTGTTGCCGACGGTGGAGACGAGGGGATCGACGATGCCGCCGGGCTTGGCCCCGATGGCCTTCGCAGCCGCGGCGACGGCCCGTGTGTTGAGGCCGGTGACGACAACGCGGTCGACGTCGTCGGCATCGCCTATGCCGCTGTCGGCCAGCGAAGCCTGCCAGGCCTCCAGCGCGGCTGGGCCCAGGACATGGGCGCCGAAGCGCTCCTCCCACGAGCGCGAGCGGGTTCCGCCGGGGATCCGCCGCCGCTCGGTGATCTCGACCGTGCGGCAGGCCCCGCCGAGGTACTCGGCCAGCAGCGGCCCGTCCGAGTCGTCGCCCACCAGCACCGCGGCGGCGCCGTCACCGGCGGACGCCTCGTCGGCGCCGGCGGGGCGGCCGTCTCGGGTGTCGGAGGCCACCACCAGCGTGGTGCCGCAGCCGGCCAGCGCGGTGCGCAGCGCGCCGATTCCCGAGCGGATTGCGCCCCCTAAGTCGAGCGCGTCCACGGCCGGATCCAGTCGCAGGGCGGCGTGGATGGCGGCCGCGTTGGTCTTCTCAAGGTAGGCCGGGGCCGAGGTGGCGAACCACACCGCGGCCGGCTCCACATCGGTGGACCGCAGGGCCAGATCGGCGGCGGCCTGGCCCATGGTGGTGGTGTCCTCGTCGTAGGAAGCCACCGCCCGGGTGCCGACACCGCCTCCGGCCCCGAAGAAGCCGGCGATCTCAGACCGGTCGAGCCGATGGTGCGGCACGTAACCCGCCGCCGAGATCACGCCGCGCATCGCCGAGACCCTACCGCGGGCGGGTGAAGCGCTAGAGGCCGGCGGCTGTGCCTATGGCGGCTCTGGGGTCGGCTGCTCCGGCGAGGGTGCCACCGTCGGTGACCTCGATGAGGTGGGCGTGGCCATAGGTGTGGGGCGACTCGTCGCGCACGGCGGTGCTGTGGCCGCGGGCGGCGAGCGACTCGTGCCAGCCGGTGGCGGCGTCCTCGATGAGCACCCGGCGACCCTGACCCGGGCGCCAGGTGGCGAAACCGGCGTCGTGGTCGTCGGGGCCGAGCACCCAGCGGGGGGCTCTGATGGCTGCGCCCGGCGACTGGCCCAGGCCCAGGGTGCGGGCCAACAGTTGCAGCAGGATCTGGGGCTGGGAGTCGCCGCCCATCGTGCCCAGCACCTGCCGCAGCGAGCCGTCGATGTTGGTGACTAGCGCCGGGGACAGGGTGTGGGGCGGGCGCCGGCCCGGGCCGTACTCGGCCGGGTGGCCGGGCACCAGGTTGAAGCCGAGACCCCGGTCGTGCAGGAATATCCCCGTGCTGCCGGCCACCAGCAGGGCGCCGAAGCCGTTGGCGTTGGAGTTGATGAGCGACACGCCCATGCCGTCGCAATCCACCGCGCCCAGGTAGGTGGTGTCGCCCATCGCCGCGGGCGCGGCTACGTTGCCGGCCCGTTCGGGGTCGATGGCTTCGCGCCGGGGACCGAGACGGGACGGATCGACCAGCTTCTGCCCATCGGCGCCGTCATACAGCACCCGCACCCGGTCGTGGGCGGCCCAAGTGGCGGCTTCGATCAGCAGGTGGGCCCACCGGTCGTCGTCGCAGTCGCCAAGGTCTAGCCCGTCGGCGATCCAGGCCCCGGCCAGGGTCAGATAACCCTGCGAGGTAGGGGGCACCGTCCACAGCACATGGCCGAAGGCCTCGGCCCGCAGCGGAGCCACCCAGCGGGCAATCGGTTTACTCAGATCGTCCTGCGTGTACTCCCCCGCGCCCAGCGCCAGCAGTCCCTCGCCGAACTCGCCTCGGTAGAAGCCGTCCCGGCCGTGCTTGAGGATCGCCTTGAACGCTCTGGCGGTTCCGGGGCGCCGCACTGCCTCGCCGGCCTTCAGGCCGGCACCGATGTCGGTGTTGTTCTCCACGCCGGCCACCTCGCCAGTGCGCTCGGCCAACAGTGGCGAGGCCGCGAACCCGTCGTCGGCTATCCGGACGGCCTCGGCCAGCACCTCGGACAACGGCAGCCGCCCGTAGCGGTCGTGGAGGGCCAGCCACCCGTCCACTGCGCCGGGCACGGGGACCGAGGCCACGTCGCCGTGCAGCGGCATCTCGCGATGACCCTGCGCCCGCAGCCGCTCCGGGTCGGCCCCCGACCCGGCGAACCCGGAGGCGTCGAGCGCGTCCGGCGGGCCGCTGCCTCCCTCGTGCACCAGGGCCCACACGTCGCCGCCGGGTCCGCACATGTGCGGCGCGGTCACCGCCAGCACCGCGTTGGCGCCCACGGCGGCGTCGGCGGCCGACCCGCCCCGCCGCAGCAGGTCCACCCCGACCCCGGTGGCCAGATGATCGACGGTCGACACCATCCCCGACACGGATGTGCGGGTCACCGCCGAAGGAAGTCGAGACATGCTGTCAGTGTTGCCCGCAACCATCCAGACCACAAAGCCAGTGGCGCAGGGCGCGCCAAATTAGAGCGAGCGCAAATGGGTGAGAGCCCGTCGCGTCGCAAGGGTGTCTTTCCCGCTCTTGTTCGCTGCGCTCACGGGCCGCTCGGGCCACGGCCTCGCCCGCATGAACCGGATTCGCTCATCTATTCGCTCGGCCTCTTGTGGGAGTCAAGGCGAGATGATCGTCCCCAACCCCCGAAGTTGGACGCGAGCTGGCCTCTAGGCGACTCCGGCGGCGTTGAGGGCTCGCTCGGTGAGCACCCTGGCCAGGTGGCTGCGGTACTCGGCGTCGGCGTTGAGATCCTCGGGGGGCTCCAGCCCATCGGCGGCCACCGCCGCGGCCTCAGCCGCCGAGGCACCGCCAGCCAGGGCCGCCTCCACCCCCGAGGCCCGCACCGGCACCGAGCCCATGTTGACCAGGCTCACGCCCGAGCCGCCGCCGGCCACCGCCACCCCGACGATGGCCCAGTCCTGGGCCCGGCGATTGAACTTCTGGTAGTTCCAGCCGCCGCGGTCGGCCGGCACCCTCACCTCGGTGATCATCTCGTCGGCGTCCAGCACCGACTCGAAGTACCCGGTGAAGAAGTCCGAAGCTGCGATCTCACGCGAGCCGCCAGGACCCTGGGCCACGATCGTGCCGCCCAGCGCCAGCACCGCGGCAGGCAGATCCGACGCCGGGTCGGCGTGGGCCAGCGTCCCGCCCAGCGTGCCCCGATGGCGCACGGCGGGATCGCCCACCAGCGCGGCCACCGACGCCAGCAGCGGGCAGGCCTCGGCCAGCGCGGCCGAGTGCTCCAGTTCGCTGTGGCGGGTCAGCGCCCCGATCGACACCGTGCCGTTGCCGGCGCGGATGTAGCGCAGGTCGTCGAGACGGCCCACGTCCACCAGCACGCTCGGCGTGGCCAGCCGGTAGCGCATCATCGGGATGAGGCTGTGACCTCCGGCCAGCAGCTTGGCGTCGTCGCCGTGCTCGGCCAGCAGCGAGATCGCCGCCTCGGCGGACTCGGCAACTTCGTAGTCGAATGCGGCGGGAATCACGACGCACCTCCTTGGGCATCGGCGATGGCTCTCCAGACGGTCTGGGGCGAGGCGGGCATGTCCACATCGGTCACGCCCAGGTCGCGCAGCGCGTCCACCACGGCGTTGATCACCGCAGGGGCGGCGGCGATGGTGCCGGCCTCCCCCACGCCCTTGACCCCCATCGGGTTGGTGGGGCTGGGCGTGGCGTGGCTGTCGAGGCGGTAGCGGGGCGCCTCCGCGGCCGACGGCACCAGGTAGTCGCCCAGATTGGCCGACACCAGCTGGCCGTCGGAGTTGTAGACGGCGTCCTCGTACAGCGCCTGGGCCGCGCCCTGCAGGATGCCCCCGTGCACCTGGCCCTCGACGATCAGCGGGTTGATCTGCACGCCGCAGTCGTCCACGGCCACATAGTCGATGAGGTCCACGTTGCCGGTGTCGGTGTCTACCTCCACGACAGCGATGTGGGTGCCGTTGGGGAACGTGAAGTTGGGCGGGTCGTAGGTGACGTGGGCCTCCAGGTTGGGCTCCATGCCGTCGGGCAGGTCGTGGGCGGTGAACGCCGCGAAGGCGATCCCGGCCAGCGGAACCTCGGCCTCGGGCGTGCCCCGCACCCGGAAGACGCCGCCGGAGAACTCCAGGTCGTCCTCGCTGGCCTCCAGCTGGTGGGCGGCGATGGCCCGGGCCTTGTCGATCACCTTGTCGGTGGCCATGTAGACGGCCGTTCCGCCCACCGCCAGCGACCGCGACCCGTAGGTGTCCAACCCGGTGGGGCTGACCGCGGTGTCGGAGTGCAGGATCTCCACGTCGTCGGGATCGACGCCGAGCTTGTCGGCCACGATCATCGACCAGCACGTCTCATGGCCCTGGCCGTGCGGCGTGGAGCCGGTCACCACCTGCACCTTGCAGGTGGGAGAGACCCGCACCGTGGCCGCCTCCCAGCCGCCCGCGCCGTAGGCGAGCGACGCCAGCACCCGGCTGGGGGCCAGGCCGCACATCTCCACATAGCTGGAGAAGCCCACGCCGATGCGCTTCGACGAGCCCGCCGCCCGCCGCTGGGCCGCCTCGGCCCGGCGACCGGCGACGCCGGCCAGCGCCACCGCCTTGTCGAGCACGACCTGATAGTCGCCGCTGTCGAAGGTGAGGCCGGCGGACGACTCGTAGGGGAAGGCGTCCGCCGCGATGAAGTTGCGGGCCCTGATCTCCTCGGGCGACACCCCCACCGACACCGCCAGCGAGTCCATGGCCCGCTCGATGGCGTAGGTGGCCTCGGGACGGCCCGCGCCCCGGTAGGCGTCGGTCGGGGTGCGGTTGGTGAACACCGACGTGCACTCGAACAGGTAGAGACCGATGTCGTAGCAGCCGTGGTACAGGAACCCGCCCAGCAGCGGCACGCCCGGCGTGACCAGCTGCAGGTAGGCGCCCATGTCGGCCAGCAGCTTCACCCGCACCGCCTGCACCTTGCCGTCGGCGTCGGCGGCCAGCTCGATGTGCTGCACCTGGCCCCGGCCCTGGATGGTGGACACCGCCGCCTCGGCCCGGCCCTCGGTCCAGCGCACGGGGGCGCCCCGCTGCATGGCCAGGGCGCTGCACAGGATCTCCTCGGCGTAGACGTTGAGCTTGCAGCCGAAGCCGCCGCCCACCGACGGGGCGACCACCCGCAGCTTGTTCTCGGGGATGCCGAGCACGACCGCGGTCATCACCTTGAGGATGTGCGGGATCTGGGTGGCGGAGTACAGCGTGAGCTCGCCGCCGGCCGGCGAGGGCACCGCCGCGCAGCCCCGGGGCTCCATCGGCGCGGGGATGAGCCGCTGCTGCAGGTAGCGCTCGCTCACCACGTGGGCGGCCTCGGCGAAGGCGGCGTCCACCGCCGGGGCGTTGTCGCCCCAGAGGCCCCAGGTGTAGCACTCGTTGGATTCGAGGTCGGGATGCACCAGCGGCGCGCCGTCGGCCACTGCGTCTTCTATCTCGACCACCGCGGGCAGCGGCTCGTAGTCCACCACCACCGCGGCGGCGCCGTCGGCGGCCGCGTAGCGGGAGTCGGCCAGCACCACCGCCACCGCGTCGCCGACGTACTTGGCGGTGCTGCGGGCCACAGGCAGGTGGGTTGGGGTCTTCATGTCGCCGGTCACCGGCCAGGCGCACGGCAGGGCGCCCTCACCCCACAGCAGGGCCAGGTCCTCGCCGGAGAGCACCTCGTTCACGCCGTCGATGGCGAGCGCGGCCGAGCCGTCGATGCCGACGATGTTGGCATGGGCCTCGGTGGAGCGGACCACGCCCACCCAGATGGCGCCGGGCAGGGCGAGGTCGTCGATGAACTTGGACTCGCCGGTGAGCAGGGCCGGGTCCTCCTTGCGGAGCCGGCGGGCGCCGATATGGCCGGCGGGAGCCTCTTCGGTAATGGTCATGTCAGTCGCCTCCCGAGCCCGCCGCCGCCAGCACGGCATCGACGATGTTCTGATAGCCGGTGCAGCGGCAGAGATTGCCCTCGAGGCCGTGGCGCACGCCGTGCTCGTCGAGGCCGGGATACTCCTCCACCAGCGAGATGGCGGCCATCACCATGCCCGGCGTGCAGTAGCCGCACTGCAGGGCGTGATGCTCATGGAAGGCCTGCTGCATCGGGTGCAGTGTCCCGTCGGCGTCGGCGACGCCCTCGATGGTGGTGATGTCGGCACCGTCGGCCTGCACCGCGAACATGGTGCAGGACTTGGCAGATTGTCCGTCCACCAGCACCGTGCACGCCCCGCAGCTGCTGGAGTCGCAGCCGACGTTCGTGCCCGTGAGCCTCAGTTCGTCGCGCAGCGCATGCACCAGCAGGGTGCGAGGCTCCACTTCGAGGCTCCGTTCGGCGCCGTTGACGGTCAAGGTCACAGCTGTCATGCGCTTCTCCCTGTGTGTCGACCGGTTGGGGGCGCCCATCCTGCCGCGGATTCAAGCCGCTGTCTAGGGAGTCCGGGTCGATTGTTGGACGCGTCCGGCGATCAGTGGCCAGCGGTGGCCAGAGCCGTTCGGGCCGCGGCGAGATCGTCGGGGTTGGTGACCCCTATCCAGGCTTCGCTGGTGGACGCCATCCGCACCGACAGCGCCCCTTGCGCCATCTGGTCGGCCACCACCGCGGGCAGCAGGCACTCTGCGTCGGCGTCGGTGCCGCAGTCGGCTAGAAAACGCTCGAAGCTGTGTCCGATCCAATCGAACGCGGCCCGCGGGAAGGCCCACAGGTTCATGGAGACGGTGGTCTCCTCGCTGAACTCGGCGGCGGGCTCGGCGGCCGTGATCGTGCCGTCGGCGCGGCGGGCCACCCCGTGATGCTCGACGATGCTCTGCAGGCGCTCGCCGGACACTTTGCAGACTCCTCGGCTGACCGTGCCCGTCGCCGACAGGGTCCGTCCGAGGCGGTAGCCGCAGAGGCAGGCCTCGGCGTCGTCGAGGCTGACCGCGGCGGAGGCGAGCGCCGACATCGCCACGGGGCCGTAGTAGTCGTCGGCGTTGCACACCACGAACGGGCCGGGCACCTCGGACTCGGCCGCCAGCACGGCGTGGGCGGTGCCCCAGGGCTTGGTCCGGGCCGGGCCGTGGCGGTCCTGACAGACATAGGAGAACGCCAGGCGATCGCCGTGGCGAGGCTCGACATGGCCGCGCACCGCCGACTCGATCTCGGAGCGCACCACCAGCACCGCCTTGGATGCGCCCGCTCGGGCAGCCGAGGAGACGGCGTAGTCGAGGAACGTCTCGCCGTCGGGTCCGACCTCGACGAGCTGCTTGTCGCCACCGAAGCGCCGGCCGATGCCGGCCGCCATCACCACCAGCGTGAACACGCCAGGAGATTACCGGGGGCTTCGGGGCGGTCTACCCGCCGGCGGTTGGCGCGGCCCCGCGCTCCGGCACCACCCCGATGCCCGGCGAGCGGGCCAGCCGCATTGCGCCCGAGACGACTGGGGGCGGATCGGCCACGTCGTCTGCGAGCAGGCCCGCAGTGGCCAGACCGTGGGCTCGGCTGCCTCCGGGCGGGTCCGCGGCTGCAGCCACATGCAGGGCGTGAGCCAAACCCACAGCCGAGTCGAGGAAGGAAGTCACCGTCACCGACGCGCCGGCCCGGCGCGCTCGATCGGCGATGGACACGGCCACGTCGGGGCCGCCCAGAGCCTGGGGCTTGACGATCAGAGTCCCGATGCCGGCATCGAGGGCCCGCGCCGCGTCGGACTCGCTGCGGATCGACTCGTCGGCTGCCACCGCTACCGGGCTGCGCCGACCCACGGCCGCGATGGCGTCGATCCCCGGCACCGGCTCCTCGCAGTAGGCGATCTTGCAGTCGTGGACTCGGCCCAGCACGTCGAGGGCGGCGGCCTCGTCCCAGGCCCCGTTGGCGTCGAGACGCAGTTCGGCCGATGGGCCCAGCCCGGCGCGGGCGGCTCGGATCCGGGCTGTGTCGGCCTCCGGCTCGAGGGCGGCGACCTTGAGCTTGACCGCCTTGAAGCCGCCCGCCACCGCATCGCTCGCGGCCCGCTCGACCTCGGACGGCCCCAATGCGGCTATGAGCGCATTGACCGCCACCGCACACGCCACCGCAGAATCCGTGCCCGCCGAGAGGTGCTCTGACGGCTGAGGCGTTGCGGGCGAGGAGTGTGGAGCCGCGGATCCTGTGCCTGCCGACAGGTGCTCGGCCAGGGGCCGTTCGACGCGACGGGCTTGAAGGTCGGCCCAGGCGCCGGCGATGCCTGCCCTCGCGTGGGGCGTGTCGTGCATTGCAGCCAGGAGGGAGTCGAGCGCGGCCTCACCGCTGCGTTCGAGTTCGTGGATGGCGCGGCGCAGCGCGGCCTCAGTCTCCAGCAGACTGGTTTGCGACCATCCCGGCAGCGGGCTGGCCTCGCCCCAGCCGGTGATGCCGTCCGCGGTCAGCGCCACCAGGAACCCGGCCCGCAACCGGATCGAGACTCGTCCCGTCACTAGGGGCACCTTCAGCGCCAGCCGAAAGGGGCGGAGTTGGACTCTCAGCGCGGGCATCGGTGGCCAGCTTCACCGGCCCGCGAGCAGATGCGCGTCGCAACGCCGTTCCTGCGCCCGGGCCAGCCCAGCCGCCGCAACCCTGCCGACGGCTGCTGTCTCTCTGGGGTCCTCACGATTCGCTCCACTGCTGTGCTTCTACCCCGGCGATGAACTCCGCTATGGACGCGGCAGTCGCCTCGGGCTGCTCCAGATGGGCGGCGTGCCCTGCGCCCGCGATGCGAGCAACGCCGGACTGGGGCATCTCGGCCGACAGTTGGTCGGCGATGGCGCAGAACTTGGCGTCGCGGGCGCCGACCAGCAGCCGGGTGGGCGTTTCGCAGTTCCCGAGGCGGTCGTGCAGCGGTTCCATGGCTCCGGTTCCGGCGGCGATCAGGCTGCGGGCGAGGCCCTGAGGGTTCGATGTCAGCCGCTGATGGCGGGCGGCTCGCAGATGGGCCTCGCCCAGCGCGGCCTGACCCGCGAACAGGGGGTCGGCCACCCATTCGTCGACGAAAGCCTCGAGGTCGGCGAGGATGCGCTCAGCGCGGGCCGCGTCGGCCTCGATTCGCAGCCGCCGCTGCTCGGGATCGGCCAGACCGGCGGAGGCGCCGATCAGGGTCAGCGAGCGCAGCCGAGACGCAGCCGTACATCCGAGCCTCAGCGCCACCCGGCCCCCCATCGAGTAGCCGATCAGATGGAATGTCTCGCAGTCAAGAGCGTCGGCGAGGCTGGCCACCTGCCCCGCCATGGCCTCGACCCGGTAGAGGTAAAGGTCGTCGGGGGCGTCGGACTCGCCGTGGCCGACCAGGTCCGGGCCGATGATCCTCGCCGGCAGCCGGGCCGTGAGCCGCTCGGTGAGAGGGTCCATGGCCCGGGCCGACCCCGTGAATCCGTGCAACACGATGACGGGCACGCCCGCGGTCGGGCCGACCTCGGTGACGGCCATCTCCACCCCACAGACCGACAGCGTCCGCCCAACCGTTGCTGGTCCGCCGCGCCACAGCGCTGTCATGTCCGCTCACCAAGCCGAAGACGCAGCATCGCACCTCGTCGCGAACTGGTTGCACTGGTTGCAACATCCAGTTCCATGGGCGTACCGCCGCACCCGCGGGGCTCAGCGGCCATGGGAGGCCAGCACCTTGCGGGCGGCCTGCTGGGCCGCGGCGCTTAGGGCCCGTCGCTGGGCCACATCGTCGTCCCGGCTGATCTCGACGACGAGCAGGTCGACACCGGGGGTTCGCGTCGCGGCCGCGGCGCTCACCGCGTCGCCCAACTCGGCGGCGGTGGATACTCGGGCTGCCCGGATGCCGGCGAAACCGTCGAGGCCGCACAAGTCAACGCCATGGGGGGTGCGGAACAGCCGTTCGAAGTCCTGGTGCGGTATGCGGTCGGCCACCGGCAGCAGCGAGAAGATCTCGCCGCCGTCGTTGTCCACGCAAACCGCGGTCAGGTGCAGCCCGAGACGGGCCGCAGCGGCCAGGCCGCTCAGGTCGTGCAACAGGGCCAGATCCCCGATGTAGAGGGCCACGAGTCTGGAGGCATCGGCGGCGGCGACGCCCAGCGCGGTGGAGGCGGTGCCGTCGATGCCGGCCGCGCCCCGGTTGGCGCAGCAGACGACCGACCCGGTGTCGAACACGAAGGCGTCGAGATCGCGCACCGGCAGCGAGTTGGCCGCCACCAGCACCGCATCAGCGGGCAGGGCGTCGACGAGCGCACGAGCAGTGCGAGCCGACAGCAGCGGCGTGTCGTCAATTGCCTCGCCGATAGCCCTGCGAGCCGCCCCATCAAGCCTGCTCCAGGTGTCCAGCCAGCCTCCAGACAACAGCCGGTCGGGGGATGGAGGCGCGGGGACCGCCGCTCGGGCTGCCGAACCGTTGGGCAGCTCTGCGGATACGGCGTGATCCACGAACGACCCGAGTTCCTCCACGGTCGCCCGAACCTGGCCGGTCAGCCGGAACACGGCTCGGTCGCCGCGGTCCTCGGGATCGACCAGCACCACATGGCGAGGGCGGGTGCGCTCCAGCCAGAGCCTCACCGGTTTGGTGGTGGCGGTGCGCCCGAACAGAACGGCAGCATCGGGCCGCAGCGCCTCACCGAGAGCCTCGTCGGCCAACAGGTGATCAGCGGTGGCGATCACCTGCGGTGACCACCGTCTGCCGCTACCCTCGTCGGAGGCGGCCCGCACATGGGTGACAGGCTCGCCCAGCAGGGGCCAGCCGGCCCAGGTCGCGAACCGCTTCGCCACGGTCGCCCAGCTCCGCTCCCGGTCGAGTCCCCCACCCGGCCACGGCCCGACCAGTACCACGCCCCGCTCGTACTCGGCCACGATCCCGGCCAGCGCCGACAGGTTCCCGCCACCCGCGACGTCACTGGATGCCGCGGATGCTGGAACGACCCCCGCTGGCTGACGCTGTGGTCCTCGCAGCTGCAGACCAGCCGGCGACGGAACGGCTGACATCGGCTCCAGCGGCTCGCGGAAGGGCCAGTTGAGATGGACCGGTCCGGGGTCGCGGCCCGTTGCCGACGCGAACGCCTCCTCGGCCCATCCCAAAGCCGTGCCTGAGCCGGCCTCGTCGGGCACCGGCAGGTCGATGCTCCAGCGCACCGCGGTCCCGTACAGGCCCACCTGGTCGATGGTCTGGGGCGAGCCCCAGCCCCGCAGCTCCGGGGGGCGGTCGGCGGTGCACACGATCATCGGGACGCCCGCATAGGACGCCTCCACCACCGCGGGGAGGTAGTTGGCGGCCGCGGTGCCGGAGGTGCACACCAGCACCGCGGGACGGCCCGAGGCTCGGCCCAGGCCGAGGGCGAAGAAGCCTGCGGACCGCTCGTCGAGCTGGATCCAGGCGCGGATCTGCGGCTGGGCGTCGAAGCACAGCGTGAGCGGGGTGGAACGCGATCCGGGGCTGATCACCGCGTCGGTCACACCGAGAGCAGCCAGCCGGGCCGCGAAGGCCGCCACGGTGCTGTAGACGGCCTCGGTCATCAGGGTTCGTCGATGATGTCGAGCAGGGCTCGGAGCTTGTGGGCGGTCTCCTCCAATTCCTCGACGGGCACGGAGTCGGCCACCACCCCGGCCCCGGCGAAGAGCCTCGTCGCGTCCGGGGTGGTGAGCGCGCAGCGCAGCGCGACGCCCATCTCGCCGTTGCCGTCGAGGTCGCACCACCCCACCGGGGCCGCATACCAGCCCCGGTCGAAGTCCTCGCAGCGGGCAATGTGTTCCAGGGCGGCGCCAGTGGGCGCGCCGCCGACCGCGGCGGTGGGATGCAGAGCGCCCGCGGCCCGCAGCACGTCCATATCACGCGCTGCGGTCCGGCGGCGCTGCACCTCGGCGGTGATGGGCGTTCGCAGGTGCTGCACACGGCTGAGGCGCATCAGTCCCGGCTCGGCCGGCGCTGGATCCACCAGACCGAGACCGGCGAGCGCCTCGGTGATGCCGTCCACCACGAAACGGTGCTCAGACCGGTTCTTGGCCGAGGCCAACAGCCCGGCGGCGAGACGCTCGTCTGCTTCGGGGGTGTCGCCCCGGGGGGCGGTTCCGGCCAGCGCGGTGGCATGCAGCCGCGATCCGTCGAGGGTGACCAGCTCCTCGGGGGTGGCGCCCAGGAAGGTGGTGTCGCCGACCGAGAAGGCGAAGGTGGCGCAGGCCGGGTTGCGGCGCCGGAGCCGATCGAGGACCGCTGCCGCGTCGAGGCCACGGTCGAGCGTCAGCGTGCGGGCCAGCACCACCTTCGCGAAGGCGCCCCGGTCGATGGCCGCGACGGCTTCGGCCACAAGAGCCTCGTAGCCGTCGTCACGGCCGCAGTCCACCGAATCCGCAGCCGAGGCGGCCGGGTCGGCCGGTTCGTCCGCGGCCAGCCTTGGGGCTTCCTTGAAGGCAGCCAGCCGCTTCTCCAGCACGGCTTCGGCGGCTGCTTCGTCGCCCTCGGGCCCGACCCGGGCCGCGGCCTGCACCCAGGTGCCGTCTGGCCGGTCGATCACAGTCAGCTCGGGCAGGACCATCCGGCAGTCCCCGAACTCTTGCCACGACAGGGCCTCGCTCGACGGCTGCGAGTCGCGGTCAGCGGCGGCGGTGAATGAGAATCCGCCTACCAGCACAGGGGCCGAGCCGTCGCACCGGATCCGGGCCGCCAGCACGGCCCGAGCCGCCGACGCGGCCGAGAACCGGTCGGCGCCGGTGGGCTCGATCACCTCCACCTCCCCAACGGCGGCCAGGCCCGCATCCTGGTCGGGTCGCAGCCACAGGCTGCGCCGATGGTCGGCGGCGGTCGAGGCATACACCACCAGCGGATCGACGCGCTGGTCGAGACGCCGTGCCTTGACCACTATGGCGCCGGCCGCGCTGTCGGGGGCGTCGCCGACCCGGGCCATGGCCCGGGCCCACAGGGTCTTCTCGAAGTGGCCCATCACGAGCCTGGTGGCCACCGGGACGAGCCGGTTCACGCTGGCGACCAGCGCGGCCTGGTCGGGGCTGTCCCGCTTGACGTGGCGTTTGAGCAGGTCGATGGCGTCGTCGATCAGGTTCTCGACGTTGGCGACGTGGCGCATGGCCAGCGCAGCCAGCTCCTCCACCGCAACGCCCTCGCCCACCAGCGTGCGGGCCGCGGCCAGCAACTCGACGTCGTCGGCGCCGAAGCGCTCGCCCCCTGCGCCGTTGCTCATCGGCACCAGCACGCCGGCGTCTATCACCAGGTCGACGACAAAGGCGGGAACGCCGGCCCGTTCGGCCAGCCCGGCCCGGTCGAGCAAGAGCCCGGCTTGGTCGGCTTCGGCCGCGGCGGCGCTGTCGGGCACGCCCACCATGCTAAGAGGCCGAGCCAATCGGCGAGCGAAGCCGGCCCATACGGGCGAGGCCGTGGCCCGAGCGGCCCGCGAGCGCAGCGAACAAGAGCGGCACGCACAGCCCCTGCGGCCCGAGAGCGCGCCGCGATTGCTGCGGCGCTTGGGCTAGAGTCCCGCGCATGGTGCTTGCGGCCGGGGCCACCGCCAACAACATCGTCGAGCTTCTCCATGTTCTCACCGTCGTGGTGGCTCTGGCGCCGGTGTTCGTCCACCCGCTGCTGCGCAAGCAGATGCGCGCCGCCGACGGCGCCGGCCATCAACACCTGGTGCTGGCCATGGCGGCCAACGCCCGGCGCATGCACGGACCGGCGCTGATCGTGGCCGGCCTACTCGGGATCGCCCTGGTCGAGATGTCTGAGGACGCCATCTCGATGACTGAGGGCTGGGTGATCGCGGCCATCGTGATCTGGGTGGCAATGAACGGCATCCTGCACGGCATGATCCGGCCCGCCCTGAAGGCGCAGGGCACCGACGGCGCCTCGCTGGGGACCGAGAAGCGCCTGGAAATTGGATCGGCCCTGCTGTCTGTATTGTTCACCGTCCAGTTGGTTTTGATGATCTGGCAGCCCGGAGGCTGACTCCCGCCGAGGCTCACCAACCCTGCTGGTCCTCTTCGGGAGCGAAATCCTCCCATCGGGGGGCCGGAGCCTCAGCGCCATCACCTGCCGCGTCAGCGCCAGCCTCGGCAGCGTCGGTTGGTCCACCAGCACCGGCAGCATCGTCAGCGCCAGCAGGACGGTCAGCGCCAGCCTCGGCAGCGTCGGTTGGTCCACCAGCACCGGCGGTCCCAGCAGCATCGTCAACGCCAACAGCATCGGTTGGACCACCACCATCGGCGACGTCCGCAGGTTCACCTGCGTCGCCGTCGCCGTGCTCATCAGGGGCTCGGCCCCGGCGCCCGTCCGCCGTGGGATCGCCCGAGGCGGCCACAGCGGGGACGCGGGCGTTCACCAGCGAGGCCAGCACCGTGGTTATCGGCACGGCCGCCACCAGGCCCAGCGAGCCGCACAGGGTGCGGACGATCTCCACCGCGATCAGCTCGGAGTTGGCCACCATGGCCAGCGACTGGTCCGACGCCGCGAACAGCAGCACCAGCGGAAGGCCCGCGCCCGCGTAGGCGAGCAGCAGAGTGTTGACGGTGGCCGCGATGTGCTCTCGCCCGACCCTGATGCCCGACGCGATGAGCTCCCGCCGGGGCAGACCGGGGCTGCGATAGCGCAGTTCGGCCACGGTGGCCACCTGGGTGACGGTCACGTCGTCGAGCGCGCCCAGCGCGCCGATGATGGCGCCGCCCAGCAGCAGCGAGGCCAGGTCGACGTCTCCCGCGATCAGGGGCACGGTCAGGCCCTCCTCGGTGGCCAGGCCGGTGAAGTCGGCCAGCGAGAAGAAGACCCACGACAGCCCCAGGGTGAGCCCCAGCGACGCCAGGGTTCCGGCCAGCGCCACCGTGGTGTGAGGGCTCACGCCGTGGGTGAGGTACAGGCTCACGAAGGCAATCACCGCGGCGGCCACCACCGCCACCAGCACCGGGTCGTTGCCGTCGAGCACCGAGGGGGCCACGAAGGCGACCAGCACCACCAGCGTGGCGGCCATCCCGACGAGAGCCAGGGCCCCGCGTCGGCGCCCCAGCGCCACCACCACCACCGCGAACAGCCCGGCCAGCCATACCAGCGGGGTGCGCCGGTCGCGGTCGACGAAGAAGTAGTAGTCGTTGGAGGATTCGTAGCCGACGATCACCTTGTCGCCCGGCGAGATCCGTATGGAGATCCGGTCGTAGGCGAGGTTGTACTCGGGCAGAGCCACCCGGATGCCCTCGTCGGGGCCCTCGTCGACTCGGGTGGTGATGGTCCGGCACGACTGCGGGTCGTCGGGCGCCGAGTAGCTGCACACCCGGTCGGTGACTTCGGTGACGGTGGCCGCCAGACGCTCGTAGCCGAGGCCGATCTCGTCGGCCCGCTCCCGAGCCGCGTCACGGCCCTCGCCGGTGGGCCAGAGCATTACCAGCCCCGCCGCAGCAGCCGCGCCGGCCAGCACCACCAGCGCCAGCACCGCCCCGAGCGCCCGGTCACTCCGCCACACCAGCCGACCGTCCCGCGGCCAGTGCCGATGCGAGCCGCCCCCCATGCCCCCGATTATGGCCGCCCCCGACCAGGTCGGGGAGGAAGTCCTGTCGGCGTCCCGCAGCAGACGGTCTCGGCAATGTCGGCGACAGGGCGAGTTGATATCCTTCATGGCGTGACTAAGACATCTGTTGAAATCGATAGAGATATCGCCGCACAGGCTGCCGACATTCTGGGGACGGCGACCCTGCGCGACACCATCGACTCAGCGCTGCGAGAGATCGTCAACGCCCGCCGCCGCCTCGAGCTTGTAGCAATGTTCTCGGAGGCGGATCGCTTCGATTTCAGTGCTGCCGAGAATGCCTGGGGCGGAGATCACTGAACATTGGCCCTGACTGAATTCCTCGTCGACACCAGCGCGTTCGCCCGCCTCTCACAGCCTCGTGTCACTGCGGCCTTCGCACCATTGGCCGCGACGGGCCGAGTCAGGATGTGCGCTCCGGTGGCATTCGAGCTCGGCTTCACCGCCCGCAGCGCCGCGGAGCACGCCGAAATCATGAGTCGCCTCGATGCCTTCGAGGCCGCTCCCCTCACCGAGGGCGACCACCTGAGAGCACTCGAGATCCAGCAACTGCTCGCTCGAAGGGGCCACCACCGGGCCTTGTCGCTTGTGGACGCTCTCGTCGCCGCGGTGGCCGAGAGCAACAGCCTCACCGTCCTGCACTACGACGCCGACTTCGAGTTGGTGTCGTCCGTGACCGGCCAGCCCAACCAATGGATCGTTCCCCGAGGCACTGCCGATTAGAGGGCAGCGCGGATAGGTACAAGCCCGTCGCGTCGTAGCGGGGTCATTCCCGCTCTTGTTCGCTGCGCTCACGGGCCGCCCAAACCCCGACAACACAGCCCACGGCCTCGCCCGCCTGGGCCAGAAGCACTCGCCTACCCGCTCGGCCTCTAGTCCGCGACGACCCCACAACCGACACTCGGACGCGCCGATCCCGAGCACTGACTCAGTACCCGCTCGACATCGGCCGTGATCGGCGCCGGCCGTACTATGACCCTTCGTGCCGGCCGGGGACTCATCGTCTGACTACATCGCGCCAGAGGCTCAGGCCCGGCGGGAGATCGACGGCCAGCTTGAGGCCTGCGGCTGGGTGGTGCAGGACTATCAGCATGCGGCGGTGGCAGCGGCTCAGGGGGTGGCGGTGCGGGAGGTCCCCACCAAGGCCGGCCCGGCTGACTACGTGCTGTTCGTGGATCGCCAGGCGGTGGGGGTGATCGAGGCCAAGCGGGCCGGCAGCACGCTGACCGGGGTGGAGCCTCAGACCCGCAAGTACCAGACCGCCTACCCCAATGAGCTGCCCGCGTTCGAAGTGGAGGGTGCGCTGGCGTTCGGCTACGAGTCCACAGGAACGGAGACCCGCTTCAGCTGCGGGCTCGACCCGATTCCGGCCAGCCGGAGGGTGTTCACCTTCCACCGACCCGAGATGCTGGCCCACTGGGTCGACGAGCATCTGCGCTTGGGCGGGCACGCCACGCTGAGATCCGGCCTGCAGCTGCTGCCTGAACTGGAACCCGACGCGCCGGGGCTGTGGCCGGCGCAGGCCGAGGCCATCCGCAACCTGGAGAGCTCACTGCGCGAGAACCGCCCCCGCGCGCTGATCCAGATGGCAACGGGTGCAGGCAAGACGTTCACCGCCGCCAACGTCTGCTACCGGCTGGTGCGCCACGCCGGTGCCCGCCGGATCCTGTTCCTGGTGGACCGAGCCAACCTGGGTCGCCAGGCGGTACGGGAGTTCGAGGGCTTCACCGTGCCCGACGACCCTCGCAAGTTCACCGAACTGTACAACGTCCGCCGGCTCGCATCGTCGCAACTCAACATGGCCGCCGAAGCCGCCACCAAGGTGCACGTGAGCACCATCCAGCGGCTGCATTCGATCCTGCGGGGCGACGAGGAGTTGGACGAGAGCCTCGACGAGCGGTCGGGATTCAACACGGCGCCGCAGCAGCCGGTGGAAGTCGTCTACAACCCGAAGTTGCCGATCGAGTCGTACGACTTGATCATCATCGACGAGTGTCACCGCTCGATCTATGGCGTGTGGCGACAGGTGCTGGAGTACTTCGACGCTTTCTTGGCTCTCCGCGTTTCAGGTTGGGGTGAGGGTGTCGAGCAGTGCCCAGTCGGGCTTGCCGGCATACAGCAGAGCCCGGATCTGGTAGTTCGCGAAGTTGGTGAACCCGAACGCGGCCCGTTTGACGCGTTTGACG
>JAJEDD010000026.1 GCA_022821685.1 Acidimicrobiia bacterium
CGGTCACATCGGCGCGCAGCGCGTACAGCGCCGAGATGGTGTCGTTGGCCGGGCTGGCGGTGACGATGTTGCCCACGATCGTGGCCCGGTTGCGAAGCTGCGGCCCTCCGACCTCCAGGCAAGCCTGCGCGAGAGGCAGCCCCGCCGTGAGCATCCGCTCGGAGGCGACCACGTCGGCGTGGGTGACGAGCGGCCCCAGCTCTATCCGCCCGTCCCGCTCGGTGATGGTGTCGAGACCCTCGAGGACGCTCAAGTCCACGAGCGTGTCGATCCCGTCCCGGACCCCGCGGCTGAGCTCGAGCAGCAGATCGGTGCCGCCCGCGATGACTCTGGCCGAAGGGGCGTGCGCGGCCAGCACCTCCAGAGCGTCTTCCAACGACTCGGGCGCTACATATCGTCTGATCGGATCGGCCCGTCGCTGGGCTTCGTGGAGTTGGCTCATGAGGGGTTGGGTCGGGACGGCCGGATTTGAACCGGCGACCCCCTGCTCCCAAAGCAGGTGCGCTACCTGGCTGCGCCACGTCCCGTGCGACCGATCAGGCTACCGCTGGGTTCAGCGGGAGCGGGGGCTGGTACATGCCCGTCGCGTCGCCGCGGAGTGGTTCCCGCTCTTGTTCGCTGCGCTCACGGGCCGCTCGGGCCACGGCCTCGCAGGCTCGGCCTCAGCGGGAGCGGGGCAGGCCCAGCCAGCTCTCGGCCACCAGGTTGCGGTTGATCTCGCTGGTGCCGCCGTAGATGGCGGTCACCGGGGCGTGGCGGTAGTGCTCCTCAATGAGGCCGTCGCGGTGGGCGTCGGGATCGTCGCCGGTCAGCAGCCCGTGGGCGCCCATCATGTCGAAGAACCAGGCGCAGTGCTTCTTGTACGACTCCGAGGCGAACAGCTTGGTCATCGACCCCTCCACCCCGAACATGGCCCCGTCTGAGGCCAGCGCGGCGGTGTGGTAGGCGAAGCTGCGGCACACCTCCACGTCGATGGCGGCCCGCACCAGCTTGTGGCGCACCTCGTCGTCGTCGATGAGGGAGGCGCCGTCGGCCCGGCGGGCACCGCGGGCCCAGTCGATGGCCGCCTCGATCACCGGCGGCGACGGGAACTGGCCGCCGGCGATGCCCCGCTCGTATTTGAGAGCGGTCTTCATCACCGCCCAGCCGTCGTTCACCTCGCCGAGGCGCCACTCGTCGCCCAGCACCACGTTGTCGTAGAAGGTGGCGTTGGAGCGCTCGTTGCCCATGGTCTCGACCGGGCGGATCTCGATGCCGGCGGCGTCGAGGGGGGCCACGAAGAAGGTGAGGCCCCGGTGCTTGGGGGCGTCGGGATCGGTGCGGGTGAGCAGCACCACATAGTCGGCCACATGGGCCAGGGTGGTCCACATCTTGGCGCCGTTGATGATCCAGTGGTCGCCGCGGCGCTCGGCCCGGGTGCGGGCCGCGGCTACGTCGGAGCCCGATTCGGGCTCGCTGTAGCCGAGGCAGGCCAGCGCCTCGCCGGCCATGATCCGGGGCGCCACCGCGGTGCGCAGGTGCTCGCCGCCGTGCTCGAGGATCATCGACACCGCCACCACGGCCACGCCCAGCGCGTCGGCGGGCGCCTGATGGAGCTGCAGCTCCTCCACCAGCACGCACAGCTCCATCGGGTCCATGCCGCCCCCGCCCAGCTCGGCCGGCACCGCGCCCGACAGCCAGCCCCGCTCGGCGATGGCCCGGTGCAGGGCAGGGGAGTGGATGGTGCCGTCGCGGCCAGCCGCGATGGTCTCGGCATCGACGTGCTCGGCCAAGAACTGCCGGACCTCGGCCCGGAACGCCTCGGCCTCAGCCGACATGGCGAAGTCCATCAAGCGGCCTCGGTTGCCTTGAGGCCGAGGTCGGTGTGGGCGAGGCGGGCGATCTCGGCGGAGGGATCGCCGAGCTGAAGCAGCCAGCCGGCCGCTCGCCGGTAGTAGAGCTGCACGTCGTATTCGGCGCTGTAGCCGTAGCCGCCGTGATACTGCAGCACCCGGTCGGCCGCGAACCGGGCCGACTCAGCCCCGAACAGCAGCGCCATAGAGGCGAGCCGCGCACCATCGGATCGTCTGGTCTGCTCGGCCTCAAGGGCGCACACGGCTCGGAAGGCCAGCAGCCGGGCGCCCTCGGTGCGGGTGGCGGCATCGGCCAGTCCGTGCTGCACGGCCTGGAACGACCCGACCGGCACGCCGAACTGATGCCGCTGCTTGGTGTAGTCCACCCCCATGTACAGCACCTCGCTAGCCAGCCCGGCGTAGGCCACCGCCATCAGCGCCTTCCACTCCGACAATGCCCGTTTCCAGGCATCCTCAGCCCCGGCCCCCGACGCGACGGTCTGCGCATCGGACAGGTCGCGGTCGGCGAGGGGCAGGTCGGCGGTGTTCGGCCGGGCCCTGCTGGCGGGCTGGCTTTGAGCGACCACCACGTCCCCGGCGCGCCGAGCAACCACCACATCGGCCACCGCGCCGGCGGGGACCAGCCGGGCAACGCCGCCGGAGTCGAGCGGCCCCGGCGCCAGCGTGGCGATCAGCTCGCCGGCAGCCACCGCCGCGACCAAATCCCGCTGCGAGTCCCCGCCGACTGCGGCCAGCAGTCGGGCACACACGGCGTGCTCCACCAGCGGCACCGGCGCGATCCGGCGCCCCCATTCGTAAACCACCACAGCCAGATCCACTAGCGAGGCGCCGCCGCCCCCAAAATCGGCGGCCACCGCCATACCAGGCGCCCCCGCCGCGGCCAGCGTGCGCCACAACCCCGCATCGAACCCGCACCCCGCCTCGGCCGCCCGCACCGCCTCAGTGCTCGCCTCGCGGGCGAACAGCTCGCCGAAGGCCTCGGCCACGGCCTGCTGATCCTCGGAGTATCGGGTCCGCACGACCTGTCTCACCTCCCAGCGTCCGCTTCCCTCGTCAGGCCAAGCACGGCCTGTAGGTTCTACCCGATGCCCGAGCAGACGGCGGCGTTCAGCCTCGACGCCAGCCCCTACACCATCGAAGCCACCGGCCACCATGTAGTCGCGGACGCGACCCGCCTGCAGCAGCGGGCGGATCTTCTGCGTGAGAGCGGAACCCTCACCGAGGCCACGCTGCGGGACTACTTCGGCGACAAGCGCTTCGAGCAGATTGCCGAGTCCAACGCGATCGAGGGCAGCACTCTCAGCATTGGCGAGACCGAACTGGCCGTCAGCAGGGGCATCACCGTCACCGGTCACGATCCGGCCTACACCGCGGATGCGATCAACCTGTCCGAGGCCCTCAAGCACATGGTGGACCTGGCCCGCGACCCTGCGCCCACGGACTGCCGTCAGGTGAAGGAGTTGCACAGCCTGGTGCTCGGCGGCGGTCCGTCGGCGGGCCTGTTCCGGTCGAGTCCAGTGCGCATCTCGGGCTCGCCGCATACGCCGCCCGAGACCTGGAGTCAGGTGATGGACGCGATGGAGGACTGGGAGCGCTGGTCGCGTGCTCAGGCCGACGCATCGGCTGTTCTGCGCGCCATCGTGCTGCACGCCTGGCTGACCCACGTCCATCCCTTCAGCGACGGCAACGGGCGCACAGCCCGAGCTGTGATGAACCTGGAGATGATCCGGGCGGGCCTTCCGAGCGTGATCATCAGGCGCAAGGACCGCCTGCGCTACTACGACGCACTGGCGGAGTCGGATCTCGGCGGTGACCTGGAACCTCTGGCCGAGCTGATCCTCGGCCGGGCGAAGCATTCTCTTCAGGACTTGGAGCGCGCCGCGAAGCGCCGACAGGGTTACGACGCCGACCAACAGTTGCTGCGCAAGGCACAGCAGCGCCGTGCCGACATCTGGAACGACGCGGCGCGCTTGCTGTTCTCGCTGGTCGGCGAGGCCGTGGACGCGGTGTTGGGCGGGACCGGCGATGTTGACACCCGCTGGTATGACGCCGAGCTGTCACTGGACGACTACGTGGCTTTGTCGCGGCGTGACTCTTCGGGCAACTCTTGGCTGTTTCGCATCGATGTCGATGTTCCGGGGCTGGGGCGCAACCGGTTCCTGGCCTGGACGGGCTACAGAAGTTCAGAACTGTGCGGAGCGACCGGATTCGATGCGGGGCCGTCTGTGTTCTGGTCGATGCCGGACCCGGCCGGCAATCGCATGTGGTCGCATGCCTACGAGCGTTCGCCCGGTGTGATGGAGTTGACGCTGGAGCTGCCGAAGGTGGATCGCTGGGTGGCGATGCTGCCCGACGGCAAGGTGGCGCGCCTCGCGCCGAGCGCGGTCGCGGGCCGTGTCGCGCGGGGCGTCGCCAAGTCTCTCACCGCAGCATGATGCCCTTGGACCGCAGCCGATTGGGGCCGGGGTGCGGGGCGTTGAGCCGCATCCGTGGGCGGGGGCTGTATACCTAGCCGAGTAAGCGCTCTATACGCAGGAGGCATGACATGAGACTGCAACTGGCTTTGAACGTGGCCGACATCGACGAGGCGGTGGACTTCTACTCGCGCATGTTCGCGACCGAGCCGGCCCGGCGCAGGCCGGGATACGCCAACTTCGCCATCGACGAGCCGCCGCTGAAGCTGGTGCTCTTCGAGACGGCCGACAGCGCCGACGACTGCTGCGGCGCCGGCGCCGTGGGCGGCACCATCAACCATCTCGGGGTGGAGACCGAGACGGTCGAGCAGGTGATGCAGGCCGAGCGCCGCCTCAGCGCCGAGGGCCTCGAAACAACGGGGGTGGACGACACGCAGTGCTGCTACGCGGAGAAGTCCGAGACGTGGGTCACCGACCCCGACGGATCCCGCTGGGAGTGGTACGTCCGCACCGGCGACAGCGAGGTCCTAGACAACGTGGTAGTCGCCTCCCACTGAGCGTGGCAGCCGTCGGCTGAGCGCGGGCCGGGCCTCTGATTGGGGGTCGGCGGGGCGGGGTGTAGCAAACTGGGCTGGTTGGCGTTGTCTCCGGGAGGACTGGCATGGTGGGCGGAAGCGATAGTGGCACTTCTTTCTTGATTGCCGGCGGCATTGTGCTGCCGTTGGAGGGTCGCCGGGTCAGCCATGATCCCGGCTCGGTGCTGGTGGTGGACGGCACGATCACCGCCGTTGGCAGCGTGGAGGAGGTGGCGGCCCATCCCGCTGCCGCGGAGGTGCCGGTGGTCGATGCGGCCGGCCATGTGGTGATCCCCGGCATGCACAATGCCCACCTGCACTCTGGGCTGCTGCGGGGCACTGCCGAGCAGCTCGCCCTGTTCGAGTGGCTGGAGAACTATGTCGATCCGGCCCATCGGGCGCTCACCCCCGAGATCGCCAAGGCCGCCTCATACATGGCCTACACCGAGTGCCTGCGCGGCGGCACCACCTCGGTGCTCGACATGTGGCGGTTCATGGAGGGCTCCGCCGAAGCCGCCGAGCGCATCGGCATCCGGGCCACGCTGGCCCCCTACACCGCCGACCGCTACGACTACTTCGAGACCCTCGAGTCCAACCGCCGCCTGCTCGAGACCCACCGCCGAGCCGCCGGCGGCCGGGTGCGGGCCTGGGTCGGGCTCGAGCACATGTTCTACTGCTCGCCGCAAATGTTCCGCGACGCCGCCGCGCTGGCCGAAGAGTTCGACACCGGCATCCACACCCACTCCTCGGAGACGGTGTGGGAGGTGCAGGAAAGCCTGCGCCAATTCGGACGGAGGCCCATCGAGGAGTTCTACAACCGGGGGATCCTCGGCGAGCAGACCGTGGTGGCCCACTGCGTGTGGCTCGACGACCGCGAGGTCGAGCTGATGGCCCGCACCGGCACCGCGGCCACCCACTGCCCGTGCTCCAACATGAAGATCGCCTCCGGCCCGGCCCGCATCGACCACTACCGGGCCTCGGGCATGACCCTGGGCCTCGGCACCGACGGCGAGAAGGAGAACAACAACCTCGACATGCTCGGCGAGATGAAGTTCGCGTCGCTGCTGGCCAAGGTCAGCACCCTCGACCCGGCCGCCGCCGACCCGTGGGACATGCTCGACATGGCCACCCGCTCGGGCGCGGCGGCGCTCGGCCTCGACGACGTGACCGGCACCCTCGAAGCCGGCAAGGACGCCGACATCGCCATGGTCGACATCGGCGGGCTGCACTTCGTGCCGGTGATGCACGGCCAGCACTTCAACGCCGTTGCCCACCTGGTGTTCACCGCCCACGCCCACGACGTGAGCGACGTGTGGGTTCAGGGGCGCCGCCTTGTGCAGCACGGCGAGGTGGTCTCAGTTGACGTGGCCGCCGTCGCTGCCGAGGCGCAGGCTGCGGCCGAGGAGTTGTTCGAGCGCCGCGAGGCCGTCAAGTCAGGCCCGCCCCCACGAGCCCTCTGGTGAGGGGCCGACGGACTCGCCAGCCATCGGCCCGGGCGGCGTCGCGGCACCAGTCGGCACCGCTGACGCTGCCCGTGGCTTCGAACCTGCGACTGCTTGCGAGGCTAGTCGTTGTCGATGATCGTGCCGACCGCCTCCCTGTCGCTGAGCCTCGCCTGGACCGCGCCGAAGAGGGAGAAGACAAACGTTTCGTCGCCCTCCGACTGAGTGTCTTCGGTCAGGCTCACCGTGATCGTCTTCGACGTCTCGCCGGGATTGAAGGTGAGCGTCCCGTAGACGCTGCCAAAGTCGGCATAGTTCGCCGACGTCGCATCGCCGTACGCGGGACGCGCGTAGTAGTTGACCCACACGTATCGGCTGCTGGACGGACTCAACGTCACAGTAAACGTGATCGTGTCGCCTTCGCTGCCCGACGCATCGATGATCGAGAGCGTCGGCGTCGAGTTCACCGGCTTGGGTGGAGGCGGCGGCGGCGCCGGGTCGTCATCGTCGGAGACCGTCACCGATGCCGAGTTGGCGGTGGCCGAGACGGTGTAGCCGCTGCCGCTGTCGACGGTGGCGGTCACCGAGCCGTCGGCCTCGTCGCTGCTGTCGTTGACGGTGGCCACGCTCAGCGCGGTGCTGCCGCTCGTGCCGACAGTGACTGTCTGTGATCCGGTGGCGGCCGCGTAGTCGCCGCTCTGGGTCACGGTGACGGTCACCGACAGCGGCGACGCCGGCGCCGGACTGGCCGAAACCGTGAAGGTGGCGGCGCCGCCCTCGACGATGCCCGAACCGGCGCTGATGCTCACCTCCGGCGTCGGAGGCGGCGGTACCACTGTCTCGGTCGTGTCGGTGGTGTCGGTGGTGTCGGTGGTGTCGGTGCCCGTCGAGGCTTCGCAGTCCTCGAGCGCTTCTATGATCGGCGCCCAGCCGCCCCAGCCTCTGCCGCTGCTGTACGTCTTCACGTAGGCGGCGGTCACCGTCTCATCGGTCACCCCCGACGGTTTGGCGGGCATGTGGTCCGCGTCGAGCGTGTTGAGGATGCGCCAGAACAGCGGCGCGTCCGAGCCGTAGCTTGTGTGCCACGCAAACGCCGCCCGCGCTCTCGCGATCGCCACACCGGCGTCGGCGGTGTCGCACGTTGCCGCTGCGGCGGCGGTGCGCTGGTAGCCGGTGGGGGTTACCTCGTCGTAGTCCTGGGAGTAGACGATCACCGCGTACTCCGTGTCGGCTTTGAGGCCGGTGATGGTGTGGGTGAGCGTGCCGGCGTCCACCTGGGCGGACTGCACGTCGCTGTTCTCGACGTTCCCGCCCCAGCACACCAGGGAGTGGTCAACGTCGCGCTGGGACCACGACAGCGTCATGCTGCCGGCGGTCACCTCCGAGAAGCCCAGCGCCCCCGGGTCGGGGAAGGGGTCGTCTTGCTGCTGGTCCTGCGGATTCTGTCCCAGCGTTTGCGGCTGCGGGTCAGTGCAATTGCCGTTACCCCGCAGGAGGTAAGGGCTGTGGTTGTGATGCGAGTGGGTGCCGCCCCGGCTGTCCGAGTACGGGTGATGGCGGTGGCCATAATCCACCCGGCAGCTGGTCCAGACCTTGAAACCGTTACTCTGTTGCTCCAGCTCGTCCTTGGTCAGGCAGTCGCTGATGCCCATGCCCGCCGGAGCGTACACCCGCATCCCGTCGACGGTGATCATTCGCGCCGCATGGTGGGAGTGGCCGTACCAGCACGCCGCTGCCGCCGGGTCGAAGATGGTAGTCGTCACCTCAGCCTGCCGGAGGGCGTCGGCGACGGTGTAGGCCACGTCCTGCTGTACCTCCGCCCAGTACTCGCGGCCGGTCATGTTTTCAGTGCTGCGCCAGATCTTGGTGGGCAGCGTGAAGACGGCAGACCCGCCGGAGTCCACGTCCACGTGGGTATACGCCTCGAACTGCACTTGCCTTTCGCCATTACGAGGCGGGGGGTCGCAGTGTTTGAAGGGGTCGAAATCTGCGTAAGTCGCACCATCAGTACCTAGCGTGAAACTGCAGTGGTCGTCTGACCGGAGGGGCGTGGGGTCGATGGCGTTGACGAAGACTTCCCAGGTCTTGAGGTACACGCGCCGCGTCTGGCCGGCCGGCGGCGGGGGGGTGACAAAGACCCTGAAGCGGGCGTCCTCCCCGGACATGACCGTGCCAAAACTATCCGATCCCTGTTTGTCCAGGGCAGTTACGCTGGCGGTGGGCACGCCCGGCCAGGCGGACGGACAGGTTCCGCCGCCCACCGGCATGCAGGCCCAGTCGTCGGGACTCACCACGTATCCGGCTCCCTTCATCACCCGCATGGCGATCCAGCCGTTGCCGACGTTGCCGCCGGCCTCCGCGCGGTTCTTGACGTGGACGCGCAGGCTGAAGTTCTGCTGGCCGATCAGGATGGAATTCTCCATCCACGGGCGCACGTAGGCGCCGCGGTGATTCACCCGGGCGCTCCCGTCCGGCTTCCACAGGGGATTGATCTTGTACCGGTCCCAGGTCGTCGGGCGGTGGTCCGAGCGCGGGCTGAGCACGTCGCCCGACCACGCCAGCTGCGTCCCGATGCCGCGCAGTTCGCTCGTCTCCCGCGGCAGGGCCACCGAGAAGGTGAAGTCCACGTTGGCGCCGGTCTGGGCCGGACCGTTGGTCCCGTCCCCCAGCGCCGCGCTGACGGAGAGGGTGTTGGCATCGTCATCACTGATGACGGTCGTCATGACCGTGTCGTAGGCGGCCAGGGTCCGGTAGCCCGTGCCGCTGCCAATGCTGACCGTCACCTCGCCGTCGGGCTCGCCGAGGCCGTCGTTGTCCGTGCAGACGGTGAATTCCAGCACGCCGGTGGTGGGGATTTCCTTAGTGGTGGAGCCGAAGGTGCACCTATTGGGCTCGGCGTTCTTGACGAAGCTCTGCCCGCCGTCGGTGGTCTCCGTCACCTTGATGTTGACCGTCGTGGGCGACGACGGCGCTGGGAACGCCCGCAGCTTGTAGGTGATGCCCGTGCCCTCTTCGACCTGTGCCTGCCTGGCTTCGATGGTGACCAGCGGATTGGCGGCGCTCACGTTCAGCGGCATGAAGATGCCCGAGAGGCCCAGGTACACGCTGTTGTTGCTCGCTGCTTGGTCGCCCTGGTCGATGGGGTTGCGGTTCGCCATGCCGCCGCCCCAGCGCACCATGGAACTGTGGCCCAGGTACCGGTTGGGTTTCGGCACCCCCGCCGTGGCGTGGGTCGTGCCCGTCTGGGTGCCGGTGTTGGGGCCCCGGGTGTTGGTGGGGGCGGCGCCGTTGGCGTTGCGCTGGTTGCTCCCGCCGTTGGCGTCCCAGGTGCCGTCCCAGAAGTCGTTGTAGTCGTCGGCGATCTTGGGGCCGTTCAGCCAGTTGATCTGATGCGAGAAGGGCGTGTGGCCGGGCTGGCCGCTCTCCACGATGCCGGTGGCCGTGTGCCAGGCGGCGGCCACGGTGCTGGTGCTGCCCACCACCCGGAAGGCCGGCGCGTACTGGCGGATGGCCGCGTGGCCGTGCGTGCTGCTGCCGATGCGGTTGCGCACGAAGGTGTCGTAGTCGCCGATGTTGGCGGAGGTGGCGTTGCGCTCGTTCTCCGTCTTGAACAGCAGCCGGAACTGGTCCCCCGCGTTCACGGCGGCGGGCTTGAGGGTCCAGTTCTCCGGCACCAGGTTGACGTCCATGATCTGCACCTGGGCGTACGAGCCCCGGTTCATGGCGTCATTCTGGGAGCCAATGGAGAACCCGGACGGCACACTCCGGAAGCCCATGACGAAGGTCTCGTAGCCCTCGATCTCGTCGTCCAGCAGCACCGGCAGGCTGAAGGTGTGGCTGGACACGCCCGCCGGCACCGTCACCGAGTGCGTGGC
>JAJEDD010000033.1 GCA_022821685.1 Acidimicrobiia bacterium
GGGCTATTTCGTCGATGCCGCCAGCGCCGCCGAGCACGGAGTATTCAACCTGGGCGACTTGGCCGACCCGGCGGTGGCCGGCCTCTTCGATCACGACGGCGACGGCCGGGCCGATCTGGTGGGCTGCAACGTCGGATGGTCGTGCGCGGCGACCATCGACCACCATCTGGAGGCCTACGGCCTGACCGCCACGGTGGAGCATGTGCAGGGCGACTACTCGCCGTTGATCACCGAGGTGATCGACCGCTTTCGGGCCGGACAGCCCGTGATCTATTTCAGCTGGACTCCCAATTGGACGGTGGGCGAGCTGGTGCCCGGACGCGACGTGGTGTGGCTGGAGACGCCGTTCCCGTCGCTGCCCGCCGATCAGGCCGCGGCGCTCGATAAGACCGCCATCGCGGGGATCACCGGCTGTGCCAACGACCCGTGCCAGACCGGGTGGCCCCCCAACGACATCCGGGCGGTGGCCAACTCCGACTTCCTGGCCGCCAACCCCTCGGTGCGGACCCTGCTGGAGCAGGTGGTGATCCCCCAGCGCGACATATCGGCGCAGAACGCGCTGATGGTCACCACCGGCGGCGACCCGGCCGACATCAGCCGCCACGCCTCGGAGTGGTTGGCGGCCAACGCCGGGCTGGTCGACCGGTGGATCACTGCCGCGGACCCCGACGCGGTCGGCCTCGGCACCGCTGCGGCCGACGAGACTGCGGCTGCGGGGCGGCTGCGGGTGGCGGCTCGGGCCCTGCCCCCCTTCGTGATCTACGAGAACGGCGCCTACAGCGGCTTCGAGGTGGAGTTGGTGCGGCTGGTGGCGGCCCGGCTCGGCGCCGCCGCGGAGATCTACGCGGTCGACACCGTGGCCAAGCAGGTCGACGACATCGACCGGGGTGTGGCCCAGGTTGGCCTCGGCGGGGTGGCCATCACCGAGTCGCGGGAGGCCATCGTCGACTTCTCGCTGCCGGTGCTCGACTCGGGCCTGGCCATCCTGGTGCGCAACGACTCGTCGCGGGGCATCGCACAACGGATCGTCACGTTCATGGGAGCGGTGGCCGCGTCAGACCTGCCGTGGCTGCTGGTCGTGTTCGGAGTGGCGGTGCTGGTCTCCGCCCACCTGATCTGGTGGCTGGAGCGCCGCCACAACCCCGACTTCGCCACCCCCTACCGCCGCGGCATCTGGGACTCGTTCTACTGGTCGGTGGTCACCATGAGCACCGTCGGCTACGGCGACAAGGTGGCCCGCGGCACCAAGGGCCGGGTGATCGCGCTGGTGTGGATCGCACTCGGGACGCTGGTGTTCGCCAGCTTCACCGCGGCGATCTCCTCATCGCTGGCCGTCACCGAGCTCCGCTCGGAGATCTCGGGTCCGTCGGACTTGGGCGGCCGCCGGGTGGCGACGGTGACCCACTCGTCGGGCGAGACCTACCTGCCGTCCATCGGGGTGGGCCCGGTGCTGGTGGACGATGTGGAGGACGCCTATCCGCTGCTGTTGGACGGCGACGTGGATGCGGTCGTGTTCGACGCTCCCGTGCTGCAATCCCATGTGGCCCGGGAGGGCGCGGGCGAGGTGGCCACGGTGGGGTCGGACTTCCAGCGGGTCCAGTACGGGCTGATGCTGAGCGAGAACGACGCCGAGCTGCAGGAGAGCATCGACCTCGCCCTGCTCGACCTGATCGAGAGCGGCGTCTACCAGCAGCTGCACGACGCCTGGTTCGGCGCCCAGTCCTGACCCGCGGCCCTGCGGAGCGGCCTGCTTGGGCCGCGCCGCGCTTGACCCGCGGTCTTGCAGCGTGAGTTCGGCGCCCAGTCGTGACCCGCGGCCCGCCGGGCTCGGCGGTTAGCCGAACGTGCCGGTGAAGGTGCCGGTTATGGCGGCGCCACCAGTGGCGCCTGCGCTCGACAGCTTCAAGGTGCCCTGGGTGAACGGCGAGAAGCTGTCGGGTGCCTCCTCGCCCGGCGGGATCGACCACACGCCGCCCGCGATGAGGTCGGCGCCGATCGACAACTCGGCACCGGCGTGCAGCAGGGCCATGTCCAGCACCAGCGTCATGCCGTTGAGGGCGCCCTCGTCGTCGAGCGTCAGCACCGCGATGGACGCGCCGTCGTCGATCTGGGGCAGCAGGGCCAGTTCCTCCGCGTCGGCGCGGCCCGCGAGGACCGACACGACGGCGGCTGGCACGGTCGACCCGTTCAGCATCAGCGTGTCGACCATCCCCTCCTGCAGCGGGTTGGCGCTGGCGTTGGTGCCCCAGGCCGTCTCGAAGGCGACCTCGAGGCTGCCCGACCCGGCCGAGGCCGGCAGCGCAGCCGCGGGTTCGGGCCACTCGGGCGGCTCGGGAGTGAGGTCGGCGAGTATCTCGCCCCTGCGCTTCAGGATGAACTTGCGCACCCGCTCGGTGTCGGATGCTGCGGCCTTGCGGTCGTCGGCCAGGGCGTGCTGCGCCACGATGGCGGCCATCTCGTCCACCGCGGCCAGCAGCTCATCTTCGTCCCAGGCGGTGTCGAGGATGTGCTTGAGCCGGTCGGCGTAGGCGGTTCGCCAGTCGGGATGGTTGTACAGGCGGTTCGCGATGGCGGCCAGGGCCAGCACCGACGGGGGAGGCTCGGCGATCTCGTCGAAGGGGTTGGGGTCGTCGCGCAGATGGAAGGTGTCGTCGGGGCCCCACGGGATGAACACGAACCGGCCTTCGGGCTCGCGGTAGAACCAGTAGTTGTTGCGGTCGCCGGCGTAGCCGTCCCAGTGCCCGATCAGCACCTCGGTGGCCCAGAACGACAGGAACCGGTCGAGGTCCACGATCTCGTCCAGCGCCTCCAAGCCGGCGTCGGAGGGGTCCAGCAGGGCGACCACTACCGCGTCGATGTCGGACCAGTCGTCTTCGTCCTCGTTGGTCTTCTTCTCGATGGTGCCGCGGTAGATCGGCGTGAAGTCGCTGACGTTGCCCTCGTACACGTTGCCGTCGTTGTCGTCGAAGTGGCGGGCCAGGAACGGCTTCTTGATCTCCTCGACGTGCACGTACAGCCCCAGCGCCGCGCCGTTCACCGTGACGGTGGCGAAGTTGCAGCGCGAGGCTGGACTGCCGGCCGCGGCGAAGACCCTGTACGACAGGCAGGTGTTGACCATGGACGGGTCCTGCACGCTGTTGTTGAGCGTCATCCGCTTCATGACCCCGCCGAGGAGCTGGTCGTCCACGTACTTGTCGAAGCGGAGCTTGAGGGAGGGCTTGGTGTCGCTCTGGGAGCCGACGAACCCCTTCTTGCGCACGCCGACCTCGGTGTGGGTCTCGCCGTCGACGGTGACGGTGGCCGGGAACCAGGTGTAGATGCTGGCGAAGGGCCGGGAGAGTCCGAACTCCTCGATCTCGGCGAACACGTCCTCGAGGGTGCGGGTCTGGTGGCGAAGCGTGTCCCAGTCGGCCACCGGGATGTCGATGCTGATGTCCATCACCCGGTCGAGCGCAAAATAGGCGTCACTGGGATCGACCGAGGCAGTGTCGCCGGGCTCTTCCGGATCAGCCACCGGGTCGGTGGGGGAGTCGGTGTCGTCGGTTCCACCTCGGCAGGCGACAGCAAGGATCGCCGTCGCTGCCAGCACCGCGGTCAGCAGCCATCGCACCGCCGAAGGATAGAGAGATGCCGGCCCTGCGCGAGCCGCAGGAGGGTCGGGGCTACCGCTTGGCCTCTAGGCGACCTGGATGGCGTCTTCTAGGCGGTCGGGCACCTCGCTTGGGAACGACAGCACCAGGTGTCGGCCCAGCGCGGTCGCGACCCGGGCGAGCGTGTCGATGCGGTTGCGGGCACCGCCGCCCTCCTCCAGCCGGGAGATCACCGACTGGGTCGTGCCCATCCGCTCTGCCAGTTCTCGCTGGCTCAAACCGACATCGATGCGCAAGTCGTAGATGAGCTGCCCGAGGGCGAGATCCTGCTCGACACCGGCCCGCGCCTCCTCCGATGGCTCGCCCCGTGTCTGCTTGATGTCCTCCCAACGCGACCTGTTCGCCATCATCGCCTCCTCTCAGGGATCACTCTTGGCGCAGTCGTGCGCGACTCTGCGGGCTCTAGCAATCTCGGCCCATTCGTTGCGCCGCTGCTTGTGGAATGTCGTCAGCAACACAATGCGACCATCGGACGTGAACCGATAGGTGATTCGCCGAGCGGTCTGACCTAGCGAGAACCGAAGCTCGAACAGTCCGTCGCCGAGGCTCCGCGACAGCGGCATCCGGGAGCGCTGTCCGAGGCTTGCGAGCCGGTCGATCACCACGACCACACGCTCCCAATCGGCATTGTCGAGCCCCGTTAGCCATTGGACAACTTCATCGTGTGCCTCGACGTCCACATCCGGCAGAATAATCGCAGAAGAACGATGATCGCGCAAATGCGATGTTTCAACGGCAGAGACTGTTGGGGTGGTGTATGGTCCCGCGGTCCGCGTGGGCCCCGACGATTGGGGGTGCAGGATGCTGCCTGCCCAGTTCGATTACATGGTTGCCTCCTCGGTGGAGGAGGCGGTCTCGGCCAAGGCGGAGGGGGGTGACGAGGCCCGGTTCCTGGCCGGGGGCCAGAGCCTGCTGCCGATGATGAAGCTCCGGTTCGCCACCCCCGGCAAGTTGATCGACATCAACCGGATCGCCGGCCTCGACGCCATCGAGCGCCGCAACGGCCACCTGCATGTCGGCGCCCTGGTTCGCCACGCCGACATCGCCGCCTCCGACGAGGTGTCCGGCGCGGTCGCCTCGGCCGCTCCATGGATCGCCGATCCGCTGGTGCGCAACCTCGGCACCATGTGCGGGTCCGTCGCCCACTGCGATCCCGAGGGCGACTGGAACACGGTGCTGCTGGCCACCGGCGCCGAAGTGGTGGCGGTGGGGCCATCGGGCTCGCGGACCATCGCCATCGGAGACTTCGTGGAGGACTTCTTCACCAACTCCCTAGCCGATGACGAGATGGTGACCGGCCTGCGCATCCCGGTCGCTTCAGGCCGCTCCGGCGGCTCCTACCAGAAGCTGGAGCGCAAGGTGGGCGACTATGCCACCGTCGGGGTGGCCGCCCACCTCGAACTGGCCGCCGACGGCACCATCGGCGCAGCCGGCGTGGCCATGACGTCGGTTGCGCCCATCAACCGCAAGGCTCCCGGCGCCGAGGCGCTGCTGGTGGGCAACGCACCCAGCGACGAGCTGTTCGCCGAGGCCGGCGCGGCCGCAGCCGCAGCCGCCGACCCCCGCGACGACGTGCGGGGCTCGGCCCGCTGGAAGCGCCAAGTGGTGGCTGCGTTCACCCGCCGGGCCCTCGCCGCCGCAGCCGAGCAGGCCCAGAGCTGAGGAGCCCGACCGTGCCGATCACGCCACACGCAACCCGCCGCTGAGAGGGACACCAATGGAGATCACGATCAACATCAACGGATCCGACCACACCGCCGACGTCGAGCCTCGACGGCTGCTGGTCGACCACATCCGCACCGGCGCCGGGCTGACCGGCACCCACATCGGCTGCGACACCACCAGCTGCGGGGTCTGCACCGTGCTGGTGGACGGCACTCCCGTGAAGTCGTGCACCATGCTGGCGGTGCAGGCCGACGGCCGGGCGGTCACCACCGTCGAGGGTCTCAAGACCGCCGACGGGCTGCACCCCGTCCAGCAGGCCTTCAGCGACGAGCACGGCCTGCAGTGCGGCTTCTGCACTCCGGCCATGATGCTGGTGGGCGCGGCCCTCATCGAAGACAACCCGGCACCGACCGACGACGAGGTCCGCTGGGCCATCTCGGGGAACCTGTGCCGCTGCACCGGCTACATGAACATCGTCAAGGCCATCCAGGCCGCCGCCGCCAGCAACGGCAACGGCTCTGACGGTTAGGAGGCATCGAGCCATGACCGACACAACCACCACGCCTCCCGAGATCGGCGGCATCGGTCACAGCGTCAAGCGGGTGGAGGATGCCCGCCTGATCGAGGGCCAGGGCAACTTCCTCGACGACATCGCCCTGCCCGGCATGCTGCACATGGCCCTGGTGCGCTCGCCCGTGGCCCACGCCCGCATCAACGGCATCGACACCACCGCCGCCACCGCGGTGGAGGGCGTGCTGGCGGTGGTGACCGGCGAGCTGATGGACGCCCACGGGCTGGCCTGGATGCCCACCCTGTCGGGCGACACCCAGGCTGTGCTGGCCACCGACAAGGTCCGCTACCAGGGCCAGGAGGTGGCCGCGGTCATCGCCACCGACCCGTACGCGGCCGCCGACGGGGCCGAGTTGGTCGACGTGGACTACGAGATGCTCGACGCCATCACCACGCCCCAGCAGTCCCTCGCGGAGGGCGCGGAGTTGATCCGCGACGAGAAAGAGGACCAGACCGACAATCTGGCCTACACCTGGGAGACCGGCGACGAGGCCGCCACCGACGCCGCCTTCGCGGCCGCGGACCGGGTGGTGTCGCTCACCACCCACTACCCGCGCTCGCACCCCGCGCCGCTGGAGACCTGCGGGATCGTGGCCGATGTCAACTCGGTGACCGGCCAGGCGACCATCTACATGACGTCGCAGGCACCCCACGCCCACCGGACGCTTTTTGCCCTGGTGGCTGGACTGCCCGAGCAGAACATCCGCATCGTCAGCCCCGACATCGGCGGCGGCTTCGGCAACAAGGTGCCCATCTATCCGGGCTACGTGGTGGCCACGGCGGCCAGCCTGCTGATCGGCCAGCCCGTCAAGTGGGTGGAGACCCGCACCGGGAACCTGATCTCGACCGGGTTCGGGCGGGACTACTACATGACCGGCGAGCTGGCTCTCACCAACGAGGGCCGCATCCAGGCCATGCGGGTGGACATGCTGTCGGACCAGGGCGCCTTCTACTCCGATGCCCAGCCCACCCGCTACCGGGCGGGGCTGTTCCACGTGTGCACCGGCAGCTACGACTTCCCCCATGCGCACATCAAATGCCGGGGCGCCTTCACCAACAAGGCGCCCGGAGGGGTGGCCTACCGCTGCTCGTTCCGGATCACCGAGGCGTCGTACCTGATCGAGCGGCTGATGCAGACCGCGGCCGACGAGCTGGGCATCGACCCGGCCGAGCTGCGGCTGCGCAACTTCATCCAGCCCGAGCAGTTCCCCTACGAGACGGCCACCGGGTTCGTCTACGACTCCGGCGACTACCCGACCGCGCTGCGACAGGCGCTGGACGCCGCCGGGTACGAGGAGCTCCGGGCCGAGCAGGCCGCGGCCCGCGAGGAGGGGCGTCTGGTCGGGATCGGCATAGCCCACTTCACCGAGGCGGTAGGCGCGGGTCCGGCCCACACCTACGACATCGCCGGCCTGAAGATGTTCGACTCGGCCGAGCTGCGGGTGCATCCCACCGGCAAGGCCATCCTGAAACTGGGGGTCAAGACCCAGGGACAGGGGCATGAAACCACCTTCGCGCAAATCGTCGCCGAGGAACTGGGAATCCCCGCCACCGACATCGCGGTGATGCACGGAGATACCGACAACACCCCCTACGGCCTGGGCACTTACGCCTCCCGTTCCACTCCGGTGGGCGGCGGCGCCACCGCCATGGTGGCCCGCAAGCTCCGCGACAAGGCTCGGAAGATCGCCGCTCACCTGCTGGAGGCCTCTCCCGAAGACTTGGAGTGGGAGCCCGGGAAGTTCTCGGTGAAGGGATCGCCGGATTCGAGCGTGACCATCCAGGACATCGCCTTCGCGGCCTATACCAACCATCCCGAAGACGAGGAAGCCGGTTTGGAGGGCGTGCACTACTACAACCCGCCCAACATGACCTATCCGTTCGGGACCTACATCGTGGTGGTGGATATCGATGCCGACACCGGAGTCTGGAAGGTTCGGAGAATGGTGGCGGTGGACGACTGCGGCGTGCG